>CANRFC010000019.1 GCA_947629795.1 uncultured Oscillospiraceae bacterium
CGCAGGGGAGCATAGGTCGTGCCGTTGTAGGTGAACACCATCACATCGTTTCCGTTTACGTCCTTCGGCTGGAACACCTCGCCGTTGACCAGGACCTTGATGGGGTTGACCTCGATGGTGAGCGCCCCGGACGCGGCCAGCGCCGTGACCGGCAGGCCCACCAGCATCAGCATCACGACCATGCCGGACAGGAAAGATAACAGCTTGCTTTTCATTTTCAAACGCTCCCTTCTTCGGTGTAAATCAGTTCCGTGGTTACGATTTCCTCCGCGCGGCTGCGGATGTTGTTCATACGCCGCACCCACTCCATCTGGTTGTCGGCTTTGAGGGCCTCGGTCACGCTCTCCCGCGCCGCCATAGCGGTGCAGATGCGTTCCATCCGCTCATGGCAGGTCTGGTCGATCTCCGTCAGGTGTTCATAGAGTTTCCCGCTGGCGGTCAGTCTGGCATAGAGGCCGGGGTGGTACTCTTGCAGGTAACGGCGGCGCATACGCCCATACTTGCCGAGCGGTGCCGTGCCCGCGTCGGGCAGTTCGATGTTGGGGATGAAATAGTCCCCCTCGCGGCGGTAGGTGCCGCCCATCCGTTCAAACAATGATGGCATAAAAATTAGCTCCTTTCGTGCTGAAATGCTTGCAATTACTGAGGTTTTTACTCCTTTCCTCATAACTGCCGCTTTCTTCACCACAAATGAGCCGTCACAGCTATGATGTATTTGGGGAAGGCTGTTTTCCTACCCCTTTACATCATATATCTTCTGAAAGAGAATTCGCTGAAGGTCAAGTGCGGCGACACCAATGTCACCGTGACCAACAACAAGTTCACCATGAATACCGAGGGCACCTACACCGTTACCGCCGAGTTCGTTCAGCCCCTCAAAGAAGCGGAACTCTTCATCGTTAACGATCAGGCTTCCTTCGATAAATTCTGTTCCTTCGGCTATAAGGAGGATCCGCCAAGGACCTATATTCCCGACCTGAAGACCATGCAGTGGCTTGCCTTAGGCCTTAAGCGGGACGATGCCTACAACACTGACGATGCCGCCAACAAGATCACAAACGGTAAGCTTACCGCCAACGGCGCTGAGGCGAAGTATAAGACCGGGTCGGACAACACCCAGAACCCTTGGCCCGGTTCCATGGGCAAGTACAGCGCCCTCTATGTGGACCACAATACCCGCAATGAGGACCCCCAGAGCGACCACCTGGACCTGACCGGTTCTTCCTACCACTTTGTCGTCACCTTTGAGTTCAAGGGTGCCAAATACGAGCTGTCCTGCGACTACACCGCGGACGGTGTGGACGCCAGCAAGCTGGTCACCGTGACCTTCAAGAACGGCTCCGAGACCGTTGCTACCTTCAAGGGCATGCCCAAGGTCGGCGAAACCGGCACCGCCGAGAAGTTCACCACTCCCGCCGCCCCCACCAAGACCGGCTACACCTTCGGCGGCTGGAAGGCTGGCGATACCACTGTCAACGCCAGCACTGCAACTGATTTCCCCGCTGCTGCCACTACCTACACGGCCGATTGGACCCCCAACACCTACACTGTGAACTTTGATCTGGATGGCGGCAAGGTCGGTGACAGCGCCTCTACCATCACCGCTATCACCGCTACCTATGACCAGGCCATCAGCACCGAAGCCTTGTCCACTCCCACCAAGGACGGCTACACCTTCGGCGGCTGGTTCCTGGACGACAAGGAAGTTACCAAGGACAGCAAGAACCTGACCGACACCGCCAATGGCACTGTCACCATCAAGGCCAAGTGGACCGCCGTGAAGTACACCATCAAGTACGAGCTCGACGGCGGCACCGCTCCCGCCACGGCCAATCCCACCGAGTATACTGTGGACACTGATACCCTGACCCTGACCAACGAGCCCACCAAGACGGGTTATACCTTTGCGAAGTGGTGCACCGATGCCGAGTGTAACACCGAATTCACCTACGCCAAGGGCACCACCACCGGCAACCTGACCCTCTACGCCAAGTGGACCCCCATTCAGTACACTGTCTACTTTGGTGAAGAGAGCGCTAACGTCACCGAGACTTGGACCGTCGAGGGCCAGTTGGTCAACAACGCCCTGGTGCAGAATCCCGCACCCCTGAAACTGGTAAAACGGGAAAGCATGCAGGATCCCGCCGGATATAAGTATGACTATGATACTATGCCTTGGTCCTACAAAAACGCCGAGGGCGAAGCTGTGAGCCTGGAAAAAGCCACTGAGATCGCTCTCGCCGACCTGCCCACGTATGCTTATAAAGATGGCAATACCTGGAAGATTAGCCTCTCTCCCTCTCCGAGAATAGTTGCTACCATCGCCATTCCCTCTGTGGATAAAATCAAAGCCGTCCTCACTGACAATTGGGCGAAGAGCTTAGATGCTGACAAGATGCACGTTGATGAGACGCTTACACCCGATGAAAGCCATGAGACCACCCTGAACGCCTCTGGCACCATCACCGCCTACAAGTGGGAGGGGTTTGACCCTGCCCACAAGGATGAGAATCGCTGGTACATCGTTTTCACCATCGACAAGCCCACTGGCATGACGCCGGTGACGGGCGATCCCGTTGTTGTTCGTGCCGGCATTGATCAAGAGGCCCCTGCCTACAACATCAAGCTCAGCCAATTCACCGACGACAGTAACTCGAAGATCTATATCGCTATGCTCGTGGGTGATGTTGCGAGTGATAAGCAGGCCAAGACGGTCACCATCGTCGTCAACTGGAAGGGCGTCACCGATGGGGAAGAGGATGAGCACTACACCATCGACCTCACCGGCGTGACCTTTGCCAAGGCCGCCGTGGAGGGCGGCGGCCAGGGCGGCACCGAGCCCACCGACCCCGTGACTACCCCCACTGAAGGCGGCGCGACCACCCCCGATGAGGGTGGGGACGAGACCGCTTCCGTCGAGGAAGCCCCCGAGGTAGTCGAGGAGACCCCCGTGGAGGAGGCCCCCGTCGAGACCCCCGCCCCCGAGGAGGAGTAATTCCCCCGAAAACGAACACCTAAGAAAGCCGCCGGGCCCTCGCCCGGCGGCTTTCCCTTCCTCTCTTGACAAACCCTGTAACTATGCTATAATGAATACAGGAAAGGCACCGCAAAGCAAGCGGTTCCTGCCCAGAGTAAAGGTTAATCTATGGTATTATGTACCACAAAAACCGTCACCGGCCAGGGTGGCGGTTTTTGCTATTACGACTCAACCGTATGGATACCCGGATGCCCCGGATATGGAACGTCAGCGTAATAGGCATGGTCTCACCTCCTTTCAGAGGTGTGGCCGGAACCGCCTGCCGTACTTGCTGCAGTGCCTTGGCCCCGCCTATCCCATTTCAGCGGCGGGGTTAAAATTACATTACAACAAATTCGAACAAATGTCAACAAAAACCGCCGCCCTTCCGGGCGGCGGCCTTGTTCTTGCTCGGTCCTCTTTTACAGGGCGGCCACCCGCAGCAGGATGGTGGCCAGCTGGGCCCGGGTCAGGATGTCGCCGGGCTTCATCGCCCCCGTTTCATCCCCGATGAGGATGCCCGCGTCATAGCAGAATGTCACGGCTCCCAAGGCTTCTCCGGGAATGTCCCCCTTGTCCGGGACCTGGTCGATCTTCCCGGTGGCCTGGGCGGTGAGCCCCTTGCCCTGGCAGTAGGCCGCCACGATCTGGGCGGTGGCGGCCCGGTCGATGGCCCCGTTGGGGGCGAAGTTCCCGTCCACCGTGACCAGCCCGGCCTGGCTGGCCCAGTTGACCGCGTCGGTGTACCAGGCGTCGGCGGGGTAGGCGCCGGCGGTGACCTCCGGCTTGCCCTCCGGCTTGCCCTCCATGTTGTAGAGAGCCTGACAAACTGTGGCCAGGGTGATATCCGCCTCCGGCCTGAACTGCCCGTTCCCGGTGCCCACCATGATGCCGGCGGTGACCGCCTGATCCACCGTGGCGGCGTACCAGGCGTTCTCCGGCACGTCCTTGAAGCTCTGGGCCACGGCGGTGAAGGCGGCGTTGGCGATGAAGCCGAACTCGTCCCGCTGGTGCATCTTGTTGGTCAGGGTGTTGGCGAAGAGGACCACGTCCATGCCGTCCTTCTTGTAGGAGATGGCCTGGATGGAGTCGTTGAGGAAGTCCTCGTAGTGCTCCCCGGTCTTGGGCAGGAAGCCCTCCAGCAGCTCCTTGGAGCCGTCCAGCTTCACCAGGACCTGGGCGCCCTCAGGGATGGCGGCGAAGTACCCCGCGCCGTAGCCGTACAGGATGTCGTCCCCCTCGGCCACATAGCTGGCGGTGATGGGGCTCTTGGTGGGATAGGTCACGTAGGCCAGGGCGTCCAGGGCCTGGTCGGCGGCGGCCTGCCACACCAGCTCACCCTCGCCGAAGAGCTTCATGGCCCCGTCCATGGCCTCGGGGCCGTAGCCGATGTAGGCCGTGCCCGCCTTCACGGCGGCCAGAGCGGCGTCGTCCAGGCTCACCGCACCGAGGATGAGGTCGGCCTCAGAGACGTTTTCGGTGGTCTGGAAGCCCATGAGCTCCATGGACTGCCGGTCATAGTTGTAGGAGGTGTTGTTCCAGTTGATGAGGGAGGAATGGACGAAGCCCTGCTCATTGTCGGGGGTCTTGCCCGCGATGTAGATGACGGGGGCCTTGGTCAGGGCCTTGGCGGCGGGAGCCAGGCCCTCCACCGCCGCGGCGGTGAGGAGGTGGTCCTTGGAAACGCTCTCGTAGTCGGCCTTGGAGACCAGGAAGGAGCCCGCGTAGTCTCCGGCGGTGATGACGCTAACCTTCTTCCCCGCCCCGAGCAGCTCGTTGACTGAGATAATGGCGTCCTCAGAGGTGTTGCAGAGGATGACCTGGTCGCTGTCCACCTTATCGGAGGTCACAGTCCAGGCGTCCTTCTCGGTGCAGACAGCGGCGATGGTCTTGTAGCTCTCGGGCTCGGCGCACACGGTCATGTCGAAGCCCCGGGTCTTGTTGAAGGCGGTGATGCCCTCGGAGTAGAGCACGGGCCAGCCGGTGATGACGGTGCCGTCATAGAGCACGCCGTTGGCCACGCTCCGCTTGGCCTGGTACATGGACACCACGGCAGTGCCGGCGGGGTACTCCGTGCCGTTATAGGTGAAGGCCTGGTCGGCGAAGAGCACCTTCACACCGTTGCGCTTGAGGTAGGTCAGCATCTGGTCGGCGGCGTCCAGGTTCTTCTGGTTGGCGCTGTCCAGGGGGATGATGTAGCACTCGGGGTAGAAGTTGCCGTTCTGTCCCTCGCCGTCGTACTCGGGCCGGAACACGTCCATCTCCGCGCCCTCCACGTCGTACTGGTCGCAGAACCACTGACCCACCAGGTCATAGGCGTCGGAGTTGGCGTTGGTGACCCCCCGCTCAAAGATCTTGGCCTGGGCCAGGAGGTAGCCGGCCTTGTTCTCGGCGATGTAGTGGGACTGGCCCAGCTGGCCGTAGGCGATGGCGGTGGCGGTCTGGTCGTTGTAGGCGGGCTGCTCCACCGTGTAGGCTACGGTGCCGTGGAGCATGGAGTACTGGGGGGTGTAGCTGGTGGACATATCGTCCCAGGGGTCGAACCACTGGGTCTGATCCTTGCCATCGGCGGTCTTCTGGCCATTGTAGCTCAGGTAGTCCCGCTGGGGGATGACGTAGCTGTTGTAGCTGTCGTTGTTGGCCACCGCCGCGATGCCGAAGGCCTCACCGCCGCTGACCAGGTGCTCGGAGAGCAGGTCGTACTCAAAATTGGGCTCGTGGGGGGGATCGCAGGGCTCGCACTGGAAGGCGCTCACCCGGCCGTGGAACTCGGTGAAGCTCACGGGGTTCCAGGAGGCGATGAGGTGGGTCATGTTCTGGGTCTCCGCCTGGGTCTGGAAGGAGTTGTCCCGGTTCAGGTCCACGCCCCCGGAGGACTCCCGGGTCAGGTAGGTCCGGCCCTCGGCGTTCTCGGCGGGGACAATGAGGAAGAACACGTCGTCCAGCAGGGCGTCGGTGTCCACGGTGACGGTCTCGCTGGTGTAGAACTTATCCAGGTCCACCACGCCGGAGGCACTGGAGCCCTCGGGCTTGATGTAGCCCAGGTAGGTGGCGGTGTCCTTCACCAGGTCGGGGACGGCCACGCTGCCCTCCTCCCCCGCGGGGCCCATCTGCTTGGCCAGCTCGGCCTCGCCGGCGGCGGTGAAGCCGGTGAGGTTCTTGTAGTCGATCTTGCCATTGCCGGCGGCGGTCTCCAGCAGCAGGGCGGCGAACTTCAGGATGCCGTCGGTGGCGGAGACCTCGTTGGTGTGGACGTTGGAGTAGAGGATGGGCACCTGGTAGTCCTTCAGGGCGCCGCTCTCCAGCTTCTCGATGACAGAGGCGGGGTCGGACTCGGCCTGGGCCTTCAGCTTCTGCCAGTTGTCCACCGCCGCCTTGCTCTTGGCGATGATGAGGTAGGGCATATCCAGGCTCTGGTGGCCGTTGTCCCCCTGGGTCTTGCCCATGGAGAACTTCTCCACGTAGAGGTCGGTGTTCTCCTTGGCGAAGGCCACCAGCTCGTCCAGGGTCGCATAGACCTCCTTCATGGTGTGGAAGTTGTCGTAGGGGGTGATCTTCACGTTCTCCACCGCCCCCAGTTTCTCGCCGCCGGCGGTGGCGGTGAGGTCGTACCAGCCGCACAGGTCCATGTACGCGCCGCCCTCGGTGTGGGGGGCGCTGGGGTCGGCATACTGGGCGCCGGTCCTCCGGTTGGTGCCGTAGAAGTAGATGCTGCTGTCAAACTCCGCTGTCAGGCAGACCTGGCCGTCCACCGTCTCCACTTTGGTCACCGGGGTGGTGAACAGGTCCTCCCCGTTCATGGCCTTCCAGGTGTCCAGGGCCCCGCCCTGGGTGTGGTTGGGGAAGAGGGCCGGGTCCAGATAGCCCGCGTCGGCGTCGTAGTCCAGGGACCAGATCACGGTTTCGGCGGCCTTGGCCTCTTCCTCGGTCAGGTCCACGGGGAGCACCGCTTTGAAGGAGCGGCCCTCGCACAGGCTGATGTAGTTTTCTCCCTCGCCGCCGGTGTTTACAAAGCTGGCGGCGGGGGCGGCCTTCTCCGCTGCCAGGGTGGGCACGGTGACCAGGGACAGGCTCAGGGCCGTTCCCGTCATCAGGGCCAAAAGTTGTTTCTTCTTCATGTCACTCACCATTCCTCTCACAGGGGTATTACATAATTATTCCATATATTGGGGTATATGGTGAATAATTATGCAAATAGAGTACCACGTGATATCCCGCCTGTCAAGGCAAAAATGTATGAACAGCTTCACAATTCTTTCCTGGCTGATTTCCATTTTTTATGCAAGAAGCCATTTTGCCGCCGGGGCGGGGCAAAAAAAGCGGAGAGGACTTCCCTGTGAAGTCCTCTCCGCATGGGGCGGGGGCGCGTTATGCCGCGGGCAGCGGGTCCTTGACGGTCAGCCACTCCCCTTTCCACAGAGCCAGGGCGAAAAAGAGGGAGCTGATGGACCAGGTCACCGGGTAGGCGGTGAAGACCACGGTGATGTTGTGGAACGCCCCCACCATACAGGTGATGTAGGTGATCCGGAACAGGCACCACACCGAGAGCATCACCACCATGGGGGTGATGGACCGGCCTGCCCCCCGGAGGATGGAGGCGGCAGCGTGGGAGAAGCCCAGGAAGCAGAAGAAAAGCGCCTCCACCCGGCACTGCCGCACCCCGAAGGCCACCACCTCCGCCGTCTCACTGAACAGCCCGATGAGCGCCGGCGCGGCGGCGAAGACCACCACACCCACGGCCTCGGAAAAGCCCATGGTCATCAGCACCCCAAGCCGGGCCCCGGACTTCACCCGGTCATACCGCTGGGCCCCCAGATTCTGGCTGACAAAGGTGGTGATGGCCATGGTCAGGCAGGTGATGGGCAGGAACACGAATCCCTCCACCTTGGCGTAGCTCCCGCACCCGGCCATGGCGTTGTCTCCGAAGGCGTTGATGTTGGACTGCACCACCAGGTTGGCGATGGCGATCACGCTGTTCTGCACCCCGCTGGGCAGCCCCAGCCGCACCACCTGGCCCAGGATGGCCCCGTCCGCCCGCAGCTTCCCCGGCCGGACCGTCACCACGAACCGGCCGCTCATCAGGTGCGCAAAGCCCAGAAAGGCCGACAGCGCCTGCCCGATGACGGTGGCCAGCGCCGCTCCGGCCACTCCCATGTCCAGCCCTGCCACGAACAGCACGTCCAGCACCGCGTTGACCACCGCGGCGATGATCAGATAGTACAGCGGATGCCGGGAGTCCCCCAGGGCCTGGAAGATCCCGTTGGAGGTGTTATACAGCACCAATCCCAAAAGCCCTGCGCTGTAGACCCGGAAATACACGATGGAGTTGGGCATCACGTTCTCCGGCGTCCCCATCCACTCCAGAATGGTGGGAGTGAACAGCACTCCCAGCACCGACAGCGCCGCCCCCATGGCCAGAGAGAAGATCACGGTGGTGTGGATGGCCCGGTCAGCCCCTTCCCGGTCCCGGGCTCCCCAGAAGCGGGAGATGATGACGCTGGCGCCGATGAACACCCCCTGGAAAAAGCCGATGAGCAGGTGGCACAGGCTTCCCGAGGAGCTCACCGCCGCCAGGGCCGCGTCCCCGCAGTAATTCCCCACCACCAGGGAGTCCACGGTGTTGTAGAGTTGCTGGAAGAGATTCCCAAGAAAGAGAGGTAGGGCGAATTTCAGCAAAATAGGGGCGATGGGCCCCTCGGTCATGAGGGTCTTCTCTTGGGTCAAGGCTGCTGCCTTCTTTCTTCTCATTGACAAAATGGAGGGGCCGATGGGGACATCGGCCCGCTGAGGGTTGGTAGAGTATGGGTTCAGCCTTCCGCCAGGGGGAGGTCCAGGTATTTTTTGGCCAGGAGGGCGTCGGGAACGCAGGGTTCGGGGCCGTTTTTCCGCTTCTGGGTGCCCTCGGCGCCCTTGCCTGCCAGCACCACCACGGCCCCGGCGGGGGCCTCTGTAATGGCCCGGCGGACGGCCTCCTCCCGGTCCTCCACGATCTCAAAGGTCCCGCCTGCCAAAGTCACGTATTTTCCCACTTCTTCGCAGATTTCCGTAACATTTTCCCCCGCCGGGTCGTCCTCGGTGAGGATGGTCCGGTCAGCCAGCTTTCCCGCCGCCAGGCCCATGCCCTCCCGGCGGTCCAGGGCCTTGCCCCCCACGCAGCCGAACACGGCGGTGACGGGGGCGCCGGGATAGTCGGCGCGGACGGCGCGCAGCAGGGCTTCCAGGGCCATGCCGTTGTGGGCGTAGTCCACGATGACGGTTTTGCCGCAATTGGTGTAGGTCTCCATCCGTCCGGGGACCCGGGTCCGGGCCAGCCCTGCCTTCACGCAGTCAAAGGGCACGCCGACGAGCCCCGCCGCCGCCACGGCGCACAGAGCGTTGGACACGTTGAAGTCCCCGGGCAGGGCGATCTCCAGCTCCCGCTCCCCAGCGGGGGTGCGGAGGGTGAAGGCCGTTCCGGCGCCGGTGGGGCGCAGCTTGTGGCCGTACACCCGGGCGGCGGGGTCCTCCATGGAATAGGTCACCACCCGGCCGGGGACCGTCCCGGCGGCGTTCAGGATCTCGCGGGCCCGGTCACTGTCCAGGTTCACCACGGCGTTCCCCGCGTGGTCGAAGATCTTCAGCTTGGACTGGAAGTAGTCCTCCAAAGTGGGGTGCTCCTTGGGGCTGATGTGATCTTCCCCCAGGTTGAGAAAGGCTCCCACGGAGAGCTCTACCCCCGCCATGCGGCCGTACTTCAGGGCTTGGGAGGAGCACTCCATCACCATGTACCCGCACCCCGCGTTCACCGCGTTCCACAGGTGCCGCTGGAGGTCCAGGGGCTCCGGGGTGGTGAGGACGGCGGGCTTTCTCGCCGCGCCATCGTCGGTGATGATGGAGGAGAGCAGTGCCACGGAATGCAGGCCCTCCTTTTCCCGCCAGGCGTCCAGGATGGACTTGAGAAACCAGGCGGCGGTGGTCTTGCCCTTGGTGCCCGTGAGACCGATGACCTTCAGCTCCCCCGAGGGATGGCCCCAGGCCATGTCGGCCAGGAGACCCATGGCGGCGCGGACGTCCCCCACCCGGATGCAGGGGGCGTCGGCGCGGTAGTCGGTCTCGCTGACATAGGCGAAGGCGCCGCCCCGGAGGGCGGCGGAGAGATATTCCGGCCGGAAGGCGGCACCCTTGCAGATAAAAAGACTCCCGGGCACGGCGGAGCGGGAGTCACAGGTGACGGCGCTCACCGGCCGGGCCAGATCGGCTCCCAGGGGAGCGCCGGAAGAGAGCAAACCCTTGCGCTGCAAGGCTTGCACGTATTCGCCGAGGGGCAAAACAGGGCGCTCCATTACCGCTCCTCCTCCTTCAGGGGATAGCCGCAGGCGGTCACACACCGCCGGGCCAGCACGTCCAGGGCGTCTAAATAGTAGGGGGGCAGGCTCCAGTTGTCCCGGAAGACCGACAGCTCGGTGCAGGCCAGCACTGCCCGGTCGCAGCCCATGGTCTTCAGGGCGGCGTCGATGGTCTCATACTTCTCCCAGGAGCCGGGCTTTCCGGCCTTGATCTCGTCATAGATGATCTCCATGACCAGCTTCTGGATCTCCGGGGACGGGGTCACGGCCTCCACCCCCTGGTCCCGGCAGGCGGCGTGGTAGAGCCCCATGCGGACGGTGCCGTCGGTGGCCAGGATGCCCACCCGGCGGGCCCCCTGGGCCTTGAGGACAGCGGCAGTCTCGCCGATCATGTTGACGATGGGGGTCTCCACCCGGGCCCGGAGCCAGGGAAGAAAGGCGTGGGAGGTGTTGCAGGGGATGGCGATGCAGGCCGCCCCCCAGTCCTCCAGGAGCCTGGCGTCGGCCAAGAGCCGGTCCCGGCTGGGGCCCAGGTTCCCGGTGAGCAGGGCCCGGGTGCGGTCGGGCATCTGGGTGTCGCTGAGGATCAGGCTCTCGATGTGCTCCTGGTCACTGGCGGCGGCGGTGAAGTCCAGCACCCGCTGGTAGAAGAGAAGGGTGGCCTGGGGGCCCATGCCCCCCAGGATACCGAGCTTGCCCTTTGCCATATCAGTCCTTGGGCTTTTCCATGCTCCCGGCGTACCACTTGTACTGCCGGTGCTGGATGCGCCAGATGCGCAGCTTGTGGATGAGGTTCCTGTCGGCGGGATACCACAGGGGGTTCACCGCCTTGTCCGCGGCCTCCAGCTCCTGCATCTGGCCGTGGAGACGCTTGGGGATATAGTCGTAGGCCACCTTTTTGGGGACGGACCACCAAAGGTGGCGGTTTTGCGCCAGGATCAGCTCCTGGGGCCTGTGCTCCACCACGTCCTCCACCAGGAACCTGGCCAGGTTGTATCCGGCGCCGGTGACGTAGTAGTTGCTCCGGCCCTGGCGGCAGTTGATCTCAAAGGCCTTGAACTTCCCGTCCCGCACGTCGTACTTGATGTCGAAGTTGGAGAAGCCCACGAAGTGGATGTCCTCCAAAAAGCGGCGGAAGGTCTCGCACAGCGCGTCGTTGGGCTCGGTGATGATGACGGCGTGGTTGCCCACCCCGTGGCGGGTGTGCTCCTCCAGGAGCACGTGGCCCAGGCACATGAGCCGCACCTTCCCGTCCTGGCCGGAGTAGCAGGTGAGCACCCGCATGTTCTCGTCCCCGCCGGGGATGAAGTCCTGGATGATCATGGAGTCCTCATAGCCGTGGGCGTACACGTCGTCCAGGATCTGCTCCACCTGGTCGCGGGTCTTGGCGATATAGCCCTTGCGCTGGGTGTCGAAGGGGTGGTCCCAGTAGGTGGCCGACTCGGCGGGCTTCACGGCGAAGGGGCCGTCGAAGGGGAGCTCAAAGTCGTGGCCCATGCCCTTTTTGTACACAAAGGTCCTGGGGTAGTCGATGCCGTACTGCTCGCACATCTCATGGAAGCGCTCCTTGTGGATGAGCTCCTCCATCTGCCCCAGGGGCACATAGGGGGCCACCACATTGGCGGGGTACTTCCCCAGATTGGCCGAGATGGCGGTGAGGTAGTTGTCCCCGCAGCCCAGGACCAGGACGGTCTTGTCCGGGAATTCGGCGGCCACATGGGACACGTTTTCCAGCACCTTTTCGGGGCGGTCGTTGTTCTCGCTGACCCGGTAGTCGATGATGTCGCTGCCGTAGCAGGGCCCCGAGGGGTACATGCCGTAGGCCACGGTCTTGACCCCGTAGGCCTCATGGAAGGCCCGGGCCATGGAGTAGACGTTGATATCGGCGCCCAGCAGAAGGGGAACGAAGGGATGATCCATATTTGAATTCGCCTCCAAAGAAAGAATGGTTTTCTATTGAAGTTTCTTTTGCCTGCTTTTCCTTTCAAAGGAAAGCAGGTCAGCCAACCGCACGCTTGACCTGGTAGACGCTCTGGATCTGGCCCAACTTGTTGATGACGTTGGTCAGCTCGTCCCGGTCCTTGACCTCCAGGACCACCGAGATGATGGCGTATCCGTCGGGCATGGCCTTGGCCGAGAGGGAGTTGACCTTCACCTTGGCCGCCGAGAGGGTCATGGCCACGTCCAGGGTCAGCCCCTGGCGGTCCTTGGCCGAGAGCTCCAGGGCGGTGTTGTAGCCGGGCAGGTCGCCGTCCACCCAGTCCACCTTCACCCAGCGGCCGGCCTCGTCGGGGCGCTTTTCGGCCACCTGGGCGTTGGGGCAGTCGGAGCGGTGGACCGACACGCCGAAGCCCCGGGTGATGAAGCCCACCACCGGGTCTCCGGGTACGGGGGAGCAGCACTTGGCGAACTTCACCAGGCAGTTGTCCAGCCCCTCCACGATGATGCCCGACTGGGAGTGCCGGGGCCGGACGGGGGTGGGGCTGATGGTGGAGGCGGGCATGATCACCGAGGTCTCGGTGTCGGCGGCCAGCTGGGCCGCGGCGGCCTTGTCGTGCTCCAGCTTGCCCAGGCGGATGAACTCGTCCCGGATGCGGGTCACCGCCTTCACCGCCGAGGTGCCCCCGTAGCCGATGGCGTTGTAGAGCTCCTCCAGGGAATTGTAGCGGGCCTTTTTCAGCAGGGCGGGGAGGATGTCCGGGTCGGTGATCTGGGCCAGGGACAGGCCCTGGTGCTTCAGCTCGGACTCGAAGGCGGCCCGGCCGGTGGCGATGTTCTCCTCCCGGCGCTCCTTCTTGAACCACTGGCGGATCTTGTTCCGGGCCTCATTGGACTTGCACAGCTTCAGCCAGTCCCGGCTGGGGCCGTGGGTGGTCTTGGAGGTGATGACCTCCACGATGTCGCCGTTTTTCAGGGGGGTGTCGAAGGTGACGATGCGGCCGTTGACCTTGGCCCCGGTCATCCGGTTGCCCACGGCGGAGTGGATGGAGTAGGCGAAGTCGATGGGGGTGGCCCCGGCGGGGAGGCTCTTCACGTCCCCCTGGGGGGTGAAGACGAAGACCTCGTCGGCGAAGAGGTCCACCTTCAGGGTGCGGACAAACTCGTCGGGGTCGGTGTCCTGCTGGGACTCCAGCAGCTTGCGCACCCACTCGAAGGCCTCCTCGGTGCCCAGCTTCTCGTTGGCCATGCCCTGCTTGTACTTCCAGTGGGCGGCGATGCCGTACTCGGCGGTGTTGTGCATCTCCTGGGTGCGGATCTGCACCTCGAAGGGCATGCCCTCCCGGCCGATGACCGTGGTGTGGAGGGACTGGTAGCCGTTGGGCTTGGGGGTGGAGATATAGTCCTTGAACCGGCCCAGCACCGGGTTGTAGAGGTCGTGGATACAGCCCAGCACGTAGTAGCAGGTGGGCACGTCCTGGACGATGACCCGGAAGGCGTAGAGGTCAAAGATCTCGTCCAGGGTCTTGTTCTGGGTGTACATCTTGCGGTAGATGGAGTAGACGTGCTTGACCCGGCCGTAGACGGTGCAGGCGATGTTCTCCTCGGCCATCCGGGCCTGAATGCGGCTCTGGACGGTCTCCATAAAGGCCTCGTGGGAGGTGGCCTTGGCCTGGATCTGGTCGGCGATCTCCTGGTAGCCGATGGGGTCCAGGTACTTCAGGGAGGTGTCCTCCAGCTCCCACTTAATGCGCTGCATGCCCAGGCGGTGGGCCAGGGGGGCGTAGATCTCCATGGTCTCCAGGGCTTTCTCCCGCTGCTTCCGGGGGGTCTGGTACTCCATGGTGCGCATGTTGTGGAGCCGGTCGCAGATCTTGATGAGCACCACCCGGATGTCCTTGGCCATGGCCATGAGCATCTTCCGGAGGTTCTCCATCTGCTCCTCTTCCTTGGAGATATACTGCACCCTGGTGAGCTTGGTGACCCCCTCCACCAGCAAAGCCACGCTCTCGCCGAAGCGCTTGGCGATCTCCTCGTGGGTGGCGGGGGTGTCCTCGATGACGTCATGGAGGAGGGCGGCGATGATGGAATCGGTGTCCAGTTCCAGGT
The DNA here is from genome assembly GCA_947629795.1 of uncultured Oscillospiraceae bacterium. Lineage (GTDB taxonomy): Bacteria > Bacillota > Clostridia > Oscillospirales > Oscillospiraceae > Vermiculatibacterium. The sequence continues at coordinate 14,389 of CANRFC010000019.1, forward strand.
CGGCCACGATGTCGGCCACCGCCAGGGGGTGGATGATATAGGGCTCCCCCGACTTGCGGAGCTGGCCGTCGTGGGCCTGATAGGCAAAGGAGAACGCGTCGGACAGCCGCCGGGTGTCCAGGGCGGGGTTGTAGCTCCGGATCTTCTCCTCCAGAGCCTGATAGCGGGCCAGAATGGCCTCATCCATAGCGTTCGCCTCCTTCCTGATCCTCTCCGGCCATGCGGCGGAGCTGCCGCATGAGCCGGGCTCCCTCCAGGTCCACCTTCCCGGAGGGCTCGGTCACAGTGATGCGCAGGTGATCGGTGGCACGCTCGATGCGGATGAGCCCGGTGTCGTGAAAGACCGCCAGGCACACCTCGGTGCGCATAAAGACCTCCCGTTCTCCACAGGCCCTGGCCACGTTCCGGGCCAGGCGCTGGGAGGTCTCCTCAATGAGTCCGCCCCCCTGACGGGAGCGGAGGTACCGCCACAGGTTGGCAAACTCCTGCCGGGTGGGCAGCAGGGCCTCGGCCTCGGCGGGGGAGAGCCGCTCGCCGCCCATAAAGCGGCGGAAGAGCTCCTCCTCGGCCTGGGCCCGGGTCCGGGCGGGACGCAGATCGCAGACCTGGAGCTGGACGCTGCGCCAGCCCCGGTACTCGTTGATCTGGGGGCAGAAGCACACGTCCACCCGGTCCCCGGCGGCCACCCCCAGCTCCCCGGAGCGGGCCGAGAAGAAGATGGCGTCCAGGGACCGGTCCCCCAGGTTGAGCTTGAGCTTCAGGTGCTTGCCGCCCCCCACCTGGGTCAGCCCCGCCACGGCGCACCGGTCCAGCCGGAACACCGGCTTGGGATTGCCGGGGCCGAAGGGCTCCAGCAGGGACAGGGCCTCCACCTCCTCCTGGCTGAGCAGGGAGGCGTCGGGCAGCACGCAGTCCACCGTCAGGGCGTTCCCCGCAGGGACGTTCTTCCGGGCCTCCCGGGCCAGGGCGTTCACCGCCTTGCGGAAGGCGGGGATGTTCTCCTCCCGGATGGTGAAGCCGGCGGCCAGCTCGTGGCCCCCGAAGGACTCCAGCAGGTCGGCGCAGCCCTCCAGCAGGGTGAACAGATTCAGTCCGCCGTAGGACCGGCAGGAGCCCTTGCCCCTGCCGTCCTGGACGCAGATCATGAAGGCGGGCACGGCGTATTTTTCGGTGAGGCGGGAGGCCACGATGCCCACCACCCCCTGGTGCCAGGTCTCCCCGGAGAGCACCAGGGCGTCCCGCTCCTGGCTGGGAAGGGCGTCCACCAGCAGATCGCACTGGGCGAAGATGTCTCCCTCCAGCTCCTGGCGCTGGCGGTTGAGCTCGCACAGCCGGCGGGCCAGAGTCTCGGCCCTGTGAGAGTCGTCGGTGAGCAGCAGCTCCAGGGCCACCTCGGCCTGCCCCATGCGCCCGGCGGCGTTGATGCGGGGGGCAAGGGTATACCCCACCGAGATGGAGGACAGGGCTCTGCCCTCGGCCCCCGACTCCCGGAGGAGGGCGGCCAGGCCGGGGCGGCGGGTCCCCGCCAGGGCGGCCAGGCCCCGGCGGACGATGGTGCGGTTCTCCCCGGTGAGCTCCATCACGTCGGCCACGGTGCCCAGGGCGGCCAGGTCGGCGTACTCCACCAGCAGTTCGCGTTCCCGGCCCGGTCCGGCCAGGGCCATGCAGAGCTTCAGGGCCACCCCCACCCCCGCCAGATGCTTGAAGGGATAGGGGTCCCCGGGCCGGTGGGGGTCCACCACCGCGGCCGCGGCGGGCAGGACCTCCTTGCACTCGTGGTGGTCGGTGATGACCACGTCCAGCCCCAGGGACTTGGCGTACTCGGTCTCCTCCACGGCGGTGATGCCGCAGTCCACCGTGACGATGACCTGGGCGCCCTGCTCCCGCAGGCGCTCCACCGCCCCCCGGTTCAGGCCGTAGCCCTCCTCCAGCCGGTTGGGGATGTAGGGGATGGCCCGTCCCCCCTCCCGGCGGAGAAAATCGGTCAAAAGGCAGGTGGCGGTGATGCCGTCCACGTCGTAATCGCCGTAGACCGCCACCGTCTCGCCCCGTTCCAGGGCCTGCCGCAGCCGCGCCGCCGCCCGGGCCATGTCCAGCATGGCCGTAGGGTCGTGAAGGGGGGCGTCCTCATAGAGGAACCGCCTGGCCTGCTCCGGGTCGCTCCACCCTCTGGCGGAGAGCACCCGGGCGCACAGGGCGGGGATGCCCGCCGCCGTCAGCGCCCCGGCGTCCCGCTGGGGCGTGATCTCATTCCATTGTCTGAACTTCATGGGCTCTCCCGCCCCCTGGATTCAATCAATTTAACGCCTATTATACCAAATTTCCGGGGCGGTGACAACCCCACTTTTTCCCGGAAAAAGCACGGGGCCCGTCCCAAGGACGGGCCCTTGCGTCTCTGCCGGGGCGTTATTCACATTCCAGGTACAGCCCGATGAGCTCGATGGTGGCTTTAATGCCCTTCCAATGGGTCCGCTCCATGCCGTGGGAGGCGTGGACGCCGGGGCCGATGAGGGCGGCCTTCACGTCCCGGCCCGCCTTCCAGGCCACCGCCACGTCGGAGGAATAGTGGGGATAGACGTCCACGGCGTAGTCCACCCCGCCCTCCCTGGCCAGCTTCACCAGCCGGGAGACCAGCTCGTAGTCATAGGGCCCCGCCGAGTCCTTGGCGCAGATGGAGACCTGTTCCTCGGTGCAGCTCAGCTCGGCGCCGATGCACCCCATATCCACCGCCAGCAGCTCGCTGAGGCGCTCCGAGAAGGTGGCCCCGCCGTGACCCACCTCCTCATAGACCGTGAAGGTGGCCTCCACGTCGTACCGGGGGGCGAGCCCCTTGTCCTTCATGCACTTCAGGGCGGTGAGGATGCAGGCGGCGCTGGCCTTGTCGTCCAGGAACCGGGACTTCAAAAAGCCCGAGTCGGTGAACTGGGTCTTGGGGTCGTAGCAGACGTAGTCCCCCACTCCCACCCCCAGGGCCTCCACGTCGGCCCTGGAGCGGACGATCTCGTCGATGCGCACGTACATATTCTCCGCGTCCCGGGGGCGGGAGCGGGCGTCGTCCTCCACGTGGGCGGCGGGGGAGAGGGAGAGCACCGTGCCGGTGTAGATCTTCCCCTCCCGGGTGTAGATCCGGCAGTACTCCCCGTCCAGGGTGGGCAGCAGAGGCCCGCCGATGGGGGTGATGAGGAGCTTGCCGTCGGCGGTGACCGACCGGACCATGAGCCCCAGAGTGTCCACGTGGGCGCACAGGCCCACGGTCCTGGAATGGTCCCGGCCGGGGACCAGGATGGTCAGGTTCCCCTTGCCGCTGCGGCGGGTCTCCAGGCCCAGCTCAGCGGCCAGCTTTGCCGCCTCGTCCACGGCGGCGGCGGTGAAGCCGCTGGGGCTGTCCTTGCCCAAAAGTGCGGTGACATAGCGGAGGTAGTCCTGCCGGCAGGACTCCACATTCCACTTCTCCATTTCAAATTCCTCCTTGACTGCGGGCCCTTCCGGCCTTACAATAGCCCCGGACGGCCCATTTCGCCTCCATAGGATACCACAGTTGGGGAGGTTTTTCCAGATGACAGAGGAAAAAACCAATGTGATGCGTCTGCTGGACCAGAAGAAGGTCCCCTATACCCCCCACGCCTTCGACGTCAGCGACGGGGTGCTGGACGCGGTGACGGCGGCGGAGCGCATCGGGGTGGCCCCCGGGACCTGCTTCAAGACCCTGGTCACCGTGGGGGCCAGCAAGAAAAACTACGTCTTCGTCATCCCCGGTCCGGCGGAGCTGGACCTGAAGGCCGCCGCCAAGGCCGCCGGGGAGAAGTCTATCGAGATGCTCAAGCAGGCCCAGCTCCTCCCTCTCACCGGCTATATCCACGGGGGCTGTTCTCCCATCGGCATGAAGAAGCGCTTCCCCACCTTCCTGGACGCCTCGGCCCAGGGCCTTGGGGAGATGACGGTCTCGGCGGGGAAGCTGGGGCGGCAGGTGACCCTCTCTCCCGGGGACCTGGCCGCCTTTGTGGGGGCCCGCTTCGCCCCCCTGACCAAATAATTTTTACTTTTTCTGGCACTTGTGCTACAATAGCCCAAAACAGGTTTGGCGGCCCCGCTGCCGCCGGGAAAGAGGGATGACCCCATGAATCAGAACGACCATTTCCGCTTCCTCCACATCGCTCTGCCCACCGACATCGCCCAGCGCAAGGCGGCGGGGGACCTGGCCGGCGCCCGCCGGCTCATCGACCGGCGGCTTGCCGGGGACTGCGAGCCGGAGCTGGCCCACCGGCTCCTGGCCGAGAAGGTCCGCCTGGAGCGGCTGGCGTACGACTACCCCTTCACCCGGGCCCAGGCCCTGGAAAAGATCCGGGCTGAGTGGCCGGAGTGCACCGAGGCGCAATTCGACGCCCTGGTGGACGCCGGGCACATCCGCTGGTGCTACATAAACGGCGAGGAGCGCTACTTCGAGCGGTTCCTGGCCGTGTGCAAGATGTACCCCAAGGACGCCCCCGGCCTGAAGGCCGAGGAGGAGGACCACACCCGGCGGGACCAAATGCTCCAGCGGATGCACGCCGAGGGCTCCCTCACCGCCCGCATCACGGTGAAGGCCACCGTGGCCGCCGCCCAGGGGGCCCAGGGGAAACAGGTCCGGGCCTGGCTCCCCATCCCCGCCGCCTGCCCCCAGCAGAGCGAGATCGAGATCCTCAGCGCTACCCCCGGTGCTAAGGTCGCTCCCGCCGACGCCCCCCAACGCACCATCTACTGGGAGAGCACGGACCGGGACCGCTTTGAGGTGACCTACCGCTACCTCCACCGCGCCCCCTATGTGGACCCCTTCACCATTGACTGCGACCCCATCCAGCCGGTCTTCGACCTCCAGGAGGAGCTGCCCCACATCCAGTTCACCCCCTACCTCCGCGCCCTGGCCGCCCGGCTCAGTGAGGGGTGCAAGACCCCGGTGGAGAGGGCCTGGGCCTGCTACAAGTACGTCACCGACCACGTGGACTACCGCTACCAGCCCTTCTACCTCCAGCTGGACCCCATCGCCGACACCTGTGCCAAGACCCTCCGGGGGGACTGCGGGGTCATGGCCATCCTGTTCATCACCCTGTGCCGGCTGTGCGGGGTCCCCGCCCGGTGGCAGAGCGGCCTCCACGTCACCCCCGACAGCGCCGGGGCCCACGACTGGGCCATGTTCTACGTGGCCCCCTACGGCTGGCTCTTCGCCGACCCCTCCTTCGGCTCCTCCGCCCGGCGTAACGGGTCCCCGGAGCGGCAGAAGCACTACTTCGGCAATCTGGACCCCTGCCGGATGGTGGCCAACTCGGCCCTCCAGGCCCCCCTGACGCCCCCCGACCCGGCCCAGCGCCACGACCCCTTTGACAACCAGACCGGGGAGATGAGCGTGGACGGGGTGGGCCTCTACGGTGCCGGCCTTCTCCGCACCCAGGAGGTGGCGGAGTTCCAATTCCTGTAAGCCGGAGAGCCTTGCCCAGGGCCCCTGATATGGGCCTTTGCAAGTTCTGGGTTTTCCCCTGCCAAGGAGCGGAGGGAAGTCCCTCTTTTGGGACCCGGGAGCCAACCCCCAGGCTTCCGATATTATGTAAACCAAAAGCCTCAAAAAGAGCTCTGCCCAGCCTGGGCAGAGCTCTTTTTTGAGGGGCGTTGCGTAGAAAAAGAGGGGAGTGGGCGCCCAAAACAGGGGGGTAGAGACGGCGTTTTTCGGGCTTTTTAAAGCCCGGCCACGCCCTGGCGGAAGAGCTGGATGGCGGCGTCGTTGTCCTCGGAGATGATGAGCATGACCCACGCTCCGTCCTCGCTCTCGGCGATCTGCCCGGCCTTGGCCACCTCGTACACGTCGGGGAGATAGTGCTCAAAAGCCTGCATCTGCGCGGCCTTCAGCTTCTCCAGGTCGGTCTTGGCGGCGGCCTTGTCCGCCTTTTCGGCGTACTTGCCGATGACCACGGTGTCCGCCTGGGTGTTCATCAGGGGCATATAGCCCGAGATCGACTCAAAATTGGCCAGATCCATGCCGTACATCTCAAAAATGTCGCCGGTGAGCTCCATGCCGGCGGCCATGTCGGCCCCCTCCGCCACCGTGTCGCACAGGGTGAGCACGGGGTCCACGTAGAAGGAGATGTCATAGTGCTCACTGTCCATCTCGGGGTGGTTGTCCACCGTCACCCCCTCCAGGGTGGAGAGGAAGGAGGCGGGCAGGAAGGTCACGCCCTGGGAGAGGTAGGCCTTCACGCCCTCCAGCGTTTCCCCGTCCATCTCCACGCGCATGTCGCCAAAGCGGACGACAAAGCTGTTGCCCCGGAAGGAGAACACGGCGGAGTCCTCCGCGGGGATCCAGTCGGCGTAGCCCTTGGGGTCGGCGGCGCAGAGGATGCGCATGGGGATGTAGCCCGTGGGGGCGCCGGGGATGTCCTCCATGGACATGGTGACCTGGGTGACCTCATAGGTCACCGGGTCTACGTTCTCGAAGGTGACGGGCTCCAGAGTCTTGCCGTTGACGGTGACCTGGGCGGTGTACCTGGCGGGGATGGGGACGTCCACCACCGACTCGGGCTGGGGCAGCTCGGCGGCGAAGGCGGTCAGGGAGGCCGCCAGAGACAGGCTCAGGGCGGCGGCGGACAGGCGTTTCAGATGCATAGATGCTTCTCCTTTTGTTTTTATATGTTCAGAACGGACGGGTTTGCTTACAGTGCCTTAGACGGCAGCCGGGACAAAAGGTTCCCGAAAAAACGGGGAAAATATCGGCAGCCCCCTTCGGTGGGGGAGGGCCCGGGGGAGCCGGCCGCCCCGGCGGGACACTGGCTGGAGCCCGCTCGGCACGCCGGGGCTGATGGGGGCCGGGGCGCAGTCTCGGCGGAAGGTCGGGCCTTGCGGCGGACTCAGCCCTCGGCTTCGGCGGCGCGCTGGGCCTGGCGGGCCTTGCGGCGCTTCTTCCAGCCCAGGTAGCGGTCCTCCTCGCTGAAGACGCAGCCGCAGTATTTCTGCATATAGAGCCCCAGCGCCCGGGCCTCGTCCTGGCCCTCCCGGTAGTGGGGGGAGAAGTCATAGGGGGCGAATTTCACGCCGAACTTTTCCGCCACCCGCTCCCCGGTCTCGAAGATCAGGGGGGTATTCTGGTAGGGGCTGACGGTGAGGGTGGTGCAGAAGGAGTCGAAGCCGTGGTCGGCGGCGTACTTGGCCGTCTCGGCCAGGCGCACGGCATAGCAGTAGGAGCAGCGGCCGGGGATGTCCCCCACCACCGCCTTGACGAACTTCTCCAGGCCGTACTCGTCCTCCTCCACCAGCGCAAGGCCGATGGAGGCGGCGTACTCCCGCAGGCAGTTGCGCCGGGCGCGGTACTCGGTGAAGGGGTGGATGTTGGGGTTATACCAGAAGCCCGTGGGCTCGATGCCCTCCCCCCGGAGCTGCCTGATGCAGGCCACCGAGCAGGGAGCGCAGCAGATGTGGAGCAAAAGGGACATGGGTCTTACCCACCTTTCCGGGGAAACTGGCTCCATTATAGAGGAAAAACCGGGGCTTGGGAAGGGGGGAGCGCACGATTCTCACAAAAAATTTTGCAAGCCGGAGGGAAATCTCTTGCACATTTTAGTTGCGTTTCCTTTAACACTCTGCTATAATAAAGCACAAGTTACGGACAGGTGTCCACGTGCTGTGGACACCCCGTAGGGAAAAGGAGGAACTGAAATGAAAAAGGTAATGTCTCTGCTCCTGGCCGGTACCATGGCCCTGAGCCTGTGTGCCTGCGGCGGCGGTGGCGCCGCCGAGAGCAAGGCCCCCGAGGGGGCCCAGTCCGCCGCTCCTGCCGCCTCCGGCGACAAGGTGGTCCGCATCGGCGTGTTCGAGCCCTCCACCGGCGACTCGGGCCCGGGCGGCAAGCAGGAGATGCTGGGCATGCAGTACGCCAAGGAGGAGACCCCCACCGTGGAGATCGGCGGGGAGACCTACACCGTGGAGCTGGTCCCCGCCGACAACGGCTCGGACTCCGCCAAGGCCCCCACTGCCGCCGCTGAGCTGGTGAGCCAGGACGTGTCCCTGGTGCTGGGCTCCTACGGCTCGGGCGTGTCCATTGCCGGCGGCCCCGTGTTTGACGAGGCCGGCCTGGCCGCCATCGGCGTGACCTGCACCAACCCCGGCGTCACCGCGGGCAACGACTACTACTTCCGCATCTGCTTCCTGGACCCCTTCCAGGGCACCGTCCTGGCCAACTTCGCCAAGGACAAGTTCTCCGCCCAGAAGGCGTACCTGCTGGGCGAGGTGGGCAACGACTACGACCAGGGGCTGCTGACCTACTTTGAGCAGGCCTTTGGCGGCGAGGTGGTCAAGGACTCCTTCCCCACCAACACTGCCGACTTCTCCACCTACCTCAACAAGGCCGTGGCCGAGGGCTGTGACGTCATCTTCTGCCCCGTGTCCATCGCCTACTCCACCCAGATCGTGAAGCTGGCCGCCGACATGGGCCTGGAGATCCCCATCCTGGGCTCCGACACTCTGGACAGCAACAAGGTCCTGGAGGCCGCCGCCGGCTCCGGCGTGCAGCTCTACGTGTCCACCTTCTATCAGGAGGGCGGCTCCCCCAAGTTCGACGACGGCATCAAGGCGTGGCTGGCCTCTGACTCCACCGCCATGACCAACAACGGCGGCAACGACACCATCGCCGCCGTCACCGCCATGGGTTACGACGCCTACTATGTGGCCCTGGAGGCCCTGAAGGCCGCCGGCTCCACCGACCCCGCCGCCGTGAAGGCCGCCTTGCCCGGCGTGACCTACACCGGTGTGTCCGGCGCCATCGCCTTTGACGAGCAGGGCGACGCCGTCCGTGACACCGCCTATATCAAGACCGCCGATACCGCCAACAACACCTGGGTCCTGGAGACCACCCAGAAGGTGTGATTCCCCGTAGGGCACAAAACCCAAATGGGTCGGGAACGGCCAGCGGAGGGCTCCGCTGGCCGCTCCCAGCGTTATAGACAAACTTTGAAAGGGAGGGAAAAGCGTGCAATTCGCCCTTTCCATCTTCCTCTCGGGGATCTCCCTGGGGGGACAGTACGCCCTCATCGCCATCGGGTATACCCTGGTCTACGGCATTCTGCGCCTGATCAACTTCGCCCACGGCGACGTGTTCATGGTGGCCGGCCTGCTCATGGTGTACCTCAGCGCCTTCCTGGGGAGCTTCCTCTCCCCCGGCGCCGCCATCGGCGTGGGGCTCATCCTGGTGCTGGCCCTCACCGTGGCCCTGGGCTTCGCCATCGAGCGGGCGGCCTACAAGCCCCTGCGCTCGGCCCCCCGTATGTCCGTGATGATCTCGGCCATCGGGGTGAGCTACCTGCTCCAGAATTTCGCCACCTACATCACCGGCGGCCTGCCCCAGACCTATCCCGCCCTGCCCCTGCTGTCCAACAACGTGATCATCGGCGGGGTGTCCACCAAGGTGGTCACGGTGGTGACCCCCTTCCTGGTGGCGGTGCTGGTCATCGCCCTGACCCAGCTCATCAACCACACCAAGGTGGGCATGGCCATGCGGGCGGTGGCCAAGGATTTTGAGACCAGCCAGCTCATGGGCATCAAGATCAACAACGTCATCTCCATGACCTTCGTCATCGGCTCGGCCCTGGCGGCGGTGGGCTCCATGCTCTACTTCACCAACTACCCCTCCATCGTGCCCCTGTCCGGCTCTCTGCCCGGGCTGCGGGCCTTTGTGGCCGCCGTGTTCGGGGGCATCGGCTCCATTCCCGGCGCGGTGGTGGGGGCCTTCATCGTGGGCATGAGCGAGAGCATCATCAAGGGCTCCCCCTTCAGCATCTTCTCCGACGCGTTCACCTTTGCCCTGCTCATCGTCATCCTGGTGGTCAAGCCCACCGGATTGTTCGGTGAGAAGGTCACCGACAAGGTTTAAGGGGGTGGACGGTATGATTTCCGAGAAAAAGAGCAAGAGGGGCGTCTTCCTCGCCCTGGTGTGCGTGTGCGTCCTGCTGGCCCTGACCATCGTGCTGGAGAACACCCTGGACCCCATCAAGAACACCATCCTCTTCACCGTGCTGAAAAAGGGCGCAGTGTACGCCCTGGTGGCCTGCTCCATGAACCTCCTCAACGGCTTTACCGGCCTGTTCTCCCTGGGGCAGGCGGGCTTCATGCTCCTGGGGGCCTATACCTACGCCATTTTGACCATCCCCGTGGACCAGAAGGCGGCGGTGTACTACCTCTTCGGGGGCAGCGCCGTGGGCTTCTCCCTGCCCGACCTCTTCGGCGGGGCGGACTCCCCGGTGGGGCTGATCCTGGGCGTGGTGCTGGCCCTCATCCTGGGCGGCGTGGTGGCCGCCGGCGTGGCGTGGCTCATCGGCCTTCCCGTGCTGCGGCTCAAGTCCGACTATCTGGCCATCGCCACCCTGGGCTTTGCCGAGATCATCCGGGCGGTGTTCCAGTGGGAGAAGCTGGGCCCGGTGACCAACGGCGCCAACGCCCTGAAAAACTTCCCCACCTTTACCAGCTTCAACGTGAAGGATGCCTCAGGGGCGGTGGTGCTGCGGCTTTCCACCTTCGTGGCCTTCCTCATCGCGGCCATCTGCATCGCCGTCATCCTGCTGCTCATCAACTCCTCCTACGGCCGGGCCTTCAAGGCCATCCGGGAGGACGAGGTGGCCGCCGAGGCCATGGGCATCAACCTGGCCAAGCACAAGCGCCTGAGCTTCTGCATCTCCTCCTTCTTCGCCGGGGTGGGAGGCGGCATGTTCGCCATGTTCGCCAATCAGGCCCAGGCTAAGACCTTCACCACCGCCATGACCTATGAGATCCTGCTCATCGTGGTCATCGGAGGCATCGGGTCCATCTCCGGCTCCTGCATCGCCTCCTTCCTCTACGTGGCTGCCAGCGAGTGGTGGCTGCGGTTCCTGGACAGCGAGACCCAGCTGACGAGCATCTTCGGCTTCCAGCTGGCCAAGCCCTTCAAGGTCCCCCTGCTGCGCAACGGCTTCCGGATGGTGGTCTTCTCCATCATCATCATGATCGTGGTGCTGTTCTTCCGCCGGGGACTCATGGGAGACAAGGAGCTGCCCGACCTGCTGCGGAAGCGGCGCACGGCCAAAAAGAAGGGGGGCGGAGACCGTGGCTGAGAACGTCCTGAAAATGGAGGACATCACCATGCAGTTCGGCGGCGTGGTGGCGGTGGACGGCCTCTCCCTGGAGGTCAACCAGGGGGAGATCGTGGCTCTCATCGGCCCCAACGGCGCCGGGAAGACCACCGCCTTCAACTGCGTCACCGGGGTCTACGAGCCCACCAACGGCCGGGTGGAGCTGCTGGGGGAGACCATTGTGGAGAACTACCCCCAGGGAAAAATGAAGACCCAGTACAAAGGCTCCCAGGCGGGGAAGTTCACCCAGGTGGTGCGCCACACCCCCGACGAGATCACCCGGAAGGGCATCGCCCGGACCTTCCAGAACATCCGGCTCTTCGGGGCCCTCACCGTCTTTGACAACGTGCTCATCGCCAAGCACATGCGGGCAAAGCAGAATGTCTTCTCCGCCACCTTCCGGCTCAACAAGGCCGAGGAGGAGCGGATGCGGGAGGAGACCACCGCCCTGCTCTCCGAGCAGGACCTTCTGCAGTACAAGGACGAGGTGGCCTCCTCTCTGCCCTACGGCCTCCAGCGGCGGCTGGAGATCGCCCGGGCCCTGGCCACCGCGCCCAAGCTCCTCCTCCTGGACGAGCCCGCCGCCGGCATGAACCCCCAGGAGACCCAGGAGCTCACCGACTTCATCCGGCAGATCCGCACCGAGTACGGCCTGACCGTGTTCATGATCGAGCACCACATGGACCTGGTCATGCAGATCTCCGACCGCATCTATGTGCTGGACTTCGGAAAACTCATCGCCAAGGGCACGCCTGCGGAGGTCCAGAACGACCCGCGGGTCATCGAGGCGTATTTGGGGGTGGCGGACGATGCTTAAAATCGACGGCCTGCGGGTCAACTACGGCGGCATCGAGGCGGTGAAGGGCATCACCTTCCAGGTCCCCGAGCGGCAGATCGTCACCCTCATCGGCGCCAACGGCGCCGGCAAGTCCACCACCCTGCGGACCATCGCGGGACTGGTAAAGCCCTCGGCGGGGCGCATCCGCCTTCAGGCTGAGGACATCACCGGCATGTCCCCCGACCGCATCGTCTCCAAGGGCATCACCCTGGTGCCCGAGGGCCGGCGGGTCTTCCCCGACCTCACCGTGCTGGAGAACCTGAAGATCGGGGCCTATCTCCGCAAGGACAGCCTGGAGGACGACCTGGAGTGGGTCTACTCCCTCTTCCCCCGGCTCAAGGAGCGCTCCTGGCAGGCGGCGGGCACCCTCTCCGGCGGCGAGCAGCAGATGCTGGCCGTGGGGCGGGCCCTCATGTCCCGGCCCAAGCTGATGATGATGGATGAGCCCTCCCTGGGCCTGGCCCCCCTGGTGGTGAAGGACATCTTCTCCATCATCAAGAAGGTCAACGAGCAGGGGGTCACCATCCTGCTCATCGAGCAGAATGCCAACATGGCCCTGCACATCGCCGACACCGCCTACGTCCTGGAGACCGGCCGCATCACCCTCACCGGCACCGGGGAGGAGCTGCTGAACAACGAGGCGGTGAAGAAGGCGTACCTGGGGTAAGAAAAACTTGGAGACCCATTCAAGGGAACTCCCGCTTGACAGCAGGAGTTCCCTTGTTCTACAATGGAAGAGAAAGGAGCTGGTTCCCATGAAGAAGAAATTGCTTGCGCTGTCCATGGCGGCCTGCCTGATGGTGGGCCTGGCCCCCCGGGCCCTTGCCGGCGGCAGCATTTTTGAGGACGTGCCCGAGGAGCACTGGGCGGTGGGCTACATCGGCTACGCCTACATGCGTGAGTGGGTGGACGGCATCGGCGGCGGCCTGTTCGCCCCCAACCGGACCCTCTCCGAGGCGGAATTCCTGACCATGACGGTCCGGGCCATGTTCCCGGAGACCCTGGAGAAGGTGTCCGTCACGGACTCCAAGTGGTATGCCCCCTATTGGGCCGCGGCCCTGGCCGAGGGGCTGGACGCCGGCACCGGGCTGGCGGAGAAGGAGGACCTGTTCGGACAGATCTCCCGCTACGACATGGCCCAGATCATCGCCAACGCCGCCAAGGCCAAGGGTGTGAAGGCCCCGGCCGACGCGGTGGCGGCGGCCGAGAGCACCATCCCCGACTGGGCGGACATTCCCCAGCAGTACCGGCAGGCCGTGGCCGAGTGTTATGCCATGGGGCTTCTCAACGGCAAGGATGAGGGCCGTTTCGCCGGCGGCGACACCATGATCCGCGCCGAGGCGGCCGCCGTCCTGTGCCGGATGGAGGAGGCGTTCACCGCCCAGTTCCAGCCCGAGCCCACCCCCACCCCCACGGTTACCCCCAAGCCCACCCCTGAACCCACTCCCACTCCCACTCCGGAGCCCACCCCCGAGCCCACCCCGGAGCCCACCCCCGCTCCGGCCACCGACGAGGAGAAGGAGCAGGAGCTCATTGACGAGGTGGTGCGCCTGGTGAACGAGGAGCGGGCCCAGGAGGGCCTGGCCCCTCTGGGGACCTACGACAGCCTGACCCAGGCGGCGGCCATCCGGGCCCCGGAGATCGTGGGGACCTTCTCCCACACCCGGCCTGACGGCACCTCCTGCTTTACCGCCCTGGACGAGACCGGGGCCAAGAAGGGGGCCTACACCTGGGGCGAGAACATCGCAGCGGGCAATTCCACCGCGGCGGCCACGGTGGAGCAGTGGATGAACTCCCCCGGCCACCGGGCCAATATCCTGAACCCCAACTACACCCACATCGGTGTGGGCCACGCCAAGGTGGCCGGCAGCACCTACGGGAACTATTGGGTGCAGCTGTTCGTGGGCAAGTAAAGCAGAAGCGCCCCAACAGAAAATAAGCGAAAAAACGGGAAACGCCTCGAAGATGAGACGTTTCCCGTTTTTCTCTGCTCTGACCTCTTACAGGGCGAACTCCCCCGCCCAGTTGCCGTCCCGGAACACGGGCACCGCCGTGCCATCGGGGAGGATGCCGTCGATGTTCAGGTCGGCGGTGCCGATCATGAAGTCCACGTGGGTGGCCGAGAGGTTGATGTGGCGCTCCTTCAGGCCCGCCTCGTCCAGCTCCAGGCCCCCCTCCACGCACTCGGGGAAGCCCTTGCCCAGGGCCAGGTGGCAGGCGGCGTTCTCGTCATAGAGGGTGGAGTAGAAGAGGATGCCCGTGTCCGCGATGGGGGAGGCGTGGGGCACCAGGGCGCACTCGCCCAGGTGCCTGGCCCCCTCATCCACCGCCAGGATGCTCTTGAGAAGGTCCAGCCCCACCCGGGCGCCGCAGTCCACGGCGGTCCCCTTTTCGAACTTCACCCAGAAGTCCTCGATGAGCCCGCCGTTGTAGTTCAAGGGCAGGGCGGAACAGACGACGCCGTCGGCCCGCTCCCGGTCCGGGGAGGTGAAGATCTCCTCGGTGGGCATGTTGGGGAAGAACCAGGTGCCGTCCACCGTCTCCGACCCGCCGCCGCCCCAGATGTGGTTTTTGTTCATGCCCACGGTGAAGTCGGTGCCGTTGGCGGCGGTGTAGTGGAGGGCATCGAACTGCCGGGCGTTGAGGAGCTTCACCCGCTTCTGGAAGGCGGCGGAGTGCTCCACCCAGGCCTTGGCCGGGTCGGGCCCGTCGGCCCTTGCGGTGGAGAGGATGGCCCTCCACAGCTTCTCCACCGCCTCGCCCTCGCTCAGGCCGGGGAAGACCTTCTTCGCCCAGGCCGGGGTGGCGGCCCCGGCGATGCACCAGATGTTGCGCCCCAGGTCCATCCCGTCGTAAAAGGCCTTGCAGTCCCGGTGAGAGGCCCGGGCCCAGGCGGTGAACCGGGCGGGGTCGATGCCCGCCATGCCGTCGGGGTCCTCCCCCTCCAGGGAGAGGAGGGCCGCCCCCCGCTCCGCCGCGCCGTTGCGCTGAAGGGCCTTCCAGTCGGGCACCTTCTCGAAGGCGGACATGGGGGCGTGGAGGTAGTGCAGGCGGCTGACCACGTCGTCGGTCCACTCCACGGTGACGGCGCCCGCCCCGGCGTTCCAGGCGGCCTCCACCACCATCCGGGCAAATCCCGCCGCCTCCACCGGGGCGGTGAGGAGGAGCTCCTGCCCCGGCTTCAGGGCGCAGCCGGTCTCGATGAGCAGCTTGGCGTAGCTGCGCAGTTGGTCGTTGAGAGACATGAAAAAACTTCCTTTCCAAGAGATCGTGCCCCCCATTTTACACCGTCCCGGCAGAAAAAGCAACGCCGGGGCTTTCCCTTGACGTTTTCGAAGATTTGTTTTACAATTATCCTGTATGATTATGACCACAAAAGACAGTGAGGGAAGACCCATGGCAACAAAAAAGCAGACCTACGACAACAGCTCCATCTCCTCCCTGAAGGGAGCCGACCGGGTGCGCAAGCGCCCGGGCGTCATCTTCGGCTCCGACGGGCTGGAGGGCTGCGAGCACGCGGTATTTGAGATCCTCTCCAACGCCATCGACGAGGCCAAGGAGGGCCACGGCAGCCTCATCACCGTGAAACGTTACCTGGACAAGTCCATCGAGGTGGAGGACTTCGGCCGGGGCTGCCCGGTGGACTGGAACGAGAAGGAGCAGAAGTACAACTGGGAGCTGGTCTTCTGCGAGCTCTACGCCGGCGGCAAGTACGGCGGCGACGGGGACAACTACGAGTTCTCCCTGGGCCTCAACGGCCTGGGCTCCTGCGCCACCCAGTACGCCAGCGAGTTCTTCGACGCCGTCATCCACCGGGACGGCACCGAGTACACCCTGCACTTTGAAAAGGGCGAGATCACCGAGCCCCGGGATACCTTCCTCCACAAGGCCCCCTGGAGCGGGAAGAAGACCGGCTCCAGGTTCCGCTGGAAGCCCGACCTGGAGGTCTTTACGGATATTGATATTCCGGTGGAATATTACACCGATGTGATGAAGCGCCAGGCGGTGGTCAACGCCGGGGTCACCTTCCGCTTTATGAACGAGACCGCCCCCGGCAAGTTCGAGACCACCGACTTCCTCTACCAGAACGGCATCCAGGACTACGTCAAGGAGCTCGCCGGGGAGAACAGCCTCACCGCCCCGGTGTTCTGGCAGACCGAGCGCAAGGGCCGGGACCGCGCCGACAAGCCGGAGTACAAGGTGAAGCTCAGCGTCTCCTTCTGCTTCTCCAACCGGGTGAACATCACCGAGTACTACCACAACTCCTCCTGGCTGGAGCACGGCGGAAGCCCCGAGAAGGCGGCCAAGTCGGCCTTCGTCTCGGCCATCGACGGCTACCTCCGTGCCCAGGGCAAGTACCAGAAGAACGAGACCAAGATCATCTGGCAGGACGTGGCCGACTGCCTGGTGCTGGTCTCCAACAACTTCTCCACCCAGACCTCCTACGAGAACCAGACCAAGAAGGCCATCAACAACAAGTTCGTCCAGGAGGCCATGACCGACTTCCTCAAGGCCCAGATGGAGGTCTACTTCATCGAAAACCCCTTCGACGCCGAGAAGATCGCCTCCCAGGTCCTCATCAACAAGCGCTCCCGGGAGTCCGCCGAGAAGGCCCGGGTGACCATCAAGAAGAAGCTCACCGGCGCCATGGACCTGTCCAACCGGGTGCAGAAGTTCGTGGACTGCCGCTCCAAGGACCCGGAGCGCCGGGAGCTCTACATCGTGGAGGGCGACTCGGCCATGGGCGCCGTGAAGCTCAGCCGGGACGCGGACTTCCAGGGCATCATGCCGGTGCGGGGCAAGATCCTCAACTGCCTCAAGGCCGACTACGGCCGCATCTTCAAGTCGGAGATCATTACTGACCTGCTCAAGGTCCTGGGCTGCGGCATCGAGGTCAACGACAAGCGGGCCAAGGACCTGCCCGCCTTCGACCTGATGAACCTGCGCTGGAACAAGGTGGTCATCTGCACCGACGCCGACGTGGACGGCTACCAGATCCGCACCCTCATCCTCACCATGATCTACCGTCTCACCCCCACCCTCATCCAGCGGGGGTACGTGTATATCGCCGAGTCCCCCCTCTACGAGATCACCTATAAGGAAAAGACCTGGTTTGCCTATTCCAACAAGGAGAAGGACGACATCGTCAAGGAGATCGGCGAGGGGAAGAAGATCAACATCCAGCGCTCCAAGGGCCTGGGCGAGAACGAGCCCGAGATGATGTGGCTCACCACCATGAACCCCGAGACCAGAAGGCTCATCAAGGTCATGCCCGAGGACGCCGAGGCCACCGCCCTGATGTTCGACCTGCTGGAGGGGGACAACCTCCAGGGCCGCAAGGACCACATCGCCGAAAACGGATACAAATTCCTGGAGCTGGCCGACCTGTCGTAACGTAAATAGGATACTGAAAGGAGCCCGACATGGAAAACAAACTGCCCCTGTTCTGTTCCCTGGCCGCCCTGGTGGTGGCCGCCGCGGCACTGGCAGCGGCGCTCACCCTGCCCCGGACCGCCGCCCCGGCGGACCCCGCTCCCTCCCCCGCGCCGGAGAGCGTCTCCGCCCCCGCGCCCACCCTCAGCTCCCGGGAGAGCTATCGGCTGGAAAAGCTCAATGAGGTCAACGACCTGGTGCTGGACCGGCAGGTGGTGTCCGAGGACTACCTCCGCTATCTGGACCAGGACCTCTCAGAGGGGGTAAAGGCGTACAATGCCGCCCTGGTCAACGCCAAGGCGGAGACCGTCCGGTACGCCAAGGAGTGGGCGGACACCTTCCGGGATCTGTCCCCGGAGGACGACTGGTATGACGAGGCCTTTGCCCGCTACGGTCAATATCTGAAGGAGGGGGACAACTACTTCCGCTTCATCGAGGAATTCTCCACCGCCCTCCTCTATCCCAACGCCAACGACTTCACCTTCTTCGCACCGGTGGTGGGATACCCCGCGGCCAGCGAGGCGGGGGGCTCCGGCGGCCTGTGGGCCACCGGGTACTATCTGGATAAGACCTGGACCGACGAGCTGACCTCTGCCGTGGACGGGCTGCTGACGAAATTCGACGCTGCCCGGGGGGCAGCGGAGGGATAACATCATCCGTGACCGGACAAAAATAGGAGGAAAAAACCATGAAAAAGCATCGCATCTCTGCCTCGCTCCTGTCCCTGGCCCTGGCCGTCTCCCTGTGCGCCCCCGCCTGGGCGGCGGAGACCCCCACCCCGGAGGAAGAGACCGCCCTGGCCGAAAAATACGCCCTGGAGGCCCCGGTGGAGGGGACCTACCTGGTCAACGGCCAGGAGGTTTTCACCCTTCCCGAGGGGGCCGACCCGGCGGACTACCTCACCGTCAACGTGGAGGACCTGATGGCCGCCGGGATAGACCCCAGCCTGCTGGAGACCTCCCTGGCCGGGGAGGAGAGCGGCTATCCCGATTATTACGAGTTCACCAAGGGGTACTTTGCCGAGCACCCGGAGCACTACGCCGCCTTTGACGCTGACGGCTTCTACGCGGAAATGTACGGCGAATGGTATCCCAAGGAGGAGTACATGGCGGACATGGACCTTCCCGACGAGGAGGCCTTCCGGCAAGACATGTGGGACCAGTGGCTGATGAACTACGGCTACGGCAGGGACGACGAACTCTGCGCCACGGTGGACGCCGCCTACAATGAGGAGCTGAGAGAACTCTACAGCGCCCGGCACCCCGGGGAGCTGGAGGAGCTGAGCACCGAAGACCTGCTCTCCCGGCAGGGCTACACCGAGACTCTGACCCCTATGGGGCAGTACATGAAGGACTGGGGGATGGACAGCGAGGATGAGGTGCGGCCCAACCTGCTGAATACGTATGTAAAGGACCGCATCCGGGCGGAGGAGACCCACGCCGACTATCTGGTCTATGCCGAGTCCTACGCCGACCAGTTGGCCGCCTTTGACGCCGACGCCTACTTCGCGGAGGAATACACCTGGTATGAGGACAAGGCGGAGTACATGCAGTCCTGGACGCTGCTCACCGACGAGGAGTTCGTCGAGGCCATGTTCGTGGAGTATGTGGAACAGAACTGCTGGAAGTGGGACGACGAGAATGAGGCCTGGACCGACCCCGACGACTGGTACTACCCCGACGACTGGTACTACCCCGACGACGAGCCCAAGCCCCTGACCCTGGTGGTCAACGGCGAGGTCCGCTCCTATGACCTGGTGATCGAGAACGGGGTGAGCTACACCGATGCCGCCACCCTCAACGACATCCTGGGCACCTCCCTCACCGGGGACAAGGTGGCCATCCGTGCCGCCGCCGAGGGCGCCGGCTGGGGCGTGACCTGGAACCCCAGCCGCAACCAGGTGGTCCTCCTGGACCGGGAGATGCTTTTGAAGGGCCTGACGGCCCAGGTCACCGAGGAGGAATTGGCCCAGGCCGAGGCCCTTGGCATCGACGTGGACGCCCTCCTGAAGAGCCAGGACTTCACCAACTTCGACGCCATGATGAACAAGGTCCTCTCTGCCGCCGACTACGACCGGTCGAAGACCTATCAGATGACCGAGACCGGCACCGTCACTCTCACCGCATTCAACTCCCTGGACGGGGACGAGACCGTCAAGGCCACCGTGAAGAGCGAGACCGTCATGAAGGGCAAGGTCATAGAGCAGACCTTCACCCTCTCCGCCGGGGAGCTGGTGAAGCTCCTCTCCGATGAGACCCTGCAGGCTATCCAGGCCCAGCTGCCCAAGCACAGCGCCGGGGATCTGAAGACCCTCCTCACCGGGGTGCAGGTCCGGATCATCCTCAACGGGGAGACCGGGGAGATGTTCCTCAACGCCCCCATCCTGGCCAAGCTGGACCGGAACTTCACCGAGGACACCTGGCTCCGCGCCGACATGGGCGATGGACTGGACCTGACGTGGAGCGTGCTGGACAGCTTCGCCGCCGGGGAGTGGGACACCGCCGAGCTCCTCTATAATGTCCTCCTGGAGAGCAGCGCCCGGGACGAGTATGGTGCCGTCAGCGCCTACGGCAGCTATGCCGGCGCCCGGGGCATGCTGGGCGCCCTGGTGGGCGGGGACAGGGTGAAGGCCCGGAACGGCGGCTACACCTGGACCCTGGATGCTCAGTTCATTGACGACATGCTGAACACCGTGGCCGGCTACATGGGCGCCTCCGGCATCGGCCTGGAGCTGGACAGCCTGTTCAAGGAGTTTGAGATCACCCTCACCGTGGACAAAAACGGGGATCAGACCTCCGATATGGTCCTCCGCCCGGACATGGACGCCATCGCCGGCCTGATCTCCCAGCTTGACGACGGCGACGGCGCCGAGACCGCCGCCATGACCTGGACGCTGAACCTCTTCGATTTCCGGATGGAGAGCCACGCCCAGGGAACTGCCAACAGATCCCAGTCCACCGTCCAGCTCCACTGGAAGAACCAATTCAAGGTGGAGGTAGAGAGCCAAAATCGCCGGGTAGAGGCGAAAAACGGCCCCCTGGAGACCCCGCCCGAGACCGCAAAAATCGTGGAATTCTGAAAACAAATCGTAATATTCTTCGTATAGATAACCCAATGGATAAGGATTGATACCAATGGCAAAGAAAAAAGCGCCGGATGAGATCAAGCACCGTCCCATGGACCCCAACGTGATGGGACTGCGCAAAGAGGTGCTGGAGCAGCCCATCACCCAGACCCTGGAGATCAACTTCATGCCCTACGCCATGAGCGTCATCATGTCCCGGGCCATCCCCGAGATCGACGGCTTCAAGCCCTCTCACCGCAAGCTGCTGTACACCATGTATAAGATGGGCCTGCTCACCGGGGGGCGGACCAAGTCGGCCAACATCGTGGGCCAGACCATGAAGCTCAACCCCCACGGCGACGCCGCCATCTACGACACCATGGTGCGTCTCTCCCGGGGCTACGGCGCCCTGCTCCACCCCCTGGTGGACTCCAAGGGCAACTTCGGCAAGGTCTATTCCCGGGACATGGCCTGGGCGGCCTCCCGGTACACTGAGGCCAAGCTGGACGCCATCTGCAGCGAGCTGTTCCGGGACATTGACCAGGACACGGTGGACTTCGTTCCCAACTATGACGGCTCCCTTATGGAGCCCACCCTGCTGCCCACCACCTTCCCCAACGTGCTGGTCTCCGCCAACCAGGGCATCGCCGTGGGCATGGCCTCCAACATCTGCGGGTTCAACCTGGGGGAGGTGTGCCAGGCGGCCATCGCCTATATGAAGGACCCGGACTGTGACCTGATGAGCATCCTCAAGGCCCCCGACTTCCCCACCGGCGGCGAGCTCCTCTACGACGGCGCCGCCCTCAGCGAGGTCTACAACACCGGCCGGGGCTCCTTCCAGGTCCGCTCCAAGTGGCGGTACGTGAAGGAAGAGAACGTCATCGAGATCTACGAGATCCCCTACACCGCCACGGTGGAGGCCATCATGGACAAGGTCACCGAGCTGGTGAAGGCGGGCAAGCTCAAGGAGATCGCCGACATGCGGGACGAGACCGACCTGTCCGGCCTGAAGCTCACCATCGACCTCAAGCGGGGCTCCGACCCGGACAAGCTCATGGCCCGGCTCTTTAAGTCCACTCCCCTCCAGGACTCCTTCCCCTGCAACTTCAACATCCTCATCGCCGGCACCCCCAAGGTCATGGGCGTGCGGGAGATCCTGGACGAGTGGGTGGCCTGGCGCTCCGAGGGGGTCCGGCGGCGGACCTGGTTCGTGCAGAAGAAAAAGAAGGACAAGCTCCACCTCCTCAAGGGCCTGAAGAAGATCCTGCTGGACATCGACAAGGCCATTAAGATCATCCGGGACACCGAGCTGGACGCCGAGGTCATCCCCAACCTGATGATCGGCTTCGGCATCGACCAGATCCAGGCCGAGTACGTGGCCGATATCCGCCTGCGGAACATCAACAAGGAATATATCCTCAAGCGGGTCTCTGAGGTGGCGGACCTGGAGCAGGAGATCGCCGACCTGCAAGACATTCTGGACCACCCCCAGCGGGTGAAGGGCATCATCACCGACGAGCTCAAAGAGGTGATGAAGAAGTACCCCTCCCCCCGGCGCACCGAGATCATCTACGAGTACCAGACCGCGGTGGAGACCGAGGTGGTGGAGGAGGCCCCCGACTACCCCGTCCACGTCTTCCTGTCCAGGCAGGGCTATCTCAAGAAGATCACCCCCCAGTCCCTGCGCATGAGCTCGGAGCAGAAGTACAAGGAGGGGGACGGGGCCTATCTGCGCTGGGACGCCGCCAACCGGGACGAGCTGCTGGTCTTCACCGACAGGCAGCAGTGCTACAAGACCCGGCTGAGCGACTTTGACGACGCCAAGGCCAGCGTGCTGGGAGACTACCTCCCCACCAAGCTGGCCATGGACCCCGGCGAGAACGTGGTCTGGGCCTGTGTCACCAACGACTACTCCGGGCACCTGCTCTTCTTCTTTGAAAACGGCAAGTGCGCCCGGGTGGAACTGTCCGCCTACCAGACCCAGACCAGGCGGAAGAAGCTCACCGGTGCCTTCTCCGACAAGTCCCCCCTGTGTGCCGCGTGGCACCTGAAGGAGGACCTGGAGATGGCCCTCATCTCCACCGAGGGGAGGTGCATGGTCTTCCACACCGCGGTCCTGAGCCCCAAGACCACCCGGAACACCCAGGGGGTCAACGTGATGGTCCTCAAGCCCAAGTACCGCCTGGAGAAGGCCCTGCCCCTGACCGATACCGCCATCCAGGATGTGGCCCGCTACCGGGCCCGGTCCATCCCCGTGGCCGGGGCCCTGCTCAAGGAACAGGACCGGGGAGAGAAGCAGCTGTCTCTGCTGGAGGGCCTGGAATGAAACGGACCCCGAGAGAGCTGGTGAAGAACTATATCATGGTGCTCCTGGGCTCGGCCCTGTACGCCTTCGCCTTCGACTGGGCCTACGCCCCCAACGACATCGCCAACGGCGGCGTCACCGGCCTTGCCCAGATCGTGAATTTCCTCTTCCCCCAGGCTTCGGTGGGCGCGGTGGTCATCGCCATCAACGTTCCCATCTTCCTGGTGGGGTGGAAGGTGCTGGGCCGGCACTTCCTGCTGACCTCCCTGGTGGCCACGGCGGCGTCCTCCCTGTTCCTCGACGCCTTCGCCGTCCTGTATCCCTTCCAGCCCATGGCCGACCCCATCCTGGCCGCCATCTTCGGCGGGGTCCTCTTCGGGCTGAGCCTGGGGCTCATCTTCCTCCAGGGGGGCACCACCGGGGGCAGCGACATCGTGGCCCGGCTGGTCCAGCGGAAGCTGGCCTGGCTGCCCATGGGCAAGCTCATCCTGGCGGTGGACCTGGTGGTCATCCTGGCGGTGGCCGCCGTCTTCCGCCGGCTGGACAGCGCCCTGTACGGCGTGGTGGCCCTCTACGTCTCCTCCATCGTCATGGATGGGGTGCTCTACGGTATGAATCCCTCCAAGGTGGCCTATATCATCTCCGACCGGCCCGAGGCCATCGCCCAGGTCATCCTCCACGACCTGGACCGCAGCGTCACCTATCTGGAGGGCCAGGGAGGGTGGAGCGGAGCCAGGAAGCAGGTCATCCTGTGCGCCTTCCCTCAGAAGCAGATCGTGGATATCAAAGCGGCGGTGGAGGGGGCCGACCCCAACGCCTTTATGATCGTCACCAACGCCCATGAGGTACTGGGCGAGGGCTTTGGCAGCTATCACGACTTGTAACTTTATCAGGAGGGATCTATCATGGCAAATTTCGAGAAGCTGGCGGAAAACCTGAAGAAGTTCGGCTATGACGTGTCCGTCTTCCCCACCGCGGCGGCGGCCGCGGCCTATCTGGACGGGGAGATCGACGGGAAGACCGTGGGTTCCGGCGGGTCCATGACCCTTCAGGCGATGGGCCTTCTGGAGCTGCTGGGCAAGCACAACACCCTGGTCTCCCACTGGCAGGGGGACCCGGTGGAGGCGGCTATGGCCACCCAGGTCTACCTCTCCTCGGTCAACGGCATCGCCGAGACCGGCGAGATCATCAACATCGACGGCACCGGCAACCGGGTGGCCTCCACCATGTTCGGCCACGACACGGTCTATCTCATCGTGGGCCGGAACAAGGTGGCTCCCGACTACGATGCCGCCCTCTGGCGGGCCCGGAACATCGCCTCCCCCAAGAATGCCCAGCGCCTGGGGAGGAAGACCCCCTGCGCCGTCAAGGGGGACAAGTGCTACGACTGCGACAGCCCCGAGCGCATCTGCCGGGCTTTGGCGGTGCTCTGGCGCAAGCCCAACGGCATCCGCAAGATGGAGGTCGTGCTGGTGGATGAGGACCTTGGCCTTTGACCTACTCTTTCTTGAAAGAAAGAGTAGGCAGAAAGAACTTTGATAGAAGACCATCCCGTTCCTGCAGGAAGGTGCAAATGGGGAGGAGGGCGGCGGCATGAAAAAGCATATCGTGTCCCTGGCCCTGGCCGGGTGCTGCCTGCTTTCGGGCTGCTCGGCCATGCTGGAGCGATCCTACCAGACCTCCGCCCCCCACGAGGACAAGCCCATCACCGCCGAGGATGCCTCCTACGTCCGGGTGGAGGACTACCGGGAGCTGGTTTCCGCCGTGCTCTACCTGGTCTCCCAGGGAGAGGAGGAGGGGGTCATCCGGCTCTACGACTACGCCGGGGATGTGGACACCGACCTCTCCGACGCCTGCCTGGAGGTGGCCACCCAGGATCCCCTGGGGGCCTACGCCGTGGAGTACATCAAGCACGAGTACACCCGGGTGGTGGCCTACTACCAGGCCACCGTGTCCATCCGCTACCGCCGCACCCCGGAGCAGGTGGCCTCCATCGTCCGGGTCACCGGCTCCTCGGCCATCCGGGAGCGCATCCGTCAGGCCCTGGAGGACTTCCGGGAGGAGGCGGTGCTCCGGGTGTCCTATTTCGCCGAGGACGAGAGCTCCCTCCAGGAGCTGGTCCGTCAGGCCTACTACGACAATCCCGGCTCGGCTCTGGGCCTGCCTGAGGTGGAGATCTCCCTGTATCCCTCCGCCGGGCGGGACCGGATCATCGAGCTGGTGATGACCTACCCCGGATCCACGCCCCTCCTCCGGGTCCGGCGGGACGCGGCGGAGGACCGGGCGGAGGAGCTCTCCGCCTCCCTCCGGGGCATGGAGGGGGAGCAGGCCGCCCTGGCGGCCGCCGGGCTCCTGGCTGAGAATGCCGTCTGGGACAGCGAGGGGGACAGCACGGTCTACGCCGCCCTGGTGGGCGGCGCGGCCGACGACGAGGGCCTGGCCCTGGCCTACGCCCTGCTGTGCCAGAGCGTGGGCCTGAGCTGCGATGTGATGGAGGGAGAGCTTGCCGGCGAGAGCCGGATGTGGAACGTCCTGGCCCTCCCCGGCGGCGTGCGCTACTACGACCCGGCGGCGGGGGAGGGGGAGCTCTGTACCCCCCAGGAGCTGGCCCGGCGAGGCTACACCTGGCCCGGCGCCCCTCAGGTGGAGCGGACGGAGCTCCTTGCTCCTGAAGAAAGCCCCGAGCCGGCAGAGAGCACTGTTCCCGAGGAGCTCCTGGAGGGGTAATGTTCTCTGCGCTGGCCTTCCCCACAAACTATAAATTTGAACTCGTCAAAATCTTAGAGTGTTACCACCCATTATAGGGCGACAATAAAATCCTCCAAAAGCCTTGCAAATAAAGGGTTTGCCGCAGTTTTCTCACCGTATCTCATTATCTGGTTTCACACACTGTTGCCCTTGCTCTGGCAGCTCATAAGGGAAAAAGCAAGGGAAGGAAAATCCCACAACAAGCTATAACAGAGTGTGGCAATCGGGAACCTGTGACGTATGTGCGAATAATATTATAGCGGAGGATTTCATAATGGACAAGTACATTTTTGACGAAAGTAACGGTCTGTGGTACGAACTTCAGGGAGACTATTACATTCCCTGTCTGACCCTTCCGGCAGAGGAAGAAAAGCCGATTGGCCTTTGGGGACGGCGGCACCTGCGGTACATCAAAGAACACCGCAAGGCTCTCTATTCCAGTCTTTTGTTGAGTGGCAAACTGAACAGCTATCTGGCTGACATTGACCAGCAAGCCCAAGAGCAGATGGACATTATCATCCAGCAAATGGCTCAAGTCCAAGGCGTCACAGAGGGGTTGAAAGCCTCTGACCCGATGGTCTGGGTAGGGCGGATGAATAACATCCAGGCGTGTGCGATGGAAATTGTCAACGCAGAGATCATTTGCGCATAAGTGTACTATGACGGCGAGGATTATTCCTCGCCGTCAATACTATATTCTGTGTCCGCAGACGAGAGCAGCAATTGCTTTTTTGCTGTAACTAAACTGTAATCATTTTCTTGTTGACATTGTAGACACCATGCGTTACGATATATCTACAATGTAGATAAGGAGTGTGAACTATGGACGACGTTAAACTAACTTCCAGTGAATGGAACATTCTCAACTGCCTGTGGAACAAAAATCCGTGTCCGTTGCTTCAACTTGTCGGTGAGATGGAACAAACCGTGGGTTGGGCGCGGAGTACCACGATTACCATCCTTGGCCGCATGGAGGCCAAGGGGTTGGTGCGGTGCCAGCAAATTGGGCGCGGAAAGGCTTATGTTCCCTTGGTGGAGCGCGAAGGCGCGGCCATCACCGAGACCCACAGTTTTCTGGATCGGGTGTATCAGGGCAGCGTTGAACTGATGATGAGCGCCATGGTAAGAAGCGATGGTCTGAGCCGGGAGCAAATCGCCCAGCTTCGGGCTATTCTGGACGAAGCAGAGCAGGAGGGAAAGAAATGAAAATTACACAGCTCCTTTTGGGATGGGTGATCACATCTTCGGCCTTGATCTTAGTTGTGTTGGTCCTGCGGGCGTTGCTTGGAAATCGGGTGAGCGCCTGCCTGCGGTACGCCCTCTGGGCCGTGGTACTGGTACGGTTGTTGGTGCCGGTCTATTTGTTCCACATTCCCTTTGCCGGGGCAATTCTTTTCCCAGAGACACAAATTGAGGAAATTACGCCGCCTACGAGTATTACTACGCCAGCCGAGAGCGTGGGAAATCCCGTCTTAGTGCCCCCTGCCTCGGACGGTGCGACGGTGAATCGCGCCCCATCCGCCGCGCCAAGTGTCCCCGCGGCATCCTCCACGCCCAATATCCCGGACTTGACCGGCGGCCACGCATGGCTTGGCTGGGTGTGGCTGTCCGGGTCGGTGGTTATGGCTGCGGTATTGCTGGCCTGCAATTTGCGCTTTTCCGGGAAGCTGCGCCGGGTGCGCCTGCCCTTGGAAAACGCAGATTGTTTCTTACCCGTCTACGTGGCGCTGGGACTGCCCTCCCCTTGCCTGTCTGGGTTGATTCGTCCGGCGATATATGTTACGCCTGATGTGGCTGTAAATCCGGTTTTACTTCGTCATGTCCTTGCCCATGAGACCACCCATTTTCGACACGGAGATCGCATCTGGAACGTCCTTCGGAGTGTCGCTTTGGCAATCCACTGGTGGAACCCGCTGGTGTGGGCGGCGGTAGTCCTCAGTCGAAGAGACTGCGAATTGGCCTGTGACGAAGGAGCGTTGAAACGGCTGGATGCCGGGGAACGCATCGCCTATGGGCGCACCCTGCTGGTGCTGGTGAAAGAGAAGTCCCGTTCCTCCGGCTTGTTCACCTGTGCCACTACCATGACCGAGGATCAGAAGGGTGTGATTGAGCGGGTGCAGCGCATCGCCCACGTCCCAAAGCGGGCGGCGTGGGCTGCAGCGCTGGCTGTGGTGCTGGCCATTGCCGTCACCGCCTGCGCGTTCAGCTCCGCCGCCGCGCCTCAGGAGAAGCCAGGGGAAAGCCCCGGCCCCGTGACCAGCGAGAGCCCGGAGCCCGCCGCCCCGGAGGATGCCGCCGCCTCTGCCCAGGTCAACGGCAAGACGGTCACGCTGACCATGGATTATCAGGGCGGCAATCCGGACGGCGAGGTGGGCGGCGCGGTCTTTACGGTGGCCTGGGGCGGAAATCAGGCGCGGTTCACAGACGACTGGGTGGAGGAGACGCCCATCACCCTGGCCGGAGTTGACTTGGACGGCGACGGGACCGAGGAGGTCGTGCTGGCCTACACCACCAGCCACCTGACCGGCGGCCTGCTCCAATCCCTGCGCGTCTTTGACGGGGACACCCTGAATGAGCGGGCCACCTTTACCCGGGACGACCTGCCAGGTGTGATTTTTGAGCAGGTCAGGCTCACCGGCAAGGGGGACTGTTACGACCTCTCCGCCCCCGGTGTGACGGAGACCATCGTCAAATCGGAGTGGGACGAGGGCTATCCCACGGAAACCGATCTGATGAACACGATGGTTTTCGGCTATTACTATGAGTTCTCCGTGGCGGACGGACGGCTGTACTGCGATCTGGGCATCTGGCAGGGACAATGCGGCAGCGTCCGGGTGGAGCTGGGCCTGGAGGACGGCGGGCTGGCGTGCAAGTCCTTCCGGTATCTATCCGCCGGCGGAGAAAGCACCCTCTTGGCTACCTACAATGCGGTCCTGAGCGGAACGGACACATTCCAATATGTGTCGGATGGAAAAGCTACCGCCACACATATCTCCGATGTGCCCGCTCTGTTTGACCCCTACGACAGCTATATGCAGATGTGGGACTTTACCGTGGTAGACCTGGACTGCGACGGTGAGATAGAAGTGGTGTTCACCGTTTCCGGTGTGAGCGGCGATATGGGGGGCTACCTGGTACTCCACCGTATGGACGGTCAGGTGTACGGTTATCCCTGCGGATTCCGCACCTTCGGGGACCTTCGCACCGACGGCACCTTTGAGTGTACCGATCCCACCGGCAAGCGGGAGTTGTTCGTCTGTCAGGCCAGCTTTTCCAAAACGGCCATGACCCTGACCAAGCTGACATCGGAAGTGGATTCCAGCGGCCGGGGTGAAGGCTTCGATACCTACTATGTGAATGGAGAGACCGTCACCAAGGCGGAGTACGACGTGGCCTATGCCGCGTGGGAGGCTCAGCCGCTGGCCCAATGGTATGAGTTTACCCCGGAAAACATTGCGGCAGTATTTTCAACTTGACAAAACACTTAATGGCATTACAGAAAGCGACCCCGCCAGCCTTTAAGCTGGCGGGGTCGTTTTCTGCCCTAACGCTACCTCTCCATGTCGAAGGATCTCTGGCGCGGTCTCTGCCGCTGTCTGCCCTGCTCCTGAAACTGTCTAAGCTTTCTTAGGACGCTCTCCCGTTCGGGCGGTCTGAGCCGTTCCTCTCTGGCCGGCCACCGGCGCTCGTTCATCTTCCGTTCCCACTCGGCCATCTCCCGGTTATACCGGCTGACAACGGACTCCGCCATGCGGTAAGCCGCCGTGAACGTCTGCACGTCGCGGTAGCCCTCCGCCCGGACGATGGCGGGCAGCGTGTCGATCCTGCGGGCAATCTCTTTTTCCGTCTGCTCGATCTGCTGCGAAAGGGCCTTGCGCTCCTTGCCCTTGAAGATGCCCGTGATGGCGGCGAGCTGCTCTTTCAGATCGGGCAGCACATCCTCCTGCAAGCGCCTGATGTCCCTGGCCTCGCTCTGTACCTGTATCATCAGGTTCTGCATGGAGCGGAACTCCGCCATGCTGATGTCCAGCGTGGGCCTCGGCGGCATCTCCCGTTGGCGGATCAGTCCTTGCAGGAAGTCCCTGGCCTTGCCCACGATGGCTCGGAACAGGTGGGGCATCCACCCCTCCTGGCGGATGGACTGCCGGACTTTCTCGTGTATCTCAGCCTGTTTGACCTCCAATACTTCCGTCTCCGGGATGCCTGTCAGGAGCGCCACGTCCGCCGTTCGGTTCCACTCCTGTCTCGCCTCATTGTCCGCCCTGATCTCCTCCGCCCTGGGGTTGTTCTTGCCGATCTTCCTGGTGGGAAGATATACGCTTTGAGGGTCGAACACCTCCAGCCGCCGCTCCGGGTCTGACACATGGCGGTTGATGAGGCCGGTGTAGAGTTCCTTAGCCTCCGCCACGAAGTCCTCCTGCTTGAAACGGGTGTCCTTGACGGTGAACAGGTGGCGCTCGTAGACCTCGCCCTTCTTGATAACGGTACACCCCTTGCGTATCTGCCCGTCCTCCCCGGTGATCTCTTTTTTGGTTCGGACGTGTTTTCCGGCCTCGTCATAGAACATACTCCGGGACGCGATCTTTACCTCCGGCTCTGGCAGCAACCTCCGTTCACTGAAGATCAGGTGGATGTGATAATTGGTCTTGGTCTTGTTGTGGTGCAGGGCAGACACACACTCCACTCCGTACCGCCTGCGGAACACATCCGTGAAATCTCCAAGCACCTGCTGAGGATCATAGCGGGTGTATTCTTCCGGCAGGGCGATGATGAGTTCCCTCGCCTCGATGCACTTTCCCTCTGTCCCGCTTCTCTTGAACTCCTGCCGGTTCTCTTTGGCAAGGGCTGTCCAGAACGCGGCGTCGGCGGTGCGATAGGTGGCGTACAGGTTCTCCTGTCTGGCCGGGCTGGTGATATAGGAGATCCGCCCCTTGACATTGGGCAGCTTCGACATCTGGATGAAGCTGTGTCTGGCCATTGATACCTCCCTTCTTTAAGCTCGTGGGGTCTGGCCCCCGGCAGGGCGAAATACACAGAGTACAAACCGAAGGTTTGTGCGATGGGTGTATTTCGCTCTCAAACGCCGAGGGCTTCCTACCGGCTGAAGAAAGGTCAGTCCAGCCTCCGCACATCGGCCTGGTTCCGCAGGTCCCGTCCCTGATTGACCGCCATGAACCGCTCCAGCGTGTCGCTGCGGATGATGGTCTTGCGCCCTACTTTGAGGACGGGCAGCTTCTTCCACTCCACCAGCTTCCGCATGGTGTTCCGCCCGATGCCGCTGCACTCTGCCGCTTCCTCGATGGTCATTCCTAATTTGGTGATGCTCATTCTCATTCCTCCTTTGCGAAGTACCTGTTTTGCAACCCTTCTATCTCTATTATAATCATTCTGCATCTATCTGTCAACCTGTATTGCAACCTCTTAATAAAATTTTTTGAAAAAATATCGCAAAGGGGGTTGCAAAATAAAAGCGCATATGCTATACTGATACTCGACAGGAGGTGAAAACCTTGAAAAATCCAGAAATGCTCACCCCAAAACAGGTCGGTGAGCGGATCAGAGAGCGCAGAGACGATCTAAAGATCTCCATGCCGGAGTTGGGGCGGCGGATCAATGTGAACAAGTCCACCATCCAGCGGTATGAGACAAGCGGTGTCGATCCCAACCGGACGATGGTCATCGCCGGTCTTGCCGAGGCCCTGCTGACCACCCCTGAATGGCTGACGGGCCTCTCCGACGAGAAGGAGTACAGCGCCCCTACAGTCTGCCAGAGGGACATCGACAAGCACATCCAGAAGTACCTTGACACGGTGACCGCCGTGGTAAAGGACGAGCCCCAGCAGGAACTGCTCACGACCTTCCTTGGACAACTGATCGACCTGTACTCGGTACTCTGTCACCACTTCGCTTCCGCCATGGCGGAGGTAGACCGTGTGGCGGAGGACGAGGGGCTGAAGCAGTCGCTTAGGCGGTATGCCATCGAAGCGGGCGCGATCACTGAGCGGGTCTATTGCCGGGAGATGGAGACGCCGGTAGAAGATATGAAGCGTTATCTGGACGGATTGCTACATATCTACGACGAGGGCAGATCAAAAATAAAGATCAGCGACCTCTTCGAGATAGTGTCGGAGGCCGAGAGACGGCTTACCGAAAAGACATCCGTGGCACCTTGACAACAAAAAAGCCGGTTGGAACCAACCGGCAGGAATGATGAACGCACATCATACGTCACAGTCCCGGTTGCCACGGATAGAAAGGAGAAAAAATATCTATGGCAAAAGGTTCTGTGCGCAAGAAAGGCAAAAAGTGGTACTATCGGTTCTACGTCGAGGATGAGAGCGGGAACCGGGTGCAGAAGGAGTGCCCCGGCACCGAGAGCAAGTCCGAGACGGAAGCCCTGCTTCGCAAGGCGATGGAGGAATACGAGGCAAAGCGGTTCGTGGCAAAAGCGGAAAACATCACCGTGGGTGATCTGCTGGATATGTGGGCGGAAGAGGAACTGAAGCCCGGAACCCTGGCGAATGGTACGGTGTCTCTGTATCAAAGCACCATCGGGAGGATCAAGCAGTATCCCATCGGGGAGCGCAAGCTGAAAACGGTCACGCCGGAGCATTTGCAGACGTTCTTCGATCTGCTGGCCTTTGGGGGCAAGAAGCCGGATGGCGCGGAGGTAAAAGCTCTGGCGGCCAATTCGATCCGGCCCTACTCGGCGGTGATGCAGGCGGCGTTCCGGTTTGCGGTCTTTCCCAGACGGCTGATGACTTTCAACCCGATGCAGTACGTCAAGATCAGGCATAGGCAGGAGACTTATGAACTGTTCAACAAGGACAATGAGGACGGAGTGACTGTTCCTACGATCTCTTTCGAGCAGTTCAAGGCGTTGACGGACTTTCTGAAAAAGAAAGAGAACCCTGCGCTTCTGCCCATCCAGATCGCTTACTACACGGGGCTGCGGATCGGAGAGGTCTGCGCCCTCACCTGGCAGGACATCGACCTCAAGGAACAGACCATCACGGTGCGGCGGAGCATCCGCTACAACGGGGCGAGGCACAAGACGGAGGTGGGCACGACCAAGCGGAGCAAGATCCGTACCGTGGATTTCTGTGATACGCTGGCGGCGATCCTCAAAGCGGCAAAGCGGGAGCAAAACAAGAACCGCTTGCGCTATGGCGAGCTTTACAGCCTAAACTACTACAAGCAGGTACAGGAGAAGGGCCGCAGCTACTATGAGGTATACAGTCTGCAACGGTCAGAGGACGTGCCGGAGGATTACCGGGAGATCGACTTCGTTTGTCTACGGCCCGACGGTGCGATAGAGACGCCGGCAACGGTGAGCATCATGTGCCGCAGGGCAAAGGAGAAGGTAGAGGGCTTGGCAGATTTCCACTTCCATATGCTCCGTCACACTTTCACAAGTAACCTCCTGTCCAACGGTGCCGCGCCCAAGGACGTGCAGGAGCTTCTCGGACACTCCGATGTCAGTACCACGATGAACATCTACGCTCACTCCACGCGGGAGGCCAAGCGGTCATCTGCAAGGCTGCTGGACAAGTTGGACAGCGGGGCGTAAAAAAATTTCCCTTGTTTCGACCCGTAAGGGAAAAAACAAGGGAAAACACATACGGTTTGAGGATGCAGACAGGCGGGATGCCTTGAAAATACAGGGTTTTCGGAGAGAAAACACGATAAATAATAATTTGTTGATTTCCGTGGGGGCCGGTGTCCTCATCGGACCCACGAGGTTTTTGGCAGACGGAAACAGGCGGCAGAGCATTCGCTCTGCCGCCTGTTTCCGTTGGTCAAAAAAGCTCAATGTTTCCGAGCCCTGTGGAATATCTTCCACCGTCCGATGTGGTTGCAATTTTTAGTTGAAGACCATAATTTAATGGCACGTCAATTTCATAGGGATACTGGGCAGTATCTACCTCATATTCCGCAACGACACGACCATCTACGATAAATGCAATGTCGGAAGGATCTTCCGTTCCGTCCACTGGTCCAATCGTCATATGCAGCGAAGAATATGCTCCGTTCAGATTGAAAAGTGCATATGTATCTGGAGAGTAACAACCAGCAAGTGTCAAACCATTTGTATATTTTTGTCCGGCCATCGTGAAATATTCTGTATTTGCGGAGTAATATGTTCCGCAACGGTGCCAGCTATTGTATTGATGAGTCTCGTAGGGCGGACACACTTCCATTAGGTATTGCTTCTGTCCAGGCTGTTCTCCAATGTAGACGGTTTTTGAGTTTCCATCCCAGCCAACCTGTTTCCCCAGCGCGTTACCCAGGGCCCGGACGGGGAGGTAGGTGGTGCCGTTATAGATAAAGGGCTCCACCACCGTGCCGTTGGCGTCCTTGGGGGTGATCTGGATGCCGTCCACCACCAGCTTGATGTCCGCGTACTGTACGTCGATGGTCTTGGTGGTGACGACCGACAGGGCCAGGGCGGAGCCGCACACCAAGGCGGCAGACAGCCCCAGGACGCTCAGGCGTTTGAACAAATGCAGTTTCATATCGTTCCCTCCTTTGATTTCCCAAAACGGGATATTTTAGTTATACCATTTTGGTATATTCTTGTCAAGACGCTCAACACTGTGATTGAGGTTTTTGACATGAGATTGAAGGAATTGCGAAAAAAGCGGCACATCTCCCAGGTAAAGCTGGCCATGGACCTCAATATGAATCAGAACACCATCAGCCGCTATGAGAACGGAGTGCGGGAGGCGGATTACAAAACCCTGATTGCCTTTGCCGACTACTTTCAGGTCTCCATCGACTACCTTTTAGAGCGCACGGATGTGCCTGAGCCCTATCCGCCCTCCTCCCATCCATAAAAAGCAAAAAAACTTGACTCAGGGCGTGTTTTTTCCTTTACAAGCGGCTGAATTTGTGCTATATTGGAAAAGCTGTCAACGTCCGCCGGCTTGGAGATGGGATACGGCCCCGCATCGGGGTATCCATCCGCCCATCCCTCAGCGGCTGGAGAGCGCAGTGAAAATTTTGAAAGGTGGTAATTCCCATGATCCGCAAGGACGAAAAGACGGCCGTGATCGAGGCCAACCGCACCCACGAGACCGACACCGGCTCCCCTGAGGTGCAGATCGCCATCCTCACCGCCCGCATCAACCAGCTCACCGAGCACCTCCGGGTGCACATCCACGACAACCACTCCCGCCGCGGCCTGTACAAGATGATCGGCCAGCGCCGGAAGCTGCTGGACTACCTGATGAAGAAGGACATCGAGCGCTACCGCGCCATCATTGCCAAGCTGGGCATCCGTAAGTGAGAATGGAATAAGGGTGACGGGCCTGAGCCTGTCACCCTTTTCCCCTATTTCAAGCACAAAAAATTTGCCCCGCCGAACCTCGCTTTAGCAGTTGGATCTGCGCCCCGGCAGCCGCTGGGACGTGGATTCAAGTGCTAAACGGGCAGGGCGGGAGCTACAAAGGAGGAAACCTCATGTCAACCGTCATCACCCACAAGCAGTTCCCCAACCAGAAGAGCTGGTCCATGGACCTGTGCGGCCGGCCCCTCACCATCGAGATGGGCAAGGTGGCCGAGCTGGCCACCGCCTCCGCCATGGTCAAGTACGGCGAGACCACCGTCATGGTGGCCGTCACCGTTGCCCCCCGTCCCCGGGACGGCGTGGACTTCTTCCCCCTGAGCGTGGACTTCGAGGAGAAGCTCTACGCCGTGGGCCGCATCCCCGGCTCCTTCCTGCGCCGGGAGGGCCAGCCCTCTCTTCCCGCCGTGCTGGCCAGCCGGGTCATCGACCGGTCCATCCGGCCCCTGTTCCCCTACGACTTCCGCAACGACGTGGTGTGCACCTGCACCGTCATGAGCCTGGACCGGGACTGCTCCCCTGAGGTCACCGCCATGATCGGCGTGTCCGCCTGCCTGGCCGTGTCCTGCATCCCCTGGGCCGGGCCCATCGGCTGCCTGGAGGCCGGCTATGTGGACGGGAAGATCGTCCTCAACCCCGGCCAGGAGGACAAGCACAACTCCCAGCTTGACCTCACCGTGGCCGCCACCGCCCAGAAGGTCATCATGATCGAGGCCGGCGCCAAGGAGATCCCCGACGACATTATGTACGACGCCATCGTCAAGGCCCACGAGGAGATCCAGAAGCAGGTGGACCTCATCAACCGGATGGTCAGCGAGGTGGGCAAGGAGAAGATGACCTACGACCACGCCGCCTTCGACCAGGAGCTCTTCGACAAGATCACCGCCGACTTCATGGACGAGGCCAAGGCCGCCATGGACACCGACGACAAGAACATCCGCGAGGAGCGCTGGAACGCCATGGTGGAGAAGTGGCACGAGAAGTATCTTGACGACCACCCCGACATGGACCAGTACCTGGAGGAGATCACCTACAAGTTCCAGAAGAAGATCGTCAAGGCCTGGCTCCTGGAGGGCCACCGGGTGGACGGCCGTCAGAAGAACGAGATCCGGCCCCTGGCCGCCGAGGTGGGCGTCCTGCCCCGGGTCCACGGCTCCGGCCTCTTCACCCGCGGCCAGACCCAGGTCCTCAGCGTGTGCACCCTGAACACCCTGTCCGCCTGCCAGAAGATGGACACCATCTGGGAGGAGGAAGAGGTGCGCTATATGCACCACTACAACTTCCCCGCCTACTCCACCGGCGAGGCCCGTGCCAGCCGCAGCGTGAACCGCCGGGAGAAGGGCCACGGCGCCCTGGCCCAGCGGGCCCTGGAGCCCGTCCTGCCCAGCGTGGACGAGTTCCCCTACGCCATCCGGGTGGTCTCTGAGGTCCTCTCCTCCAACGGCTCCACCTCCCAGGGCTCCATCTGCGGCTCCACCCTGGCCCTCATGGACGCCGGCGTGCCCATCAAGGCCCCCGTGGCCGGCATCTCCTGCGGCCTCATCCAGGACGACAACGGCGGCTTCACCACCTTCATCGACATCCAGGGCGTGGAGGACTTCCACGGCGAGATGGACTTCAAGGTGGCCGGCACCAAGGCGGGCATCACCGCCATCCAGATGGACATCAAGAACGACGGCCTGAGCCACGCCATCATCAAGGAGGCCCTGGACATCACCCGGGACGCCCGCTTCGCCATCCTGGACGAGATCATGCTCCCCTGCATCTCCGCCCCCCGGCCCG
This sequence comes from uncultured Oscillospiraceae bacterium, assembly GCA_947629795.1. GTDB lineage: Bacteria > Bacillota > Clostridia > Oscillospirales > Oscillospiraceae > Vermiculatibacterium. The sequence goes on from CANRFC010000019.1 coordinate 51,022, forward strand.
AGGTGAGCCGCTGGGCTCCCAAGATGCTCACCATGAAGATCGACGTGGACAAGATCCGGGACGTCATCGGCAAGGGCGGCAGCGTCATCCAGAAGATCACCGCCGAGTCCGGCGCCCAGGTGGACATCGACGAGGACGGCACCATCCACATCGCCTCTCCCGACGCCGAGTGCTGTGACAAGGCCAAGAAGATGATCGAGACCATCGTCTTCGTCCCCGAGGTGGGCGCCCTGTACTACGGCAAGGTGGTGCGCATCATGCCCTTCGGCGCCTTCGTGGAGCTGGCCCCCGGCAAGGACGGCATGGTCCACATCTCCAAGCTGGCCGACCACCGGGTGGAGAAGTGCGAGGACGTGGTGAACATCGGCGACATGATCTGGGTGAAGGTCACCGAGATCGACGAGAAGGGCCGCGTGAACCTGAGCTACAAAGACGCCCTCCGGGAGCTGAAGAACAACCCCGGCCTGAAGAAGTAAAACGAACAGCGAAAGGACCACCCCGCCGGGGTGGTCCTTTTCCTTTTTATGGATATCCCTATGCTTCGGATTTTACCAATTGCGGTCCACTAATTTTTCAAATATCCCCTTGGGTTCACTTGATATTGCATATCGGTGCCCAGGTGCACCGGGGACTGGGGGATGATTCTTTTCTGCGAAAAGAACCACCCCCCATACCCCCCAAGAAAAGGCTAAGGTCAAGACCGAGCGCACGAACGGGCGGCTCTTGCGTCTTTACGCCCCGCAAGCACCTCTTGCCCCGCGCCCGCGCTGCGTCTGCGGAACACTGGAACTTGTTCGTTGCTCCCCACCGCCGCCGGCCTACACAGCTTGCTATGCTGTACCCCGCAGGTCCCGCACCCGTCAGCGGCAGCGGCGCAAGCGGTACACGGGGTCGCCGTGAGCAGCCCCTGAACAAATCCGAAGGATTGGAATCTCTCGTCGGTGAAAAAAGAGGTCCTGAAGGATAGGTATAGGATTCTTTTCTTGGAGAGTCTGAGAGGGAGCGTTGCAGAATGAGAAATTTTGCAACGCTCCCTTTTTGCCAGCAACGGGGGATGCGGGAGGAAAACATGAG
>CANRFC010000020.1 GCA_947629795.1 uncultured Oscillospiraceae bacterium
TTTGTGGGGGCCCGATTGGAAAACCTGCTCCATTCCGCTTCCGGCATGAGGGGCGGGCCGAGAGCTTCGCTGTTTGGGCGGCTCAGTGCTTGGGGGTCAGGACCTTGGTGCCGCCCATGTAGGGCCACAGGACCTCAGGGATCTTCACGCTGCCGTCGGCCTGGAGGTTGTTCTCCAGCAGGGCGATGAGCATCCGGGGAGGGGCCACGCAGGTGTTGTTCAGGGTGTGGGCCAGGTAGGTCTTGCCGTCGCCGCCCTTGATGCGGATCTTCAGCCGCCGCGCCTGGGCGTCGCCCAGGTTGGAGCAGGAGCAGACCTCAAAATATTTCTGCTGCCGGGGGCTCCAGGCCTCGATATCACAGGACTTGACCTTCAGGTCGGCCAGGTCGCCGGAGCAGCACTCCAGCTGCCGCACGGGGATATCCATGGACCGGAAGAGCTCCACCGAATACTTCCACATCTCCTCGTACCACTTCATGGAGTCCTCGGGCTTGCAGACCACGATCATCTCCTGCTTCTCAAACTGGTGGATGCGGTACACGCCCCGTTCCTCGATGCCGTGGGCGCCCTTTTCCTTGCGGAAGCAGGGGGAGTAGGAGGTGAGGGTCTGGGGCAGCTTCTCCTCGGGGATGATCTGGTCGATGAACCGGCCGATCATGGAGTGCTCACTGGTGCCGATGAGGTAGAGGTCCTCTCCCTCGATCTTGTACATCATGCCCTCCATATCGGTCTGGGACATGACTCCCTCCACCACGTTGCCGTGGATCATGAAGGGGGGGATGCAGTAGGTGAAGCCCTTGCCGATCATGAAGTCCCGGCCGTAGGCCAGCACTGCCTCATGGAGCCGGGCGATGTCCCCCAGCAGGTAGTAGAACCCGTTGCCGGACACCCGCCCGGCGGCGTCCATGTCGATGCCGTCAAAGGACTCCATGATCTCGGTGTGGTAGGGGATCTCGAAGTCGGGGACCAGGGGCTCGCCGAAGCGCTGGACCTCCACATTCTCGCTGTCGTCCTTGCCGATGGGCACGCTGGGGTCGATGATCTGGGGGATCTGGAGCATGATGTGATGGATCTTCTCCTCCAGAGCGGCCACAGTCTTGTCCAGCTCGGCCAGCTTCTCCTCGTCGGCCTTCACGGCGGCCATGTTCTCGTCGATCTGGGCCTGGATCCGGGCCTTGGCCTCGCCCTCGGCCTTCTTGAGCTGGCCGAAGAGGGGGCCGTTGGCCTTGCTGAGCTTGTTCCGGGCGGCCTTCAGCTCCTCCACCTGGCCGATGGCGGTCCTTCTCTGGGCGTCCAGGTCAATGACCTCATCCACCATGGGCAGCTTGGCGTCCTGGAATTTCTTCTTGATGTTCTCCTTGACTACGTCGGGATTTTCCCGAATGAATCGAATGTCCAGCATTTCAAATCACCTCAATAAAAATTAATGTTCCACGTAGAACGCGTCGGAAGAAGCCTGCTCCATTCCGCTTCCGGCATGAGGGGCGTGCCGAAAGCTCCATATCCGCAGTCTCCTTCCTCCTTTCCCCAAAAGCCTGGGGGGCGGCTTTTGGGGGCCCCGATTGAGAAGCCTGCTCCATTCCGCTTCCGGCATGAGGGGCGTGCCGAAAGCTCCATATCCGCAGTCTCCTTCCTCCTTTCCCCAAAAGCCTGGGGGGGCGGCTTTTTGGGGCCCCTTGGATCTTTAGTACAGCGCGTCGCAGATCTCCTGGTACCGGTCGTAAGGGGAGAAACGGCCGTTGTCTGTGGTGCTGGTCCGGGGCAGGCTCTCACAGCGCTTGCTCCCGTCGGCATTGGTCTCTCCCTCCATGAGCTGGATCAGCTCCCGGCACAGGGCGTATTTTTCCTTGGCAAAGGCCTCGTCGATCTGCCAGAACAGGTCCATGGCCCGGGCTTGGTCCTTCAATTGGTCGCTCTGGGCCGCAGCCTGGTCGGTGAGGGCCGCCACGTCGGCCTGGAGCTTGTCCTGCTCCTCTTGAAGTGCCTCCACCTGCTCCCGCAGCGTCTTGTTTTCCTCCATCAGGTTCTGAAGGGACTCCACAGCCGAGGCCGATTGCTTCATTGCGTCGCTGGTGGCCTCGGAATTCAGCCGCTGCTGCTGGAAGTAGGCCATGAGCAGCAGCAGGAAGGCCACGGCAAACAGGATGACCAGATAGCCCAGCACCGAATGCTGCCGGGCGGGGTGGGAGCGCCGCCGCGGAGGGCGTTCCTGCTGAGAGGTCTCATCACCGGGTTCCCTCAATGGACCGAGCCTCCCTTCGGCGCGGCCTTCACCTGCTCCAGAAGGTCCAGCAGGTCGTTGAGGTCATCGTCACTGTAATATTCCAGGACCACCTTGCCCTTTTTGCCTCCGTGGGTGATGTCCACCCGGCGGCCGAAGCGGTCGGAGAGCTCCTTGGCGGCGGCGTCCCGGTAGAGCTTATAGGGGTCGGCGGGACGGGCAGGCTTCTCCAGGGGCTCGGCGGCGTCCAGGAGCTTCTTGGCCAGGGCCTCGGTCTGCCGCACCGACAGGCCGCCATCCACCACCTGCTGGGCCAGCTTGCGCATCAGGTCGTTGCGGCCGGCGGACAGGATGGCCTTGGCATGGCCGGCGGAGAGCTTGCCCTCCTCCAACAGCTGGCACACCGCATCGGGCAGGTCCAGCAGCCGCACCGAGTTGGCGATGGTGCTCCGGGAGCGGCCCATCCGCAGGGAGAGCTCCTCCTGGGTCAGGCCGTAGTCCTCGATGAGGGTCTTGTAGCCCTTGGCTTCCTCGATGGGGTTCAGGTCCTCCCGCTGGAGGTTTTCGATCATGGCCAGCTCGGCGGCCTTGCGGTCGTCGGCCTCGATGACCACGGCGGGGACCTCTTTCAGGCCGGCCAGCTTGGCGGCCCGCCACCGCCGCTCGCCGGCGATGACCTGGTAGTAGCCCGAGCTCAGCCGGCGGACGGTGAGGGGCTGGATGATGCCGTAGGTGCGGATGGAGTCGGCCAGGTCGGCCAGAGCTTCCTCGTCAAACCGCTTCCGGGGCTGGTTCAGAGCAGGCTGGACCTGGGAAATGGGCAGGTTCAGGGTGCCGGAGGTTTCGGGCTGGAGGGCGGCGTCCCCCATGAGGGCGCCCAGGCCCTTGCCCAAACCGCGTTCTTTTGCCATGTGATCGGTCCTTTCTGATGGTGTGATGGATGAAAATGTTCCACGTGGAACACGTCGGAGCAAGCTTCGTATCGTTCGCCCTGGCACAAGCGCCAGGGCTCATTCACTCCGCTGGTCTCACCTGCCGGCTCGGTCTTGCGGTACTGCTCGCCACTGGCGAGCACCGCCCTCCTCTCCCCACAAAGCTGAGGGGCGGCTTTTTTGGGGCCCCACTCAGCTGTTGGCGATGACCTCCTCCGCCAGGGAGGCATAGGCCTCGGCGCCCCGGGAGTAGGGGTCGTAGGCGTCGATGGGTTTGCCGTGGCTGGGGGCTTCGGAGAGCCGGACGTTCCGGGGGATGACGGTGGCGTAGACCTGGCCGGGGAAGTGGCGCTTGACCTCCTCGGCCACCTGCATGCTCAGGTTGGTCCGGCTGTCGTACATGGTCAGCAGGACCCCCTCCAGGCGGATGCCGGGGTTCAGGGCCCGCTTCACCAGCCGGACGGTGCCCAGCAGGTCGCTGAGTCCCTCCAGGGCGTAGTACTCACACTGGACGGGTACCAGCACCGAGTCGGCGGCGCACAGCCCGTTCAGGGTCAGCAGCTCCAGGGAGGGAGGGCAGTCGATGAGGATGTAGTCGTAGCTGTCGGCCACCGCGTCCAGGGCCTTACGGAGCAGGTGCTCCCGGTCATCCAGGCCGATCATCTCGATGCCGGCGCCGGCCAGGGACTTGGTGGCGGGGAGCACATCGCAGTAGGGGGTGGAGAGCACCGCCTTGGCGGGCTCAGCCCCGTCGATGAGGACCTCGTAGATACTGGGGTTGGCGGTGGTCTTGTCCACGCCCACCCCGGAGGTGGCGTTGGCTTGGGGGTCAAAATCACAGACCAACACCCGCTTTCCCTTGGCCCGCAAGGCCGAGGCCAGGTTCACACAGGTGGTGGTCTTTCCCACGCCGCCCTTTTGATTGACGATCGCAATTCGTTTTGCCATAGCATACAGCCTTTCTTTTTGTCGTGATTCCTATTATACCCAAGCGCAAGATGCTTTTCAAGGGCCCAGGCAAAAAAAGCCACCGAATGTTCCACGTGGAACGTGTCGGAAGAAACCTGCTCCATTCCGCTTCCGCCTGACGGCGAAAGCTCCATATCCGCAGGTCCCTTCCTCCTTTCCGGCCAAAAGCTGAGGAGCGCTTTTGGCCGGCCAGGGTCAAGACCGGATGGGGGAGAAAGGGGTGACCCAAAAATGTTCCACGTGGAACATTAAAAGTAATTTATAAGAAAGCCCCAATGTTCCACGTGGAACATTGGGGGAGAAAATGAAGAAGTCAAAATGGAGGCGCAGAAAAGCGGCCCGCGGAGACATGGAGCGGGAAATACAAAGCCTAACGGGGGATGTGGATGGTGAGGGTGATCTCACCCTCGGTGTCCTGGCGCTGGCAGGCGGCTTGGATGCCGGAGGACTGCATCAGGTCCAGGGCATGCTTGATGGTATTGAGGAAAAGGCGCACATCCTTAATTAAAAAGGTGGGCTTGACCGCTTTGGCCGGGGGCGGGGCCAGAAGGGAGGCCACGTAGCTCTCGGTCTTGGCCACGGTGAAGCCGCCCTCCGCCGCGGCCTGGGCGGCCTTTTCCTGAAGGATGGGGGCGTCCAGCCGCAGGAGGGCCCGGGCGTGGCGCTCGGTGAGCCCGGCCTGGCGGAGGATGGTGAGGGCCTGGGGGGAGAGCTTGAGCAGGCGGAGCTTGTTGGCCACGGCAGACTGGCTCTTGCCCAACTGGCGGGCCAGGGCCTCCTGGGTCTGGCCAGTGGCGTCCAGAAGGGCCTGGAGGGCCTGGGCTTCCTCCCAGAAGTCCAGGTCCCGCCGCTGGACGTTCTCAATGAGGGCCAGGAGGGAGGACTCGGTCTCGTCGGCGGTGACCACGATACAGGGGACCTCAGTCAGGCCGGCCAGCTTGGCCGCCCGCAGCCGCCGCTCGCCGGAGATGAGCTCGTAGCGCTCGCCGGAGCGGCGGACCGAGAGGGGCTGGAGGATACCGTGCTGGGAAATGCTGGAAGCCAATTCCTCCAGGCCCTCCCGGGAGAAGTGGCGGCGGGGCTGGTTGGGATTGGGGACTAGGGCGGTGATGGGCAGGAAAAGGACACGGCCAGTCTCGAAAAGGCCCTTTTTGCGGAGAAAAGACATAAAAATACCCCTCTTTCGTAAATCTTACCTGGAATATCCATATTTTACCAAATAAGAAAGGCGAAAGAGGGGGAAGGGTGACGAGAGGGAAATATTTCCTTGTCAGGCGCGGAGGAAGCCTTTGCCGAAGATCTCGCTGGAGTTGGTGATGAGCATGAAGGCGTGGGGGTCGGTCTGGCGCAGGAAGTTGCGCAGCTCGATGGCCTGGTGGCGGGACAGGACGGTGAGGATGACGTACTGCTCCTGGCGGGTATAGGCCCCCTTGGCATTCCACACGGTGGCCCCCCGGTGGAGGCGCTCATTGATGAACTCGCACACAGGCTTGGGGTCGTGGACCACCACCTGGAAGGCCTTGCGGCGGTTGAGGGACTCGATGACCGAGTCCACCATCACCGACTTCATGGCCAGACCCAGCAGGGAGAACAGGCCGGTCTCCACGTCGAAGACCACCAGGGCGGCGGCGGTGATGGCGATGTCCGAGACCAGCAGGGCCCGGCCCACATCCATGCCGGTGTACTTCTTCAGGATCATGGCGATGATGTCGCTGCCGCCGGTGGAGGCATTGATATTAAAGAGGATGGCAGAGCCCAGGGCGGGCAGGAAGATGCCGAAAAAGAGCTCCAGCAGCTTCTCATCGGTGAAGGGATGGGACATGGGAAAGACCCACTCCAGGACCTGGATGATGGCGATATAAAGCAGGGAGCAGTAGACCGTTTTGAAGCCGAAGGACTTGTCCAGGACCAGAAAGCCCAGCAGGAGGGAGGCCAGAGTGAGCACGGTGTTGATGGTACTGGGAGTGACCACGGTGGCGGGGATGACCTCTCCCAGGACTACGGACAGGCCGGAGACACCACCGGTGGAGAAGTGGTTGGGGAATTTGAAGAAGTAGACCCCAACGCAGACCAGGGCGGTGCCGAAGGTCATCAGGAGGAAGGAGAGCCAGGGGGCGGACTTTTGGGTGGACATGGTGATCAGGTCCTTTTCTCTTTAGTGATGGATGAAAACGTCCCAGACATTGTAGTCGGGAACGTCATCGTAGATGGGAATGGAGCCGAGACGCCAGATGGATACGCCGGTTATGCCGAAAAGTCGGGCCAGATCCAACTTTTCCGTCACGCTCTGTCCGTCCTCGTACCAGAGGACGTAGCGCTCCCCCTCCTCAGTGGTGTAATGGAGGCAGGGGTTGCGGCTCTGCTCGTCCCACACCCGGACCGAGTCGGGCTGGGTCAGCCGCTGGGATACCGTGGTGTGGCCGGGGTGGGAGATGGAGGTGTCCAGGAGGGCGCCGGTCTCGTCCACATGGAGGCCCACGGTGCCGAAGGAGATGGCCAGGGCCACCTTGGACTTGTCCTGGACCCCGGTGGCGGGGTCCACCACGTGGCGGAGGGCCACGTAGATTTCGTCGATGGGGGTGAGGGGGGAGTAAGTATTTGTGGTGCCCACGTAGTACTCGGGGACCGAGGTCCACTGGTAGCTGTGGGCCATGAGGATCACCTTGTCGCAGACCTCCCCGATGGCGCGGTAGTCGTAGCCGCCGTAATACTTGTCGGCGGGAACGGCGGCGTAGAGGAGCTTGTCCGCCGGCAGGGCGGCGCGCAGGGCGGTCAGGAAGGCGGAGAACTCCCCCCGGCGCTTGCTCCCCAGGCCCTCGAAGTCCACGGTGAGGCCGGTGTAGGGCCCGGTGGCCTCCACCAACTGGGCGATGAGATCAGACTGGAGCCCGGCGTCAAAGACCCCGGCCAGGTTGGGGGCGGAGGAATAGATGCACAGGTTATAGACCTTGCCCCCGGTCTCCAGGCGGCCCAGGACCTCCTCGGCCCCCTGGGGGCGGAGCCAGTCGTTGCCGCCCTCGGCGGTCTGGTTCACGGTGACGGCGGGGAGGGCGGGCTCTGCCTCGCTGAGGTCCAGGGCCACGTCGCTGCCGGGGGTGAACTCCACCCGGCCCCAGCCCATGCTCACTGCGTCCATTTCATCGGTGCAGCCGATCTGGGAATAGGAGGACACGGCGTAGAAGCCGTGGAGCCAGTCGGTCTTCAGGTGGAGACGCTCATAGCACCGCACCAGCATGGCGGCGCACTGCTCCCGGGGGGCGGAGTCGTCGGGGAGAAAGCGCAGTTCATTCCCTGAGGGCACGCCGTTGATGATGCCGAAGTCATAGGCCATGGCGATGGCCCCCCGGTCTTCGGTCACGTCGGGAAAGGGGAGGTCCACATCCTCCAGCTCGGCGGCCAGGTCGCCGTACCCCAGGGAGCGGACCAGCATGACGGCCATCTCCGAGCGGGTGATGTAGTCGTCGGGGCGGAAGGCGCCGGCGCAGTCAAAGGCGCCGTGGCGGGCGGCGGCGTAGATGGAGGACCTGGCCCAGTGGGAATTCACGTCGGAGAGGGTCTCGTCAGGGGCCGCTTCGGGCTCCCAGCCGAAGAGCCGGCACAGGACGGTGGCGAACTGGGCCCGGGTCATATTCTCCCCCACGCCGAAGCGGCCGTCGGGGTAGCCCTGCATCAGGCCGTAGTCGCCGGCCTTTTCAATGACCTCACGGGCCCAGGTGGCGTCGGTGTCGGTATAGGCGCAGGCGGCGGGGGAGAAGGTGAGGGTGAGGAGCAGAGAGAGGAGGAGGGGGACGGCCCGGCGCTTCAGGACCGACTTCTTTCTGCGGCGGGGAGAGGGGAAACGGGACATGAGAGCCTCCTTTAATATGTATGGCGAGAGGGGCGGCCGGAGGGCAAAAAAGGGCTCCGGCGCGGTTTCGTTTGCAGTATAGCACAGGAAATCGGGAAACACAACGGCAAAAAGGAGGAAAAGAACGGGATATCGGCAAGTTGTACAAAAGTGAGGAAAGAAGGCCCTTGCGCTTTCGGATGCAATAAGACTTGCATTTTTCCCCTGTAACCTGTACAATGAAAACAGAAAGAGAGACGGGAGGGCGGTCTATGAAGCTGTTGGAGGAGCGCATCCGCAAGGATGGCAAGATCCGGGGCGGAGGCACCGTACTGAAGGTAGGCAGCTTTCTCAACCACCAGATCGACGTGGATCTCTACAATGAGATCGGCAAGGAGTTCTTCCGGCTCTTCGGCCAGGACGGAGTCACCAAGATCCTGACCATCGAGGCCAGCGGCATTGGTATCGCCTGCATCGCCGGACAGTATTTCCACGTGCCGGTGATCTTCGCCAAGAAGTCCAAGACCAAGAATATCGACGGCGAGGTCTATACCGCCAGCGTGCAGTCCTTCACCCACGCCAACATCTACACCATCATGGTGGAGAAGGAGTTCATCCAGCCCCAGGACCGGGTGCTCCTCATCGACGACTTCCTGGCCAACGGCGCCGCTCTGGATGGGCTCATCCAGGTGGTGGACCAGGCGGGGGCCACCCTGGTGGGGGCCGGCGTGTGCGTGGAAAAGGCCTTCCAGCCCGGCGGGGAGCGCATCCGCTCCCGGGGGGTGCGGGTAGAGGCCCTGGCCCGGGTGGCCAGTATGAGCGAAGAGGAAGGCGTGACCTTCTGCTGAGAAAAGCCAGGACGAAACCGGACAGCCCCAGGGTCCGGCTTTGAGAACAATGGGGGTCCCCGGCGCAAAGACGCACGGGGAAAGGAACCGGGATCAGACCCGGCAACGTGCTGCCACAGGCGTGTAAGACGTGATGAGTGGATTTTGGGATAAGGAGTACAGGGAAACTGGGCTCCTTTTTCTCGTTTCCGAAAACACCGGCAAAGCGCCGTTTTCATATAAAGGATTATGAGGAAAGAAACCGAAACAACTTTTTAGGAGGAAATGAGCATGAAAAAGAGAACCCTGTCCCTGCTGCTGGCAGGAGCCCTGACCCTGTCCCTGGCGGCCTGCGGAGGCGGCGCCGCCGAGAGCAAGGCCCCCGAGGAGAGCAAGGCCGTGGAGAGCGCCGCCCCCGCCGAGAGCCAGGCTCCCGCTGAGTCCGCCGCTCCCGAGAGCAAGAGCGTGAAGGTGGGCCTCATTTGCATCGGCGACGAGAACGACCAGGGCTACACCTACAACTTCATCCGGGGCAAGGAGGCCGCCACCGATGCCCTGGCCGCCGAGGGCATCAATGTGGAGTGGGTGGTCAAGTACAACATCGGCGAGGACTCCTCCTGCGAGGACGCCAACATCGAGTGCGCCGAGGAGGGCTGCCAGCTGGTCATCAACAACTCCTACGGCTTTGAGCCCTTTATGCTTAAGGTGGTGGACGACTATCCCGAGGTGGAGTTCGTGGGCTGCACCAACCAGGGCTCCTGGAACGACGGGAAGGACAACACCCACAACGCCTTCGCCAACATCTATGAGGGCCGCTACCTGGCCGGCGTGGCCGGCGGCATGAAGCTCCAGCAGATGATCGACGCCGGGGAGATCACCGCCGAAGAGGCCGTCATCGGCTATGTGGGCGCCTTCCCCTACGCCGAGGTCATTTCGGGCTACACCGCCTTCTTCCTGGGCGCCCGCAGCGTGTGCCCCAGCGTGACCATGAAAGTCAAGTACGTCAACTCCTGGTCCAACGCCACCGAGGAGTCCAACGCCGCCATCGCTCTGGCTGACGAGGGCTGCAAGCTCATCTCTCAGCACTCCGACAACACCACTCCCGCCACCGCCGCCGAGAGCAAGGGCGTGTTCCACTGCGGCTACAACAACGACATGACCGGCATCGCCCCCAAGGCCAGCCTGCTCTCCTGCCGCATCGACTGGGCCCCCTACTTTACGTACATCATCAAGGCCGTGGCCAACGGTGAGAGCTTCGATCAGGACTGGACCGGCGGCTACGGCGACAACGCCATCGTGGTCACCGACCTCAACGAGGCCATTGCCGCTCCCGGCACCGCCGAGAAGATGGCCGAGGTGGAGAAGGGCCTGGCCGACGGCTCCATCCAGGTCTTCGACACCAAGACCTTCACCGTGGGCGGCGCTGAGCTCACCCAGGCCTTCGCCCTGGACACCGACGGGGACTTTGCCCCCGACTCCGAGGAGGCCGTGTTCGACGGCGCCTATCACGAGTCCTACTATCAGTCCGCTCCCTACTTTGCCATGATCATCGACGGCATCACCGAGGAGTAAGAGGAAAGTTCGAGGCGGGTCCCGGCGCACAACTGGGACCCGCCTTTTTCCCTTTCTTGGTACCCGGGCGCCTGCCCGCGCCCAGCTACGAGGAAAGGGCAGCCGCGACCATATGAAAGAGGTGAGAGGATGGACAATACCTGTGCGATCCGGCTCAAGGGCCTGACCAAGCGCTTCGGTTCGGTGGTGGCCAACGACGGCATCGACCTGGAGCTCCGCCGGGGGGAGATCCTGGCCCTCCTGGGGGAGAACGGCAGCGGGAAGACCACCCTGATGAACATGATCTCGGGCATCTACTTTCCCGACGAGGGCCACATCTATGTGGGCGAGCGGGAGGTCACCATCCGCTCCCCCAAGGACGCCTTCGATCTGGGCATCGGCATGATCCACCAGCACTACAAGTTGGTGGACGTGTTCACCGCCGCCGAGAACATCGTTTTGGGCCTGGGGGAGAAGGGAAAGTTCGACAAGCGGGCCATCGCCCGGCGGGTGCGGGAGATCAGCCAGAAGTACGGCTTTGACATCGACCCGGACAAGAAGGTCTACGACATGTCGGTGTCGGAAAAGCAGACGGTGGAGATCGTGAAGGTCCTCTACCGGGGGGCCGAGATCCTCATCCTGGATGAGCCCACCGCCGTGCTCACCCCCCAGGAGACCGACAAGCTCTTCGCCGTGCTGCGGAACATGAAGGCCGACGGCAAGGCCATCGTCATCATCACCCACAAGCTCCACGAGGTGCTGGACATCTCCGACAAGGTGGCGGTGCTGCGCAAGGGCAAGTACATCGGCACGGTGAACACCGCCGACACCAACGCCCAGGCTCTCACCGAGATGATGGTGGGCCACGCGGTGAGCCTGAACATCGACCGGCCCATGGCGAAATACCACGACCCCCGGCTGGAGGTCAAGTCCCTGACCGTGGTGAACAAGGAGGGGGTCACCGCCCTGAAAGACGTGTCCTTCCTGGCCCGGGGTGGGGAGATCCTGGGCATCGCCGGGGTGGCCGGCTCAGGCCAGAAGGAGCTTCTGGAGGCCATCGCCGGCCTGGACAAGGGCACCGGCAGCGTGCTCTACTACCCGCCCCACCCCAACTCCGACATCGCCGGCCAGCACGTGCCGGTGGACGTCAACGGGGAGGAGCTCCTGGGCAAGACCCCGGCCCAGATCCAGCGCATCGGGGTCTCCCTGGCCTTCGTCCCCGAGGACCGGCTGGGCATGGGTCTGGTGGCCGGCATGGACATGGTGGACAACATGATGCTCAAGACCTACCGCCGGGGGAAGGGCCCCTTCGTGGACCGCAAGCCTCCCAAGGACCTGGCCGACGAGCTCATCGACCGGCTGGAGATCGTCACCCCCGGCACCGCCACCCCGGTGCGCCGGCTCTCCGGCGGCAATGTGCAGAAGGTGCTGGTGGGCCGGGAGATCGCCTCCTCCCCCACGGTGCTGATGACGGCCTATCCCGTGCGGGGCCTGGACATCAACTCCTCCTATACCATCTACCGCCTGCTCAACGAGCAGAAGATGAAGGGGGTGGCGGTCATCCTGGTGGGGGAGGACCTGGACGTGCTGCTGGAGCTGTGCGACCGCATCCTCATCCTCTGCGGCGGCCAGGTCTCGGGGATCGTGGACGCCCGCACCGCCACCAAGGAGCAGATCGGACTCTATATGACCCACGTGGGTGGGGGAGAGGGGGCTGACAAGGCATGACGGGCAAGAAGACACCTCTCATCCGCCTGGCAAAGCGGGACGCCATGCCCTCCTGGCAGCGGTGGGCCATCCGCCTGGCCGCCATCGTCCTGGCCCTGCTGGTGGGCGGCGTGGTCATGGCCGCCGTCATCTCCCCGGACAACGGGAACTTCTTCCGGCGCTTTATCGGGGCCTACGCCACCGTGCTGGACGGCGCCCTGGGCAAGAAGACCGCCATCCGCCAGACGGTGAAGAACTTCATCCCCTTGCTGGGCACCGCCCTGGCCATCGCCCCTTGCTTCAAGATGCGGTTCTGGAACATCGGCGCCGAGGGCCAGATCACCGCCGGGGCCGTGTGCGCCACCTACTTCGCTCTCTTCTGGGCCGACAAGCTCCCCCAGGTGCCTCTGCTGCTGATCATGGCGGCGGCCGGCGCCCTGGGGGGCGGGCTGTGGGCCCTGGTGCCTGCCTTCTTCAAGGCCAGGTGGGGCACCAACGAGACCCTGTTCACCCTGATGATGAACTACATCGTCATCGGCTTTGTCAAATGGCTCCAGGGCGGCCCCTGGGAGAAGCAGCCCAAGGGCAGCCAGCAGATCGCCCAGTTCGCCGAAAACGCCTGCCTGCCCAAGGTGGCGGGGGTCTACTGCGGCTGGATCGTGGTGTTGGTGCTCATGGTGGTCATGTTCCTCTATATGAAGTACACCAAACAGGGCTATGAGATCGCCGTGGTGGGGGAGTCGGAGCGCACCGCCCGCTACGCCGGCATGAACGTGGGAAAGATCGTCATGCGCACCATGTTCCTCTCGGGCGCCATCGCCGGCATCGTGGGCTTCCTGCTGGTGTCCGGCGCCAACAACACCCTCTACGACGGGGTGGCCGACGGGGCGGGCTTCACCGCCATCACCGTGGCCTGGCTCTCCCAGCTCAACCCTTTCGGCATGGCGGGGATCTCGGCCATGCTGGCGGTGCTGGAGAAGGGCTCCGACACCCTCCAGACCCGGATGGCGGTGCCGGTGGCCATCTCCGACGTGATCACCGGCGTGCTCCTGTTCTTCATGCTGGGGTGCGAGTTCTTTATCCGCTACAAGGTCATCTTCCGGGGTCGTGAGGAGAAGGAGGGGACGAAATGAACGGGATCCTGAAGCTCATTGTGGCCGCCATCTTCAACGGCACCCCCCTCCTCTACGGTACGGTGGGGGAGGTCCTCACCGAGAAGTCGGGCAACCTGAACCTGGGCGTGGAGGGCATGATGTACATGGGCGGGGCCCTGGGCCTGGGTGCGGCCTTCTATTACGAAAAGGCGGTCGGCGCCGCCGCCTCGGGGCCGGTGGCCGTGGCCCTGGCCATCCTCTTCGCCTTCCTGGCGGGGGCGGCGGGGGCCCTGATCTTCTCCTTCCTCACGGTCTCCCTCCGGGCCAACCAGAACGTCACCGGCCTGGCACTGACCATTTTCGGCACCGGCGTGGGCCAGTTCCTGGGGGAGTACATGCGGGTGCGGGAACAGGGCTACGTGGCGGTGAGCAACAGCCTGAAGGCCGCCTTCCAGCTCTCCCCCTTCCCCCGGTTCCTCCAGGACCTGCCGGTGCTGGGACAGCTCCTCTTCGGCTATAACATCTTCGTCTACCTGGGCATCGCCATCGCCCTGGTCATGGCCTGGTTCCTGGGCCGGACCCGGGCGGGGCTCCAGCTCCGGGCGGTGGGGGAGTCCCCCGCCACCGCCGACGCGGCGGGTATCAACGTCACCAGGTACAAGTACCTGGCCACCGTCATCGGCGGCGGCATCTCGGCCATCGGCGGCATGGTGTACATCATGACGGTGGCCGGGGCGGTGTGGAATCACGAGGGCCTCTCCGGTGAGGGCTGGCTGGCGGTGGCGCTGGTCATCTTCTGCCTGTGGACCCCCCTCCGGGCCCTGTGGGGCTCCGCCCTCTTCGGCGGGCTCATGGTGCTCTACCTCTACCTGCCCCTGTCCTTCATTCCCGGCCAGCTCTACAAGATCCTGCCCTACGTGGTCACCGTGGTGGTGCTGGTAGCGGTCTCCCTGCGGCAGAAGCGGGAGAACCAGCCCCCCGAGAGCCTGGGCAGCGCCTACTTCCGGGAAGAGCGCTGAGGCTTTCCAAAAACGACAAATCGCCCGGTATCCAAGGGATACCGGGCGATTTTTGCGCTCAGGGGCGGTCCAGGTCGGCCAGCTCTCTGGCCGGGGCCTCCACCAGCAGGAGGTCCGACGGGTGGGCCTTGATGACCTTGCTGCCCCCCACGTCCCCGGTGAGGGCCAATAGCTCGCCGAAATATTTCCGGGGAAAGATACAGGGATTCCCCCGCTTTCCCCCGCATCCCAGGGCGCAGATGCGCTCCGGCTGAGCTCGCCAACCGGCGATCAGGCGCTCCACGCTCTCCCGGGTGAGCCAGGGCTGGTCGCACACGGCGAAGAGGACGGCGTCGGAGCCCTCGGCCACTGCCGCCAGTCCCAGCCTGACCGACAGGGACTGGCCCTCCTGGGGGTGGGGATTTTTCACCGGAATATAACGAGAATTTGCAGCATCTGCCAATATCTCGTCATAACAGCTCACCACTGCCGCCCGGAAGAAGGATGGGGCGGGGAGGGCGGCGAAGGCCCGCCGATAGAGGGGGGCCCCCTCCACCGGGACCAGCAGTTTGTTGGAGCCGTACCGACTTCCCAGTCCCGCCGCCAAAAGCACCGCCGAGAGAGTGGGCACAGACCTCACCTCCAGAACTGGGAGGGGCCGCGGGAGACGAACCGGCCCTGGCCCTCTGTAAGCCGGCCGTCCTCCAGGACCACTTTTCCGTTGAGGAGGACCGTATCCACCCGGCCCCGGACCTTCACGCCCTCGTAGGGGTCGTAATCGCAGGCCGAGTGGTTCCCCTGGGCTGAGATGACCCCCTCCGGCCGGGGGTCGTAGACCACCACATCGCCGTCGCTCCCCACCGCCAGGACCCCCTTTTTTGGGTACATGCCAAAGAGTTTGGCGGGGTTTCCGGCCAGGAGCTCCACCATCCGGGAGAGGTCGATCTTTCCCGCCGCCACGCCGTAGGTGTAGAGCAGCCGCAGCCGGTCCTCCACCCCCGGCATGCCGTTGGGGATGCGGGAGAAATCCTCCTGCCCCAGGGCCTTCACGGCGGTGGTGAAGGAGCAGTGGTCGGTGCCCACGGTGTCCACCGTGCCGTCGGCGACCGCCTCCCACAGGGCGGCCACATCGGCCTTGGACCGGGCGGGCGGGGAGAAGACGTACTTGGCGCTCTCGAAGCCGGGGAGGCCATAGACCGAATCGTCCAGGAGCAGATACTGGGGGCAGGTCTCCACATAGAGCTTCTGCCCCCGCCCCCGGGCGGCGCGCACCAGCTCCAGGGCCCGGGCGGTGGACAGGTGGACGATGTTCACCGCCGCCCCCGCCAGCTCGGCGATGGCCAGATAGCGGCCCACCGCCTCGGCCTCCACCGCCGCCGGCCGGGCCAGGGGATGGGCGGCGGGGGAGAGGTGCCCGGCGGCCCGCTGCCCGGCGATGCCCAGTTCCACCAGCTCGCCGTTCTCACAGTGGCAGCCCAGCACGCCGCCCTCTTGGGCGATGGCCTGCATGGCCTCATAGGCCACCGTGTCGCTTACCCGCATGGCGTAGGCCAGGTAGATCTTGTAGGAGGTGATCCCCTGGCGGGTCATCTCAGGCAGCTCGGCCCGGATGGCCTCGTTCCAGTCCTTGATGGTCATATGGAAGGAGTAGTTGCAGCTGGAGCGCCCATCGGCCCGGGCGTGCCAGGTATCCAGGGCAGACTGGAGGGAGGCCCCCTTCTCCGGCTCGGCAAAGTCCAGCACGGTGGTGGTCCCGCCGAAGATGGCCGAGCGGGTGCCGCTGACCCAGTCGTCGGCGGTCTCGTTGGGCTTGCCCTTGTTCATCTCAAAGTGGGTGTGGGTGTCGATGCAGCCGGGAAGGACCAGCTTCCCGGCGCAGTCCAGCACCCGGTCGCCCTCCCGGACCGGCAGGCCGGGTCCTACCTCGCAAATGACCCCCTTATGGAGCCGCAGATCGGCCTGCTGCGGCCCAAAAGGCAGGACAAGAGTTCCGTTTTTCAGGAGTAGAGACAAGAAAGATCGCCCCTTTCCGGCTTGTTCTACCTGCAGTATAACGAAAACAGGGCCCAATTGCAAGGGAAAGCCGCCCCCGCCGCTCCCGGGAAAAATTTATTTTTCCCTTCCCTTTCCTCCCCGGATAGAGTAAAATGAAAGCAAGATGAATGAAAAGGAGGGACTCCCTATGGAAGTGGGCAAGAGCGCCATCCGGGTGGACGCCGCCGACAAGGTCTCCGGCGGGGCAAAGTACACCGACGATCTCATCCCGCGGCCCCATCTGGTGGCCAAGCTCCTCCACGCTGACATTGCCAACGGCGTGGTCAGGGCCATCCACACCCAGGAGGCCGCCAGGCTCCCCGGGGTGGTGAAGATCGTCACCTGTTTCGACGTGCCCGACATCCAGTACCCCACCCCCGGTCATCCCTGGTCCACCGAAACGGCCCACCAGGACGTGTCCGACCGGAAGCTGCTGGAGACCCGGGTGCGCTATTACGGGGACGACATCGCCGCCGTGGTGGCCGAGGACGAGGTCTCCGCCCAGCGGGCCCTGAAGGCCATCCGGGTGGAGTACGAGGAATACGAGCCCCTTCTGACCACCCAGGCCGCCACGGCGGAGGGGGCCCGGCCCATCCACGACGAGCGGCCCAACAACGTACTGGCCTCCATGGACCTGCGCACTCCCATGCCTGAGAGCGACTTCAAAACGGTGGAGGATGTGCTTGCCTGCCCCGCCTACCACCAGTTTGAGGGCCACTACCAGACCCAGATGGTCCAGCACTGCCACATCGAGCCCGCCGTGAGCTACGCCTATATGGAGGGCGGAAAGATCGTGGTGGTCTCCTCCACCCAGATCCCCCACATCGTCCGCCGGGTGTGCGGGCAGGCCCTGGGCATCCCCTGGGGGGATATCCGGGTGATCAAGCCCTACATCGGCGGCGGCTTCGGCAACAAGCAGGAGGTACTCTACGAGCCCCTGAACGCCTTCCTCACCCGGGCGGTGGGGGGCCGGTGCGTCAAGCTGGAGCTCACCCGGGAGGAGGTTTTCCAAAATACCCGCTCCCGCCACGCCATCTCCTTCGACGTGAAGGCGGCGGTGGACGGGGACGGCAACCTCATGGCCCGGTGGGTGAAGGCGGTGTCCAACCAGGGCTCCTATGCCTCCCACGGCCACGCCATTGTGGCCAACGCCGTCACCGGCTTCCGCCAGCTCTACTTAGACCAGCTGGGCTGCCACGCCGAGGCCTGCACCGTGTACACCAACCTCCCCGCCCCCGGCGCCATGCGGGGCTACGGCATTCCCCAGGGCGACTTCGCCGGGGAGTGCATGATGGAGGATATCGCCCGGAAGTTCGGCCTGGACCCCTACGAGTTCCGGCTTCGGAACATCATGCCCCTGGGATACGTGGATCCCTTCAACGGCATCACCTGCCACTCCACCGGTCTCAGGGAATGCATGGAGAAGGGGGCCGAGTTCATCCACTGGAAGGAGCTGCGGGAGAAGTACCAAAACCAGACCGGCCCGGTGCGCCGGGGGGTGGGCATGGCGGTCTTCTCCTACAAGACCGGGGTGTGGCCCATTTCCCTGGAGACCGCCTCGGCCCGGATGGTCCTCAACCAGGACGGCTCGGTCCAGCTCCAGCTGGGAGCCACCGAGATCGGCCAGGGAGGCGACACCGTCTTCTCCCAGATGGCTGCCGAGAGCATTGGTTTCCCCCTGGAACGGGTCCACATCGTGTCCTTCCAGGATACCGACACCGCCCCCTTTGACACCGGGGCCTACGCCTCCCGGCAGACCTACGTCACTGGCATGGCCATCAAGCAGACCGGGGAGATCTTCAGGGAAAAGCTCCTCCGGTACGCCTCCGAGATGCTGGAGCGGCCGACGGCGGAGCTGGACGTCCGAAACGGCGAGATCGTGGACGCCGCCACGGGAGAGCAGGTCCTCAGGATGTACGACCTGGCCCAGGAGAGCTTCTACTCCTTCCGCCGCACCGAGCACATCGCCGCCGAGTCCACCCACCAATGCAAGGACAACACCTTCGCCTTCGGCGCCTGCTTTGCCGAGGTGGAGGTGGATATCCCCCTGGGGAAGGTGAAGGTCCTGCGGGTGGTGAACGTCCACGACTCGGGCAAGCTCATCAACCCCAAGCTGGCCGAGGCCCAGGTCCACGGCGGCATGTCCATGGGACTGGGCTACGCCCTCTCCGAGGAGATGAAGTTCGACGCCAAGGGCAGGCTCCTCAATGGGAACCTGCTGGACTACAAGCTCCCCACCGCCATGGACCAGCCCGACCTCACCGCCCTCTTCGTGGAGACCGACGACCCCACCGGGCCCTTCGGCAACAAGGCCCTGGGAGAGCCCCCGGCCATCCCGGTGGCTCCGGCGGTGCGCAACGCCGTCCTCCACGCCACCGGCGTGGCGGTCAACGACCTGCCCCTGAGCCCCCAGAAGCTGGTGGAGAAATTCACCCAGGCGGGGCTCATCCATAACGGGAGGTGATATTGGTGTACGATATTACATCTGTTTATCAGGCGAAGTCGGTAGACGACGCCATCGCCGCCCTCACTGCCGATCCCCAGGCGGTGGTCATCGCCGGAGGCACCGACGTGCTCATCAAGATCCGGGAGGGCAAGCTGGCCGGGTGCCGGCTGGTGTCCATCCACGGGCTGACCCAGGAGCTGGCGGGAGTGACCCTGGCGGAGAACGGGGACGTGGAGATCGGGCCTTTGACCACCTTCCGGGGCTGCACCGAGAGCCCTGTGATCCAAAAGACCGTCCCCGTCCTGGGGGAGGCCGCCGACACCGCCGGCGGGCCCCAGCTCCGGGCGGCAGGGACCCTGGGGGGCAACCTGTGCAACGGCATCACCTCGGCGGACACCGCCTCCACCCAACTGGCCTTTGGGGCCATCCTCCGGGTCCGGGGTCCCCAAGGGGTCCGGGAAGTGCCCATCTCGGAGTGGTACCAGGGGGTGGGCAAGGTGGCCCTGGCCCACGACGAGCTGCTGGTGAAGATCGTCATCCCCCAGTCCCACTACCGGGGCTGGAGTGGTCACTACATCAAGTACGCCATGCGAAACGCCATGGACATCGCCACCCTGGGGGTGAGCTGCCTGGTGAAGCTCACGGCGGACAAAAGGGGCGTGGAGGACCTGCGCCTGGCCTTCGGCGTGGCGGGGCCTGTGCCTATGCGGTGCCTGGAGACCGAGCAGGCCATGGTTGGGCTCCCCGTGGAAGAGGCGGCGGAGAAGATCGGTCCCTCCGCCCTGGGAGAGGTCCAGCCCCGGGACAGCTGGCGGGCGTCCAGGGCCTTCCGGCTCCAGCTGGTGGAGGAGCTCTCCAAGCGGGCCTTTGTGGAGGCCGTCAGGAAGGGAGGCGGGGCGCTGTGATGGAGATCTTGAAGTGTACGGTGAACGGCCGACCGGCAGAGCTGGGGGTGGACCCCCGGGAGTCCCTGGCCGACACCCTCCGGGAGCGGCTGGGCCTCACCAGTGTGAAAAAGGGCTGCGAGGTGGGGGAGTGCGGGGCCTGCACCGTCCTGGTGGACGGGGTGGCTATCGACTCGTGCATCTACCTTGCGGTGTGGGCCCAGGGGAAGAGCATCCTCACTGTGGAGGGCCTGCGGGACCCGGACACCGGGGAGCTCTCTGACATCCAGAAGGCCTTTGTGGAGGAGGCCGCCGTCCAGTGCGGCTTCTGCACTCCCGGCATCATCATGTCGGCCGTGGAGATCGTGGGCAGCGGGAAGCAATATACCCGGGAGGAGCTGCGCAAGCTCATCTCGGGCCACCTGTGCCGCTGCACCGGCTATGAGAACATCCTCAACGCCGTGGAGCGGGCGGTAAACACCGCCCACGGCTTTGTGGGAAAGGAATCGTAAGTGAAATGAAAGAAGCCCCTGTCTCCGAGAAACCGGAGACAGGGGCATTTTTTCGTCCTTTACGCGCTGCGGAACCGGGAGAGGAACTCCTGGGTCCGGGGATTTTTGGGGGCTTCGAAGAGCTGCTGGGGCGTGCCCTCCTCGGCGATGACCCCGCCGTCCATGAAGACCACGTGGGAGCTCACGTCCCGGGCGAAGGCCATCTCATGGGTGACCACGATCATGGTCATGCCCCGCTGGGCCAGGTCCCGCATCACCGAGAGCACCTCGCCCACCATCTCGGGGTCCAGGGCGGAGGTGGGCTCGTCAAAGAGGAGGACCTCCGGCTCCATGGCCAGGGCCCGGGCGATGGCCACCCGCTGCTTCTGCCCGCCGGAGATCTGCCGGGGCTTGGCGTTGATGTAGGGGGCCATGCCCACCTGCTCCAGATACCGCATGGCGCTGCGCCGGGCGGTCTCGGCGTCCCGCTTGAGGACCTTTCGCTGGCCCACGGTGCAGTTGTCCAGCACCGTCATGTTGTTGAAGAGGTTGAAGGACTGGAACACCATACCCACCTTGGAGCGGTAGGCGGCGGCGTTCACCCCCCGGTCGGCCACGTTTTTCCCGTGGAAGAGGATCTCCCCGGAGGTGGGGGTCTCCAGCAGGTTGATGCACCGCAGCAGGGTGGACTTGCCCGAGCCCGAGGGCCCGATGACCGTGGTCACGTCCCCGGGGGCCACGGTGAAGTCGATGTCCCGCAGGACCACGTTGGCGCCGAAGGATTTGGAGAGGTGGCGCACCTCTAAGATGGGCTCGTTCATATCAGCGCTCTCCTCTCGTCCGGCCGAATTTCAGATCCTGGGAGGTCCGGTCCCGGAACTCCTTGCTCCGCTCGTCAAAGGGGGTGCCCTTGTCCGGGTGGGAGTAGGTCCCGGCGGTCATCACCAGGGGGTCGCCCTCCACCAGCTCGTAGCTGTCGGCGCCGTCCATCCGCCTCTCCAGCCACCGCAGGAGGAAGGAGGCGGAGAGGGTCACGGTGAGGTAGCCCAGCATTTCAATGGCCGCCGAGGGGAAGTACATGTTGTTCACGCCGGTGATGTACCGGTGGAAGGCGAAGAACTCGGTAAAGGAGATGATGAACATCACCGAGGTGTCCTTCACGTTGATGATGAAGTTGTTGCCGATCTGGGGCATGATGTTCCGCAAGGCCTGGGGCAGGATGACGTTGACCATAGTCTGGAAGTGGTTCATGCCGATGGCCTTGGCCCCCTCGGTCTGACCGGGGTCGATGGAGATGATGCCGCCCCGGACCGACTCGGCCATATATGCCCCCGTATTGATGGAGACGATGAGGATGGCTGCCGCCCACACGCTGTGCCAATGGACCGAGCTGTTGGTGAAGTAGGGCAGGCCGTAGTAGATGAACACCGCCTGGAGCACCATGGGGGTGCCCCGGAAGACCTCCACGTAGACCCGGACGATGACCCGTACCAGCTTCAGCAGGAAGCGCTTGGGGGCGGGGTCGTTGGGGCCGTAGGGGATGGTGTTCAGGATGCCGCACACCAGGCCGATGACACAGCCGATGGCGGTGGCCACCAGGGCCAGGACAAGGGTACTGCCCATGCCCCGGAGATAGTTGACCCAGTAGTGGCTCCACAGCTTGACCATGTCCTGGCCCAGCTTCACAAAAACGTTCACGGCAGCAGGCTCCTTTCCAACGAACAGCGGGCAAAATAGGTCCTGTTTTGGTTCACGGCCCCGTCACCGGGCGCAGACCTTCAGGAAATGTCCCACAAACAGAGCGAGAGTAGGTTTTTTGCTTTTTCAACGAACAGCGAGCAAAACAGGTTTCAATATTGCTCCATGGCTCCGTTACCGGGCGCAGACTTTGGTGCAGCACAACAAATGAAGCGAGAATAAAGTTCTTTTGCCTACTTTTCTTTCAAGAAAAGTAGGTTAGACCTCGGGCTGGATGGAAATGGCCTCGTCCATCAGGGCGTTGAAGTCGTCCTCGGTCATCCCGCCCAACACGGCGTCGATGGCGTCCTTCAGGGTGTCGTTGCCCTTCTGGACCGAGATGCCGATGTTCACGTTCTCAGCCCGCTCGGCCTCGTCGGCAAACTGGAAGTCCCCGTCGGTGCCCGAGAAGTTGAGCACCACCAGGTTGGGATCCTTGGCCACGGCGCCGTTGGCGGTGGGCAGGTCGGTGCAGATGAAGTCCACCATGCCGGTCTGGAGGGCCATGATCATGGCCGGGGCGGTGTCGGCGGGAGCCTGGAGCTCGGCGTTCTTGATCTGGGGCAGGCAGGAGTCATACCAGATGGTGCCCGACTGGGCGGTGCACTTGCCGGAGAGCTCCTGGATGCTCTTGGCCGAGGCGTTGGGGCTGTCCTTGGTGGTGACGCACACGATGGTGGCGTAGTAGTAGGGGCCTGCCATATCCACCTCAGCCATCCGGTCGGCAGTCATGGACTGGCCGGCAATGTTGGCGTCCATGCTCCCGGCCTGGACGGCGGGGCACAGGGAATCCCAGGCGGAGGAGACGATCTCCAGCTCCCAGCCGTTGGCCTCGGCGATCTTCTTGGCGATCATCACGTCATAGCCGTTGGCGTAGGAGCCGGGGACGTTGGAGATGGGCACGGCGCCGTTGGAGTCATCCACCTGCATCCAGTTGTAGGGGGCGTAGGCGCACTCCATACCCACGGTGAAGACCCCGTCCTCGCCCACGCCGGCGGCGGGAGCGGTGCTCTCCGCAGTGGGGGCGCTCTCCACAGGGGCGGGAGTGGCGGTGGCGGCGCTGCCGCCGCCGCAGGCGGTGAGAGTCAGGCCCAGGGCCAGGGCAAGAGCCAAAATCCTGTTGTTCATCATAGTTGACCAATCCTTTCCATCTGCAATGGGGTTTTGCGACCGGGTCTTCTGACGCGCCGTTGCGACAAAAAACCTGGGCGCCTTTTCTATGAAAAGCGCCCAGGTCGAAATCCCGACAAATGATATGTCCGGTAAGACCATGACAGCGCTTCACAGACTTCTGTGACAGTCCGCTGGATGTTCTCCAGCGACCCAGGCAAGCGGTCCCGGACAGGCTCCGCTCCCTTCGGCGGTACTCCCTTTCCCCCGGCGGCTGTCCGGCCGCGTATTTCGGGGTACTGATGAGGACCGCGCCTCTATCATGCTTTGTTGGGGGGTATGTTATCACGGGAAAGGATTTCTGTCAAGAGAAAATTTTTAAAAAGCGGAAAAATAGTGCAGACCTTCCAAAATTCCCCCGCCGATGGCCCTGGATTTGTCCGAAACGGTAAAACAGTTCTCCCGGCGGCACCGGGGGTCGATGTCCCCGCACTTCATGCCCCGGTAGACCATCAGCCCCGGCGGCAGCATCCCCCGGACAATGCCGGGAAGCAGGGCATAGGTGACCGCTCCGGCCACCCGGGCCACCGCCTGGCCTTCCTCCACCGTTTCCCCGATGGAGACCAGGGGCTCAAAGATCCCATCCGCCTCGGTGCGGATGATGCGCTCCACGGTGTATCCCCCGATATTTCCGGGGACCCCGGTGTTGGGGGCGGCGGAGCCCTGGGTGATGAGCCGGCCCAGATCATGGCCTCGCTGGGTCTCCACCACCCCGTGGCAATCCACCCCGGCGGTGAAGCCGGGGCCCAGGGCCAGTACCACCGGGGCGTCGGTGATGGAAGTGCCGGTATTCTTCTTGGCCAGGATGCCGTCCACCAGGGCGTCAAAGGGCAAAGCCTTCAAGATCCGGGCTTCCGGGTCGGCCAGCACGGGGATCTCCCCGTCTCCCAAAGCCATAAGGGCCTGGGCCTTGTCTTCGCACCGCCGGGCGGTGATGCCCTCCACCACCGTGGAGCCGTCGTAGATGGCCTGGGAGAAGGCCACCGTCCGCCGCACCGCCGTGGGCTGGGGCAGATCGGTCATCACCACCTGGATGTGGCTACGGTGGAGCCGCACCGCCACCCCGGAGGCCAGGTCCCCCGCTCCCTTGATCAAAACCAGCATGTTCCTCCACGCTCCTCTTTGGAATAGGTGTGTACAGCGGCAAAAATGCCCTCCGCCGCCAGCAGTTTTTGAATGGCAAGGCCCCTTTCCCGAAGCTGGGGGGTGTCCGCCTTGTTCAGCAGACAGCGGAACTCCGCCCCCGCCGGGACCCCCTTTCGCCCTCCATGGGGATGGGCCAGGAGACAGGCCATGTCGGCCTCAGTGACCGTTTGTGACGAATTTTTGCTCAGTATCGCGGTAACTCGTTCTATCCGGTGGCAAACCTCCTCAATGGGCCGCCCCAGAGCGTCCAGTCCGGCCACCGCCACCACGGCGTCGGCGTTGGGAGGGATCACCGGCTCGTGGTCGGCGGGGGCCTTCAGGGGAAGGTTCCGGGCCCCGTCGGCCTCCGCCAGCACCACGTCGGCCAGCCCCCGCAGTGCCTCCGGGGGCAGGGGGGAGGTGATCTTGTGGGGGGCGTCCCACCGACCCAGAAGGACCACAGGACGGTCCCGGAAGAGCTCCGGCAGGCGGCCCGGGTCGTGGGTGAGGGGGACCTCCGGCAGGGGCATCATGTGGGTGGTGGCGGTGACCAGTACGGTCCTTCCCGCCAGGGCGGCCTCATGGGCCAGGGCCCAGAGGGTGGTGGTCTTGCCGCCGCCTCCCACCAGGGCCACCAGACCGCAGCGGGCCGGGTCCGATCCCAGTTCGGTCCAAATGCCCATCACGCCGCCCCCGTCAGGTGCTCGAAGAGGATCTTCACCCCGATGCACACCAGGACCACACCCCCCGCCAGGGTGGCCCGGCGCTGGAAGAGCTCCCCCAGCCGCCGGCCCAGCAGGCCCCCCAGCATGGCCAGAATGAAGGCCACCGCGCCGATGATCACGGCGGAGAGGAGGATGTTCACGTTGGTAAAGGCCAGGGAGATGCCCACCGCCAGAGCGTCGATACTGGTGGCCAGGGCCAGCAGGAACAGCCGCTTCACGCTCAGGTCGGCCACGGCCTCCTCGGTCTCCCCCCGAAGGGCGGCGAGGATCATGTTCCCGCCGATGAGAGCCAGCAGGCCGAAGGCGATCCAGTGGTCGATGGCCTCGATGTAGACCCTGACACTGGAGCCTAGGGCCCAGCCGATAAGGGGCATGGCGAACTGGAAGAAGCCGCACCAGGCGCCGATGCGGGCGGCCTGCCGGGGCCCGAATCCCGGCACGGCGATGCCGGTGGACACCGACACGGCGAAAGCGTCCATGGCCAGGGACAGCGCGATCAAAAAAACGGAGAGCATGTCCCTACCTCCTTTCAGGATGGCGCCCAAACTCCAGAGGGAAAGCTCATAATATGGGGCCATTTTACCACATTCCCCCAGCCGGGACAAGTGGGACCCCCTTGCGCCGGCGGGAAAAATCGGCTATGATGGAAGATATGATACGGGGGGTGGAAAACATGACCCATGAGGACTATATGGACCGGGCGCTGGCCCTGGCCCGGGAGGCCCTGGACACCGGCGAGGTGCCGGTGGGGTGCGTCATCGTCTGGGAGGACGGGCGCATCGTGGGGGAGGGCCGCAACCGCCGGGAAGAGGACGGCGACGCCCTGGGCCACGCCGAGCTCGCCGCCATCCGCCAGGCCTGCGGGACCCTGGGGGGCTGGCGGCTCCACAGGGCAAGGCTGTATGTGACCCTGGAGCCCTGTCCCATGTGCGCCGGAGCCATCCTCAACGCCCGGATCCCGGAGGTCCATTACGGGGCAAAAGACCCCCAGATGGGAGCCTGTGGGTCGGTTTTGAACCTCTTCGAGGAGGATTTTGGGCATAAAGTGCGGCTCTTCCGGGGCCCCCGGCAGGAGGAGTGCGGGGCCCTCCTGCGAGAGTTTTTCACAAAGGTACGGGGTAAGAAGGAGACAATATTTGGGCAAAACGGCAAGATTTAACATTTCTGTAACAAATGAAACGTTGTTTTGTAACGTTTCGCTGATATCTTAATCCTTGCAAGAGACAGAGCTTCTTTTCATTCTATCCTCCAATCCTTTTGCGGAAAGACGGCGGGTGACCGCCGTCTTTTTGCGCGCTTGGAGGAATGGAAAGGCGGTCCTGGTGCTCTGAGGTCAGGCTTCGGCGGTTTTGGCGTAGTCCTCCACCAGAGCCCGGGCGGACTTCAGGGGGTCCTCGCCCTTTTTCAGGCGGAGGGTGATGGCGGGGCGCTCCCCGGCGGAGAAGAGGACCCGGCCCCTCCACCGCTCCCCGCCGCAGAGGTTGGAGACCCGGCGGAGCTGGAACTCCGAGAGGAAGAAGACCAGATTGCTCCCCTTCTGGGTAAGCTCCGAAATTCCGTTTCTTGCCGCATCTGCTCGGAGTAAAGCCACGGCAATGAGGTTGTTGACCTGCCGGGGCGGGTCGCCGTAGCGGTCGATGAGCTCGTCGGTGACGTCGTCGGCATCCTCCTCGGTGCGGATGAGGGCGATGCGGCGGTAGAGGTCCATGCGCTGCTCGGCGGAGGGGACGTACCGGTCGGGGATGGAGGCCGAAACGGTGAGGTCGGCGGAGCACTCGGCGGGGATCTCTGCCTTCTCCCCCCGCTCGGTGAGGACGGCCTCCTCCAGGAGCTTCAGGTACATGTCGTAGCCCACGCTCATGAGGAAGCCGGACTGCTCGGGGCCCAGGACGTTGCCGGCCCCCCGGATCTCCAGGTCCCGCATGGCGATCTTGAAGCCCGAGCCAAACTCGGCAAACTCCCGGATGGCAGAGAGACGCTTGGAGGCAACTTCGGACAGGACCTTGCCCCGGCGGAAGGTGAGGTAGGCGAAGGCCCGGCGGGAGGAGCGGCCCACCCGGCCCCGGATCTGGTGGAGCTGGGCCAGGCCCATCTTGTCGGCGTCCTCGATGATGAGGGTGTTCACGTTGGGGATGTCGATGCCGGTCTCGATGATGGTGGTGCACACCAGCACGTCGATCTCCCCGTCGGAGGTGCGGGTCATCACGTCGTTCAGCTCTTCCTGGGTCATCTTGCCGTGGGCCACGGCCACGGTGACCTCCTCTCCCAACAGGTCCTGGATCTGCCGGGCGGTGCGCTCGATGGTCTCCACCCGGTTGTGGAGGTAGTAGACCTGGCCGCCCC
The DNA here is from genome assembly GCA_947629795.1 of uncultured Oscillospiraceae bacterium. Classification (GTDB taxonomy): domain Bacteria; phylum Bacillota; class Clostridia; order Oscillospirales; family Oscillospiraceae; genus Vermiculatibacterium. Next base: position 27,081 of record CANRFC010000020.1, read on the forward strand.
GCTCCACCTCCCGGCGCATGGCGTCGGAGAGCACCGACCAGTCGTGCTCCATCACATAGGTCTGCACCGGCTGGCGGTCCTGGGGGGGCTCCTCCAGGGTGGACATGTCCCGGATGCCCGAGAGGGCCATGTTCAGGGTCCGGGGGATGGGGGTGGCCGAGAGAGTGAGCACGTCCACCTGGCGGCTCAGCTCCTTGAGCCGTTCCTTGTGGGTGACGCCGAAGCGCTGCTCCTCGTCCACCACCAGCAGGCCCAGGTCCTTGAAGACCACGTCCTTCTGGAGCAGACGGTGGGTGCCGATGAGCAGGTCCACGCTCCCCTCAGAGAGCTTGCGGAGGGTGTCCTTGATCTGGGCGGCGGTGCGGAAACGGGAGATGACCTCGATATCCACGGGGTAGTGGGCAAAGCGCTGCTTGGCAGTGAGGTAGTGCTGCCGGGCCAGGACGGTGGTGGGGACCAGGATGGCCGCCTGCTTGCCGTCCAGCACACACTTCATGATGGCCCGGAAGGCCACCTCGGTCTTGCCGTAGCCCACGTCGCCGCAGAGGAGGCGGTCCATGGGCTTGTTGGCCTCCATGTCCCGCTTGATCTCCCTGACGCAGCGGAGCTGGTCCTCGGTCTCGGTATACTGGAACTCCTCCTCGAACTCCTTCATCCAGGGGGAGTCGGGGGAGAAGGAGAAGCCGGGCTGGCGCTGGCGCTGGGCGTAGAGCTGGATGAGCCCCTTGGCCAGGTCCTGCACCGCCTTTTTGGCCTTGGACTTCTGGCGCTCCCAGTCGCCGCCCCCCAGCTTGGAGAGCTTCCGGGTCTCGTTGGCGTCCTCGCCGCCGCCGATGTACTTGCTCACCATGTCCAATTGGGTGGCGGGGACGTAGAGCACGTCGGCCCCGGCGTAGGCGATCTTCACATAGTCCTTCTCCACCCCGTCCACCGGCATCTTCACCATGCCCTGGTAGCGGCCGATGCCGTACTGCTGGTGGACCACCAGGTCCCCGGGGGAGAGGTCGGCGTAGGACTTGAGCTTCTCCCGGTTGGTGGCCTTGGCGGGACGCTTTTTCCGGGTGGGGAGGGCCTGGCCCTCGGTGAGGAGGGCGAATTTGACGCCGGGGTACTCCATGCCCGCCGAGAGCCCGCCGCAGCAGAGGGTCGCCTGGCCGGGCCTGGGCAGCTCATGGAGCTGGAAGTCCACGGCGGTGCGGACCTTCTGCTCCCGGAGAAGAGACTGGAGGTTGAGGCAGCGCTGCTCACTGCCCGCCAGGACCACCACGGAGAAGCCGGAGTTCAGGTAATGGCTCAGGTCGCTGACGGCGGTCTCCAGGCTCACGCCGTAGGAGGGGAGCTGCTTGGCGGTCACCGACAGAAGCTCCCGGGGCCGGGCGGGATAGGTGCTGGAGGTGAAAGAGTCCAGATAGGCCGTGGGGAAGTCGGCCAGGAGGGCGGAGAGCTCCTCGGGGGTACGGCAGAGCCGGCCCAGCTCGGGAAGGAAGTAGCCCTCCTCGCTGAGGGCGGTGACATCCTGGTTCAGCTGCCAGAGGTAGTTTTTGCTCCGCTCGGTGAAGCGGGGGGTGTCCGAGATGAGGACCAGGGCGTCGGGGGGGAGGTAGTCCGCCGCCGTGGAGAGCTCGGGATAGATGAGGGCCAGGTAGCGGTCGATGGCCGGGAAGGAGAGGGAGTTGTCCAGCTTCTCCTTGTCCTGGGCCAGTGTGACGATAAGTTGGTCAGAGCCACCCTTTTTCGTCGCAGTAGACAGCCTTTGGTCCAAAGCGTGGGCCAGGCCGGCCTGACCGCCGGGGGCGAACTGGGGCAGGACCTCGGCGGCGGGGAGGATGCGGGCCTCGTCCAGTTGCTGGGTGCGGCGCTGGGTCTGGGGATCGAAGAGCCCCATGGAGTCGATCTCGTCCCCCCAGAACTCCACCCGGACGGGCTGGGGATGGGCGGGGGAGAAGAAGTCCAGGATGCCTCCCCGGAGGGCGAACTGGCCGGCGCCCTCCACCTGGTCGCACCGGGCGTACCCGGCAGCGGAGAGGTCCTCGGCAAGTTGGGTCAGGTCACAGCTCTGGCCCATTTTCAGCACCCGGCTGGCCTCCCGCAGGAGCTTAGGGGGCATGGTGCGCTGGAGCACCGCCTCGGCGGAGAGGACGGTGAAGGCGGGGGGCTCGTCCCGGGTCAGGGACCAGAGCACCGACAGGCGGCGGTGCTCCCACTCCCGGCTCACCACGGCGGCGTTGTGGAAGGTGAACTCCCGGGCGGGGAGGGTGAGGGCCTGTTCCCCGGTGAGGGCGGTGAGGTCGGCGGCAAAGCGCTGGCACTCGGCGTCATCGGCGCACAGAAGGGCCACCGGGCGGCCGGTGGCCTCCCGGAGGGCGGCGGCAAAATGGGCCCGGTGGACCTGGCTCAGGCCGGAGACCGCCACGGGGCTCTTGCCCGACTCCAGGGCGGCGAAGAGGGCCTGAAATTCCGGCAGTTTTTGGAGGACGGAGGGGAGGAGTTTCATAGAGACCTCCTAAGAAATGGGAAAATTCGGAACGCTTGTGAGACGCCGAAAGCCCCCGCTCCGCGAGGGAGGGGGGTATCGACAGGCTATTATTATACAATGGGCGGGGGCAAAAATGCAAGAGAAACGGGGCCTTTAGTTGAACTTGCTCATGGCTGCCTGGGGGCCCTCTTTGATATAGCACTCCACCGCCTGGGCAGCCCGCTTCACCGCGTCGTCAATGGCCTTGCGGTCTTCGCCCTGGGGCTTGCCCAGGACCCAGTCGGCCATGTCGTAGTCGGGGTGGGGCTTCTGCCCTACGCCCACCCGGATGCGGGGGAACTGATCGGTGTGGAGGTGGGCGATGATGTTTTTCAGGCCGTTGTGGCCTCCCGCCGAGCCCGAAGCGCGCACCCGGAGCTTGCCGGGAGGGAGGGCCACTTCGTCGGAGAGGACCAGGATGTGGTCGGGGGGGACCTTGTAGAAGGCGGCGGCGGGCTCCACCGCCTCCCCGGAGAGGTTCATGAAGGTCACCGGCTTCATGAGCAGGACCCGCTCGCCGGCCAGAGTGGCGGTGTTGGTGAGGGCCTTGAACTTCAGGCGCTGGACGGGGATGTCCAGCTTGTCGGCGATCTCATCGACAACGTCAAAACCCACATTGTGGCGGGTGTGCTCGTACTGGTCCCCCATATTGCCCAGGCCCACGATGAGCCAGGAGACGGGACCTGCGCTCTTGCGAAAGAACATGGGAACACCTCCGGGAAGGAAAGGATGAAACAGGGCAGAGCGGGATCACCGCTCCGCCCTGTGTTTGGATGAGGATCGGATGAGAGGGATGTCAGTTGAAGAGCTTGGAGACCGAGACCTCCTGGTAGATGCGGTCGATGGCCTCGGCAAAGAGATCGGCCACCGAGAGGTAGTGGATCTTGTCGCTGCTGTGGTTGGGGTCGGGAAGGATGGTGTCCAGGAAGAGCAGGTCCTTGATGGGGCTGGCGGCGATGCGCTCGTAGGCGGGGCCGGAGAGGACGCCGTGGCTGGCGCAGGCATAGACCTCGGTGGCGCCTCCCAGCTCCACCAGGGCCTTGGCAGCGCCGCAGAGGCTGCCGGCGGTGTCCACCATGTCGTCCAGGAGGATGACCCGCTTGTCCCGGACGTCGCCGATGATATTCATGACCTCGGAGGAGTTGGCCTTCTGGCGGCGCTTGTCCACGATGGCCAGGGGCATGCCCAGCTTCTGGGCGAAGGTCCGGGCCCGGGCAACGCTGCCCACGTCGGGGGAGACCACCACGGTGGAGTCCTCCTGGCCGGCAAAGCGCTCGTGGAAGTGGCGGGCGAAGATGGGGGCGCCCAGCAGGTTGTCCACGGGGATATCAAAGAAGCCTTGGATCTGAGAGGCGTGAAGGTCCATGGTCAGCACCCGGTCGGCGCCGGCGGCCTGGATCATGTTGGCCACCAGCTTGGCGGAGATGGGGTCCCGGGGCTTGGCTTTCCGGTCCTGCCGGGCGTAGCCGAAATAGGGGATGACGGCGGTGATGCGCCCGGCGGAGGCCCGCTTGAAGGCGTCGATGAAGATCAGCAGCTCCATCAGGTTGTCGTTGACCGGGGCGCTGGTGGATTGAACGATGAACACATCGGAGCCGCGGACCGTCTCGTAAATGGAGACAAAGTTCTCTCCATCGGAGAAGCAGCCTGCCTCGGCGTTGCCCAGCTGGGTCCCCAATCTCTGACAGATGGCCTGGGCCAGGGGGCGGTTGGACTGACCGGAGAAAATCTTGATATCCTTTCCGTGCATCGCGCTCTACATCCTCTCAAATATATTTATATTCTGTTGATCCCCCACGCTGGGGATAGAGCACATGTTCAGGGCTTCTTCTCCCGGTGTCTGGCGGCCCAGCCGGCCTTGTCCACCTGTCGGGCCCGGGCGATGGCCAGGGCGTCGGGGGGCACATCGTCGGTGACGGTGCTCCCGGCGGCGGTATAGGCCCCCTCGCCCACGGTGACCGGAGCCACCAGGTTGGTGTTGCAGCCGATGAAGGCGTGGTCGCCGATGACGGTGCGGAACTTCTTCAGCCCATCGTAGTTCACGGTGACGGTGCCGCAGCCGAAGTTGATGTGAGCCCCGGCGTCGGTGTCTCCCACATAGGTCAGGTGGCTGATCTTGGTGCCCTCGCCGATGGTGGAGTTCTTCAGCTCCACAAAGTCGCCCACCCGCACCTTCTTGCCCACGTGGGTGTTGGGCCGGATGTAGGCGAAGGGCCCTACGGTGGCGCCGTCGTCCACGGTGGACTCGTTGAGCTGGGAGGCATTGACCACCACGCCGTCGCCGATGACGCAGTCCCGGATCATGGTGTTGGGGCCGATCTCACAGCCCTTGCCGATAACGGTCTTTCCCCGGAGGATGGTGCCGGGGAGGATGACGGTCCCCTCGCCCACGGTGACGTCGGGACCGATGTAGGCGTTCCTGGGGTCGATAAAGCGCACGCCCTGGGCCTGGAGTCGGCGGACCGAGACCTCCGCCCCCGCCCAGGCCGAGGGGTCCTGGGGCACGTCGGGTCCGGGGAAAGTGAGCACCCGGCTGTGCCGGGCGGTGAAGGCGGCCACGGCGCTTTCCGGTGCGTCGGTGGAGATAAAATCGGTCCCCTCCGGGAAGCAGTCCCGGGCGGCATTCAGGTCGTCGGGGTGGCAGACCACCAGAAAATCGGCGGCGCCGGCGCGCTCCAGAAAGGCGGAAAGCCAGCGGGCGGCGGGGTCAAAGAGAATGGGTCCCAGCAGAGGGGAGGGAGAGTTATCCTCCCGGGTCAGGAACACGATGGCGCCAAGGCTTTCCACGGGCACGCACTCCTTTCGCTTATTTCGTCCCCCATTATATCAAAAGGCGCCGGGCGAATCAAGGAATCGGAATGAAAAAGACGGGCGGGGCGGAAAAATCTTTTTGTGAGAAACTACCATAAAAAGGGGAAAAAGGACCCCCATGGCAAGAGAAGGCAGTCTGACAGAAAATCGTAAGGATATCGTAAGGACTTTCCCCCTTGTTTTGTAACCACCTTTGCGGGTATACTGACTGTACCAAGGCAAACCATACAGTTTCGGAAGGGAGTGAGGCCATGCTCAGCCTCAACTATCGGGACGCCCGACCCATCTACGAACAGGTTCGGGACGGCCTTCGCCATCTGATGGTCACCGGGGCCATCGATCAGGGGGAGAAGCTCCCCTCGGTGCGCTCCCTGGCGGCCAGTCTGGCCATCAACCCCAACACCATCCAGCGGGCCTACGCCGCCCTGGAGGAGGAGGGCTATCTGGTCACCGAGCCGGGCAAGGGGGCCTTCGCCGCCCGGGCCGGCGGGGAGAACCTCCGGCGCACCGAGCTGCTCCGGCAGTTCGACAGCGTCACCGCTGAGCTGGTCTTCCTGGGCATGACCCCCAGGGAGCTGGCGGAGCGGGTGCTGACGGCGGAAGGGACCCAGAAGGGAGGAGAGACGGTATGATCACGGTAGAAAATGTGGTCAAGAGCTTCGACGGCTTCAAAGCCCTGGACAGCCTGACCATGACGGTGCCCACCGGGGCCATCTACGGCCTGGTGGGGCCCAACGGCGCCGGCAAGTCCACCATCCTGCGGCACATCACCGGCGTCTACCAGCAGGACAGCGGCACCATCCTGGCCGACGGCCAGGTGGTCTATGAAAACCCGGCCATGAAGGAGAAGATCGCCTCCATCCCCGACGACCTCTACTACTTCATGTCGGCCTCCACCCGGGACATGGCCCACTTCTATGCCGGGTTCTACTCCCGGTTCGACTGGAAGCGCTACGAGACCCTGAAGGAGGTCTTCCGCACCGTGGACGAGAAGCGGCCCATCCGGCGGCTGTCCAAGGGCATGCAGAAGCAGACCGCCTTCTGGCTCTCCCTGTGCTGCCGGCCGGAAATTTTGATCCTGGACGAGCCGGTGGACGGTCTGGACCCGGTGATGCGTCGGCAGGTGTGGAGCCTGCTCATGTCCGATGTGGCCCAGGACGGCACCACCGTGCTGGTCTCCTCCCACAACCTGCGGGAGCTGGAGGACGTGTGCGACCACGTGGGCATCCTCTCCAAGGGCAAGGTGCTCATCGAGCGGGGCCTTTCCGATCTCCAGGAGAACATCGTGAAGATGCAGGTGGTCTTCCGGGAGCGGGAGCTGCCCAAGCTCCCCGAGGACATGGAGGTCCTCAACGTCTCCCAGGTGGGGCGGATCACCACCCTCATCGTCCGGGGCACCGCCGAGGAGACCACCAACCGCCTGGCGGCCTACCAGCCCATCCTGCTGGAGGCTCTGCCCCTGACCCTGGAGGAGATCTTTATCTATGAATTGGGAGGTGAGGGCTATGAAGTCATCGACCCCGCGCTCTAAGGAGTCCGCCCCCGCCGGGACCCGGGAGACCCTGTCCTCGGAGTACAGGGGGATGCTCAAGGGGTTCTTCAACCCCACTCTCATGAAGAAGAACCTCACCCGGTTCTGGCCCCTGTGGGGGGTGTACACCGCCATTTTGTTCTTCGCGCTGCCCATGGAGCTCATCCAGTTCGGCACCAGCTACCGCAGCTTCAACTACACGGCGGGAGAACTTCAGACCGTAGCCGACAACTATCTCTACAATCTGAGCAACACCGCCGTGCCCCTGGGCCTGGTCTTCGGCCTGCTGGCGGCCATGGCCCTGTTTTCCTACCTGATGAACGCCCGCTCCTGCCAGCTCCTCCACTCCCTGCCCATCCGGCGGGAGGGGCTCTTCTTCACCAACTGGCTCTCCGGGCTGTGGTTCTTCGCCGTACCCAACGCCGTCATCGCCCTGCTCAGCAGCGTGCTGGGAGCGGTGTTCGGCATCCCTGTTTTCCCCGGCGTGTGGCTGTGGTGGCTCATTGCCACCTCCATCGGCATGTTCTTCTTCTGCTTCGCCGCCTGCTGTGCCATGTTCACCGGGCACATCCTGGCCCTGCCCGTCTTTTACGGCATCCTCAACGTCCTGGTCACCGCCGTCTGCTTCCTCCTGGACATGACCATGCGTCTGCTGCTGGTGGGCTTTTCCGGCACCGAGCTCTCCAGCACCGACTTTGCCCGGTGGTGCACCCCCGTCTACCAGCTTTTCCACCTGCTCAGCCAGAACTATGACAACGAGCTGCCCTACGGCCTCTACAACAACCTCTCCGACCCGGTGGGCGCCATCTGCTACTGCATCGTCCTGGGGGCGGTGTTCACCTTCATCGCCGTGGCGGTCTACCGCTTCCGGCAGCTGGAGCGCTCCGGCGACCTGGTCACCGTGGGCTGGGTCCGCCCGGTGTTCCAGTACGGCTTTGCCGTCTGCGCCGGCCTGAGCCTGGGCTGGATCATCCACAACAACTTCTTCGAGGGCCCCTGGTCCTTCATCATCCTGGTGGTCCTGTGCGCCGTGGTGGGAGCCTTCGCCGCCCGGATGATGCTGAAAAAGACCTTCCGGGTCTTCCGGGAGGGCTGGAAGGGCGTGGCGGTCTTCGCCGTGGTCCTGGCCTTCCTCCTGGGGGGCGCCCGGGCCGACCTGTTCGGCTACCAGCGCTGGGTCCCCGACCCCCAGCGGGTGGCCTATGTGGAGCTCAGCGGCATCCACTCCTCTCCCCAGGACACCGGCGGCTACCTCACCGCCACCCTCACCGACCCGGGGGACATCGCCGCCGTCACCGACCTCCACGCCGCCCTGGTCTCCGACCTGAAGGCCCTGGAGGAGGGCTCCGCCGGCCGCCGCAGGATGGACCAGGACGGGAACTACCAGCTGGGAGATGAGAAATACCTCCGCCTGGACTACCACATGGCCGACGGCACCATTGCCTCCCGCAATTACAGCAACATCTGGGTCACCGCCGACGACCTCAGCGACCCCGCCACCGTCACCGCCAAGCTCCAGGCCCTCCTTGACCGGCCCACTGTCATTGCCGCCAACTACCTGAGCTTCCTGGGGGAGCAGTCCATCGACGAGCTCACCGCCGTGGGCGGCTCGCTGGACAACGTCAAGCCCCGGCCGGCGGAAGCCGCCGCGGACAGCACCCAGGAGGATACCAAAACGATCCCTGCCACCTCCACCCGGAACGCCTGGATCACCCTGGACGCCAAGGAGGCCGAGGTCCTCTGGGCGGCGGTGAAGGCCGACCTGGCCGCCGGGAACATCGGCCGGCGGTATGTCCTGGACAATGCGGAGCGCTACCGGAACTGCTACCAGACCGACCTGACCCTGTCCTTCATCCTTCCCACCACCGGCGACAGCGGGAAGAACTTCAACACCTTCGACGCCACCTTCACCCTCCAGACCAGCGCCGCCGAGACCCTGAAGGCCCTGGAGGACCTGGGCTACGGCGACGACCTGATCCCCTGGAACAAGTAAAAGCCCCCAAGACAGCAAAAGACCCGGTATCCTCACGGATACCGGGTTTTTGCTGTTTCGAGCGGGTTTAACTCAGCACTTCTCGAAAATGGTGGCCACGCCCTGGCCGCCGCCGATGCACAGGGTGGCCAGGCCCTTCTTGGCCTCGGGCCGCTTCTGCATCTCGTGGAGCAGGGTGACGATGATCCGGGCGCCGGAAGCCCCCACGGGGTGGCCGATGGAGATGGCGCCGCCGTTGACGTTGACCTTGCTCATGTCGAAGCCCAGCTCCCGGGCCACGGCCACCGACTGGGCGGCAAAGGCCTCGTTGGCCTCCACCAGGTCGATGTCCTCAATCTTCAGGCCGGCGCGCTCCATGGCCTGACGGGAGGCGGGCACGGGGCCCACGCCCATGATCTTGGGGTCCACGCCGCCCTGGCCGTAGGAGACCAGCTTGGCCATGGGCTTCAGGCCGTACTTCTTCACCGCCTCGCCGGAGGCCAGCAGGATGGCGGCGGCGCCGTCGTTGATGCCGGAGGCGTTGGCGGCGGTGACCCGCTGCTCGTGCTTGTGGGCGTCGGCAGCGTGGATCTGGGTGGGCTCAAAGGTGTCCACCACCTCGTCCTCCACCCCGTCGGGGCCCACGGGGAAGGCGCCCTTGAGCTTGGAGATGGACTCCACAGTCACGCCGGCACGGGGGAACTCATCCACCTTGAACTCGATGACTTCCTTCTTTTTCTTCACCATCACGGGGACGATCTCGTCGTCGAACCTGCCGGCCTTCTGGGCGGCCTCGGTCTTCTGCTGGGAGGCGGCGGCGAACTCGTCCAGCTCCTGGCGGGTGATGCCCCACTTGTCGCAGATGTTCTCGGCGGTGGTGCCCATGTGATAGTTGTTGAAGGCGTCCCACAATCCGTCCTTGATCATGGTGTCGATGACCTTCTTGTCGCCCATCCGGGCGCCCCAGCGCTCGGCGGGGAGGGCGTAGGGAGCGGCGGACATGTTCTCGGTGCCGCCGGCCACGATGATGTCGGCGTCGCCGCACAGGATGGCCCGGGCGCCCTCGATGACGCTCTTCATGCCGGAGCCGCACACCATACCCACGGTGTAGGCGGGCACGGAGTAGGGGATGCCGGCCTTCAGCTCCACCTGGCGGGCCACATTCTGGCCCTGGGCGGCGGTGAGGATGCAGCCGAACATGAGCTCGTCCACCTGCTCGGGCTTCACGCCGGCGCGAGAGAGGACCTCCTTGACCACGATGGCGCCCAGGTCGGCGGCGGGGGTGTCCTTCAGGGACCCGCCGAAGGAGCCCACGGCGGTGCGGCAGCAGTTGACCACATAGACTTCTTTCATAATGTAACCCTCCGTTATGATAGTATGGATTTGGCCCCCACGGGCCGGGTAATTGCTCTGACTAAGGTTATTATAAGCGACCACGGCGGAAAATGCAATACAAAGTTTGTGAAAAGTTTAACATTTTTTTGGACAGGATGCCGAGACCTGAAATTTGTGAACTTTTTTCCTTTTCCTTGTCTCGACAGGGAAAACGTGTTAGAATACCTCCTAAGCGTGACCTACGCAAGGAGGAAGACCTTATGAATTGGAAACCCATCGTCTCGGGAGCTCTGGCCCTGGCCCTCATGGCCGGCTGCGCCGCCCCTGCCGACCCCGACGACCTGGCCTATCAGGCCGCCGACATCAAGCGGGACGCCCAGCTCCTCACCGTGGACGGCCAGGCCGTCACCGCCGAGACCTATCTCTTCTGGCTCCTCAGCGCCATCTCCCAGCAGCAGTACTACGGCAACCTCTCCGGCGACGAGTGGGAGGAGACCATCACCATCGGGGAGGAGGCCAAGCCCACCGTGGACGTGCTCAAGGAGGACGCCCTGGAGACCGCCAAGCTGTACAGCGTCATTGAGAGTAGAGCCACCGCCGCCGGCGTCACCCTCACCGAGGAGCAGGAGCAGGAGGTCAACGACCAGCTTGCCCAGGTGGCCGAGCAGCTGGGGGGCGAGGACCAGCTCCAGCAGTGGCTGGACAGCCGGTGCATCACCAAGGAGGGCTTCCTGGCCCTCAACCGGGTCTACTACCTCAACGAGAACCTCCGGGACCAGATGACCGAGGCCGGGGAGCTCACCGTCACCGACGCCGAGGTGGAGCAGTTCGTGGAGGAGCAGGACATCTACGCCGCCAAGCACATCCTCATCTCCACCCGGAAGATCGCCGAAGACGGCCAGAGTTACGAGACCATGACCGACGAGGAGATCGCCCAGGCCAAGGCTCTGGCCGAGGACCTGCGGCAGCAGCTCCGTGACGCCGGGGACAGCGAGGAGAAATTCGATGAGCTCATGAAGGAGTACAGTGAGGACGGCCGGGACGAAAACGGCGACCTCTATATGCCCGACGGCTACACCTATATCTACCCCGGCTATATGGTCACCGAGTTCGAGATGGGGGCCCTGGCCCTGGAGGTAGGCCAGATCAGCGACCCGGTGGAGTCCCAGTTCGGCTACCATATCATCCTCCGCATCCCCGTGGACATGGACACCGCCCGGGAGGACTGCAACGAGGACTACAAGTTCTCCCAGCTCACCCAGCAGTGGCTGGACGAGGCCAAGGTGGAGACCTCCAAGGCCTATGACGAGCTGGACCCCAAGACCTTCTATGACCGCCTCAACGAGATCGTCCAGGCCCGTCAGGCCGCCGCCGAGAGCGCCCAGCCCTCGGAGAGCGCCGCTCCCGAGGCCAGCGGCGAGCCTGAGACCAGCGCCGCCCCGGAGACCAGCCCGGAGCCCACTCCCGTGGGCTGAGGCCGGCCATCCATCTCACTTGCCCACAAGAGCGGCGAACACCCGCCGCGGCTCCCGCCCGGCGCACCCCCGTCCGGCGGCACCCCCACCCGGTGCCGCTTCCGTCCGGTGGTACCCCCGTCCGGTGCCGATCCTGTTTGATGCCGCCCATTCCCCCCACCCCGCGAAGCGGAGCGCCCCGGGCGCTCCGCTTTTTTTGACAAAACTGATATAATAGTTCATAAAATAGAAATGATAGATTGCATCGGGCAAAGAGATGATATGATAATTTGCTATTCTGAAATAATTGATTCTTTCAATTGGCGGGAAATGTGGCAAGCTATACCTATCGTTACAAATTTCAAAACGAAAGGGGTAGTTGGCCATGGAGGACGCGGGCCGCAGAGTGGAGGGCGACATCGACGTCAAAGCGGTGGGCCGGCGGGTCCGGGCGGTGCGGCTGGAGCGGGGACTCACCTCCGAGCGGCTGGCCGAGGCGGCCGACACCTCTTCCCAGTTTCTCTCCAAGATCGAAAAGGGGGAGCAGCAGATGACCATCGGTAAGTTTGCCAAGCTGGCCAACGCCCTGGGGGTCAGCGCCGACTACCTGCTCTTCGGCCGGGACGAGCGCCTGGGCCGCGCCGCTCTGGCTGCGGAATATCTGGGGGCCATGAATCCCATCGAGCGGGACCTGCTCTCCCGCGCCGTCATCGCCCTCCAGGGGACCCTCCAGGCCATGCGTCCCGAGGAATGACATGCCGGCGCTGGGTATCCTGATCGTGGAGGACGACCCCATCCAGGGGATGCTCCTGTCCCGGCTCCTGGAGCGGGAACCCGGCCTGGCGGTGCGGGGCTGGGCCCGGGACGGGGCCGAGGGCGTGGAGCTGGCCCTGGCCGAAGAGCCCGACGCCATCCTGCTGGACCTCATCCTGCCCACCCTCAGCGGTCTGGGCTTTCTGGAGGAGTACCGCCGCCGGGGCGGCCGGGCCGGGACGCTGGTCCTCACCGGGGCCACCTCTTCCGCCGCGGCCTCGGCGGCCATGGCGGCGGGGGCGGGATTGGTGCTCCACAAGCCCGCTCCTCTGGGGGAGATCGTCCGGTGCCTGCGTCTGCTCTGCGGCGGCGTCCGGGCCCGGGCCGAGGCCCTCCTGGATGAGATGGAGACCGGGGTGGCCCCCTTCACCGGCCGGACCCTGGCCGGCCGGGGCTACGCCGCCCGGTGCGCCGAGACCCTGCTCCTCCGCCCCGGCGAGAGCGTGAAGGGCCTCTACTATCAGATCGTGGAGGAGGACCGGGTCAGCGCCGAGAGTGTGGAGCGGAGCATCCGGTTCTACGTGGAAAAGCTCTTTCTGGCCGACACCCCCAAGTGGCGGGAGGTCATGGGACCCCTGGCCGGGGGGAGCCGGCCGCCCTCCAACGGAAAATTTCTCTCCGCTCTGGCCCAAGCCGTCAAAATCCCCTTGTAATCGGACAGGCCGGGCGAGTATGATGACTTCCACAACCAAAGGGAAGGGTGGAGGTCATGAGCGTCTGGCATACCAAGACGGCGGAGGAGACCCTGAAACTGCTGAAAACCGACCCCCGGCGGGGCCTCTCGGAGGAGGAGGCCGCCCGCCGGCTGGAGGAGTACGGCCCCAACCGGCTGGAGGGGAAAAAGCGGGAGAGCCTGTTCCGGCGGCTCCTTGACCAGCTCAGGGACCCCATGATCCTGGTGCTCCTGGCGGCGGCGGGGCTGAGCCTGTGGTCCTCCCACGGGGAGGACTGGCTGGACGCCGCCATCATCCTGCTCATCGTGGCGGTGAACGCCGTCATCTCCATCTCCCAGGAGGAGAACGCCGAAAAGGCCCTGGAGGCCCTGAAGCGGATGACCGCCCCCCAGGCCCGGGTGGTCCGGAACGGAAAGACCCGAAGCGTGGAGGCCGCCGGCCTGGTCCCCGGCGACCTCATCGTGCTGGAGGCGGGGGACCTGGTGCCTGCCGACGCCCGGATCCTGGACGCCGCCCAGTGCCGCACCGACGAGAGCGCCATGACCGGGGAGTCGGTGCCGGTGGAGAAGGGCCCCGGCCCCGCCCTTCCCGAGGACACCCCCCTGGCCGAGCGCGCCACCCTCCTCATCGGCTCCACCGTGGTCACGGCGGGGCGGGCCACGGCGGTGATCGTGGCCACCGGCATGGCCTCCGAGGTGGGGAAGGTGGCGGGGCTGCTCCTGGACCAGGAGGAGGGGGAGACCCCCTTGCAGAGGAAGATGGGAGAGGTGTCCAAGGGCCTCTCCTTTTTGTGCCTGTGCGTGTGCGCCGTCATGTTCGGAGTGGGGCTGCTGGAGGGCCGGGAGCTCATGGACATGTTCCTCACCGCCGTGTCCCTGGCGGTGGCCGCCATTCCCGAGGGCCTGCCCGCCATCGTCACCATCGTGCTGGCCCTGGGGGTCAACGGCATGGCAAAGCGGGGGGCCATCGTCAAGCGGCTCCCGGCGGTGGAGACCCTGGGCTGCGCCGGGGTCATCTGCTCGGACAAGACCGGGACCCTCACTCAGAACAGGATGACTGTGACCCACCTGTGGCCCGCCCCGGGAGCGGAGGAGGGGGAGCTGCTCACCGCCGCCGCCCTGTGCTCCGACGCCCGGCGGGAGGGGGAGAGCTTTGTGGGCGACCCCACCGAGACCGCCCTGGTGGAGGCGGCGGCGAAAAAGGGCCTGGAGAAGGGGGCGCTGGAGCGGGAATTCCCCCGGCGGGGGGAGGTGCCCTTCGACTCCCGGCGCAAGCTGATGACCACCGTCCACGCCTTGCCGGGGGGAGGGTTCCGGGTGTGCGTCAAGGGGGCCCCCGACGTGCTGCTGAGCAAGTGCCGCCTCTCCCAGGCCCAGCGGAAGGCCGCCCTGGACGAGAACGACCGCATGGCGGCCCAGGCCCTCCGGGTGCTGGCGGTGGCCCAGGGGGAGCTGGAGCGCCTGCCGGGGAAGCTCACCGCCGAGAGCCTGGAGAAGGACCTGCGCCTGCTGGGGCTGGTGGGGATGATCGACCCGCCCCGGCCCGAGGCCAAGGCGGCGGTGGAGCAGTGCCGGTCGGCGGGCATCCGGCCGGTGATGATCACCGGGGACCACAAGCTCACCGCCGTGGCCATCGCCAAGGAGCTGGGCATCTTCCGGGAGGGGGACCGGGCGGCCACCGGGGCCGACCTGGACTTTATGCCCCAGGAAATGCTGGAGCGGGAGGTGGGGGAGTTCACGGTCTACGCCCGGGTCTCCCCCGAGCACAAGACCCGCATCGTCAACGCCTGGCGGAAGCAGGGGAAGGTGGTGGCCATGACCGGGGACGGGGTCAACGACGCCCCGGCCCTGAAGGCCGCCGACATCGGCTGCGCCATGGGCCGCGCCGGCACCGACGTGGCCAAGGAGGCCGCCGACATGATCCTCACCGACGACGACTTTGCCACTATCGTCCATGCCGTGGCCGAGGGGCGGGGGATCTACGCCAACATCAAGAAGGCCATCCACTACCTGCTCTCCTGCAACATCGGGGAGATCCTGACCATCCTCATCGCCACGGTCTTCAACTTCCGGCAGATGCCCCTGCTGCCGGTGCAGCTGCTGTGGCTCAACCTGGTCACCGACTCCCTCCCCGCCCTGGCCCTGGGGGTGGAGCCGGTGGAGGACGGGGTCATGGAGGAGCGGCCCCGGGACGCCCGGGAGAGCCTGTTCACCCGGGGCTTCACCCTGCGCCTGGCCTGGCAGGGGACCATGGTGGGGCTGCTGACCCTGGCGGCCTATCTGCTGGGGGAGTACGTGGTCCTGGACGCCGCCGGCACCGGGGCGGGAGCCAACACCATGGCCTTCGCCACCCTCACCCTGTGCCAGCTCTTCCACGCCTTCGACGTGCGCAGCGAGGAGCGGAGTTTAAGGCACATCGGGGTGTTTTCCAACCCGGCCATGAACCGGGCCTTCGCCGTGGGGCTGGTGATGCAGCTCTCGGTGCTCTGCCTGCCCGCCCTGGAGGTCATCTTCCACACCGTGCCCCTCACCCCCGGGCAGTGGGCGGCGGTGCTGGGGCTGGCCCTGACGCCGGTGGCGGTGTGCGAGATCGTCAAGGCGGTCAAGTGGGGAAAAAAGACCCACAGCCATCCGGCAGACTGAGAGGGGACAAAAAGGCGCGTCCGGCCAGGCCGGGCGCGCCTTTCAGACGTTTTGAAAAACAAATGTTCCACGTGGAACAGGGGGAATTTCGTACAACTAAGGGGGGCGGGGCAGCCCTTCAATTGGGACAGGCAAGGGGCGGGGGAAGCTGGGGCAATAAAGAAAGTTGGACGAAGTGGGACGTTTTGCGCCCCTGTTTTTTCGTCTCTACCCCCCGTTTTTAGGCCTCTACCCTCCGCTTTTGGGCCCCGTAAGGGCCCGGTCAGAAAAACAAAGGCGCTCCGCCCGGTGATCCGGACGGAGCGCCTTTTGAAAAACAGGGTCAGTCGTGGAGCTCCCGGATGAGGATGAAGGGGGTGAGCTGGCGGTCCTGGCCGGCGGGGTTGTCGGCGATGAGGGCCAGAAGGTCCTCGGCTGCCCAGTCCTTGAGCTGCTCTCCCTTGCCCAGCAGCTCCACATTGAGGTCGTTGGCGTCCACGATCATCATGACCACGCCGGTCTTTTCATATACTTCATCACACACGCCGGCGGGGTCTTCCGGGACCCGGACCCCCATGTGGGCGTACTCGGCGATGTCCTCGCCGTAGAAGCCGTCCAGGCCGGCGACCTCGGTGCCCAGCATGTCGTAGAAGATGCCGTGCTTCCCCACCAGCTTGCCGAAGGCGGCGCAGATGGCGGCCCAGAGGACCCTGGGCAGGCCGCAGATGTTGATGGCGAACTGCATCTTTACGGGAAGGCCCATGCCGGGGCCGGCGGAGGTCTGGTGGACACAGCGGGAGAGGACCTTGGCCCAGAAGCCGGGCTTGCACTCCTCCTCGGTGACGATGCGGCGCTGGCACAGGGCGATGACCTTCTCGCTGGAGGAGAGGATGTCCCCCGGCTGATAGACCGGCTTGACGTATTTCTCGATCAGGTCCACGTAGCTCTCCCCCACCTGGACAAAGTGGGTGGTGATGGCGTGGCGGGCATATTTTTTGCCGTTATGCTCGATGACGACGCTTTTTCCCTCATTCGCGTGAAAATCCATGGCGAAAGCTCCTTTTTCAAACGATAGCCCTATTATAACCGCATTTTCGGGTGGACGCAACCGGGAACGCAAAATTTTTGAAGAGGTTCCTGAATTAGTTAAATTACACAAAAAATGGAGCGTCAATATGTGAAATATGGAAAAAATGTGCGGAGGTTCTTGACAATTAACAAGCGTTTAGCTAAAATGAACACCGAACTGAACAAACGTTAAATAATACCAAACACTTTGAGGAGGAATCGTGATGATCGACGCCAGCAAGTACATTCAGCAGAATCCCACCATCAAAGAGGTGGCGGACAAGAAGGAGACGGTCTGGATCAACCCCGACCTGCTGCCCTTTGCCGTCACCGACGGCGTATGCCAGCTTGTGGTCTCCGATGCTGACATCGCCGACGCCGAGGAGCGGCTGCGCCGCTTCGCCCCCTTTATCCGGCGCTGCTTCCCCGAGACCGAGGCCACCGGCGGGCTCATCGAGTCCCCGCTGGAGGACATTCCCGCCATGGGGAAGGCCCTGGAGGAGACCTACGGCTGCTCCATTCCCGGCCGGTTCATGCTGAAGATGGACAGTCACCTGGCCATCGCCGGGTCCATCAAGGCCCGGGGCGGCATCTATGAGGTGCTCAAGCACGCCGAGGACCTGGCCCTGGCCGAGGGCAAGCTGACCGAGAGCGACAACTACGCCAAGCTGGCCGACGAGGAGATGAAGGCCTTCTTCGGCAGGTACACCGTCCAGGTGGGCTCCACCGGCAACCTGGGCATGTCCATCGGCATCATGAGCGCCGCCCTGGGATTCCGGGTGAAGGTCCACATGTCCGCCGACGCCAAGCAGTGGAAGAAGGACCTGCTGCGCAGCAAGGGCGTGGAGGTCATCGAGTATGCCGATGACTACTCCAAGGCCGTGGCCGAGGGACGCCGGCTGTCCGACGCCGACCCCACCAGCTACTTTGTGGACGACGAGAAGTCGGTGAATCTGTTCTTGGGCTACGCCGTGGCCGCCAAGCGGCTGAAGGCCCAGTTTGAGGAGAAGGGCATCGTGGTGGACGCCGACCATCCCCTCATCGTGTACATCCCCACCGGTGTGGGCGGCGCCCCCGGCGGCGTGTCCTATGGGCTGAAGCGGGTGTTCAAGGACGACGTCCACTGCTTCTTGGTGGAGCCCACCCAGTGCCCCTCGGTGCTTCTGGGTATGGCCACCAAGGAGTATGAGGCCGCCAACGTCCACGATTTCGGCATCTCGGGCATGACCGAGGCCGACGGCCTGGCCTGCGCCAGCCCCTCCGGGTTCGTCACCCGGATCCTGGGCAACCTGGTCTCCGGCGACTTCACTGTGGCCGACAACAAGCTCTATGACTATCTGCGCCTGCTGGACAAGAGCGAGGGCAAGCGCATCGAGCCCTCCAGCTGCGCGGCGTTTGCCGGGCCCTGCAGTCTGCTCAGCTACCCCGGCAGCAGGGACTACTGCGCCCGCCACGGCCTGACCGAGGAGGTCCTGGGCCGGAGCGTGCAGATCGCCTGGGCCACCGGCGGTCGGCTGGTGCCCGCGGAGGTCTGGGAGGAGTATCTGGCCACCTACATCGACTGATCACGGCTCTGAGCCGTTTTCGGGCAGCGACCATATATTGAAATAGAGGAGGAGATAAACATGACAAACACGCTTGTTATCATCGGTTTGATCCTGGCTGTGGCAGTCCTGGTCCTGTGTACCGTGAAACTGAAGATCCACCCCTTCTTTGCCCTCATCGCCACCACGGTGGTCTTTGCCCTGGTCTCCGGGATGGGCATGGAGGATATGCTCTCCGCCTTCACCAGCGGCATGGGCGGCACCATGGCGGATATCGGCCTGGTCATCGCCCTGGGCACCGTCACCGGCGCGCTGCTGGAGAAGTCCGGCGCGGCCGAGACCATGGCCAAGACCATTCTGAAGATCACCGGCGAGAAGCACGCCGCTCTGGGCCTGGCCATCACCGGCTATTTCGTCTCCATTCCGGTGTTCTGTGACTCCGCCTTCGTGCTCCTCAGCCCCATCGCCAAGCGGCTCTCCAAGGATACCCGCATCTCCATGACCACCATGGCCATCGCCATGTGCATGGGCCTTCACGCCACCCACATGTTCGTGCCTCCCACCCCCGGCCCTCTGGCTGTCTCCGGTATTCTGGGGGCCGATCTGGGCCAGGTCATCCTCTTCGGCGCCCTGGCGTCCATCCCCATTATGCTGGTGGGCTATTTCGGCGCCAAGGTGGCGGGGAAGAAGTACTACTACATCCCTGAGAATGTGGCGGAGTCCCCCGCCGACCAGAAGCTGCCCAGCCCTGTGATGGCCTTCCTGCCCATCCTGGCTCCCATTGCCCTGATGCTGCTCAAGACCGTGGGCGATATGTGCGCCTGGCCCGCCGCGCTCATGGGCGTGATGGACGTTTTGGGCACCCCTGCCGTGGCACTGCTGGTGGGGCTGATCATCGCCGCCGTGGGCTATCATCAGATGTACCCCGAGGATAAGACCGCCTGGGGCTTCGACGGCATCCTGGCTGACGCCATGCGGACTGCCGGACAGATCGTCCTCATCGTGGGCGCCGGCGGCGCCTTCTCCGGTGTGCTGAAGGCCTCCCCCCTCCAGGGCATCCTCACCGAGACCTTCTCCGGTCTGGCCATCGGCATCCTGGCCCCCTTCCTCATCGGCTTCCTGTTCCGGACCTGCGTGGGCTCGGCCACCATCGCCATGGTCACCGCCGCCACCATGATCACCCCGCTGCTGGATGTGCTGGGCTTTGCCTCCCCCATGGGTCGGGTCATCGCCATGCTCGCCTGCGCCGCCGGCGGCCTGATGGTCTTCCACGGAAACGACGACTTCTTCTGGGTCACCGCCACCACCTCCGAGATGGACACCTCCATCGCGTACAAGACCATCCCCATCATCAGCGTACTTCAGTCGGTCACCGCACTGATCGTGGTGTTCGTGCTCAGCCTGATCTTCCTGTAAGCGGAAGAATTTTTTGAAGGATCGATCAAAAAAAGCAAGCGGACCCGGTTCAAATCCGGGTCCGCTTGTGTTATAATAATACATTATTTATTTCCCCGCTCCGGGTACAGAGGGGGAAGAAACCCCGTGAAGGATGGGATGAAGGACCATGAGTGAGCTGAATATCGGACAGAAGGTTCAGGAATTCCGGAAGAAGAGCAGGATGAGCCTGCGGGAGCTGGCGGCCCAGGCCGAGCTGTCGCCCTCCATGCTCAGTCAGATCGAGAGCAATTCCGTGAATCCGTCCATCAACACCCTGAAAAACATTTCCGAGGCCCTGCGGGTGCCCCTGTTCCAGTTCTTTAAGGAGGATGCCCCCGCCGAAAACGTGGTGGTCCGCAAGGGGGAGAGCCGTATCATCGGCCGGGAAGGGCAG
Organism: uncultured Oscillospiraceae bacterium; assembly: GCA_947629795.1. Classification (GTDB taxonomy): domain Bacteria; phylum Bacillota; class Clostridia; order Oscillospirales; family Oscillospiraceae; genus Vermiculatibacterium. Next base: position 47,250 of record CANRFC010000020.1, read on the forward strand.
GAGGTCCTCTACAAGCTCCTGACGCCGGACACCAGCGGGGCCATCGAATTCTGCCTGATGGAGATCCCCGCCGGGGCGGCTACCTCCGATGTGCCCAGGGGGCACGACGGGGAGGAGGTGGCCTATGTCGTCCGGGGGGCTACCGACATCCTTCTGGGCGGGGTCAATTACCACCTCAACGAGGGGGACGCCATTAAGATCGCGCCCTCGGTGCCCCATCAGTGGATCAACCGGGAAAAGGAAGAGGTGGCTGTGGTCTTTGCCGTCACGCCGCCGGGGTTCTGAGAGGCAGGAGCGTCCAAAAATGGAAGATATGACGGGGAGATGCGCCGGGGCAGCTGTGCTCCGGCGCTTCCTTTTGCCCTTTTGCCGCATAAATCGGGCCGGTGAGGGCAGACTGTGAAAAAAGCGGGAAGGGGAGGAAGCAATGGGCAGTTTTGGACGCGGACAGGCTTCGGACCCGCCCCATCCCCGGCGGGAGCCCAGACTGGCCGGGGAGCTGACGGCGGAGGAGCTGGAGCGGGTCTTCGCCGGGTGCGTGGACTTCGACCACCGGAGCGTGGCGGCGGGAGGCAACGAGAAGCGGCGGCTGGAGCTGTTCTTCATCGCCGGGATGGTGCGCATGGAGCGGGTGAGCGACTACGTGCTGCGGCCCTTGGCTCAGGACAGGGTCCTGGGGGAGCTGGGGGAGGAGGCGGCCTGGGAGCGGATGGGCTCCGGGGCCCTCTACAACCTGTCGGTGACCGAGGTGACCACCCTGGACGAGGGGGCGGCCGCCCTGGTGGAGGGGAACTGCCTGCTGCTGCCCCCGGGAGGGGGGAAGGGGCTCTCCTTCAATACCGGCACCGAGGAAAAGCGAGGGGTGGGAGACCCGGAGAACGAGGTGTCGGTGAAGGGGAGCCGGGATTCCTTTGTGGAGAATCTACGGACCAATACCTCCCTGGTGCGGCGGCATCTGCGCTCCCCCGAGCTGAAGATCGCCGAGCAGATCGTGGGGCGGCAGACCCTGACCCCGGTGGATGTGGTGTGGCTGGAGGGCATCGCCGACCCGGAGCTGGTCCGGGAGGTGGAGGGGCGGCTGGAGAACATCGACGTGGACGCCCTGCTCTCCACCGGGAATGTGGAGGAGTATATCATCGACGAGCTGGACACCCCCTTTCCCCTGATGCTGTACACCGAGCGGCCCGACCGGTTCAGCCACGGGCTGTGCCAGGGGAAGGTGGGCATCCTGATGGAGGGGCTGCCCCTGGGCTATCTGGCCCCGGGAGTGCTGGGGGATTTCCTCCGGGCTCCCCAGGACCGCTCGGAGAACTGGATGATGGCCACGGCGCTGCTGGTGCTGCGGTGGCTGTGTCTGCTCACCAGCCTGCTGCTGCCGGCGGTCTATGTGGCCATGGTGAATTTCCACCCGGAGATGATCCCCACCCGGCTGGCCCTGTCCATCATGGCGGCAAGGCAGGACGTGCCCTTTTCCGCCCTGTTTGAGACGCTGATGCTCCTGGTGGCCTTCGAGGTGCTTCAGGAGGCGGGGCTGCGGCTTCCCCAGTCCATCGGGCAGACCGTGTCCATCCTGGGCGGGCTGGTGGTGGGCTCGGCGGCGGTGGAGGCCAGGCTCATCTCCCCGGCGGTGCTGGTGGTGGTGGCGGTGGCCGGCATCGCCGGGTACACCATGCCCTCCCAGGACCTCTCCGCCGCCTTGCGGCTGTGGCGGTTCTTCCTCACGGTGCTGGCGGGGATCAGTGGACTGTTCGGGGTGCTGGCTGGGGCGGGGCTCCTGGTGGGGCACCTGGCGGGACTGGAGAGCTTTGGGGCGGCCTATCTGGACCCCTTTGCCGACGGGGAGCCCCTGCTGCGCCAGCCCCTGCCCGAGGACAAGTTCCGGCCGGCCCATCTGAAGACCCCCAACCGGAGGAAGCAGCGATGAGGCGGCTTTGGCAGACGGCGGCAGCGGCGGGGCTCCTGCTGGCCGCCCTGGCCCTTCCCCAGGGCCGGGAGATCGAGGAACTGAGCCTCATCACCGTTCTGGCGGCCGACCGGGGAGAGGCGGGGGTGGTCCTCACCGCCGTCACCGGGGTCAGGGCCAGCGAGGACGAGGAGCCGGAGGTGCTCACCGGAGAGGGGAGAGACCTGGAGCGGGCCTGCCGGGCGGTGCAGGAGAGCAAGGCATCCCGGGCCTATCTGGGTCAGGCAGACAAGCTGCTGCTGGGGGAGGAGCTGGCCCGGGAGGAGCTGATGGAGACGCTGGAGTTCGTGCTGGACCACCGGGAGCTGCGGCTGGATACCCTATTATATATAGTAAGAGGAGACGCCGGGGAGGGGCTCTCCGCCACGGCGCCGGCCACGGCGGGGGAGACCCCCGGCCGGGACAAGCGGGGGGTGTCGGTGGGGCAGGCCCTCTCCCGGCTCCTGGAGGGGGAGAGGGTGCGTATCCCCGCCCTGGCTCCCGATGAGGAGGGCCTGCTGGCCCCGGCGGGGTGGGCGCTGCTGGGACCGGAGGGGCTGATGGATGAGACGGAAGAGGAGGGGCGCTGAGATGGCGGAGGAGATCTCCCGGCGGGACCGGCGGGCGGTGATGGCGGCCGCCCTCTTCCCGGCGGCGGTAAATCTGCTCCAGGGCCCGGTGTGGGCGGCGGGGCGGCTGGCGTGGCTGTGCCCCTTGCTGGCCGCGCCGGCGGGCATTTTCCTGGGGCGGCTGTGGAGAAGGCAGAGGGGAGCTTTTCTGGAGGGAAAGGGCTCTGCCGGGCGGCAAGCTTTGCGGCTGGCCTATCTGCTGTGGGGGGTGGTCCTGCTCTGGGGGAGCGGGGCCCGGTTTGCCCACCGGCTGGCCTGGTCCTTCGGGGAGGAGGACCCTCGGGGCGCGGTGCTGGCGGTGACCCTGGCGCTCGCCCTCTATCTGGCCCGGCGGGGACAGGTGCTGGGCCGGGTGGGGCGGGTGCTGCTGCCGGCTCTGGCTGTCCTGACGGTGGGGGTGGCGCTGCTGGCTCTGCCGGGGCTGGAGCGGGAAAATTGGCTGCCGGCCGGGGCGGGGGAGCTGGCCGGGGTCCCCGCCGGGGCGGCGGTGGTGTTCTCTCTGGCGGGATATCCGGTGTTTGGGCTCTTTCTGCCCATCGAGGAGAAGGAGGGCGGCGCCGGCTGGTGGGGGTGGTGTTGCGCCGCCCTGACGGCGGGACTGGGGGTCCTGGTGGGGGCCTTCGGGCCGGCGCTGGTGCTGCGGATGGACGAGCCCTTCCTCTATCTGCTGGGGGAGGCGGGGCTGCCCGGCGCCTTCCAGCGGGGAGAGGCCCTTCTGGCGGCGGTGGCGGGGCTGGGAGACCTGTGCCTGCTGGCCCTGGTGAGCTTCGGCGCGGGGCGGCTGTGGCGGGGGCTCTTTCCCGCCGCCGGCGGGGCGGCATGGCTGCCTACGGCGGCAGGGCTGGCCCTGGCGTGGCTGGAGCCGGAGACCGGGGCAGGATTCTTGGCGGGCGTAGGCGGCGTGGCCTGCGGGGTGCTGTTCGGGACGATTTTGCCCGCAGTGGTCATTTTGACCGAAAAGGTACAAAAAGCAGAGGAAGAGCCATCCACATTTTGTGGGCCGGAAAGCCTGTAAAACCATAGATATTGGGGGAAAATTTGGGGCGAAAAAAAGTCCGAGAAAATCGCAAAAAAGTGTTGACTTTCCCCCAAAGCTTTGCTATATTAAGCCAAGCACCTGAGGTGGCCAAGGGGTGTTTTTCAAAGCGAAAAAAATCTCTTGACAAAGGCCAAAAAGTGTGCTAAACTTCAAAAGTTCGCGCAAGGGCTGAGGCGTGAAGAAGGCCTGGCGAAAAAGTTTGGCTGGAGCGAAAAAAGTTCTTGACAAAGCGGTTTGGTTATGATAACATAATCAGGCTCGCCAGTCGGGAGCGGCTGCGCGGACGGCGTGCACCTTGTAAATTAAACAACGTGAAGAAAGCTTACAAGCACCAGACAAGGACATGAAAGTCTTTGAAAACTGTAAGGTTTGAGAAGGCTCCAGAACTTGATTTCTTTGAAGCTAAGAGATTAGCGATCAATGAAATTGATTTAGACAGGCTGAAAGGCTTGTTTAGATACCATTTTATTGAGAGTTTGATCCTGGCTCAGGATGAACGCTGGCGGCGTGCTTAACACATGCAAGTCGAAC
>CANRFC010000021.1 GCA_947629795.1 uncultured Oscillospiraceae bacterium
GTGCTGGAGGAGGTCTCCAAGCGCCTGCCCGGCTTCCCCATCGTGCTCCACGGCTCCTCCAGCGTGCCCCAGGAGTACGTGAAGATGGTCAACGAGCACGGCGGCAAGATGCCCGACGCCGTGGGCATCCCCGAGGAGCAGCTCCGCAAGGCCGCCACCCTCAGCGTGTGCAAGATCAACATCGATTCCGACCTGCGCCTGACCATGACCGGCACCATCCGGCAGTTCTTTGACGAGCATCCTGACAAGTTTGACCCCCGGGAATACCTCAAGCCCGCCCGGGCCAACATCAAGGAGACCGTCCGTCACAAGCTGGTGGACGTCCTGGGCTGCGCCGGCAAGGCCTGAACAAAAGACCGGACGTATTCCGCCGGACAAGCTGTTATGGATCCCAAACGGGGCGCTGCCGTATGGCAGCGCCCCGTTTCTGTCCATTGTCCATGAGCTCCATGGTCAGCTTGACAGCAAGAGCCCGATCCAGTTCGACTTGGTCGCTCTCCACCGTGACGGAAGCGGTGCCGGTGCCCTGATATCCCACAGCGCAGATCATATGCTCACCGGCGGGGAGGGACACCTCTGTCTGATGTTCTCCGGATTCGCTGAAGCGCTCCACGCTGCCGTCGGCTTTGACCAGCGCCAGGACCATGTCGGTCCCATCGATCACATAGGTGATGGGGATCTGACAGTCAGCCTGAGCGTTCAGGCCCAACATGGCACTGATGCCGGTGAGTGAGCCGGCATGATATTCCATGCCGTTTTCCAGGTCGGTCATGCCGCTGTCCTCCGTGTCGCAGAGCATGGGATAGGCGGCGATATCCTGGTCGGTGATGTCGGAAAGACTGCTCCAGCCGGCCTTGACCGCAAGCATTTCGTTTAGCTTTCCCTCAAGATCAGCAGAGATGGAGGGAGTAGGCTGAGGGGCCTGAGAAGGGGTGGCTGAGGAGTCTGGGAGGGGGCGGGCGGAGGAGTTGGAGAGGGGTCAGCGAGGGGAGGCGAGCAGGCGCACAAAAGGCTTAGTTGTACAAAAAGGGCCCAAAAACACCGCTTTCACTGGCCGTTTTTCATGCTCTACCCCCTTTAAATGGACCTCTTCAGGGCCTCCAGAAAGCCGGTGACGGAGGTCATCTCGGTGGCAAAGGAGGTGACGAAGCGGACGATGGTGTGGGTCTCGTCCTGCTTGCTCCAGACCTCATGGGTGGCAATTTTATCCAGCTCCGGGAGGAGACTGTCGGGGAGGATGGGGAAGATCTGGTTGGTGGAGGAGGGGGTCATCATGGGGAAGCCCAGCTCCTCCAGCCCGGCCTGAAGGGCCTGGGCGGTGTCCACAGAATTTTTGGCGATGCGCCAGTAGAGCCCATCCTCAAGGAGGGCCTGGAACTGGACCCCCAGCAGGAAGCCCTTGGCCAGCACGGCACCCTCCCGCTTCATCATGCGGAAGAAATGGGGCTGGAGGGCGGGATTAGTGATGACCAGGGCCTCGCCCATGAGAGCGCCGTTCTTGGTGCCGCCGATGTAGAAGGCGTCGCACAGCCGGGCCAGGTCGGGGAGGGTCAGGTCGTTCTCCTGGGCGGCAAAGGCACAGCCCAGACGGGCGCCGTCCAGGAAGAGGAGCAGGCCGTTGTCCTTGCAGCAGGCCGACAGGGCGGTGAGCTCGGCCTTGGTGTAGACCGCGCCGGTCTCGGTGGCGTCGGAGATGTAGACCAGGCGGGGGAGGGTCAGGTGTTCGTCCCGGCACTCCTCCACAAGGGGAAGGATATGCGCGGGGGAGAGCTTGCCGTCTCCGGCGACCTGGACGTGGAGAAGCTTGTGTCCCACGCCCTCCACGGCTCCCACCTCATGGGTGTTGACGTGGCCGGTGGCGGCACAGATGACGCTCTCCCAGGGCCGCAGGAAGGCGCCGATGGCGGTGAAATTGGTCTGGGTGCCTCCCACCAGGAACTCCACAGCGGCCTGGGGGGCCCGGCACAGGTCCTTGATGAGCTGGGCGGCCTTGCCGCAGTAAGCATCCTGGCCGTAGCCGACGATGCTTTCCCCGTTGATGGCGGCGATGGCCTCCAGCACCTTGGGGTGGCACCCCTCGGAATAGTCGTTTCTGAAGCTGTACATGGGTATTTCCTCCGTTTGCAGATTTTTCAGAGAAGAATTGGGGCGGGTCACAGACCCGCCCCAGATGCTCAGAATTTGAAGGAATCCTTCAGGCTCACCGAGCGGTTGAAGACCAGATGGCCGGGCTTGGCGTCCCGGTTGTCCAGGCAGAAGTAGCCCTGGCGCATGAACTGGTAGCTCTCGGCGGTCTTGCCGCTCTCCGGCATGGGGGCGGCGGCCAGACCCGCCTCCACCTTGCAGCCGGTGAGGACCTCCAGGGACTTGGGGTTGAGGCACTCCATGAAGTCCTTGTCCCCGGCATCGGGGGCCTCGTCGGCGAAGAGGTTGTCGTAGAGCCGCACCTCGGCGTCGATGGCGGTGGCGGCGTCCACCCAGTGAAGGGTGGCACCCTTGACCTTCCGGCCGTCGGCGGGGTCACCGCCCCGGGAGCCGGGGTCATACTCGGCGGCGATCTCGGTGACATGGCCCTCGCTGTCGGTCTCGTAGCCCACGCACTTGATGAGGTAGGCCCCCTTCAGGCGGCACTCGGGCCCGCCGGGATAGAGCCGCTTATACTTGGGCACGGGTTCGGGGAGGAAGTCCTCGGCCTCCACCCACAGCTCCCGGGAGAAGGTGACAGTCCGGGTGCCGGCGCTCTCGTCGCCGGGGATGTTCTCCACCTCAAAGGTCTCGCTCTGGCCGGCGGGGTAGTTGGTGATGACCAGCTTTACCGGCCGCAGCACGGCCATGACCCGCTTGGCGGTGCGGTTCAGGTCCTCCCGCAGGCAGTGCTCCAGGAAACCGAACTCCACGGTGGAGGCGGCCTTGGTCACGCCGTTGCGGTCGGTGAAATCCCGGATGGCGGCGGGGGTGTAGCCCCGGCGGCGCAGGCCGCACAGGGTGGGCATGCGGGGGTCGTCCCAGCCCGAGACCTTGCCCTGTTCCACCAGGGCCCGGAGCTTCCGCTTGGACATGACGGTATAGTTGATGCCCAGGCGGGCAAACTCGATCTGCCGGGGCTTGTGATAGGGGATGGAGACGTGCTCCACCACCCAGTCGTAGAGGGGCCGGTGGTCCTCAAACTCCAGGGAGCACAGGGAGTGGGTGATCCCCTCCAGGGCGTCCTCGATGGGGTGGGCAAAGTCATACATGGGATAGATGCACCACTTGTCCCCCTGGCGGTGATGGTGGGCGTGGTTGATGCGGTAGATCACCGGGTCCCGCATGTTGAAGTTGCCGCTGGCCAGGTCGATCTTGGCCCGGAGGGTCATGGCGCCGTTGGGGAACTCGCCGGCCTTCATCCGGGCAAAGAGGTCCAGGGACTCCTCTATGGGCCGGTCCCGGTAGGGGGAGGTGGCGGGCACGCCCACGTCGCCCCGGTGGGCCTTGAACTCCTCGGGGGAGAGCTCGCAGACGTAGGCCAGGCCCTTCTTGATGAGCTCCACGGCGTAGTCATACATCTGGTCAAAGTAGTCCGAGGCATAGAAGAACCGGTCGCCCCAGTCGAAGCCCAGCCAGTGGATGTCCTCCTGGATGGCTTCTACAAACTCCACATCTTCCTTGGCGGGGTTGGTGTCGTCCATGCGGAGATTGCACAGGCCGCCGTACTTTTCCGCCGTGCCGAAGTCGATGATCAGCGCCTTGCAGTGGCCGATGTGCAGATAGCCGTTGGGCTCAGGGGGGAAACGGGTATGGACGGTCATCCCGGCATACTGTCCGCCGGGAGCGATATCCTCATCAATAAAATCGTGGATGAAGTTCTGGCCCATGACGGGCTTGAGATCGTCAGACATAGCTGCGCGCGCCTCCTCTTTTGCATATAACCAGTATTTTACCTTGTTGCGAAGGAAATTGCAATCCTTTCTTTGCTTGACAAACGGGAAAACCCATATTATAATGGCCCTTACAGCGATGAAGAGGCCAAGTAAGCTGTATTTTTGCCCCACAGAGAGCCCCCGGCAGGTGAAAGGGGGAGGGCGGAATACAGACGAATACCCCTCGGAGCCGTCCCCCGAAGCAGCAGTAGGGGAGACCGGGTGCGCCCGTTCCAGCGCCGCCGTGTGGAAGCACGGCATGAGGCCGCCTTCGTGAGAAGGGGGCGATTCAGAGGTGGTACCGCGTTTTTTGACGCCCTCTGTCCCAAGGGACAGGGGGCGCTTTTTTGGGAGGCGGAGGCATGGAAGAAGAGGACCGGCAGCGGCGCCGGCGGGGGACGCTGTGTGTGTTCCTGGCGGCTGTTTTATACAGCATCGGTGGGCTGTGCATCAAGGTCATCCCCTGGCACGGCATGAGCATCAACGGGGGACGGAACATCATCTCAGTGCTGGTGGTGGGAGCCTATCTGCTTATTATCCGGCACCCGCCCCGGTGGGACCGCTGGATCGCCCTGGGGGCGGTGAGCGTGTGCGGGACCAATGTGCTGTTCACCCTGGCCAACAAGATGACCACCGCCGCCAACGCCATCGTGCTCCAGTTCACCGCACCTATCTTCGTCATTCTGCTGTCCATCCTTTTCTGGCACAGGCGGCCCCAAAGACTGGACCTGACTGTCTGCGCTGTCACCCTTCTGGGGGTGCTCTGCTTCTTCATTGAGAGCCTGGAGGGCGGCGGCATGCTGGGTAATGTGCTGGCCCTGATCTCCGGGGTGACCTACGCCGGGGTCTTTCTGCTCAACGACCTGCCCAACGCCGACCCCATTTCGTCGGTCTTCTGGGGAGATGTTTGCAGCGCCGTGCTGGGGCTGCCCTTTCTGGTGCGGGAGACCGAGTTTACCCCCACAGCCGTCACCAGCCTGGTGATCCTGGGGGCCTTCCAGGTGGGAGTTGCCTACATCCTCATGTGCGAGGGGCTCAAGACCACCCCGGCGGTGACCGCGTCTCTTATCTCCGGCATCGAACCGGTGCTCAATCCCATTCTGGTGGCGGTATTCTACCACGAGACCATCGGCCCGGTCTCGCTCATCGGGGCGGTGACCGTGGTGGGCGCGGTCATCATATACAACGTGCTGAAGGCCCGGCAAAGCCCGCCGGAGCCTGTGAAATAACAAAAGGAGAGGATCACAATGACAATTTACGACGAACTGAAGGCCCGGGGGCTCATCGCCCAGGTCACCGATGAGGAGGAGATCAAGAACGTCATCAACGCCGGCAAGGCCACCTTTTATATCGGGTTCGACTGTACTGCCGACAGCCTGACTGCCGGCCACTTCATGGCCCTGACCCTGATGAAGCGGCTCCAGCAGGCGGGGAACAAGCCCATCGCCCTCATCGGCGGCGGCACCACCATGATCGGCGACCCCTCGGGGCGCAGCGACATGCGCAAGATGCTCACCAAGGAGGACATCGACCACAACGCCGAGTGTTTCAAGCGGCAGATGGAGCGCTTCATCGAATTCGGCGAGGGTCCCGGCAAGGCCATGATGCTCAACAACGCCGATTGGCTCCTGAAGCTCAACTACGTGGACCTTCTCCGGGAGGTAGGCGCCTGCTTCAGCGTGAACAACATGCTCCGGGCCGAGTGCTACAAGCAGAGGATGGAGAAGGGGCTGTCCTTCCTGGAGTTCAACTACATGATCATGCAGTCTTACGATTTCTACCACATGTTCCAGACCGTGGGGTGCAACATGCAGTTCGGCGGGGATGACCAGTGGAGCAATATGCTGGGCGGCACCGAGCTCATCCGCCGGAAGCTGGGCAAGGACGCCTATGCCATGACCATCACTCTGCTCACCGACTCCCAGGGCAAGAAGATGGGCAAGACCGCCGGCAACGCCGTGTGGCTGGACGCCAACAAGACCAGCCCCTACGACTTCTACCAGTACTGGCGCAATGTGGGGGACGCCGACGTGATGAAGTGCATCCGGATGCTCACCTTCCTGCCTCTGGAGCAGATCGACGAGATGGATCACTGGAAGGACGCCCAGCTCAACCAGGCCAAGGAGATCCTGGCCTATGAGCTGACCAAGATGGTCCACGGCGAGGACGAGGCTGTCAAGGCCCAGAATGCCGCCAAGGCCCTCTTTGCCGGCGGCGGGGACCATGCCGACATGCCCTCCACCACCCTGGCCGCCGCCGACTTTACCGACGGAAAGATCGGCGCGCTGACCCTTCTGGTGAAGTGCGGCCTGGCCGCCTCCAACGGCGAGGCCCGGCGGCTCATCCAGCAGGGCGGCGTGTCCATGGGGGAGGAGAAGCTGACCGACCCCGCCGCGTGGTTTGACGCAGTTCTCTTCGCGGGAGACGGCGTGATCCTTAAGAAAGGCAAAAAAGTGTTCCACCGGGTGGTGACAGACTGACCCGGGCGTGGTACAATAGCCTCAGCGAACTTGTCTGAGAAATACCCGCCGACCCATGGCGGCGGGATGACCGAGAAAAAGAGGTGAGGGAAGTGGAGGAAAAGAAGCCCAGGTGGTATCATCCGGACAGCCGGACCCTGTCCAACCTCCTGGTGGTGTGCGTGGGCATCCTGCTCTATTTGGGCCTGACCCATCTGCCCCAGGTCCGTGCCGTGATCAATGGGTTTTTGGGCGTGCTCACCCCCTTTATCGCCGGCTTTGCCATCGCCTACCTTCTCAACACCCCCGCCAACTTCTTTGCAAAAAAGGTGTTCCACAGGACCAAACACGCCCAGGTCTGGGCGGTGGTGACGGTCTATGTCCTGGCCCTGGCGGTCATCTCCGTGCTGCTCCAGCTCATTCTCCCCCAGGTGGGGGACTCTCTGTACAGCCTGGCCGGAAACCTGTCCACCTACATCAACAACCTCAGCCGGATGGTGCAGGAGCTCATTCAGCGTTTCGACCTGAAGGGCGAGGGCGTGACCTCCATTGTCAACGACTACGAGGCTCTGCTCCGTCAGGCCATGGACTTCCTCACCTCGTCCAAGTTCATGGACCTGCTCACCGCCTCGGCCCCCAACCTGCTCAACGCGGGCAAAGCGGCGGTGAACGGCGTGGTCACCGGCCTGACCGCTCTCATCGCCTCCATCTATATGCTTCTGGGGAAGGACAGGCTGATCCGGCAGTGCAAAAAGCTCCTCTATGCCCTCTTTCCCGCCAAGGGGGTCAGCCATATCCTGTCGGTGGCCGGCCGGGCCAACACCATCTTTGTGGGCTTCATCAACGGTAAGCTCATCGACTCGGCCATCATCGGCGTGCTGTGCTTTATCCTCACCTCGGTGCTCTCCATCCCCTACGCGGTGCTGGTGAGCGTGGTGGTGGGCGTGACCAATATCATCCCCTTCTTCGGCCCCATCATCGGCGCCGTGCCCTGTCTGATGATCCTGGTCATCGTGGACCCCTGGGCCGCTCTGCGCTTCGGCATCCTCATCATCGCCCTCCAGCAGTTTGACGGCAATATCCTGGGCCCCAAGATCCTGGGCGACTCCACCGGCCTGTCCGCCATCTGGGTCCTGGTGGCCATCGTGGTGGGCGGCGGCCTGTTCGGCTTCCCCGGGATGCTCCTGGGCGTGCCCACCTTTGCCGTGCTCTACTCCCTCATGCGGGAGTGGGCCGACCGGCGCCTTGCCAAGAAGGGCATCAACGCCGACGGAAAGCCCCTGACGGAACCGCCTGCCTCGCCGACCGAACCGAAAGCATAGGAAAAACGCTCCGCCTTCCCGGAAGGCGGAGCGTTTTTCCTATATCTGCTATTTCAAAAGCCCCATTTCTTGGAGGACCCCTGAAAGCGCCTCCAGCTTTTTCGGGTCCATATCGCACAGGGGGAGGCGGAGCCCTCCCACGTCCCGGCCCATGAGCCGCAGCGCGGTCTTTACCGGGATGGGATTGACCTGGGAAAAGAGGGCGTCGATGAGCGCCATGTGCCGGATCTGGAGCCTGGCCGCGGTCTGAAAATCTCCCGCCAGGCACAGGTGGGCCATCTCGGCCACCACGCCGGGGAGGATATTGCCCAGTACCGAGATGACCCCCAGTCCTCCCAGGGCCATGAGGGGCACGACCTGGTCGTCATTTCCCGACCAGAGGGAGAAGTCCTCCCCGCACAGTCCCCTGGTCCTGGCCGCCAGAGCCAGGTCGCCCCCGGCCTCCTTGACCCCGTTGATCCGGGGATCTTCCGAGAGCCGCTTGTAGGTCTCCGCCGTGAATCCCACCCCAGTCCGGGAGGGCACGTTGTAGAGGATGATGGGCAGGTCCACGGCGTGGGCAATGGCCTCATAGTGCTTGACAAGCCCCGTCTGGGTGGCTTTGTTATAGTAGGGGGTCACCACCAGAAGGGCGTCCGCCCCCGCGTCCTGGGCGGCACTGGAGCGGCGGACGGCTACAGCGGTGTCGTTGCTGCCGGCGCCGGCGATGACCTTGATCCGGTGGTCAACAGTTTGGACCGTGTGGGCGATCAGCGCCTGCTGTTCCTCCGACGAGAGGGTGGCGCTCTCCCCGGTGGTGCCGCAGACGCACACGGCGTCCATGCCGGCGTTGATCTGTTCCTCCAACAGGGAATCGAGGACAGGATAGTTGATGGCTCCGTTTTCATCGAAGGGTGTGACGAGGGCGGTACAGGCCCCCTGGAAAACGGGCTGACGCAAGAAAATGAGCTCCTTTCAAAGGTTGAAAATCATCCTTTGTGCTCCATGTACCCCTGGGCGCAGAGCAGCTCGGCCAGTTCCACGGCGCCGCCGGCGGCCCCCCGGAGGGTATTGTGGCTCAGGCACACGAACTTGTAGTCGTACTGGGTGTCGGGGCGGAGCCGGCCGATGGAGATGGCCATGCCCTTCTCCAGGTCCCGGTCCAGGCGTGCCTGGGGCCGGTCGGGCTCCTCAAAGTAGTGGAACATCTGCCTGGGCGCCATGGGCAGCCCCAGCTCCTGGGGGAGGCCCTTGAAGTTGGCCCAGATCTCCTTCATCTCCTCCATGGAGGGGGTGCTGCGGAAGGAGACAAAGACGGCAGCGGTGTGGCCGTTGGTCACGGGGACCCGGAGGCACTGGGAGGTGATGGAGGGGGAGTCGGTCTTGACGATGACTCCGTTTTCCACCTTGCCCCAGACCTTCAGGGGTTCCTGCTCGCTCTTCTCCTCCTCGCCGCCGATGTAGGGGATGAGGTTATCCACCATCTCGGGCCAGGTCTCGAAGTTCTTGCCCGCGCCGGAGATGGCCTGATAGGTGCAGGCCAGGACCTTCTCCACGCCGAACTTCCGCAGGGGGGACAGGGCAGGGGCGTAGCTCTGGATGGAGCAGTTGGACTTGACGGCGATGAAGCCCCGCCGGGTCCCCAGCCGCTTGCGCTGGAAGGGGATGACCTCCAGATGCTCGGGGTTGATCTCGGGGATGACCATGGGCACGTCGGGGGTCCAGCGGTGGGCGGAGTTGTTGGAGACCACCGGGCACTCGTGCTGGGCATAGGCCTCCTCCAAGGCCCGGATCTCCTCCTTTTTCATGTCCACGGCGGAGAAGACGAAGTCCACCTCACCGGCAATCTTCTCTATATCTGCCTGGGCGTCCAGCACCACCATGTCCTTCACTTCTTCGGGCATGGGGACCTCCAGCTTCCACCGGCCCTCCACAGCCTGGCCGTAGGTTTTCCCGGCGGACCGGGCGCTGGCGGCCAGGGCGGTGAGTTCAAACCAGGGGTGGCCGCAGGTCAGGGTGATGAACCGCTGGCCCACCATTCCCGTGCAGCCGATGATGCCTACCTTAAATTTTTCCATACTGCTCTGCCTCCTGTTCTGTCTCTGTCTATCCTATGCCGCAAAAAAAGAAAACAGCGGCTTTACCAGCGGCGGATTTTGTACTATAATGTCGGGGAGAGGCTTTTTCCTCTCCCGGCCTTCCCGCCGCGGAAGAGTTTGATTGGATACTACCACAACCAGACCGAGCCTGTCAACCAATACCCCGGAGGTACCTATGAAAAAAAGATGGCTGGCGGCCCTGAGCGCCGTCACGATGACCCTGACCCTCTGTGTTCCCCTGCCGGCCCATGCCGAGGGGACCGCCCAGACCCCCGTGCTGGTGGGGCTGAGCTACTCCACCGGCCCCATTCCCGGCGCCAACCTGGAAAACAGCGTGGGGGAGGGCTACCGGCTGGGTTTCCTGGACGAAGAAAGAAACTTCATTCAGTTGGGATATACTGCCGAAAAAAAGATCTCTGTGGCCAAGACCCAGAACGTTTGGTATGCCTCCGATAACGATTATCGAAGCTATACCGACAAAGTGACCTCAGACGTGTTTGTGGGCTGCTGGCACGTGAAGCTGGACCTGGCTCCGGCGAGCTTTGACGAGGCCCAGGCAGCCGCCCAGGCGGTGGGCGGGTTCCCCGCCTGGATCGACGGGGCCTATGAGGTCCGGGTGGGAACCTATGGGACCCAGGAGGAGGCCCAGGCGGCTTTGGATGCCCTTCTGGCGCAGGGGTACTTGGCCGCATTGGCCTGGACCTCGTCCTACGGTGTCTCGGTGATCACGACAGGTACCAGCACGATCCTTTTCCAGTACGATGTGGGCAAGGGCGGGGCCCTGTGCGTGATGCCCGGGGTGGACGACAGTGTGCAGAACATCACCTGGTTCAAGCAGACCAAGTATTTCGGCGGCTTCCAGTATCAACGGGTCACCGGGGGGAACCTGACAGTCTCCAACGTGGTGGGGCTGGACGACTACGCCAACTGCGTCATCTCCCGGGAGATGAGCTCCAGTTGGCCCCTGGAGGCTCTGAAGGCCCAGGCCATCTGTGCCCGGAACTACTATGAGACCAGTCTGGGCCGCCACACCGCCGACGGCTATGATATCTGTCCCACCGCCCACTGCCAGGCCTATTACGGCATGGGCCGCACCAACGAGCGCACCGCCCAGGCCGCCGCCGAGACCGCCGGCCTCCGGGCTTGGTATCAGGGTGAGCCGGTGAACACCTACTATTTCTCCTCCGACGGCGGGGCCACCGAGGACGTGCGCAACGTCTGGTCCGACAACAGCAATATGCCCTATCTCTGCGGTGTCATCGACCCCTACGAGGACTATGTGGCAGATAAGAACGCCAATTCCAGCTGGACGGTACAGTTCACCAGTTCTCAGCTCACCGAAAAGCTCCGGGCCAAGGGCTATAACTGCGACACTGTCACCGATGTACAGCTTACCTTTACCCCCACGGGCAACGTGAAGACCCTCACCTTTGTGGATGCCAAGGGTACCAGGTACCCCTATACCAAGACCAGCGTAAAGAGCTTCCTGGACCTGAAATCCATCCACTACAACGTCACCGCCTCCGGAGGGGGCTCCGACGGGGTATACTATACCGACGGCGGCGGGACCCTGTCCTCGCTGGATGGGGCCTATGCCATCGGCGGTGACGGCTCGG
This sequence comes from uncultured Oscillospiraceae bacterium, assembly GCA_947629795.1. GTDB lineage: Bacteria > Bacillota > Clostridia > Oscillospirales > Oscillospiraceae > Vermiculatibacterium. Next base: position 11,375 of record CANRFC010000021.1, read on the forward strand.
TGAGCCAGATCGCCGGGAACCCCTATGTTATCACGGGCTCGGGCACCCAGGCCCTTCCCGCCCCCGGGGGAGCGGCAGCGGGGGAGAAGGTCTTTACCTTCCAGGGGGCCGGCTGGGGCCACAACGTGGGTATGAGCCAGTTCGGCGCCTACGCCATGGCCCTCCAGGGCATGAGTTACCTGGATATCCTCACCTTCTACTATCCCGGTATCGAAATCTATTGAGAAAGTTGGAACTGTTTGGATGAAGACCTCGGATTTTTACTATGACCTGCCCCCGGAGCTCATCGCCCAAACCCCGCTGGAACGGCGGGATGGCTCCCGGCTGATGCTCCTCAACAAGGAGACGGGGGAGATCGACCACCGCCATTTCTACGAGCTGCCCCAATTTCTCCGCCCTGGCGACTGCCTGGTCCTCAACGACTCCCGGGTACTTCCCGCCCGGCTGCTGGGCCACCGGGTGCCCTCCGGCGGAGCGGTGGAGGTCCTGCTGCTGGTGGACCGGGGGGAGAAGCGCTGGGAGTGCCTGGTCCGCCCGGGCCGGAAGCTCCACCCCGGCCAGGAGGTCTCCTTTGGGGACGGTAGCCTGCTCACCGCCGTCATCGAGGAGGAGCTCCCCGGTGGCAACCGCATCGTCCGCTTCCGTTATGAGGGCATTTTCCTGGAGATCTTGGAGCAGCTGGGCAAAATGCCCCTACCGCCCTACATCAAGGTGGAGCTCAACGACCCGGAGCGCTATCAAACGGTGTACTCCCGGGAGGTGGGCTCGGCGGCGGCTCCCACTGCCGGCCTCCACTTTACAAAGGCCCTTCTCGATGAGATCAAAAACAGGGGAGTAGAGACCGCCTACGTGACCTTACATGTGGGACTGGGGACCTTCCGGCCGGTGAAAGAAGACGACCCCACCGAGCATGAGATGCACTCGGAATTCTGTATGATTTCTGAAGAAACTGCCGATATTATCAATAAAACGAAGGAAAACGGCAACAGGATCGTCTGTGTGGGCACCACCTCCTGCCGCACCGTGGAGAGCTGGGCGTCTGAGGACGGAAAACTCCAAAAAAGTGCCGGTTGGACCAACATTTATATCTATCCTGGGTACAAATTCAAGGTGTTGGACGCCCTTGTCACCAACTTTCACCTTCCGGAATCTACCCTAATTATGCTCGTTTCTGCTCTCGCAGGCCGAAATAACGTGTTAAATGCCTATAAATGTGCAGTAAATGAGAAATACCGCTTTTTCTCCTTCGGCGACGCCATGTTCATCTATTGAGCCATTTCGTGCTGATTTTGACCCAATTTGTGTCTGACTTTTGCAAAATCCATAGAAAAGGGTGGATTTTTGATGGAATTAGTTGACCTGCCCAATATCGGCCCGGTCCTGGCGGATAACCTGAAACAGATCGGCATAGAAACCCCGGAAGCCTTGCGGCGCATGGGCCCCGAGGCAGCCTGGCTGGCCATCCGGGACCGGGTGGACCCCGGCGCCTGTCTGCACCAGCTCCAGGCCCTGGCCGGCGCCGCGGCGGGCGTGCCCAAAAAGGAGCTGCCGCCGGTGCGAAAAGCCGAGCTGAAGGCGTTTTTTGACGCCCATAAGAGGTAGTAGAGGGACAAATTCCCCTGCGCTGGGCGGATCCGGGGCTGTTTTGAGTCTCATACGTAAAGGAGTTTTTCTGTGTTTGAAGTGATCAAGACCGAGGGAAAGGCCCGGCGAGGGGTATTCACCTGCGCCCACGGCATGGCCCAGACCCCTGTTTTTATGAATGTGGGCACCCAGGGGGCCATCAAGGGGGCGGTGTCGGCCCACGACCTGAAGGAGATCGGCTGCCAGATCGAGCTCTCCAACACCTATCACCTCCACCTGCGTCCCGGCGACGATGTGGTCCGGGCCATGGGCGGGCTCCACAGATTCATGGACTGGGACGGCCCCATCCTCACCGACTCCGGGGGTTTTCAGGTCTTCTCCCTGGCCGGGCTGCGGAAAATCAAGGAGGAGGGGGTCTATTTCTCCTCTCATATCGACGGGCGGAAGATTTTCATGGGGCCCGAGGAGTCCATGCAGATCCAGTCCCACCTGGGCAGCGACGTGGCTATGGCCTTTGACGAGTGCGTGGAGAACCCGGCCACCTATGAGTACGCCAAGGCCTCTTGTGAGCGGACCGCCCGGTGGCTGGAGCGGTGCAAGGCCGAGCACGACAGGCTGAACGCCCTGCCTGACACTGTGAACCCCCAACAGATGCTCTTCGGAATCAACCAGGGAGCCACCTTCCCCGACCTGCGGGTGTGGCATATGGAGGAGATCAAGAAGATCGACTGCGAGGGCTACGCCATCGGCGGCCTGGCGGTGGGGGAGCCCACGGAGGTCATGTACGACATCATCGACACGGTGGAGCCCCACATGCCGGTGGACAAGCCCCGGTATCTCATGGGGGTGGGCACGCCCTCCAACATTATCGAGGGGGTGGCCCGGGGGGTGGACTTCTTCGACTGCGTCATGCCCGCCCGGAACGCCCGCCACGCCAGGCTCTACACCTGGGAGGGGTCCATCAACCTGAAAAATGAGAAGTATAAGCTGGATGAGAGCCCCATCGACCCCACCTGCGACTGCCCGGTATGCCGGCACTTCTCCCGGGCCTATCTCCGGCACCTGTTTGTGGCGGGGGAGATGCTGGCCATGCGCCTGGCGGTGATGCATAACCTGTATTTTTACAACACTCTGATGGCGCGGATCCGGGACAGCCTGGACCGGGGGACCTTCGCCCAGTTCCGCGCTGAGTACAGTGAAAAGCTGGAGCGGAAGATTTAATTTTTCCGGAAGGGGTTGCAAAATTTTCCGCAATACGGTATACTACTTCATACGTTCCGTACGTAATTTGATATTTGGAGGGATCTATCGTGCCTACTGAAGGCGGAGGCAGCGGATTTGTGACCATCATTATGCTGGTGGCCATGCTGGCGATTTTCTATTTTATGCTCATTCGTCCGGAGAACAAGCGGAAGAAGGAAGCCCAGGCCATGCGGGACAGCCTGGCGGTGGGTGATGTCATCACTACCATCGGCGGCATCGTGGGTACCATCTGTGCCGTGAAGGAGAACACCATCGTCATCGAGACCGGCGCCGACCGGGTCCGGATCGAGTTCACCAAGTGGGCGGTGTCCAGCAAGGGCGCTCAGGCCACCGAGAGTGCCAACTGAGCCCGGAACAAGACAAGACCCAGACATGAAAAATGCCCTCCTCACATAGGATGTCTCAGCACATCCTATATGAGGAGGGCATCTTTATGCGGAAAACCCAAGAGGAATCGGGAACTCGTCTGCTCCAAAGCGGGAAAGCGGCGCTCATAGGGGGCGTTCTGGCTCTGGCGGTTTGCCTTGTCTTACTGCTGGCCGCCTCCTTCGGCATCTCACAGGGCTGGTTGAGCACCGATCTGGGAGACCGGATCACAGTGGTGAGCTGCGTGCTGGGAAGTTTTGCGGGAGGGCTGTGGAGCGCCCGGAGGGCTCCGACAGGGGCTCTGTTGGCAGGCCTGGCCTCAGGGGCTGTCCTCTTTTTGCTCCTGCTCACCCTGGGACTGCTCATTTTCGAAAGCGCCTCCTTTGAAAACGGTGCCCTGGGCCTGCTGTGTGCCAGCCTCTGCGGTGGGGCTGCGGCGGGAGCCTTGGGCGCCGGCAGCGGCGGAAAGAGGAAGAGTTCCGCCAAGTCAAAACGACGTAAGGCCCGGTAGGGGGGGAGAGGGACCTTTCCCTTGGTAACATAACATTTTGAAAGGTGAAAAGGGCTTTTCCTTTACAAGGATTTCGAAGAAAATTTTCAAAAAATTTTTGGCCGCTTTGAAAAAATATATCCAAATTGTATTATTACAGGCTGTAATCTGGCAAGAAACGGAAAAATGGAAATCTTGCGGGGCAAAACTCTGTAAAGTACAACATCTTGTGCCCTCGGCGAAATTTCCCGTGGCAACTCTTTGTAGAAAGAAGGAATTTTTGACGCTTGTTTACATAATAAAGTTAACATAAAATCTGAGCGTAACAAAAAATTTTGTAAAAGGGACTTGCGTCAAAAGGGAAAAAGGGTTAGAATAGGGATACTTTCAGAAGTATTTCCCAAGCATAGCGCTTGGCCACCCGGCATAGATTGTTGCCGGGAGGTGAGGACTGTGCGAAAAGCGATAGCGGGAGTTTGGGCTTCGCCGTCGATGGAGGGTACTCTGGCCCTTATCGTAACGGCGGCATTTTTTACCCTTGGGGGACTTTTGGGATGCCTGCTGGCCTTCCGGGCGGAGGGCAGCGGTGCGGAGGCCATGAGGGAATATCTGGCTGTTTTTCTCACCCAGGCCCGGGCCGGAGAACTGGCCTCGCCGGAGACCCTGTCCCTCCTCTGGAGGACCTTCCGCTGGCCTCTGGCCGCTTTCCTGCTGGGGCTCACTGCCCTGGGGGTCCTGTTCCTGCCCCTGCTCAGCGCGTTGCGGGGTTTCTTTCTGGCTTTCTCCGTCGCGTCCTTTGCCCGGGCCTTTGGCCGTGGGGGCGTTGGGATCGCGTTTTTACTCCTGGGCGTCACCGGACTGGTGGCAGTTCCTGTTTTTTTCCTGCTGACCGTCCAGGGCTTTTCCTCTTCGGTCAGATTGGCCGCCTGGAGCGGACAGGGGAGAAGGGGACCGCCCTATGACCTGGCGAGCCTCAGACGCTGTGGGGCATGTGCCGCGGTGCTGAGTGTGTGCGCCCTGTTGGAGTGCTATCTGGTGCCGGGGTGGGTCGCCTCGGCGGCAGCCGCGCTGTCCCTATGACCATACGAGAGAGAAGGTGAGAGAATGGACCTGCAGGCCGACTATGAGAGATTCCTGACCGAGGAAAAGGGCGCCAGCGCCAATACGGTCAGTTCCTATATGAGAGACGTCCACCAATACTTCCGCTGGCTGGACAGCGAGGGCCTGGCCGCCCAGAAGGCCACCCAGGCCGATGTGGACCGCTACTCCAAGTATCTCACCAGTCTGGGCAAGTCGGTCGCCACCGTCACCCGCTCTCTCGCCTCCCTCAAGTCCTTCTATGGCCACCTCCAGTCCAATCAAATGGTCTCCAGCAACCCCGCCAAGGGACTCACGCTGGAGAAGGTGGAGCGAAAGCTTCCCCAGATCCTCACCAGCAAGGAAGTGGAGCTCTTTCTGGAACAGCCCGATCCCAGGGACGCCAAGGGCTGCCGGGACAAGGCCATGCTGGAGCTGCTCTACGCCACCGGCATCCGGGTCAGCGAGCTCATCAACCTCAACCTGGACAACCTGAATCTCAGCGCCGGCTTCCTGCGGTGCGTCAACGCCAAGCGGGAGCGGATCATCCCCCTGTACCCCACGGCGGTGAAGGCCCTGGGTGACTATATCCAGAATGTCCGGCCCCAGATGATCGAGCGGCCCGACGAACGATCCCTGTTTGTGAACATGAACGGCTCCCGTATGTCCCGGCAAGGCTTCTGGAAGCTCATCAAGCACTATCAGGATCAGGCGGGCATCCAGAAGGACATCACCCCCCATACCTTGCGCCACTCCTTTGCCGCCCACCTGCTGGAAAACGGCGCCGACCTGCGCTCCCTCCAGGAGATGCTGGGGCACGCCGACATCTCTTCCACCCAGGTCTACACCATGGTGGTCAATCAAAAGCTCAAGGACGTATACAATAAGGCCCACCCCAGGACCTGACGAGGACGGTTTTTCTGTTTGGAAAACCGTCCTCATTTTTCTGTTGAAAAAAGGGAAGAAATGAGGTATACTATACCCGCGTAAGCAAACCAATGAATTTTTGGAGGTATATCCGTCATGGCTCAGATCACCAAGGATACCATCATCGGCGACATTCTGGACATCGCCCCCCAGACCGCTCCTCTGTTCATGTCCATCGGCATGCACTGCCTGGGCTGCCCCTCCTCCCGCGGGGAGACTGTGGAGCAGGCCTGCATGGTCCACGGCGTGGATGTGGAGGCCCTGCTGGCCGAGGTCAATAAGCTGATCCCCGCCGCCCAGTAACCATGGCTCAAAAAAAGGGAGCGGCGCTGCCGCTCCTTTTTTCTGCCCTGAGAGAGGAGGGAAGCCCGTTATGAAACGACTGTTTGCCCTCTCACCCCGGCTCCGGGCCATCGCCGACCAGGTCCCCGCCGGGACCAGGCTGGCGGATATTGGCACCGACCACGGCCGACTGCCCGTGTGGCTGATCCGGCAAGGGATCATCACCGGAGCGGTGGCCTCGGACCTCCGCCCCGGGCCCCTCGGCAAGGCCCAGGCTCTGGCCAGGCGATGGGAGGTGGCTGACCGGCTCTCCTTCCGGCTGTGCGACGGTCTCGCCAAGATCGCTCCTGACGAGGCCCAGACTGTGGTCATCGCCGGCATGGGCGGGGAGACCATTGCCGACATCCTGGAGCGGACTTTCTGGTCAAGGGCCCCCGGCCACCGGTACATCCTCCAGCCCATGTCGGGCCAGGACGGCCTGCGGCGGTACCTGTCCGCCCACGGCTTTGCCATCCGCCGGGAGGTGCTGGTGGAGGAGGGAGAGACCCTCTACGTCATCCTCTTAGCCCAGCCGGGGAAGATGGCGCCCCTCACCGAGGGGGAGATTTGGGTGGGTCGGCAGGAGCGGGGGATGGAAAGCCCCCTGAGAGGCCGTTATCTGGCCCAGGAGGTCAAAAAACTCCACCGGGCGGTGGAGGGACTGGAGCGCTCCGAAGCCCCCGGGGACGGGCCGAAGCTGGCCCAGTACAGGCTGGCGGCGGAGCAGGCGGAAGCGCTGAAGGAGGAGTGGGAACAATGGCAGCGGTAAGGCAGATCGAAGAATTCCTGTTTTCAAAGGCCCCCAAAGAGCTGGCCATGGATTGGGACAACGTGGGACTTCTGGTGGGCTTTCCGGACCGGGAGGTCGATAAGATCCTGGTGGCCCTGGACATCACCGGGGAGGTGGCCGACGAGGCCGCCGGACTGGGGGCACAGCTCATCGTGGCCCACCATCCGGTGATGAACTGCGCCTGGGAAAAGGTGCAAACCGTGCGCTCCGACACGGTCCAGGGCAGCATCCTCATCAAGCTGCTCACCGCCGGCATCTCCGGCATCTGCATGCACACCAACCTGGACGCTGTCGCCGGCGGCGTCAACGACGCCCTGGCCCAGCGTCTGGGCCTTTCCCACGTGGAACAGCTCCACCCCGACGGCGTGGACTCCCAGGGCCGGCCCTACGGCATCGGCCGGGTGGGAGAGGCCGCCGGCTTTGCCGATGCCAAGAGCTTCGCTGCCTTTGTCCGTGACGCTCTTCGCGCTGACGGCCTGCGGCTGGAGGACGCCGGCCGGCCGGTGCGCAGGGTAGCCGTGGGAGGCGGTGCCTGCGGCGGCATGCTCTCCGACGCCGCTGCCAAGGGCTGCGACACCTTTGTCACCGCCGACGTGAAGTACGACGTGTTCCTCACCGCCCGGGCCCTGGGCGTCAACCTCATCGACGCCGGCCACTTCTCCACCGAGAACGTGGTCTGCCCTGTGCTGGCCTCCTGGCTGGGGGAGGGCTTCCCGGAGGTGGAGGTCGTTCTCTCCCAGCGGCACAAAGAGGTATTTTCTTGCCTTTAAGAGTTGCAAAAGCGCTTTCCTTGTGGTAAAATATTTTACGCAATTTTTTGATTCTTTCAGGAAGGGAACGAAAACATATGTCTGGACACTCCAAATGGCATAACATTCAGAAGACCAAGGGCGCGGCTGACGCCAAGCGCTCCGCCGCCTTCACCAAGATCGCCAAAGAGATGATCGTGGCGGTGAAGACCGGCGGCAGCGGCGATCCCGCCAACAACTCCCGCCTGGCCACCGTCATCGCCAAGGCCCGGGCGGCCAATATGCCCAACGACAACATCAAGCGCACCATCGAGCGCGCCCTGGGCGCCGGCAACACCGACAGCTACGAGAGCGTCACCTACGAGGGCTACGGCCCCTCCGGTGTGGCCATCATCGTAGACGCCCTCACCGACAACCGCCAGCGCACCGCCCCCGAGGTCCGGCATCTGCTGGACAAGTACGGCAAGGGCCTGGGCGCCACCGGCTGCGTGTCCTGGTCCTTTGACCAGAAGGGCGTCATCATCATCGACAAAGAGGACCTGGACGAGGATACCATGATGATGGACGCCCTGGAGTGCGGCGCCGACGACATGAGCGCCGAGGGCGACGTCTTTGAGATCACCACCGCTCCCGACGCCTTCGGCTCCGTGCTGGAGGCCCTGGAGGCCAAGGGCTACTCCTTCGTCAGCGCCGCCGTGGAGATGGTCCCCCAGAACTACGTGAAGCTGGAGTCCGAGGAGGACATCAAGAACATGGAGAAGCTGGTGGAGGCCCTGGAGGACAACGACGACGTGCAGAACGTCTGGCACAACTGGGACCAGGACTGAAATACGTGAAAAAAACAGGACCGGCGCCGCTGACACGCGGCGCCGGTCCATATTTGTGCAAGTAAGCCTGTAAGCCGGGTTCTGTCATTCAAGACAGCCATCTATCTCGACGTACCGTTGCCGGTACGCTCAAGCCGCCTCCCCGGGACGGCCGGGCCGGCCATATGTCCCTCCACGGCGTTGCTCCGGATAGAGTTTGCAGCGACGGACGCTTCCACGCCGTCGGGTGAGCTCTTACCTCGCCTTTCCACCCTTGCTCCCGCTCCCAAAAGGGGCGGGGGCGGTCTATTTCTGTTGCCCTTTTCCTGGGGTCGCCCCCGGCGGGTGTTACCCGTTATCCTTGCCCTGTGGAGCCCGGACTTTCCTCATCCACGGGCCTTTCGCCCCGCGGACGCGGCTGTCCAGCTTGCTTGCGGGGACTATTTTACCCGATTGCGGCCCAAAAGTCAAATCCAACATGGGAGCAAAGGGGGAGGACCTTGCCCGTGCGCTCCGTGGCTGAAGCGGTTTCCGGAAAGCACGTAAATCAATTGAAATCCCCGGCAAAATGGAGTATACTATGGGGGCATGACTTGCAAGACTTGGAAGAGGAGGGATCGTCTTCCCATGACAGTACAGGAGTATTTTTCCGGTCTCAGCGGGAAAAAGGTGGCGGTGCTGGGCATCGGTGTGTCCAATACCCCCCTGATCCGCATGCTGCTGCGCGCCGGAGCCAAGGTCACCGCCTGCGATAAGCGTTCCCGGGAGGACTTCGGCGGGACCATCGAGGACCTGGAGAGCCTGGGGGCCTCGGTGCATTTGGGGGAGGACTATCTGGACCGCCTGGAGGGTCAGGATGTGATCTTCCGCACCCCCGGCATGCGTCCCGACCTGCCCCGGCTTGCCGCTGCCGTCCGGGCTGGGGCGGAGCTCACCTCCGAGATGGAGGTCTTCTTCCGGGTCTGTCCCTGTCCCATTATCGCCGTCACCGGGAGCGATGGGAAGACCACCACCACCACTATCATCGCCGAGCTTTTAAAGGCGGCGGGGAAGACGGTCTATCTGGGAGGGAACATCGGAAAGCCCCTCCTGCCCGACGCGGAAATGATGGAGCCCACTGATTTCGCGGTGGTGGAGCTCTCCTCTTTCCAGCTCATGACCATGGATCGCTCCCCCCACATCGCCGTGGTCACCAACCTGGCCCCCAACCACCTGGACGTCCACAAGTCCATGGGGGAGTACATCTCCGCCAAGGAGAACATCCTCCTCCACCAGAGCGCCATGGACCGGGTCATCCTCAACGCCGACAATCCCATCGCCGCTGCTCTCAGTGCTGACCCCCACGGTCATCTCACCTGGTTCAGCCGGCAAAGGGAGCCCGAGGGGGACGCTGTGTTCCTCCGGGGAGATACCATCTATCTGCGGGACGGCGGGGGAGAGTGGCCTGTCCTGACCCGGAGGGAGATCCTCCTTCCCGGCGACCACAATGTGGAGAATTACATGGCGGCCATCGCCGCGGTGAAGGACTTCGTGCCCGTGGGCGTCATCCGCTCCTTCGCCTCAAAATTCTCCGGGGTGGAGCACCGCATCGAGCTGGTGCGGGAGCTGGACGGGGTCCGGTACTACAACGACTCCATTGCCTCCAGTCCCACCCGGACCATGGCCGGCCTCAAGTGCTTCCGGGAGAAGGTCATCCTCATCGCCGGGGGCTATGACAAGCACATCCCCTACGATCCCCTGGGCCCGGTGGTGGTGGAGCACGTCAAGCGGCTCATCCTCACCGGCGCCACCTCGCCCAGGATCCGCCAGGCTGTGGAAAAGGCCCCGAGCTATGTCCAGGGAAGCCCCATCATAGAGGAATACCACGACTTCAAGGACGCCGTGGAGGCCGCCAGGGCCGCCGCGGAGCCCGGGGACGTGGTCCTTCTGTCTCCCGCCTCGGCCTCCTTTGACCGCTTCAAGAACTTCATGGAGCGGGGGAACTATTTCAAGCAGATCGTGCGGGAATTCTGAAAGGGAAGTGAGAGCGTGGACTTTTTTGAGACCTTAAAGCGCTTGTGCTCGGTCAACGCGCCCACCGGCTTTGAGGCCCCGGCAGCCCAGGCCGCCAAGGCCCTCCTGGAGCCTCTGATGGACGAGGTCATCATTGACCGGCTGGGCAGCGTCATCGGCGTGAAGCGCTGCGGCAAGCCTGGGGCCAGGCGGCTCCTGCTGGACGCCCACCTGGACGAGGTGGGGCTCATCGTCACCGGCATCGAGGAGGGCTTCCTCCGCTTTGCCAGCCTGGGCGGGGTGGACCCCCGGATGCTCCCCGCCAGGGAGCTCACCGTCCTCACCCAGCCCAAGCCCATCTTCGGCGTGGTGGCCTGCCTGCCGCCCCACGTCCAGACCGCCGCCGACCACGACAAGTCGGTGGCCATGGAGGACCTGCGCATCGACATCGGCATGACCCAGGCCCAGGCAGAGAAGGCCGTGCCCATCGGCACGCCCATCTCCTACCGGGCAGACCTGCAGCAGCTCCAGAACGGCCAGCTCTGCGGCAAATCCCTGGACGACCGCTCCTGTTTTGCTATCCTTCTTCGGGCCGCGGAGCTCCTCCAGGGCAAGGACCTGGACGTGGACCTTTATATCATGGGCAGCGTCCGGGAAGAGACCGGCGGCATGGGCGCCATTGTGGGGACCAACGCCGTCGCTCCCGACTGGTGCGTGGCGGTGGATGTGACCTTTGCCCGCACCCCCGGTGTCAGCGAGGACGACGCCCCCTGCAAGCTCTACGGCGGCCCCGCCATCGGCGTGGGGCCCAATATGACCTGGGCCCTCACCGACCGCATGACGGCCAAGGCCAGGGCTCTGGACATCCCCTATCAGCTTGAGGTGATGGAGGGCGCCACCGGCACCAATGGTTGGCATATGCAGATCTGCCTGGAGGGCATCCCCACCTCGGTGGTGTCTCTGCCGCTGAAGTATATGCACTCTCCCATTGAAGTGGTGGCCGAAGAGGACATGGAGCACACCGCCCGGCTCCTGGCCGCCTTTGCGGAAAATCTTGGAATGGAGGGATGCTGAGATGCTGCTGGACACCTTGAAGGACCTGTGCGCCCTCTCCGGACCCTCCAGCTATGAAGGGCCTGTCCGGGACTACCTGCTTGACCGCGCCCAAAAAGCGGGGGTAGAGGCCCGGATCGACGGCCTGGGGAACCTGATCGCGACCAAAAAAGGGGCCGCAAAAGGACCCAAAAAGCTCCTCTTATGCGCCCATATGGACGAGGTAGGGCTTATTGTCAAGCGCATTACCGACGATGGTTATATCAAATTCGCCTGCGTGGGCGGCGTGGACCGGCGAGTGCTCATCGGCAAGCCGGTCTACCTCGGAAACGCCCGTGTCCCAGGGGTTATCGGGATCAAGCCCATCCACCTGACCACCGCTGAGGAGCGGAAAAAGATCCCCTCCTTGGAGCAGTTTTACGTGGATATCGGGGCCAGGAGCAGGGAAGAGGCGGAAAAGCTCACCCATTTGGGCGATTTCGGCGTATTTTCCGATGAGATCGTGGAATTTGGTGACGGAATGTTGAAGGCCAAGGCCATTGACGACCGCATTGGCTGCGCCGTGATGGCCGAGCTCATGGACCGGGACCTGCCCATGGACGTGACCTTCGCCTTCACCGTCCAGGAGGAGGTAGGGACCCGGGGAGCCTTCGGCGCCGGGTTCTCGGTCCATCCCGACCTGGCCCTCATTCTGGAGGGCACCACCGCCGCCGACAGCCCCACCACCGATGCCCACCGCCGGGTGTGCCGCCCCGGCCAGGGGCCTGTGGTGCCCTATATGGACGGCGGCACTGTCTATGATCCGGAGGTTTTCCGGTTGCTGGGGACCCTGGCCGACGAGAACGGCATTCCCTGGCAGACCAAGGAATACGTCTCCGGAGGCACCGACGCCCGGAGCATCCAGCGCAGCCGGGAGGGGTGCCGGGTGGGGGCGGTCTCCGCCGCCGTGCGGTATCTCCACTCACCCTCCAGTGTGGCGTCTATCCGGGACTTTGAGCAAATCGAGGCACTGACCTGGGCCTTTGTCCAGGCTGTCGCCCAGGGGAGGATCTGAAAATGGAACTGTTTGAACTTTTTGCCAAGCTGGTGGCTGTCCACAGCCCTTCAGGGCGGGAAAAGGCGGTGGCCCAGGTCATTGCCGACTATGCCAGGCCCTATGCCGACGAGATCACCACCGACGTCATGGGCAATCTCTTTGTCCACAAGAAGGGCTCCGGCCCCAGGCTCATGTTCTCCGCCCACATGGATTCTATCGGGTTGGTGGTGACCTACCTGGAGGAGGACGGCTCGGTGCGCTTCGGCAAGCTGGGCGGGGTGGTCCCCGAGAGCGTGCAGAACACCCCCGTACGCTTTGAAAACGGCACTGTGGGTGCCATTAAGGTCCACGGCAAGGCCGACAGGAAGCATCTGACCCTGGACGACCTCTACCTGGATATCGGCGCGGGGAGCCGGGAAGAGGCTCAGGCCATGGTGCGGCCGGGGGATACGGCGGTCTATGCCACCTCCACGGTGAAAAACGGTAAGCGGGTCATCTCTCCCTATACCGACAACCGCATCTCCTGCGCGGTGCTTCTGAAGACGCTGGAGAAGGTGAAGGAGAGCCGGAACGACCTGTGGTTTGTCTTCTCGGTCCAGGAGGAGCTGGGCCTGCGGGGCGCCAAGACCGCGGCCTACGCCATCGACCCGGAGTATGCCGTAGCGGTGGATGTCACCGGTGCCTACGACTGGCCCGGAGCCCCCAAGACAGGCAGCGCCGTGTTAGGCGGGGGAGCGGCCATCAAGGTCATGGACAGTTCGGTCATCTGCCACCCTGATATGGTGAAGCGTATGGAGAAGTTGGCCTGTGAAGGGAATATCCCTTACCAGCTTGATGTGCTGACCAGGGGAGGCACTGACGCCGGCATGATCCACCAAAGCCGCCTGGGCGTGGTTACAGGGGGCGTTTCTATCCCTTGCCGGTACACCCACGCGCCTACGGAATCCATCGATCTGGGAGATGCTGAGGCCTGCGTGGACCTCTTGGCCGCCCTTGCTGCGGACAAATTTTAAACAGGATGTGTAAACATAAATGCCTTTACAGATAAACGAAGCGACAAGAGCCCTTGCAGCCCGGGCAGAGGCCGACCTGCGGGAGCAATTTGCCCGGGTGGACGCCATTGCCCAGGTCAACACGGAGAAGGTCCTGGATGCCTTCCAGACCCATCGGGTGGCTGAAAGCTATTTTACTGGCACCACAGGCTACGGCTATGACGACCTGGGCCGGGACAAGCTGGACGAGATCTATGCCCAGATCTTTGGGACGGAAGACGCCCTGGTGCGGCTTCAGTTTGTCAATGGCAGCCACGCCATCGTCAGCGCCCTTTTTGGGGCATTGAAGCCTGGCGAGACCTTGCTTTATGCCGTGGGAGCGCCCTATGACACCATCCAGAGCGCCATCGGGATCACGGGAAACGCACCGGGCTCCCTCAAGTCCTTTGGCATCGGCTACAAGCAGGTGGAGCTCACTGCCGACGGAAAGCCCGACCTGCCCGCCATTGCCAAGGCGGTGGGGGAGGACCCCAGCATCAAGGCGGTGATGATCCAGCGCTCCCGGGGGTATGCCACCCGGGCATCCCTGTCGGTGGATGAGATCGGCGACATCTGTGACGCAGTCCACTCAGTGCGTAAAGCAGATAGCCTTGCCATCCTGGTCGACAACTGTTACGGTGAGTTTGTGGAGGAGACCGAACCCACCCAGGTGGGGGCCGACCTGGTGGTGGGCTCTCTCATCAAGAATCCCGGCGGCGGGCTGGCCCCTACGGGAGGGTACCTGGCAGGACGGCACGACCTCATTGAGGGGGCTGCCATGCGGCTCACGGTCCCCGGCATCGGGAAAGAGTGCGGCTGCACCCTGGGCAATAACCGCAGCCTCTATCAAGGACTTTTCCTTGCCCCCCATACCACGGCCCAGGCGGTGAAGACTGCCCTCTTTGCCGCGCGGATGATGGAGCTGCTGGGCTATCAGACTGAGCCGGCCTCCACCGATATCCGCCGGGATATCATTCAGATGATCCACTTTGGCGCTCCTGAGCCCCTGAAAAGGTTCTGTAAAGGGATCCAGCTCGGTGCGCCGGTGGACTCCTATGTGACCCCAGAGCCCTGGGATATGCCGGGGTATGACACGCCGGTCATCATGGCCGCCGGGGCCTTTATTCAGGGCGCATCCATTGAACTCTCCTGCGACGCACCCATGCGGGAGCCCTACACGGCCTATCTCCAGGGCGGCCTGACCTACGAGTCGGGCAAGCTGGGGATCCTGCTGGCGGTGGAGGCTCTGAAGGCGTAAGACAGGCCGGTGAGCGCATAGTCTTGCCTGAGAGGGGTGAGGTTATGCGGAGGCGGTTTTACGAGTTTGCGAGAGCTTTTTTTCCGCAAACCGGCGGAAGAAGGGAGCGGGAGCGGCGGCAGCTCCTCCTGGCCGCTGCGTTGGGAGTCCTGGCCGCGGCAGTGCTGCTGGGGCGCTTCAGCGCCAGGATCCGGCCTCAGCTTGCGGTTTTGGCCCAGGTCCAGGTCCAAAATGAGGTGACCCGCATTGCCAACGAGGCGGTGAGCGAGGCTCTGTCCGCAGAAGGGCTCTCCTCCTCTGACCTGGTATCTCTCCAAAGCGTCGATGGGGCAGTGACCACCCTCACCACCGATACGGCAAGTCTCAACAGCCTTCGGCTCCGGATTTTGGCGGATATTATATTGCAAGTAGAAAACCTTGACAGCCATGACCTTGCCATTCCTTTGGGGGCGGCCACAGGTGCAGACTTGCTTATGGCTTTTGGGCCCAGGCTTCCGGTGCGGGTCCTCTCGGTGGCCTCGGCAGATGCTGTATACCAAAACACCTTTACAGAAGCTGGTATCAATCAGACCATGCACCGCATCCTGCTGAACGTTACCATCTCTGCCCGGGTGCTCCTGCCGGGCGGGGTGGAGGAGATCGAGGCGGTCACCCCGGTGTGTGTGGCGGAGACCATCCTTATCGGCCAGGTGCCCAACACCTATCTCGGGCTCGGAGGCTTGCCGTCCTCAGACTGAAAGTGAGGTTACCAATGAGACCTTTGGAGACGCTGCTTTGGTACGGGGAGATCACCTGGGATTATGTGTGTCAGATGCTGCCCTGTATGGCGGCGGCCTTAGTGGGTTTTCTGCTTTTGAGACGGTACCGGAAGGAGCATCTGGCCCGGCGTGGGCTGGTGAGCGGGCCCTGGCGGGAGGGGGCCTTGCTTCTGTTTGTGATGTTTTGTGCCGGGTTGGCTGCGCTGACCCTGTTTCCCGCCGGCTTCTGGCGCTCAGCTCACTGGCGGGCCGCCTGGAGAGGGGAGACCACCCTGTTTCCCAAGGAAGTGGACTGGCGATGGCAGCTCCAGCACGCCCAATTGACCCCCTTTCAGGAGATCAAGCGGGGGCTTCGGGGGCCGTGGGTCATGTTTTTGGTGCTGGCCAACATGGGCATCTTTATTCCTCTGGGCTTTTTTGTGGCCCTGCTCTGGCGGAGGCCACGGTGGTGGAAAACCACGCTGATTGGCTTTTTTGCCTCTGTTTTGATTGAATTTGTGCAGCTTTTCATTGCCCGGAGCTCAGATATCGACGATGTGATCCTGAATACCACCGGGGCGCTGGCGGGTTTTTGGCTCTTTTATCTCCTCCGGGCCCTGTTTCCTGGTTTTATCCGCAAATTTCAGTGTAAGGAGAGGACAGTCTGATGGATGACCGTACTGAGATCGAAGCCCTTCGAGCCGAGCTGGAGCGGGCCAATTACGAGTATTATGTGCTGGACAAGCCCACCATGTCCGACTTTGACTTCGACCACAAGCTGCGTCGGCTGGAGGAGCTGGAGGCCGCCCATCCGGAGTGGAAGACCCCCGATTCTCCCACCCAGCGGGTTGGCGGAAAGGTGGCCGAGGGCTTTGCCGAGGTGGTCCACCAGGTGCCGCTGGAGAGCTTGCAGGACGTATTTTCCTTCGAAGAGCTCCGGGAGTTCGACCAGAGGGTACGCGAGGTGGTGGAGGATGTCACCTATGACGCGGAGCCCAAGGTGGACGGGCTCTCGGTGGCGCTGGAATATGAAAACGGCGTCTTTGTCCGGGGGGCTACCCGGGGAGACGGCCGGGTGGGGGAGGACGTCACCGAAAACTTGAAGACCATCCGCTCCATTCCACTGCGGCTGCCGGACAGCCTGCCCCGACTCATTGTGCGGGGCGAGGTCTTTATGCCCAAGTCGGTGTTTCAGAAACTCAACGGGGAACGGGAGCTGGCGGGGCAGGCGCTGTTTGCCAATCCCCGCAACGCCGCCGCCGGGTCGCTGCGGCAGTTAGACCCCAAGATCGCCGCCGCCCGGCACCTGGATATCCTGATCTTCAACATCCAGTATGTAGAGGGAAAATCCTTTACAGACCATGTGGAGACCTTGGAATATCTGGAATCCCAGCGATTCAAGGTCATCCCTCACACCCTCTGCGCCACCATCGATGCCTGCGCCAAGCGGATCGAAGAGATCGGCGATGGCAGGGAGGAGTTCGACTTTGACATTGATGGAGCAGTTGTAAAGGTAAATTCCTTGGCAGAGCGTGAACTGCTGGGAAGCACGGCCAAGTTCCCCCGATGGGCAGCCGCTTACAAGTATCCTCCGGAGCAGAAGCTCTCCAAAGTGGTGGATATCGTGGTCCAGGTGGGACGTACCGGCGTGCTGACCCCCAAGGCGGTCATTGAGCCGGTACGCCTGGCCGGCACCACAGTGACCAACGCCACGCTGCACAACCAGGATTTTATTTCCGAGAAGGACGTGCGGATAGGGGACACAGTGCTGGTCCAGAAAGCGGGGGAGATCATCCCGGAGATCGTGTCGGTCATCAAAGAGAAGCGCCCGCAAGGAACTTCACCTTACAGACTTCCGGACCGCTGCCCGGTCTGCGGCGCACCGGTGGTGCGGGATGAGGACGGAGCGGCGATGCGGTGTACCGGCGCGGAGTGTTCTGCCCAACTGCTGCGGCACTTGGTCCACTTTGCCAGCCGTGACGCCATGGATATCGAGGGACTGGGCCCCGCCAATGTGGAGACCCTGGCAGATGCCGGGCTTTTGAAGGCGCCGGGAGACCTCTATCTGCTGCAGGCGGAAGATGTGGCTCCTTTGGAGCATTTTGCAAAGAAATCGGCCCAAAATCTGGTCCAGGCCATTGAAAAGTCCAAGGAGAACGACCTCTCCAGGCTCATCTTTGCCCTGGGTATCCGGCAGGTAGGACAGAAGGCGGGGCAGGTCCTGGCCCGGCAGTTCGGCACCTTGGACGCCCTGGCCGCCGCCACTGAGGAGGAGCTCTCCGCCGTGCCCGATGTGGGCCCCATCACGGCAAAGAGCATCTCTTCTTGGTTTGCCGATCCCCAGTCCCAGCACCTGATCGAGGCACTGAAAGACGCCGGAGTAAATATGACCAGCAAGGCAGAGCCGCTGGGGGATAAGTTTGCCGGTCTCACCTTCGTTCTCACCGGGGAACTGGAACACTTTACCCGCAAGGAGGCAGGGGAGCGTATCCAGGCCCAAGGCGGCAAGGTTTCGGGCTCGGTATCGAAGAAGACTTCCTATGTGATAGCCGGCGAGGCGGCCGGAAGCAAGCTCCGAAAGGCTCAGGAACTGGGCGTGACCGTCCTGGATGAGTCTGAGTTTCTGAAAATGCTGGATGAATGAGGAACCGTTGTCCGCGGCCTTACAAGAAAATGTAGGGCCGCGGACAAATTTTAATATGAAAATTGCCCCGTTTTTTTGGAAAAAGATCGTTAAAAAGTTTGACAAGTTTCTCCGAATAGAGTAGACTATAGAAAGCAAAAGATGAGGTGAAACGAGTGAAGAAACAGAAGGTATCCAGCGCCGTCATTCGTCGCCTGCCCAGATATTACCGTCATCTCACGGACCTGTACTTGGCTGGCGTGGTGCGCATTTCCTCCAGTGCCCTGGGCAAGGCCATGAATCTGACGGCCTCTCAGATCCGGCAGGATCTTTCTTGTTTTGGCGAGTTCGGACAACAGGGCTATGGCTACAATGTCAGCTCTCTCCGGGATGAGATCGCCGAGATCCTGGCCATGGGGCAGAACCACACTGCGGTGATCCTGGGCGTCGGCAACCTGGGGCGGGCTTTGGCTGAAAATTTCCATTTTGACCGCAGCGGCTTTACTTTGACGGCAATTTTTGATGTGGACCCCAACGTTATTGGAAAGACAGTCTCCAATGTGCTGGTCCGGCCCATTGACGAGCTGGACAATTATCTGAAGGAGAATCCCACCAGTGTGGGCGTACTTACCGTACCCAGGGCGGCGGCTCTCGATATGGCCGAGCGGCTGGTCCAGGGGGGCGTAAAAGGTATTTGGAACTTTACCAACGTGGAACTCAATATCAGCCAGAGCGATGTGATCGTGGAGAACATCCACTTTGCTGACAGTTTGCTGGCCTTGAGCTATATGATCTCGGAGAATGAGACATGAAAAAGAAACACGCAGCAGTCCTTCTCTTGGCCGCCGCATTGCTTACGGGAGCGGTGGCCATGGCGGCAGACCCGGGTTCTGCCGGCGACCCGCTGATCTCTCTGGATTGGTTGAGGAACACCTTCATCCCTCAGACAGTGACCAAGGCGGAGGAGCGCATCGACGCCCGGTATGAGGGGCTTTCCCAGGAGGGCGGCACAGTACAGGCTGTGGAATATCGCCTGAAGCGGGGCGATGTGCTTCGCCTGGAGTCCGGTTCCCAGTTTACCCTTTTGGCGGGCGAGGCGGCCGGTACATCCAATGGCGCCATTGTGGATGTCACCGAAGGCAAGGAGTTGGCCTCGGGCAAACTCCTGTCTGTCGGGCACCGCTGCATCGTGGCGGAAAAGTCCACGGGGACCTTTTCGGTGAGCTCCGACACTGCGGTGGTCCAACTTGCGGGAAAGCACACCATCAGTCCCAGCAGCGAGACCGATTATAACGCCCTGGCTGATGCATTGAAGACGATGGGATTATTTAAGGGGACGGATACTCCCTATGGTTCGGGCTACGATCTGGAGCAGATGCCGACCCGAATCCAGGGACTTATCCTCTTCCTGCGCCTGCTGGGAGAAGAACAGGCTGCCTTGAATTACAATGGTCCGGTGGAACTCCTGGATGTGCCCCAATGGGCGCAGTCCTATGTAGCCTATGCCTATGACAAGGGATATACCAAGGGAGTGGGGGTAGATGACCGGGGCCGGGTGGCCTTTGACCCCAATTCTCCTCTTGCCGCAGACAACTATGTGACCTTCCTCCTGCGGGATCTGGGCTATCAGGAGGGAAAGGATTTCCACTGGGATTCCGCTTCCACCGACGCAGTGACTCTGGGACTGTTGACAAGAGGGGAGAGGACCCTCTTGACAGGATCGCCCTTCCTGCGGGCCCAGACCGTTTATCTCTCCTACTTCGCCCTCTCTGCCAAGGTGAAAGGGAGCAGCGAGACCATTCTCCAGCGGCTCACCGCTTCGGGAACTGTGGATGGAAAAACTGCCTCCACAGCCATGAACGCGGTGAAGGTGAAGCGGCTGTAAAGTCAAAAGGTGTATGAAAAGCGCCTCTACCGGGAAGGTAGGGGCGCTTTTATGTCTGAGAGCATAGGATAGGCGGAAAGGAGGGAGGTCCTGTGCGTATTCCACAGATCATCCCCTACGACCGCGCTGCGGCGGTGGCCTATGCCCACCGCTGGGCTTTCGGCCGGAATCCCGACTATTACGATTTTGAGGAGATCGGCGGCGATTGCACCAACTTCGCCTCACAATGTCTCTACGCCGGAGTGGGTGTGATGAACTTTACACCCACCTTTGGCTGGTACTACATCGACGTCAACGACCGCTCGCCATCCTGGACCGGAGTGGAGTATTTCCGAAACTTCCTGGTGCGGGGTGCGGTGTCTCCCGGGCCTTTTGCCAGAGAGACCGACTTGACGGACCTGGAGCCGGGAGACTTTTTGCAGTTCAACTTCAAGGGCGACCGGTTTGGGCACACGCCCATTGTGGTATCCATCGGTTCCCCGGCCACCCCGGAAAACACGCTGGTGGCCGCCCACTCCTACGACGCCGACTTCCGGCCCCTGAGCACCTACATGTATCAGGAGCTGCGCTGCCTTCACATCCTGGGGGCCTATCCGCCCGACACCGGTCCGGGGGAGGTCAGTCCTCCAAGCCGTCCGCCGTATCGGCAGGAGGGGCCGGGGCCTTTTTCCGGGATTTGACCTTCCCCAGAGGGTTGGCCTTAGCCGCCATACGGAGGTTTTCGTTGTCCACGTGGGTGTAGATCTGGGTGGTGTTCAGATGCTCGTGGCCCAGCACCTCCTGGAGGGTGCGCACGTCCACGCCATTCTGGAGCATCAGGGTGGCCGCCGTGTGGCGCAGCTTGTGGGGAGAATACTGGGTGGGGTCCAAGCCGGCCTTGAGAAGGTATTTCTTGACCAGCTTCTCCACAGCGGCTTTGGTGATGCGGGTGCGGCGTCGGCTGAGAAACAGCGCCCGCTCATCGATGGGCCGCATAGCACTTCTGACAGCCAAATAGTCCTGAATTGACTGAATACAGGCATCATTTAGATACAAAATTCGCTCTTTATTGCCTTTTCCGAGAACCCGGAGCTGGTCTGTTCGAACATCTGTTACATTCAGGCCGATGAGCTCGGAGATCCGCAGGCCGCAGTTCAAAAACAGGGTCAGAATGCACCGGTCACGCTCCTGAAAGGGCCCGTCCACGCTGTCCAGGAGCTGAATGGAGCTGTCCAGGTCCAGATATCGGGGCAGAGATTTCTTCATCCGGGGAGAGTCCAGGTCCTGCATGGGATTTTCGGTGAGGAGTTTGGCCTTGTTGGTGAGATATTTGTAAAAGGAACGGATGGCAGCGATCTTGCGGGCCCGGGACGAGGCCAGCAAACCGTAGTCAGTGTTTTTGCTGTTGGGATGCTGGGCCCGGTCACGGCTGAGATAGTTCATGTAGGAGTAGACGTCTGAGAGGGTCACAGAGCGGACCAGAGCCAGGTCCACATCGCTGATGTCAATTTCGTCAAGTTCGGCGGAGCGGCTTGCCAGACCTTTTTCAATTTTGATATAGCGGAAGAAATTGCGCAGGTCCAGGAAATACTCGTCCACAGTTTTCTTGGAGTGACCCTGGATGGCCTCATGGTAAGTGAGGAAATCCCGCAAAATCGGCGGGGCTTCCGTTCGATAGTCTATCATATCTTTTCTGAAGGTACAAAAAGGGCCTTAAGAGCCCTGAAGGGGGTTTTCCCCTCCTCCCAAGTAAACAAAATTTTTATTTTGTTTACTTGGTGGCGTATCCTCCAATGGCCTCCCCTCTGCCGGAATGGCTGTTCTTTTGGTATTCCATCGTCAGTTCTCGCTGTCCTCCTTGGAGCTCTCTTGGAGCTCTGGAACACAGTTCACAGCTCCCAGCCCCACCAATTGGGTATCAACTTATCCGGAGTGGCGTCCCTATATCCACGGTTTTCTTCCACTTTATTGTTATTGCAGTACGGCCGACAGGACCTCACGAATATTCCGCACCTTAATAAGCTGCAATCCCTCAGGAGCGATGACTTTGCCGCACCGGGCCGGGATGACACACTTGGCAAAGCCCAGCCGCCGGACCTCGGAGAGCCGCTGGTTCAGATTGTTCACCGACCGCACCTCTCCGGTGAGGCCCACCTCCCCCACTGCCGCCAGGTCCCCGGGAACACTCTTGTCCCGGAAGCTGGAGGCCAGAGCGATGATGGTGGCCAGGTCCACCGCCGGCTCGTCCAGCTCCAGACCGCCCACCACATTGACATAGGCGTCACAGGAGTGGACCAGCAGGCCGCCCCGCTTTTCCAGCACTGCCAGCAGGAGCATGGTGCGGTTAAAATCCACGCCGGAGACCATCCGCCGGGGCCTGTCCGAGCTGGTGGGGGTCAGAAGGGCCTGGACCTCGGCCAGGACCGGCCGGACGCCCTCCATGGCACAGGTGACGCAGGTGCCCGGTGTGTCGGTGGGACGGCCCTCCAGGAGCATCTCAGAGGGATTGGGGACCTCGGTCAGGCCGGTGTCCGCCATTTCAAAGACGCCGATCTCGTTGGTGGCGCCAAAGCGGTTCTTGGCCGCCCGAAGGATGCGGTAGGTGGTCTGCTGCTCGCCCTCAAAGTAGAGCACGCAGTCCACCATGTGCTCCAGCACCTTGGGGCCGGCGATGGAGCCCTCCTTGTTCACGTGGCCGATGACGAAGACAGTAACTCCCTGGCTCTTGGCCAGATTCATCAGGGCCAGAGTACAGTCCTTCACCTGTCCCACACTGCCCGGAGAGGTGGTCAGATCCCCGTTGTAGAGGGTCTGGATGGAGTCCACGATGAGGATATCGGGCTTGAGCTCGCTGACCGACTCCAGGATGTTCTCCAGATTGGTCTCGGTGAGGACGTACAGCCCCTCCCCCCGGACCTGAAGCCGTTCGGCCCGGAGCTTGATCTGTCGCTCGGACTCCTCGCCGGAGACATAGAGAACGTTGCAGAAGCGGCAGAGATTGTCGCAGATCTGGAGCATCAGGGTGGACTTGCCGATGCCCGGCGCGCCTCCCACCAGGACCAGAGAGCCCTTTACCGCTCCCCCGCCCAGCACCCGGTCCAGCTCGCTCATACCGGTTTCAAAGCGCAGCTCATCGGTGGTCTCCACCTCCCGGATGGGTCGGGGGCGGGCAAAGCCCACGGCGACCTCCCTCCTGCCGCTGGTGGATCTGGGCGCCTTGCTCTTGGGCTCGGCGGGGCGCTCCACGATGGTGTTCCAAGCCCCGCAGGCCGGACATTGCCCTTGCCAGCGCAGGACCTCGTTGCCGCACTCAGTACAGAAGAACAGCGTTTTTGACTTGGCCATAGGGGCCACCTCTCTTGTGAAGTAAACAAAATCTTACCTGTTTATAGATTATACCACAGGTCCCTGGATTTCGCCACCCCTGTTTTCCCATTTCAGAACTCCGGCGGCGATGCACAGGGCCAGTTGGGTCTGATAGCCCCCATTCCGGAGCTTTTCCTCCTCGGCTACGTTGGACAAAAAGCCACACTCCACCAGGGCTGCCGGGCAGGTAATATGCTTCATCAGATATACGGAATCGGGGATCTTGGCGCATTTCCGGTGGTTCTCCGGGTCCAAGGTCTGCAGTGCCTCTGAAATGGCCTGGGCCACGGCCTGGCTCTCCTCCCCGTCCCGGAAAAAGACCTGGGAGCCGTGATAGGCCGGGTCGGGAAAGGTGTTCTGGTGGATGCTGACCACCAAAGCGTTGGGAACGCTCTCAATGGCGGAGACCCGGTTGTGCAGGTCGGAGACCTTCTTTTCCCGGAGGGTCCCGGCTGAGGGGTCATGGAGGGATATATCACTTTCCCGCAGCAGGATGGCCGACAGGCCGTAGAAGCCCAAAAGCTGATCCAGTTTCAAAGTCACTGCCAGGTTGATCTGACTTTCCGGCACACCGGTGACCGACACCGCGCCCCCATCCTCGCCGCCGTGGCCCGCGTCCAGGATGAGCTGCCGCCCGGCCAGCCGCACCGGATAAAAGGCCTGCTTAGCTGTCCGACGCTCCATCCACTGTCCTCCCAGGGCAGTCAGCGCAAGAGATGCGGCCACCCCCAGGGCAAAGATTTTTTCCCACCCAAACTTTCTCATATCGGACCCCCTCCCCTGCCACTTTATGGGTCGGGTCGGACCGATATACCCTTTCCTCCTCTCCCCTCCCCCGCTCCAAAGGGGGCCGGTGGAGCATAGAATGGCCTGGAGGGTCCTCCCTCCCCACCAACTCAAAGGAGGAACTACGCATTGTATCCTGATAATGGCAGCAACGCGCCCACCTGCCCGGATCGCTGCGGCACTTTGCCTGAGTGCGCACCGCTGGCGGTCCCCTATGTTCCCTTTCAGCAGACCTGTCCCAAGCGGTACAGCCAGGAGGACGCCCTGAGCAACGGTACCCTCTTCCCGGGTCTGAATCTCCCCTTCCACATGAAGGCCGATGCCCGGAACGTAGTCAACTGTCCCCTGTCCGAGCTGCAGGCTCTGGAATTCGTGCTTTTGGAGCTGGGTCTCTATCTGGACACCCATCAGGGAGACAAAGAGGCCTTCGCCCTGTTTCAGCAATATGCCGCCCTGGAGAAGGCCGGCCGGGAGAAATACGAGGCCACGTACGGCCCCCTCTTCAAGTCTTCCGCCGCCCAGAGCGACTGCTGGTGCTCCTGGCTCCAGGACCCGTGGCCCTGGAATTTTGAGGAAACGGAGGGTTAAGGCATGTTTGTATATGAGAAGAAGCTCCAGTACCCTGTGAAGATCAAGAACACCAATCCCAAGCTGGCCAGCGTGATCATCTCCCAGTACGGCGGCCCCGACGGTGAGCTGGGCGCCTCCCTGCGCTACCTGAGCCAGCGCTACGCCATGCCCTACCCCGAGCTCAAGGCCGTCCTTACCGATATCGGCACTGAGGAATTGGGCCACCTGGAGATGGTGGGCACCATCGTCCATCAGCTCACCCGCAACCTCACCGAGGACCAGATCAAGACTGCCGGCTTTGACACCTACTTTGTGGACCATACCGCCGGCGTCTATCCCCAGTTCGCCTCGGGCTACCCCTGGTCGGCCTCCACCATGCAGGTCACCGGCGACATCATCGCCGACCTCACCGAGGACCTGGCCGCCGAACAGAAGGCCCGGCTGACCTACGACAACATTCTCCGTCTCTCCGACGACCCCGATGTCAACGACGTCATCCGCTTCCTCCGGGAGCGTGAGATCGTCCACTTCCAGCGCTTCGGCGAAGCCATCCGCTTGGCCAAGGAGCGGATGGATCAGAAGAACGTCTATTTCACCAACCCGGCTTTCGACAAGTAAGCCCCTCAAAAAGGCGACGGATGGGATCTCCCGTCCGCCGCCTTTTTCTGCAAGCTTTCCTCTCCTGCCGCATAGGATGAGAGAAAAGGAGGAATGCCCCTTGTCCCAAACCGGAACCCTGTCCGTGCGTGTATTCACCTCACGGGCCCAGATCCCGCTCCCCGGCGCCACTGTGGCCATCTCCCGCCGCACCGGCCCCCAAAGGCACACCTTGCTGGCAGTCCGGGTCACCGACGAAAACGGCGAGGTGGGACCCCTTATCATCGCCGCCCCGGACCTCTCCGGCAGCGAGAGCCCCGGCACCAAGACACCCTTTGCCTCCCTGGACATCCGGGTAGAGCACCCCGGCTATGAACTGGAGATCATCGAGGACGTGCAGGTCTTCTCCGGCGTAGACTCTCTCCTGCCGGTGGCCCTCCTCCCCCTGGCCGAGCAGGCCATTCCCAGTGAGGAGAGCAACACCATCTACATCCCGCCCCAGACATTGTAAAGGGGGTCCTCATCCATGCCACTTTCCGTTACGCCCTATGTCCCTCAGTTCATCACCGTTCACATCGGAGCCCCGGATTCCCCGGGAGAGGATGTCATGGTCTCCTTTCCGGACTATGTGAAAAACGTGGCATCCAGCGAGATCTACCCCACCTGGGAGCCTGCGGCCATCCGGGCCAATGTCCTGGCCATCGTCTCCTTTGCCCTGAACCGGGTGTATACCGAGTTTTACCGCAGCCGCGGCTATCCCTTCGAGATCACCTCCTCCACCGCCTATGACCAGAAATTCATCCCCGGCCGCAACATTTTCGAGAATATCTCTCAGGTGGTGGACGAGACCTTTACCAGCTACATCCGCCGCCAGGGCTTTGTGGAGCCCCTTTCCGCCAAATTCTGCAACGGGACCACCACCACCTGCGACGGGCTCTCCCAGTGGGGAAGCCAGCGCCTGGCCCAGCAGGGCTACAACTCCATCGACATCCTGCGCCACTACTATGGGGACAATATCGAGGTGGTCACCGACGCCCCCGTCCGCGGCATCCAGGACTCCTACCCGGGCTACCCATTGCGCCCCGGCTCCGTAGGTCCCAACGTCACCATCATCCAGGCCTCCCTCAACCGCATCTCCCGGGATTACCCGGCCATTCCCGAAATCTCCCCTGTGGACGGCATCTTTGACGAAAATACGGAACGGGCCGTGAAGAAGTTCCAGTCCATCTTCAACCTGACCCCCGACGGCGTGGTGGGCAAGGCCACCTGGTACAAGCTGGTCTATCTCACCGTGGGGATCCAGCGTCTGGCCGAGCTGGTGAGTCAGGGGCAAAAATACTACACGGTCAACTTCGGCACTACGCCGACGCCTACCTTGCGGCTGGGGGACTCCGGGCGTTATGTGGAGCTGCTCCAGTATTGGCTGGCCCTGGCAGCTCAGTTCAACAACGCCATCCCCGCTCTGACCCTGGATGGGGTCTTCGGCCCCAAGACGGAGCAGGCGGTCCGGGCCTTCCAGCAGTGGGCCGGCCTGGAACCTGACGGTGTGGCTGGCCCACAGACCTGGGACTACCTCTATCGGGCCTATCAGGGGATCTTCGCAGCCTTGCTGCAAGGCCGCCAGATCCAGCCCATCACCCGGCAATACCCCGGCTCGACCCTCCAGATGGGCAGCCGGGACGCATAAGGAGGCAAAGCCATGAACGAAGAGACCTCTGTTTCCCCGAGTGTGCGCAGCCTGCAGATCATGCTGCGCACCCTGTCCTTTTACTACCCGGCCCTCCCCTCCCTCATCCCCAACGGCACCTTTGGAGAGGATACTCTGGAGGCAGTGATGACCTTCCAGCGGGAGTTTGGTCTGCCGGTCACCGGCGTGGTGGACAACGCCACCTGGGACGCCATTGTCCTGGCCTTCACTGCCGCCGCCGAGAAGATGGCTCCCCCTCGGGGACTTCCCAATCTTCCCAGCTGGCAATACTCAGCCGCCCCCGGCGTCCGGTCCGTCTATCTCCTTATCGTCCAGGCCGTCTTTCAGGCCCTCAGCAGTGTTCTGGACGAGGTCACGGCCTGCCCCATCAACGGGGTCAACTCCCCCCTCTGCGCCAAGGACATCCGCTGGCTTCAACGGAAGGCCGGCCTGCCTGAGACCGGAGCCCTGGGTAAGGCCGAGTGGGACCTCCTGACCCGGCTCTACGCCCTCTACATCCTCAGAGATCCCCGATAAGTATAAAAGCGGCTGCCCCTTCGCTGAAAAGGGCAGCCGCTTTACAGTTATGATCGCTCAGAGCGCAGTGTATCCCATCAGATATCGGTCCACTTCCCGGGCGGCGGAACAGCCCTCTTGGATGGCCCACACCACCAGGGACTGGCCCCGGCGCATATCCCCGGCGGCGAAGACCTTGGGAACACTGGTGGCATAGCCTCCCTCGGGGGTCTTCACATTGGAGCGCTGGTTGGTCTCCAGACCAAAGCTCTGGGGCACATAGGGGCGGGGCCCCAGGAACCCGGCGGCGATGAGGAGGAGCTGACAGGGCAGCTCTCCCTCTGTTCCGGGAATGGGCTTCAGGTCGGTCCCCAGTTTTACAGTCCGAATAGCCGTCAAGTAGTTCTCCTTGTCGGCTATCAATTCGGTCACTGTGGTCTGGTAGAGCCGGGGGTCGGCGCCGAATTTGGCGATGGCCTCCTCCTGGCCGTAGTCAGTCTTGCAGATCCTGGGCCACTCGGGCCAGGGATTGCCCTCCGTTCTGGCATCCGGCGCCTTGGGCATCATTTCCAGCTGAATGACACTTCTGCAGCCGTGGCGGATGGAGGTGCCCACGCAGTCGTTTCCCGTGTCGCCGCCCCCCACGATGACCACGTCCTTCCCCTTGGCGGAGAGGAAGGCTCCATCCCTGGGCCCGGAGTTCAGCAAACTCCTTGTGGTAGAGGTGAGAAAATCTACTGCAAAGTGAACTCCCTTTACATCCCGGTTGACCACCTTCAGGTCTCTTGGCTGCCCTGCACCGCAGCAGAGGACCACCGCATCATACTCCCGCAGGAGCTCCTCCGGGGCCAGGTCCGCACCCACATCCACACCGGTGCGGAATTTCACCCCCTCTTCTTCCAGGAGCTGGGTGCGGCGCAGGACGATCTCCTTTTCCAGCTTCATGTTGGGGATGCCGTACATGAGCAGGCCGCCGGGGCGGTCCGCCTTTTCAAAGACGGTGACCAGGTGGCCCCGACTGTTGAGCCGGGCGGCACAGGCCAGGCCGGAGGGCCCGGAGCCCACCACCGCCACCCGCTTCCCGGTGCGGGCCTTGGGCGGACAGGGCGCGATGAGTCCCTTTTCCCAGGCGTCTTCGATGATGCCCAGCTCGTTGGCCTTCACCGTCACCGCCTCCCCGTGAAGGCCGCAGGTACAGGCCGCCTCGCACAGGGCGGGGCATACCCGTCCGGTGAATTCCGGGAAGGGATTGGTCTTGAGCAGCCGCTCCAATGCCAGATCGAAATTCCCGGTATAGACCAGGTCGTTCCACTCGGGTACCAGGTTGTGGAGAGGGCAGCCGGAGACCATCCCGTTCAGCACTGCCCCGGACTGGCAGAAGGGCACGCCGCAGGCCATGCACCGGGCCCCTTGCCGCTGCCGCTCCGCCTTGGGAAGGCGGGGATGGAACTCCCGGAAGTGCCCAATCCGTTCCAATGGGGCCTGGGCCGGGTCGTTCTGCCGCTGATATTCCAGAAAACCTGTGGGCTTTCCCATTACCGCCTCCCCCCTTTCGCGTTGGCGTAGAATGCCTCGATCTCGGCCTGCTCCCGGCTCATGCCCTTCTCCTCCATTTGGGCGATGGTGGAGAGCATCCGCTTGTAGTCTCTGGGAATGATCCGCTTGAACAGGGGCAGGAAGCGCGGAAAGTCCGCCAGGATCTCCTTGCCCCGGACCGAATCGGTGGCCTTGACGTGGGCCTCGATGAGGGAGCGCAGCTCGTCGATATCCTGCTGTTCGGTGACCTGCTCCATTTCCACCATAGCCCGGTTGAGGCGCAGGTAGAGGTCCCGTCCCTCATCCAGCACATAGGCCACGCCCCCGGACATGCCGGCGGCGAAGTTCTTGCCCGTGGGGCCCAGGATGACCGCCCGGCCACCGGTCATGTACTCGCAGCCGTGGTCTCCCACGCCCTCGACCACGGCGTCGGCGCCGGAATTCCGGACGCAGAAACGCTCCCCCGCCCTGCCGGCCAAAAAGGCCGCGCCCGAGGTGGCGCCGTAGAGGGCCACATTCCCGGCGATGACATTTTCTGAGGCCGTGTAGAGAGCTTTTTTTGGGGGGTAGAGGACCAATTTTCCGCCGGAAAGGCCCTTCCCGAGATAGTCATTTGCGTCCCCTTCCAGCTCCAGAGTGAGCCCCTTGGGAAGGAACGCGCCGAAGGATTGTCCACCTCCGCCGGTACAATGGACCACAAAAGTGTCCTCCGGGAGGGAATTTCCGAACTTTTTCGTGATATCGCTTCCCAGGATGGTCCCCAGGGTCCTGTCTGTGGAGGTAACGGGTATTTCGATCCGCCCCGGCTTTCCGGTTTTCAGAACTTTTTCCAGCTCTTTCTCCAGAATTTTGAGGTCCACGGTGCTGTTCAGGCCAAAATCGTAGATATCCGCCGGGTCGAAATGTTCCTTTCCCTTCCCTGCCCAGGGGTTGTCCAAAATGGCGGACAGGTCCACCGTGGCCGCCCGGGCATTGGGGGCGGAAGCCTTGGGGCGCAAGAGGTCTGACCTTCCCACCAGCTCGTCCACCGTGCGCACGCCCAGCTTTGCCATGTGCTCCCGCAGCTCCTGGGCGATGAAGCGCATGAAGTTCACCACGTACTCCGGCTTGCCCTTGAAACGCTTGCGCAGCGCGGGATTCTGGGTGGCCACCCCCACCGGACAGGTGTCCAGATTGCACACCCGCATCATCACGCAGCCCATGGTGACCAGCGGGGCGGTGGCAAAGCCGAACTCCTCGGCACCCAGCATACAGGCGATGGCCACGTCCCGGCCCGACATGAGCTTGCCGTCGGTCTCAATAACCACCCGGGAGCGCAGGCCGTTCTGGATCAGGGTCTGGTGGGTCTCAGCCAGGCCCAGCTCCCAGGGAAGGCCTGCATTGTGGATGGAGGAGCGTGGCGCAGCGCCGGTACCCCCGTCATAGCCCGAGATAAGGACCACCTGGGCTCCCGCCTTGGCCACGCCGGCGGCGATGGTACCCACCCCCGCCTCGCTGACCAGCTTCACGCTGATGCGGGCGTTCCGGTTGGCACACTTCAGGTCATAGATGAGCTGGGCCAGGTCCTCGATGGAGTAGATATCGTGGTGGGGCGGCGGGGAGATCAGGGTCACACCTGGGGTGGAGTGCCGGGTCTTGGCGATCCAGGGATAGACCTTCCCGGCGGGGAGATGTCCTCCCTCCCCCGGCTTGGCCCCCTGGGCCATTTTGATCTGGATCTCCTTAGCAGAGACCAGGTATTCGCTGGTGACTCCAAACCGCCCCGAGGCCACCTGCTTGATGGCCGAGCCCTTGGGGGTATTCAGCCGCTCCGGGCTCTCTCCGCCCTCGCCGGAGTTGGACTTGCCCCCCAGCAGGTTCATGGCCTGAGCCAGGCATTCGTGGGCCTCCTGGGAGATGGAGCCGTAGCTCATGGCTCCGGTCTTGAAGCGCTTGACGATAGAATCCACACTCTCCACCTCGTCGATGGGAATGGATTTCTCGGCGTATTGGAGCTCCATCAGGCCCCGAAGGGTGTGGGGACGGGTCTCATCATCCACCAGGGCGGTGTACTGTTTGAAGAGCCCGTAATCCCCTGTCCAGGCGGCCTGCTGCAGGAGGTGGATGGTCTTCGGGTTGTACAGGTGGTCCTCCCCGCCGGAGCGGGCCTTGTGCTCGCCCAGGGAGTCCAGAACGGGCGCGCCGCCCAGTCCCAGGGGGTCGAAGGCCTTGGCGTGATTGCGCTCCACCTGCTCCTCGATCTCCCGCAGGCCGATGCCCCCCACCCGGCTGACTGTGTTGGTAAAGTAGGTCTCTACCACCCCTTTTTCCATCCCCACCGCCTCAAAGATCTGGGCGGACTGGTAGGATTGAAGGGTGGAGATGCCCATTTTGGACGCGATCTTTACGATGCCGTGGAGGATGGCGGAGTTGTAGTCATCCACCGCGGCGTGGTAGTCCTTGTCCAGCAGGCCCCGGTCAATGAGCGAACCGATGGTCTCCTGGGCCAGGTAGGGATTGATGGCCCGGGCGCCGTAGCCCAGAAGGGTAGCGAAGTGATGGACGTCCCGGGGCTCGGCGGATTCCAGGATGATGGAGACCGCCGTGCGCTTCTTGGTGCGCACCAGGTACTGCTCAATGGCGGATACCGCCAGCAGAGACGGGATGGCCATGTGGGTCTCGTCCACCCCCCGGTCGGAGAGGATGACGATGTTGGCCCCGTTCCGGTAGGCCCGGTCCACCGCCACAAAGAGGTCGTCCAGGGCTTTTTTGAGCGAGGTGTTCTTGTAATAGAGGATGGGCACTGTCTCCACATGGAAGCCCGGCCGCTTCATCCCCTTGATCTTCAAAAGGTCGGTGGAGGTCAGGATGGGGTTATGGACCTGAAGCACCCGGCAGTTCTCGGCGCTCTCCTCCAGAAGATTGCCATCATCCCCCAGATAGACGGTGGTGTCGGTGACCACCTCCTCCCGTAGGGCGTCGATGGGCGGGTTAGTCACCTGGGCGAAGAGCTGTTTGAAGTAGTTGAACAGGGGCTGGTCCCTGTCGTCCAGCACCGCCAGAGGAACGTCCACTCCCATGGCAGCCGTGGGCTCTGCCCCATCCCGGGCCATAGGCAGGATGGTGTCCTTCACGTCCTCGTAGGTGTAGCCAAAGGCCTGCTGAAGGCGGACCAGCCCCTCCTCCCCTGCCGTGGGGACCTTGTGATTGGGGATGGGGAGGTCCCGCAGGTGGAGCAGATTGCCGTCCAGCCACTCTCCGTAGGGCTGGCGGGCGGCGTAGGTCTCCTTGAGCTCCTCATCGCCGATGACCCGCTTTTGGAGGGTGTCCACCAGGAGCATTTTTCCCGGCTCCAGGCGGGATTTCGTCACGATCATTTCCGGGGGAATGTCCAGTACCCCCACCTCAGAGGAGAGGATGAGCCTGTCATCG
Organism: uncultured Oscillospiraceae bacterium; assembly: GCA_947629795.1. Taxonomy (GTDB): domain Bacteria; phylum Bacillota; class Clostridia; order Oscillospirales; family Oscillospiraceae; genus Vermiculatibacterium. The sequence goes on from CANRFC010000021.1 coordinate 43,811, forward strand.
GAGGTGATGTAATACCGGGAGGGTCGCAGACCGTTGCGGTCCAGGGTGGCTCCCATCAAATCGCCGTCGGAGAAGATCACGGCGGCGGGGCCGTCCCAGGGCTCCATGAGGGTGGCATAGTACTGATAGAGGGCCTGCTTGGAGCGGGAGATGGTCTTCTCCCCTTGCCAGGGCTCGGGAATGGTCACCATCACCGCCAGGGGAAGCTCCATCCCCGCCATCATCAGGAATTCCAGGGTGTTGTCCAGCATGGCGGAGTCCGAACCCTTTCCGTTGACCACAGGCAGGACCTTGTCCCTGGCCCGGTCCAGAAGGGGTGCGGACATGGTCTCCTCCCGGGCCAGCATCCGGTCGATGTTGCCCCGGATGGTGTTGATCTCTCCGTTGTGGGCCATGAGCCGGTTGGGATGGGCCCGCTCCCAGGAGGGATCCGTATTGGTGGAGAACCGGGAGTGGACGATGGCGATGGCACTTTCATAGTCCCGGCTCTGCAGGTCGGGGTAGAACTGCCGGAGCTGTCCCACCAGGAACATTCCCTTGTAGACAATGGTGCGGCTGGAGAGAGAGGCCACGTAGGTCTCCTTGTCCGACTGTTCAAAAGCCCGGCGTAGGACGTAGAGCCGGCGGTCAAAGTCCAGGCCCCTGGCAACGCCCTGGGGCCGGCCCACAAAGCCTTGCTCGATACAGGGCATTTTGCTCCGGGCCTTGGCCCCGAGAATGCCGGGCTCCACCGGTACCTGCCGCCAGCCCAGGAAGGTCAGGCCCTCCTGGGCCGTCACCACCTCGAACATTTTCTTGGCCCGGGAGCGCTGGAGGGTGTCCTGGGGGAAGAAGAACATCCCCACGCCGTAGTCCCGCTCCCCTCCCAGGTCAAAGGGCACGGCCCGGGAGAAAAATTTGTGGGAGACCTGAAGCAGGATGCCCACGCCGTCGCCGGTCTTGCCCTCGGCGTCCTTGCCGGCCCGGTGCTCCAGCTTTTCCACGATCTTCAGGGCGTCGTCCACCGTCTGATGGCTCCTGCGGCCCTGAATGTCCACCACCGCGCCGATGCCGCAGGCATCGTGCTCAAAGGCGGGGTCGTACAGGCCGCCCTTGGGAAAGCCGTCCCTTCGTCTTTCGTCCATGAGAAATCCCCCTTTTGGGATCTTAGAGTAACGCGGCGATGCGCGCCGCCGCTTCCTGGGTCTCGCCTGCCTCGCCAAAGGAGGTGAGGCGGATATAACCCTCGCCGTGGGGGCCGAAGCCGCTGCCGGGGGTGGTCACCACTCCCGCCTCCTCCAGGAGAAGGCGGAAAAAGTCCTGGGAGGTCTGTTTTTTGGGAGTTTTCACCCACAGGTAGGGAGAATCTACCCCTCCGTAGACCGTCAGCCCGGCCTGGGTCAAGCCAGCCCGGAGGGTCTGGGCATTGCGGCGGTAGTAGGCCAGGTTCTCAGCCACCTGGGCCCGGCCCGCGGGGGTGTAGACCGCCTGAGCGCCCCGCTGGACCACATAACACACGCCGTTGGTCTTGGTGGCCTGGCGGCGGGCCCAGAGACGGCGGAGAGAGACGCCCTCCCGCTCCAGTTCCCTGGGAATGACGGTATAGGCACACCGGGTGCCGGTAAACCCCGCCGTCTTGGAGAAGGAGCGGAATTCGATGGCGCAGGTCCGGGCGCCGGGGAGTTCAAAAATGCTCCGGGGAACGCCGGGGGTGGTGACAAAGGCCTCGTAGGCGCCGTCAAAGAGAAGGATGCTGTCATGGCGGTTGGCGTAGTCCACCCAGGCCTGGAGCTGGGCGCGGTTGGCTGCTGCTCCGGTGGGGTTGGCGGGAAAGCAGAGGTAGATGAGGTCGGCCTGTTCCGCCGGCGGAGCGGGCACAAAGTCATTTTCCGCGGTACAGGGCAGGTAGAGGAGCCCGGACCAGCGGCCGGTGGCGGGATCGAACTCCCCCGCCCGGCCCGCCATGACGTTGGTGTCCAGATAGACCGAGTACACCGGGTCGCACAGGGTCACGGTGTTCCCAACGGCGAAGAGGTCACAGATGCCGCCGCAGTCGCTCTTGGCCCCGTCGGAGACAAAGATCTCATCCGGGTCCACATGGATACCGCGGTCTTGGTAGTCGTGGAGGGCGATGGCCTCCCGGAGAAAGGGGTAGCCCTGTTCGGGGCCGTAGCCGTGGAAGCCTGCCGGGGTGCCCTGCTCCGCCGCCGCGGCGGTCATGGCTTCCACCACAGCCGCCGGCAAGGGCCGGGTCACGTCGCCGATCCCCAGGCGGATCAGGCGCTTTTCGGGGTGGATGGCCTGGAATTGGGCCACCTGACGGCTGATCTCGGAAAACAGGTAATTGCCTGTGAGCTTTCGGAAGTAGGGGTCGACATGGGTCATAGTCCCCTCCTTGCCAAATTACGTCTCGGGCCAGTCTCCCTCAAAGACGGTGACGGCCGGGCCGGTCATATAGACGTGGCCGTCGGTCTCGTCCCAGCGGATGTGCAGGTCGCCGCCCAAGAGGGTAACGGTGACCTCTCGCCCCGCCTTGCCGGCCAGATTGGCTGCTACGGCGGTGGCACAGGCCCCGGTGCCGCAGGCCAGGGTCTCGCCGCTCCCCCGCTCCCACACCCGCATGAAGAGGCGGTCAGGGGCTATGGGCTCTACAAATTCGGTATTGGTGCGGTTGGGAAAGCTGGGATGGCACTCAAAATGAGGTCCGATATCTGTCAGGTCTAATTCCTTTACACCTGATTGAAAGATGATGGCATGGGGGTTACCCATGGACACGGGATAGATGAGGTAGTCTGAGCCCAGAACATGCAGTGTTCTCGGGTTTTCCGCGGCTGGGACCCCCATGTCCACCGTGACCTGAGTGACCTGACCGGCCTCCGCCTTCAGGTCCAGCGTTTTGATGCCTGCCAGGGTCTCGACGGATAAAGTGGTTTTCCTTGTCAGCCCCTTGTCATAGACAAACTTGCCCACACAGCGGATGCCGTTGCCGCACATCTCCCCCTCGGAGCCGTCGGCGTTGAACATCCGCATACGGAAGTCCGCTGTCTCAGAGGGGCAGATGCAAATCAGGCCGTCGGAGCCCACGCCGAAGTGCCGGTCGGAGATCTTGACCGCCAGGCCGGGCAGGTCGGGCGGAGTCGCTTTGGTGCAGTCAAGGTAGACGTAGTCGTTCCCCAAGCCTTGCATTTTTGTGAAGCGCATAAAAGGCCCTCCCCATTGAAAGTCTTTTGGTTCGCAAACGGCGGCAGTCAAACCTCTTGTGACTGCCGCCGTAAGGCGCATGTTTGGAACGTCCTTGTTCTTTAGAAGGTCCAGGCTCCGTCCACGATAAGCTGGGCGGTTTGGATGAGCTTGGCCCCGGAATCCATGCTCTTTTTCTGCAGAAAGCGGTGGGCCTGGTCCTCGGTCATGCCGTTGCGGTCCATGAGCACTGCCTTGGCCTTTTCAATGATGGCCTGCTCCTGCACGGTGCGCTGGGGCCGGACAAACTTTTCCAGCCGGTGTCCCACCTGGATCAGCATACGGACCGAGGTGACCAGATCATTTCTGGAGACCGGGGCCGGAAGCTGAAAGATCTCATCGCTTTCCATCATGGAGAGCATACTTTGCACTGCTACGACCAGCATGGAACAGGTGGGCGGCAGGTCGTCAAAGAGGGTCTCGGCGGTCTCATCTCCGAATTTGTATCCGCAGATCACAGTGGTCAGATGCTGTTTGTTTACCAGGCGCTTGACCTCGGCAGCGGAGCGGCACACCAGGCAGGAGGCCAGGCCGGCGCTCTCCACGATCTCCCGGACACGAAGGGCTGTCTTTTCGCTTTCAAAGGCGACGATCACCTTTTCCATGGCGTACACTCCTTCCCTGTGAGGAGTCTATGAGGGCTGTGGGACGCTCAGTAGTTGATAATGTATTTTTCCCGCTCCCAGGAGGAGACACGGGTGCGGTACTCGTCCCACTCCTTCTTCTTGCCGTCGATGTAGTTCTCAGCCACGTGCGGACCGAGGGTGTCCATCACCAGGGCGTCGGCCTGCATGGCCTCAATGGCCTCCTCCAGAGAGCCGGGAAGGCTGGCGATGCCGGCGGCCTTGCGGGCAGCCTCATCCATCTGGAAGATGTTTTCGGTGATCTCGGGGGGCGGGGTCATGCCCTTTTCAATGCCGTCCAGACCGGCAGCCAGGCAGACTGCCAGCTCCAGGTAGGGGTTGCAGCAAGGATCGGGACAGCGCAGCTCCACGCGGGTACCCATGCCCCGGGAGGCGGGGATGCGGATGAGGGCGGAGCGGTTGGAGGCCGACCAGGCCAGGTAACAGGGCGCCTCATAGCCGGGGACCAGCCGCTTGTAGGAGTTGACCAGAGGGTTGGTGACGGCGGCAAAGCCCTGTACGTGGGCCAGCAGGCCGGCAATGAAGGCATAGCACTCCTTGGACAGGCCCCGGGGGTCGCTGGGGTCGGCAAAGGCGTTCTTTCCGTCCTTGAAGAGGGACATATTGGTGTGCATGCCCGAGCCGTTGATGCCGAAGATGGGCTTGGGCATGAAGGTGGCGTGGAGGCCGTTCTTCTGGGCCAGGGTCTTTACCGCCAGCTTGAAGGTCATGATGTTGTCGGCGGTGCGCAGCGCCTCGGCGTACTTGAAGTCGATCTCATGCTGGCCGGGAGCCACCTCGTGGTGGCTGGCCTCGATCTCAAAGCCCATCTGCTCCAGGGCCAGGCAGATCTCCCGCCGGGTGCCCTCGCCGTGGTCCAGGGGGCCCAGATCAAAGTAGCCCGCCTCGTCGTTGGTCTTGGTGGTGGGCTTGCCCTCCTCATCAGTCTGGAAGAGGAAGAATTCGGCCTCGGGCCCCACATTGAAGGCCTCATAGCCCATCTTTTTGGCCTTCTCCAGGACCTTCTTCAGCACGCCCCGGGGGTCGCCTACGAAGGGGGTGCCGTCGGGATTATGTACATCACAGATGAGCCGGGCCACCTTGCCGTGCTGGGGCCGCCAGGGGAAGATGGTAAAGGAATCCAGATCGGGATAGAGGTACTGGTCGGACTCGTTGATACGCACAAAGCCCTCAATGGAGGAGCCGTCCAGCATGATCTCGTTGTTCACGGCCTTCTCGATCTGGGAGGCGGTGATGGCCACATTTTTGAGCTGGCCGAAAATGTCGGTGAACTGCATGCGGATGAACTCAATGTCCTCTTCCTTAACGATGCGGATGATGTCTTCCTTGGTGTAAGCCATGATCAGGCTCCCCTTTCCTCAAAAAAGTCCTCATTCTTTGTGGCTTTTATAAGAAGAAGGCGCTCCGCCCTGGGGGTCGGAACGCCTTCGTTCTCAACTGATGCATTGAGTATAAATTTTTTGCAGGGAATTGTCAAGGCTTTTTCTGCGGCGCAAGGAATTTTGTAGTAAATCCTCAACGGGGCCGGGCCCCTTGGCCTTTCGGTTTATGCAACTTTTCCGCCGCGCCCTCCAGTTCCAGCAAGGCCAGTTTCCGTGTTACCCCTCCGGCATAGCCGGTAAGGCTGCCGTCGGAGCCCACTACCCGGTGACAGGGAATGACGATGGAGATGGGGTTGTGCCCCACGGCGCCCCCCACCGCCCGGGCAGAAGTCCCGTGGCCTGACCGGGAGCTCAACTGCTTTGCCAGGTCACTGTAGGTGGTCACTTCCCCGTAGGGGATCTCGGTGAGAAGCTGCCACACCGCCTGCCGGAAAGGACTTCCTGCGGGCCGCAGCGGGAGCTCTGCCGGAGAGGGCTTCTCCCCTGCAAAGTAGCGCCGGAGCCAGTCCTCTGCCCGGAGAAACAGGGGCAGGTCTCCCCTTTCCCGGACATCTGCAGGCAGGGTGGCGGCAAAATACTTCTGCTCCGACATCCAGAGGCCGGTGAGGGCCTCTCCGTCGGAGGCCAGGGTCAGTTCTCCCATGGGCGAGGGGATCCGGGCCACACAAGTCATCGCTTTGTCTCCTTTATCTCTTTTTCGGCTAACAGCTTACCTCTTCAGCTTTTTCAGAAGGGCGTCTTCCAGTTTGTCGCCGTATTTCATGGCCAGCAGGAATACCGCCGCTCCCGCAATGCCCAGGGCTGCCATGCCGCCCAGGGGGATGTGGAGGGCGGAACCTCCCACGCCGCAGGCCACCAGCAGCCCCCAGGGCCGGGCCAGGACTACCAGCAGCAGGAAGCGGCGGAAGGAAATATCGGTGAGCCCCGCCATGATGCACAGGATATCGTCGGGAAAAAAGGGAAAGAGAAAGGCCAGAAAGAGGAACAGATCCCGCTTTCGGCGGAAGACCTCAGTGTACTTGTCCCAGTTCTTTCTGCTGACAAACCGCTCGGCAAAGGGCCGGCCCAGGACCCGCGCCAACTGGAATACCACCGACGAGCCCAGGACCACCGCCGCGGCGGTGAGGAAAAAGGCCCACCAGGTGCCGAAAAGGAGCCCACCCACTGCCGCGGTCAGATTGCTGGGGATGGGTGCCAGGATCACCGAGGAGAGCTGAAGGGCGAAGAAGACCAGATGAGAGTATGGCGCGAAGCGCTGTATGTAGGTCTGGAGGTCCTCCTCCGACCGGGCCGCAAAGAAACCGGAGCGCCACAGTGCCCAGATGAGCACAGTCAGGAGGATCAGGGTGACACACAGAGTGAGGGTCCAGGTCACCTTTTCCTTGTCCGGCTTGTCCATGGCCTCTCACCCCCTTCTGTACTGAGGCAAAGGATACCACATTTTGGGGAAAGATGCCATAGAAAAAAGCATACGATTTTCTTAAGAAAGGCAAAAAAGGCCGCGCCGGAAAGGCCGCTGCTCGTAAAACAGTATTAACGTAAAATTGTGAAAGCCCAATGATTTCAAGGGGTTACGGCGTGACTTCGGTCACGCCGTTTCCTCTTTCATCAGTTCATCCAGCGGGATGAAACCCGGCCCATCGTATTTGATGTGGATGTGCTGCCGTCGCTTGCCGCTGCTCTTGTCCGGCGCGTCCACATAGATCGCGGACACCAGCTCATGCAGCGTGTAAGCGTCAAGGGCGGTGATGGCAACATACTTCTTCGCCTTCCGGATGAACCTGTCAATACTTTCGTTCTGTTCTGCCTGTACCTCAATCTCTTTCCGCAGAGCCGCGACCTCTGCCTCCAGCTGCTTTTGCTCGGCCTCGTAACTCTGGCTCAGCATATCGAACCGCTCATCATTCAGCCGTCCGCTGGCGTTGTCCTCGTAGATCTTCACGAATAAGCGTTTCAGCTCTGCGATGCGTTTCTCGCCGCGCTCCAGCTTCTTGCGGTCGGCCCTGATCTTCTCATCGCTCTCCAGCCGCAGCCGGCGCTCCATGACCGCCCGGAAGTGGGCTTCGTACCGCAGAATGTACTCTGTTACAAGCTGGATATGCTTTAGGACAAGACAGCTCAGCACCTTCTCGCTGATATAGTGCGTACCGCATTTGTCCTTTCGCTTCCAGTGCAAAGAGCAATCGAAGAAAGCGTTTTCCGGCTTGTAGTTGTTGGTAGCGCCATAGTACAG
>CANRFC010000022.1 GCA_947629795.1 uncultured Oscillospiraceae bacterium
CCCACGTTGTCGGCGATGGTGGCGGGGTTGCGGGGGTCGTCCTCGGGGATGCCGGCCTCCACCTTGCCCACCAGGTCGGCGCCCACGTCGGCGGCCTTGGTGTAGATACCGCCGCCCACCCGGGCAAACAGGGCCATGAAGGAGGCGCCCATGCCGTTCATCACCATGATGTTGCCCAGCTGGACGGGGTCGTCAATGCCGGCGCCGAAGTGGAGGATGCAGAACCACAGGAAGATGTCCAGCATGCCCAGGCCCACCACGGTGAAGCCCATGACGCTGCCGGCGGAGAAGGCCACCCGGAGGCCCCGGTTCAGGCCCTCGGAGGCGGCGTTGGCGGTGCGGGCGTTGGAGTTGGTGGCGATCCTCATGCCGATGAAGCCGGAGAGCATGGAGAACACGCCGCCGGTGACAAAGGCGAAGGGCGTGAACACCGAGAGCATCTGCCCGCCGGTGCCGAAGGCCACCGCCAGCAAAAGGACGAAGACAATGGCAAAGACCTTGGCCACCGTCTTGTACTGGTGGCTGAGATAGGCGTAGGCACCCTCACGGATGGCGGCTGCGATCTTCTGCATTTTTTCGTTGCCCTCGGAGTAGGTCATGACCTTGCGGGCTTGGATCACCGCAAAGGCCAGGGCCAGAAGCGCTCCGACCAGGCCGATCCAGAACAGGTTTTCTACGTGTTGCATTGTGTGGTGCCTCCTTTTTATTTTTCGTGCTCTGCCGCTTTCTGCCTCCTAAAAAATGGCTCTTACCGGGGAAAAATGGGGGCAAAAATCCAACCTGGGGAGATATCTTCCAAAATCAGGAAAATTTCCTCTCCAAGTCTGTGGCTGTCGTCGGGGGGATCTCTACCCGCTCACATCCGGGTGCGATCCTGGGTGACGCTGATGGTATGGGGGTCGCTGGTCAGGTCGGAGAAGAACTTCTGCATCCTCTCCCCGGCCGCCCGGCCTCCAAAATTGGCTTTGAAACAGATGTGGAAGGTGCCCTTCCCCTCGTCCTGCTCCACCTCGGTGCTGGTGACGGTGGCGTCGGCCGCCACGGCCAGGCGGTGGATGAGGTCCAGGGTGTAGACGATGTCCTCGCAGGTGACCGAGTATGTATAGAGGGCGTAGTGGTTCTTCATCAGGAGATTCTGCAATTTCTCGAAGATGACCAGAGTCACCATCATACATCCCGCGCCCACAAGGCCCACGGCGTAGTAGCCTCCGCCTACGGCCACGCCCAGGCAGGCCACCGCCCAGATGCTGGCGGCGGTGGTCAGGCCCTTGATGGTGGGGCCCTCCTTCATGATGGTGCCGGCGCCCAGGAAGCCGATGCCGGTGATGACCTGGGCGCTGAGACGGGCCGGGTCAGGGGTGGCGCCGTAGGCACGGTACTGCCAGAAAATGAGCTGGCTGGTGATCATCACCGCGCAGGCGCCCACCGCCACCAGCATGTGGGTGCGCATGCCGGCGGGCCGGTGGGTGAACTCCCGCTCGGTGCCGATCATGGCTCCGATGAGCATGGTGCACATCAGGCGAAGAAGGATGTCCCAGACGCTCAGCTCCAGGGCTGAGAGGTCCAGGGTGGCCGCGGCTGCGGCAGCAGTCGCCGCTGTTGGCATAGCAATTACCTCACTTTTTATATCTGCGTTTTGTTCTCTTTACTGATACTGCTCGCCCTTGCCCAGGGTCATGCACTCGTAGGCCTTCTGGACCTTGGCGTAGTTGCCGTCCCGGTCCAGGGCGATGCCCCGGCCCACGCCGTCCACGATCTCGCCCCGGCCCAGGGCCTCCAGTTTCTCGTCCAGCGCCCGGAGCATGGCGGGGGCGCTGCCCGGCTCGGTGGAGCGGCCGTCGAAGATGATGTGGTAGTAGACGTGCTCCACACCCTCGGCCATCTCGGTGAGCATCAGGGGGTAGTCGATGCAGCCGTGGCTGGACTTCTCGGTGAGGTAGGCGATGAGGTGGAGGGCGCCGGTCTTCTTCGCCCCCTCGATGGCGTGGAGGAAGACGGGGTTGCGCTTGAAGTCGCCGCTCTGGATGGCGGCGTCCATGCGCACGTCGTCCTGGGCCACCACCCGGCCGGCACCCAGGTTGGAGTGGCCGGCCTCGGAGTTGCCGGGCTTGCCGGCCTGGAGACCCACATCCTCGCCAGAGGCGTGGAGCTTGCTGTTGGGATAGGTGGCCAGCAGCTTATCCCAGTCGGGGGTGTCGGCCAGGAAGATGCCGTCGCCGTCGTCGTGGGTGCCGTAGCCCCAGCCGTCCAGGATGATGAGCATCATCTTGCGGCTGGTGAAGTCAGCGGTGGTGATGAGGGTCTCGCCGGTCATCTCAGCGGGCTTCTCCAGGCCCAGCACCGACAGGACGGTGGGGGCCACATCCCCCAGGCGGCCGTCCCGGAGCTCCACCGGCCGACCCTGGGGGTCCATGACGATGAAGGGCACCAGGTTGGTGGTGTGGGCCACATGGGGCTTGCCCTTGGCGTCGTAGAGGGCCTCGATGTTGCCGTGGTCGGCGGTGACCGCCACCACGTAGCCGTGGGCCTTGGCGTACTCCGAGACCTGGCTGACGTACTTGCTGATGGTGGCGGCAGCCACCAGCTTGGCGTCGGTGTTGGCGGTGTGGCCGATGACGTCGCCGTTGGCGAAGTTGGTGAGGATGAAGTCAAACCCCTCGTCCACGGCGCCCTTCACCTTCTCGGCCACCTGGGGCAGGCTCAGCTCGGGCTTCTGGTCAAAGGGGATGCCCTTGGGAGAGGGCACCCGGACGTCGGTCTCGCCGGGGAAGGGCTCGTTGCGCCCGCCGTTGAAGAAGAAGGTCACGTGGGCGTACTTCTCGCTCTCGGCGCAGTGGAACTGGGTCAGGCCGGCCTCGGAGAGGACCTGGGCCAGGGGCATCTTCACCTTCTCGGGGGCGAAGGCGATGGGCAGGTCCTTGAACTTGTCGTGGTACATGGTCATGATGACGAACTCCAGGTCCTTCATGTAGTCCCTGGGGAACTTGTCAAAGTCGGGCTGGGTAAAGGCCTCGGTGAGCTCGATCTCCCGCTCGCCCCGGCGGCAGCAGAAGACCACGTGGTCCCCGTCCCCGATCTTGCCCACGGGCTTGCCCTCGGCATCCACCAGGGCCATGGGCTCCAGATAGTAGTCGGTCAGGCCCTTGGCGTAGGCGGCCTCCACGGCCTTGGCCAGGGCCTCGCCGCCACGGGAAAGTTTGTCGCTCATATTGCTTCCTCCTTACTTGTGGAGCGTTGGAAAGATGTCCAGCAGCTCGGAAAAATGGTGGATGAACACGTCGGGCTTGTTCTCCTCGGTGACCTCCTGGGGCTTTTTGTTGGGGTACTGGACCCCCACGGTCATGCCCAGGCCGGCGGCCTTGGCCCCCACGATATCCCGGTTCAGGTTGTCCCCCACGTAGCAGGTGCGCGCGGGGTCGGAGCCGGTCTCGGCCAGGGCGTAGTAGTAAATGGCGGGGTGGGGCTTGCGGATGAGGCACACCGAGGACTGCTGCACGCTCTTGAAGTAGGGCCGCAGGTGGTCCCGGTCCAGCCAATCGTCCACCTCCTCGGTGCCCACCAGGTCGCTGACGATGGCCAGGGTGTAGCCCCGCCGATAGAGCTCCTTGACCGTCTCGATGCCCCCGTCGGTGACCACCCGCTCCCCCTTGGTCTTGCGGTAGGCCCAGGTCATCTCGGCGGCGTGGGCCTTCACCACATCCTGAGGGAAGTCGTAGGCCAGCCAGCGGGTCCACAGGACCTCCACCGGGGCCTCGCAGTAGTAGGTCAGGGCCCAGTCCCGGTACTTGTTGTACCGGGGCTCGATGACCCTCTCGTAGAAGGCGTCCGGGTCCTCGTCCACCCCCAGGCAGCGGGTGATGACCCCCCGGGCCTCCCGCTCGTAGGCCCGGTCCTTCCGGATGACCCGGAAGGTGTCGCCCAGGTCGATAAAGATGGTGTCAATGTTCTTTTCCATGCTGTTCCCCCCCTGTTACTGCAAAATGGGCAGGTCCAAAATGTCCAGAAACCTGTGGACGATGTAGTCGGGCCGGTTGGCGTCGGTGATGGTCTTCTTGGCCAGCTTCTCGGGGCTGATGAAGAGGATGTTGGCCCCGATCTCCGCCGCCTTGGCCCCGGTGATGTCCCGGCTGAGGTTGTCGGCCACCGAGGCACACTCCCCCGGCTCCAGGCCCAGCTCCCGGCAGCCCATGCGGTACATCTCCGGGTCGGGCTTGCGGATGTGGCACACCGAGGAGAGGACCACGGTGTCGAAATACTGCTCCAGGCCGTCGTCCTTGAGCCAGTCGTAGATCTCGTACTCCCCGATGAGGTTGGAGATGATGCCCAGCTTGTAGCCCCGCGCCTTCAGGGTCCGGATGACCTCCACGCCCCCGTCCACCACGTGGCGCAGGCCCTTGGCCTGGCGGTACTGGAAGGTGATCTCGTGGCAGATCTCCCGCAGCTTCCCCTCGGGGAGTTCAGGCAGGAGCCACTTTGCCCAGAGGTCGTAGTCGCCGCACTCCTTGTTCTCGGACAGGGCCCAGTCCCGGTAGGGCGCGTAGCGCTCCTCCACCATGGCGTAAAAGCGCTCCACGTCCTCATACCCGGCCAGCTCGGCCATCCGGGCCCGGGCCTTTGCCATGTGCTCGGGGATCTCCTCGGCGATGCGGAGGGTGCCCCCCAGGTCGAAAAAGACGCCCTTGATCTTCTCCATGGCCTTACCCCCTGGCGGGAAACAGGTCCAGCAGCTCGGGGATGGACTTGATCTTGAAGTCGGGCTCCACCGTGGGGGCCTTGCCCTCCCGGTCGGCGGTGCCGGCGTCCTCGAAGAGGACCATGGCGCCGTAGCCGGCGTTCACTGCCCCCTCCACGTCCCGGACGGGGTTGTCGCCCACATAGGCGCAGTTCCGGGGCTGGGAGCCGATGCACCGGGCTGCCAGGAGATAAATGGCGGGGTCGGGCTTGCGCAGGCGGACCTTGGAGGAGAGGATCACCGTCTTGAAGCAGTCGGCCACGTGGTCCCGGCACATCCAGTCGGGGATCTCGGTCTCGGTGACGGTGTTGGCGATGATGCCCAGCTTATAGCCCCGCCTGGTGAGCTCCCGCAGGGTCTCCAGGGTGCCGTCGTGGACCACCCGGCGGCCGTCGTGGTCCCGCCACAGGCGGGTGAGCCGGGCGGCGTTGGGGGCCACCTTGTCGGCGGGGTAGTCGGGCAGCAGATACTGGAGCCACAGCTCCATCTCAGACACGTCCAGCAGGTCCTTCTTGGCCCACTTGCGGTAGGCGTTCCAGTTGGCGGTGAGCTTTTCAAAGAACAGGTCGTGGGGCTCGGTGGCCCCCACCAGCTCCATGAGCTCCTTCTCCGCCGCGGCGGCGAACTCCGGGTCCTCCACCACATAGCGCAGGGTGGCGCCCACATCAAAGAAGATAGTATCAATACTGCGATCCATTGCTGTCTCCTCCTTTATTTCTCGTTTTCCTTGGCGATGATGGCGGGGATCTCGGCGAGATCCTCAATGAGGTAGTCCGGGGGGAATTCGGCCTGAGACAGGCCCTTGTCCCGGTGGGCCACACCGGGGTTCTTGATCTGGATCATGGTCCGCCACCCGGCGCTGCGGGTCCCCCGCACGTCCCGGGAGATGGTGTCCCCCACGTAGGCCAGCTCCTCGGGCTTCAGGCCCAGGGCCGCCTCGGCCACCCGGAAGATGCCGGGGTCGGGCTTGCGGATGCCGGTCTCGCAGGAGGTGACGACGCACTCCATGTATCCGTCGATGCCGTATTCCCGCAGGAAGTGGGGCACCACCGAACGGGAGATGATGTTGCTGATCATACCCATGCGGATGCCCATTTCGTGGAGCCGGGCCAGGGTCTCGGCCAGGTGGGGCCGGCGCATGATCCTGGGCCGCTCGTAATCGTAGAGGAAGCTCAGCTCCTCCGACATGGGCTCCAGTTGGGCCGGGGTGAGACCGAAGTCCCGCAAGTACCAGTTGGCCCAGACCTCCGCCGTGGGATATTCCCGCAGGTCGGCCTCGGTCATGTGCTTGTAATCCTCGGCGTTCACCGCCAGGCGCCTGGCCAGGTCCTCGGGGGTGGTGTCCAGCCTGACGCCGTAGTCCCCCAGCCGGTCTATGACCCGCCGGGCAAACCAGACCTCCCGGCCGGGCGGAGAGTCGCTGACGTGGAGGGTCCCGCCCAGATCGAACAAAACCGCTTGGATCATCCCGCTCACTCCTTTCCCTTGGGGAAGCAAACGTTTTCACTTCTTGGATAGTTGGATTCTACCCCACTTCTTGTGATTTGTCAACAATTTTTGAAACTTTTTTCCTTGATTTTTTTGCAATTTTCTTTATTATCAAGTTTTCTTGCAATTTTTTCGGAAACTAAAACCCCTTTTTCGGAAATTTAGCGGACCCTTTCCTCAAAAATTGCGTCAAATTTCCGCGTTTCCAAAAAACCGCTCTCTTTTTTGGGCACATTCACAAGAGGGCTCCCCGCCTTTTCTGAACTTTCGAGGATTTTCACAAATTCCTCTTGCATTTTGCTCCGAAACAATTTACAATGGAGTTACGAAAACGTTTCTGAATATTTGCGCTGAGGAGGGACAGACATGAAAAATGTGACCATCAAGGATGTGGCCAAGGCCGCCGGCGTGTCCTACTCCACCGTCTCCCGCGCCCTGTCCGGCAGCCCCGAGATCAGCACGGACACCAGGGAACGCATCCTTCAGGTCTGCAAGGAGATGCACTACACCGCCAACACCGTGGCCCGGTCCATGGTCATGAGGTCCACCAAGCTGCTGGGGCTCATCCTCACCGGGGTGAACAACCCCTTCATGTCCGAGCTGGCCTATCACATCGACCGCCAGGCCCGGGCCCGAGGATACAACATCATCCTGTGCAACTCCGGCCGGGACCTGGACCAGGAGAAGGAGCTCTTTGAGCTGATGATCGGCCGGCAGGTGGACGGCATCGTCCTGCTCCCCTCAGGGCCGGAGAGCTACGAGTCCCTCCACCCCTATCTGGAGTGCATCCCCACCGTCTTTGTGGGAGAAAACCTCCGGGACGCCCAGGAGAGCTACGTGTCAGTGGACAACTACCGGGGGGCCTACATCGGAGTGGAGTACCTCCACCGCCTGGGCCACCGGAACATCCTCTACTTCGGCCGCCGCCGGGGGAGCACCACCCACCAGCTCCGGGCCGAGGGCTACGCCGCCGCCTGCCAGGACCTGGGCCTGGAGCCCCAGTACTGCAACAACACCTTCTCCTCCACCTCCATCAAGTACGGCTATCAGCTGGCCAAGCAGCTCTTTGCCCAGGAGCGGCACTACACCGCCATCTTCGCCGCCACCGACACCAACGCCCTGGGCATCCTCCAGGCCGCCGAGGAGATGAACATCCGCATCCCTGAGGACTTCTCCCTGCTGGGCTTTGACAACATCCAGTACAGCTCCCTGCCCCGCATCGAGCTGACCACCATCGAGCAGCCCATGAAGATGCTGGCCTCGGTGGCGGTGGACAGCCTGCTGGAGAAGGTGCAGAACGAGCTGGCGGGGTACTCCCACCGGGTGCTCATGCCCACCCTGGTGGAGCGCTCCTCCTGCCGGGCCCTCCCCCGCGCCGAGGGCTGACCTCTGTAAAAACAGGATGCCCCAGCGGCCCATTTCGGGCCGCTGGGGCGGTTTTTTTGGTTTTTACCTCCGCCTTTTCTCTCTCTATCAGTATGCGATGACCACGCCGCCGTCGTTGGCGTAGACGGTGGTGACCCCCCGGGCGTCGGTGACAAAGGCGTCCCGGAACCGGCAGCGCTTCAGGGCCAGGTCCCGGACGTAGAAGGCCCGGTCCGGGGCGTTGACGTGGACGATGGACAGGGTCTTTCCCACGTGGCCGGGGTCATTGGCCACCAGGCTCATCATCTTGGACAGGGCCTGCTTCACACTGAGGGCCTGGCTGACCTTGCGGATCTGCCCCTCGGGGGTGGCCCCCATGAGGAGCTTGATGCGCAGGGTGTCTGTGACCAGGGCGGCAAGGCCGGTGAGCCGGCCGTTCTTCCGCAGGTGGTCCAGGTTCTCCAGCACGAAATAGGTCTGCATCTGGGCGATAAAGGCGTCGGTCTCGGCCACGATGGCATCAAAGCCCAGCCCGGAGGTGGCCAGCTCCTCCAGCTTCAGGGCCAGGGCGGCCTCGCCGGCGGCGGCCGAGCAGGAGTTGAAGACGTGGATGTGGGCGCCGGGGTGTTCCTCCAGCCACAGGGCCTGGGCCTGCATGGCGGCGTTGTGGGAGCCCGAGAGCAGCGCCGACAGGGTCACCACGTAGATGTCCGCCTCCCCGCAGGCGGCAAAGGCGTCCATGTACTGGGCGGGCGAGGGGCAGGCGGTCTTGGGGGGCTGCTCCTCGCTGGCCATGAGGGCCACGAGATGGGCCTGGTCAAAGGTCTCGTCATCCACGATGTCCTCCCCGCCCAGGGAGATGGTGAGGGGGGCGCGGAGGAAGGGGCCCTGGCGGAACTGGATGGAGGTCAGGTCACAGCAGCTGTCCACAACGATTTTAAAGGCCATAGCAAAAATCTCCAAAAGTAGTTTTTGAAATTATATTTGAATTATAACACAGGCAAGAGAAAATGTAAAGGGAAAGAAGATGTTTCAAAAAAGAGCCTCAAAAACTGCTTGGGTCCCGGGGCTCATTTTCCGGGCAAAACCAGCCAAGGAGAGGGAGGTCAGTTCTCCCTTGGAATTGCGTTTCAAGGGCTTTTGCTTGGCCGGAGAGGGGCCGAAGAGAAGGGTGGGGATGAGAGAGGCGTCGATGGGCCGCAGTTCGATGGTGGAGCCGTGCGCGCCGCTGGCCGCTGTTTGGGAACAGCAGTTGAAAGGCAGCTGGTGACAGGAGCAGGGGATGGGCTCCGCCAGAGTGCGGACGATCTTCACTCCCCGGGGCAGGTCTTCCTCCTTGTCAATAAGCTGTACTCCATCCTCAGTGTGGAGATTGAAGCGGAATCTTTCCATGTCCCAGGGCCCGCCCCACTCCGGCCGTTCCCAACAGGCCACCCCCTCAGGGACAAGGGCAGCGTGACGGAGCCCGGTCTCCCGGATAAGGTAGTCGAAGGCGCTTTCTACCTTTTCCACCGGCAGCCGGGCAACCGCGCAGAGGGTCCCACTGCTGAGGGTGACAGGATAAATGATATCCCCCACCCTTACGCTTTTGATGGAGGGCATTTTCGTGTGGATACTGCCCAAGACCACCTTGATCGGGCCATGGTCCCCAGCCTTTTCCAGCGCCCGTATCTGTTCTTTGGGCCAGTAGGTGATGTAGCCTGCCATAATGACCGCCCTTTCAGGAGGGAAAGTCCTCCGGATATTCCTCTTTCAGTTCCTTCATCAGCTTGATATCCTCCTTGGTGGAGGTCAGGTCCAGCTTTTCATACATATCCGGCCGGCGGCGCTTGGTGCGCAGGATGGCCTGCTTCCGCCGCCACCTGGCGATGGCGGCATGGTTGCCCGAGAGGAGGATGGGCGGGACCTTCCTGCCGTGCCACTCCTCAGGCCGGGAGAACTGGGGATACTCCAGAAAGCCGTTCCAGTGGCTCTCGTTCTCGTAGCACTCGGGCCCCGGCAGCACCCCGGGCACCAGGCGGCTCACCGCGTCGGCCACCGCCATGGCGGGGATCTCCCCACCTGTGAGGACAAAGTCTCCCAGGGAGATCTCCTCGTCCACGCACTCGTCGATGAACCGCTCGTCGATACCCTCGTAATGGCCGCACACCAGGATCAGATGGTCGTAGTCGGCGGCCAGGCGCTTGGCGTCGGCCTGCCGGAAGGTGGTCCCGGCGGGGGAAAAGTAGATGGTGTGGCCGGGGCCGTAGGTCTCCACCACGTGCTTCCAGCACTGGTAGAGGGGGTCGGCCTGCATCACCGCCCCCCGGCCGCCACCGTAGGGGTAGTCGTCCACCTGCTTCTGCTTGTTAAGGGTGTAGTCCCGGATCTGGTGGGCCTCGATGCGCAGGAAGTCCCGCTCCTGGGCCCGGCCCAGCACTGACTCGTTCATCATGTCCCCCACGGTGAGGTCGAAGAGGGTGAGGATGTCGATCTGATACATGTCCTTCCCTCCTCACATACCCTCGATGAGGGTGACCCGGAGGATGCCCCCGTCGATGTCGGTCTCGGCGATGAAGGCGGGGACGGCGGGGATCAGGTACTCCCGCTCCCCTCCCGTCACCCGGTAGACCGGGTGGGCGGGGGGCGTGAGCACCTCGGTAAGCTTCCCCAGTTCCTCCCCCGTGGCGGCGTCCAACACCCGCAGGCCGATGAGGTCGGCCAGGAAGTGCCGGCCCGCGGGAAGGTAGGCGTCCTCCCTGTCAATGGAAACTACTTTCCCCTTCAGCTTCATGGCGCTCTCCACCGAGTCCACCCCCTCCAGAGCCGCAAGCACCATATTCTTGTGGACTTTGGCGGAGTTGACCCGCACCCCTTTTCCGTCAATGTAAAGGGTTTTAAATTGACACAGAAAGTCGGGGGAATCGCTCCAGGGCAGGATCTTCACCTCGCCCCGCACCCCGTGGGTGTTCACGATCTCCCCGGTCTCCAGGTAGCGTTCTTTCATGGTGTTCTCCTTTGAAGAAGAAAAAAACGGGCCAGGCGGCCCGCTTTTTTCAGTCGGTGATGTCCACGGAGACCCGCGTCCCCTGGCGCTGGCCTACGGAGCGCATCAGGACCCGGATCCATTTGGCGATGCGGCCCTGACGACCGATCACCTTGCCCATGTCCTCAGAGGCGACCCGCAGCTCCAGCTCCACCTCGCCCGCCCCCTGGCGCTCGGTGACCTCCACCTGCTCGGGGTGGTCCACCAGGCTCTGGGCGATGTAGGTGAGAAGCTCTTTCATCGGTTCTCCTCCCTCAGATGGCTCCGGCCTTCTTGAGAAGGGCCTTGACGGTCTCGGTGGGCTGGGCCCCGGTCTTGATCCAGGCCTGGGCGCGCTCGGCGTCCACCTTCAGCTGGGCGGGGTCGGCGGTGGGGTCATAGGTGCCGATCTCCTCGATGAACCGCCCGTCCCGGGGATACCGGGAGTCGGCCACCACGATACGGTAGAAAGGAGCCTTCTTAGCGCCCATCCGGCGCAGACGAATCTTTACCATTGTGATTTCACCTCCACAAATTTTTCAAGAAGTATATCTGGAAAACGTCTTGGACGTTTGCCAACAAACTCAGAACGGGAACCCGCCGCCGGGCATCCCCATGCCGGGGAAGCGGCCCTTCCGGGCCAGCTTTTTCATCCGGGGATTGTTCATCTGCCGGGTCATCTGGCGCATGGCGTCGAACTGCTTCAAAAGCCGGTTCACGTCCACCACCTGGACTCCCGCGCCGGCAGCGATGCGCTTTTTCCGGCTGTTGTTCAGGATGGAGGGGTCGTCCCGCTCCTTGGGGGTCATGGACTGGATGATGGCCTCGGTCCGGGTGAGGGCCGAGTTGTCGTCCAGGTTGGCCCCCTCCAGCATCTTGGCGTCCACCCCGGGGAGCATCCCGGCGATGTCGCTGAGGGAACCCATGTTCTTGATCTGGGCGAGCTGATCGTAGAAGTCGGCCAGGGTGAAGCGGTTCTTGCGCAGCTTCTGCTCCAGCTCCTGGGCCTTTTTCAGATCCAGGTTCTGCTGGGCCTTTTCGATGAGGGAGAGCACGTCGCCCATGCCCAGGATGCGGGAGGCCATGCGGTCGGGGTGGAACACGTCCACCTGGTCCAGCTTCTCCCCCTGCCCCACGAACTTGATGGGCTTTCCGGTGACCGCCTTGATGGACAGGGCTGCGCCGCCCCGGGCGTCGCCGTCCAGCTTGGTGAGCATCACGCCGGTGAGGTCCAGGGCGTCGTCGAAGGCCTTAGCGGCATTCACCGCGTCCTGGCCGATCATGGCGTCCACCACCAGCAGGATCTCGTTGGGTGAGACCGCCGCCTTGATGTTCTGCAGCTCAGCCATGAGCTCTTCGTCGATGTGGAGCCGTCCGGCGGTGTCCAGGAAGACCATGTCGTTGCCGTGGGTCCTGGCGTGCTCCACGGCGGCCTTGGCGATGTCCACCGGGTCGATCTGCCCCATCTGGAACACCGGCACCTCCACCTGGGCGCCCACCACCTCCAGCTGCTCGATGGCGGCGGGGCGGTACACGTCACAGGCCGCCAGCAGCGGGCGCTTGCCCTGCTTCCGGAAGAATCCGGCCAGCTTGGCGGCGTTGGTGGTCTTGCCGGCGCCCTGGAGGCCCACCATCATGATGACGGTGGGGGGCTTGGAGGAGATGGTCAGCTTGGCGTCCTCGCCCCCCATGAGGGCGGTGAGCTCCTCGTTGACGATCTTCACGATCATCTGGGCGGGGGTCAGGCTCTCCAGCACGTCGCTGCCCACTGCCCGCTCCGAGACCTTGGCGACGAAGTCCTTGACCACCTTGTAGCTCACGTCGGCCTCCAGAAGGGCCATACGGATCTCCCGCATGGCCTCCTTCACGTCGGCCTCGGTGAGCCGGCCCTTGCCCCGGAGCTTCTTGAAGGCGTTGGAGAGCTTTTCGGTCAGTCCCTCAAAGGCCATCGCTCACTCCTGCTTGAGCTGGGAGAGCACCTGGGTGATGCGCTCCGCGGCGGCGGTAATCTCGGGGTCGGCACCGCCGTTGCGCTCCCGGATGGCGTCCACGTCGCTCTGGATGGACTTGATCTGGTCCTGCATCACGTGGAAACGGCGGATGATGCCGGTCTTGTCCTCCAGCTCGGTGAGGGCGGCCTCAGCCCGGACGATCACGTCCCGCACGCCCTGGCGGGAGATGCCGTAGTTCTCGGCGATCTCGCTGAGGGACAGGTCCTCGTTGTAGTAGAGGTCGTAAAATTCCTTCTGCCTGTCGGTGAGGGTATCGCCGTAAAAGTCAAACAGCAGGGCCATGCGGTAAGCCTGGTTCTTCATCTTTACGCCTCCCTTTCTTCTTGTAAAGTTTTATAGCTTTACAACGCTATCTATAATACTATATTTGGTGGATGTTGTCAAGAGCAAATCGCAAGTGTGGGGCAAAAAAGAAAAAGGTCTTGCCAACGGGAAAAAAACAGGCTATAATACATATTCGCAAGCATGCCGGTGTGTTGGAATTGGTAGACGAGGCGGACTCAAAATCCGTTGGGCTAATCCCCCGTGTGGGTTCGAGTCCCACCACCGGCACCAAACCAATATAATCCGAACCTATTCCCCATTGGGGACGGGTTCGGATTTATTGTTTTCTTTGACCGCTACGAAGCCACCCATTTCCGCAACGGATTGGAGCGCAAGCCGACCTCCAAGCCGAGAGGCCCAAGGAAAAAGAAGCAGACCCCATAAACGCAAAAAGGGCGGGCGCAGCCGTGTTCACGGTGCGCCCGCCCTTTCTGTCCTTATTTTGCTTTGACCTCCTGCTGTTCCGCTTCCCGCTGCTTCTTCCATTCGGCAAATTCCCGCTGGCCCTCCTCGCTCTCATAGAAAGCCAGAATATCCGGCATAATGCACCGGGCGATTGCCTCAATGCTGTGCTGGGGAATATCGGTGTTGTTGATCAGCTTTTTCTTTCTTCCCAAATGTACCTCCGTATTTCTCCAAATTTGTGTCCTGCTTACCGCTGCTGCTCGTTGGGACGGCGCTGCTGTTCCCGCAAAGTGCGAAGCAGCTCCGGTGGGATGCTCTGCACAAACCGCCGAAGCTGCTCATTTTCCTGTTTCAGTTTTGCGGCCTCAAGCTGTTTCTTGATCCCGCTCTCGTCCCGAACCTTTTCTTTCAGGCCCTCGTTCTCCTGCGTCAGATAGTCGATGGTGGCCTGATACTTTTTCACCTGCCCCAAATGTCCCTCCAACCGGGCGAAGTATGGCCCCACCAGCGCCAGAATCTCGTCCCGCTTCTTCCCGGCGTTCATCATGCCGATATCGGACACCGCCTTTTCAATGGCCCGCTGCTGCTTGATAAGATCTACCGACTGCTTGAACAGCCAAGTTGGGATGTGCTTGCGCCGGGTTACAAGGGCGCTCTCGCCCCGTTTGAGAATGGGAAACGCCTTTTTCATGTGGGCGTGGAACTCGTCCTGCCATTTGGAAAGCTGCGCCCGGTTGCCCAAAATCTCTTTGGCGGACAGCCGCCCGTCCTCCGTGATGGGGGTAAAACAGAGATGAAGGTGAGGCGTTTTCTCGTCCATGTGTACCACAGCGGAGAAGATATTGTCCTTACCGACCTTCTTTTCCATGAAGGCCGCCGCCTCGGTGAAGTAGGCTTGCACCTCCTGCTTGCTCCTGCCCGTGAAGAACTCCGGGCTGGCAGTGATGAGAGTGTCCACAAACATGGTGCTGTCCCTGCGGGTCTTGCACCCCGCCGCCTTGATGCGGCTGTCGATCTCCTTGCGGTATTTCTGCGTGGGTTGGACAATGTGAAAATTGTCCTTGCTTCTGCTCTTGTCAATGTCTGGATTGCTGGCGTACTGTTCCTTTGTCCGCTCATGGTGGGCTTCCAGCGCCCCGGCTGGCCCCGCCTTGTGCTTGGCGAAGCGTAAAATTGCGTGCTGTGCTTTTTGTGCCATAAAACCTCCTGTGTAGAAAAATAGAACCCCGTTTCCGGGGGGGGTGAATGATAACGGATTGACTTGTCTGTTTGAGGGCTGAAAAGCCCTGATTTACCAGCCTTTTTCAGCCTCTACTTTTCCACGCTCCGCCCGTTTGCGGCGGGCGTATGCGGCCTTTTGCTGCCGCTGAACCGCCGCTTTGCAGTCCCCGCAGTATTTGGCACTGTTGGAGGTGGAGGAAAAGGGCTTGCCGCAGACGGCGCACCGTTTCAACGCCTCCCGCTGGAAAATCCCAGCTTCCAATCCTTTCCCTTCCTGATCTTTCAGCAGCACATGGCGGAAGAACTTGCAGCAGACGGAATAAGAATTGCTCTGGGGGCAAGTGACCGCCTCGCCCCTGTCCAGATACAGGCAATTTCCATTGTCGTAGTAGCTGCACAGGCCCTTGATGAGCCGCACCGTCTCCCGCCGCTGCTTGCCGTCCATGCGGTACAGGGAGCCGTCCGCCCGCCGTTCCACAGGCGGTAAATTTTTCATGTTAAAGATAAACACCTCTTTCTTTTGATTTTTGAGCGCAAAAAAGCCACGCCCGTCATTTCTGACTGCGTGGCTTACGCTTTGCGCTGATAGTCCCGATACTTCTTTTTCACGGCCTCGATCCGTTTGATGACCCCGCTGTGGTTGCCGTACCCCAGAGCGTCCGCAATTTCCACATAGGTATATCCGACCTGACGGAGCTGAACGATCTGCCTGTCCCGTTCCGGGAGGGTGGTAAGGAACCGCTCCACAAAGTCCTTGGCGATCACATAGTCCTCCACATTTTGGGATGGGTCGGGCAGATAGAAAATGCTGTCGTCCTCGCCGCTCTCCATTAGCTCTTCCAATGAAACCGTCTGAACCTTTTTGGAGCGTGTGTGATACCACTTGCGGAGGAAATCTTTCCGGGCGTTGGTGTCCCACGGCTCAAAATCCTCGTCACAGGGCATTTCCCGCACCGCTTCCAGCATGGGCCGCCAGCCCTGTTCCTCGATGGCCTGTTTCACCACCGCTTCAAACAGCGCCCGCACATACTCCGGGTCAAAGAAGGGTATTTCAAAGTCGGGCGGCAGACGGAACATCGCTTGCAGGCCCCAGCCTGTCTCCCGTTCCACGCCCTTTGCCCACAGGGGCAGCGAGTAGGACAAGCGCCACACCGGGAAATAGCCCGTGTAATGCTCTTTCCAGCCGCCGAAGCCGAAGTGGGGAAAGGCCAGCGCAGCGGCGGCGTCCATGATCTCCTTTAGAAAGGCATCGCTCTGAATGGCCTCGGCCCACTCAGGGGAAGCGTTCAGCCCGCCCATGCTGCGGGGCAGCTTGCGGAGGGTGGGACAGCCCGCAAGCAGATCGGGCGGCAGGAGATAGACAAGGGGCAGATAGCGGAGATTGGTGTCGTAGGGGAATTTGTAGACAGATGGCATTATGCAAAACCTCCTTTCAAAATCAATCCATCTAACTATTTACGACACAAGTATACACTGAATGTTCCTATAATTCAAAAATATTTTTAAAGGTGGAAAACAACTTTTCATATTTTGAAGAAAAGGACTTGCCTAATTTCGCTTAAACGAATATACTATTATTGGAGTTGTATAGACATATGAAATTATGCATGAGGTGTGACAGAGTGAACGGATATATAACGGTTCAAGAGGCCGCCGAAAAATGGGGTGTAACTGCCAGACAGGTTCAAATTCTATGTAAAGAAAATCGAATTGCAGGGGCGACACGCTTGAGCCGGATTTGGATTATACCTGAAAATGCCAAAAAGCCGACAAAAGATAACACAGCAAAAGCGAGGGCAAGAGATGACAAACAATAATCTTACAATGATAGACCTATTTGCAGGTGCGGGTGGGCTTTCTGAAGGCTTATCAGAAGCTGGCTTTCACAGTCTATTCGCATCGGAAATCATGCCTGTCTATGCGCAAACATATAAAAAGAATCACTCATCAGCAAAAGTTCTGACTGCTGATATTCGTAGTCTTGATGCAAATGAAATACGAAAAGAGTTGGGAATTGAGCGAGAAGAATTGGATTTGCTTGCTGGTGGCCCGCCATGTCAAGGCTTTTCAATAAATGCACCTGTTCGCAGTGTTCTCGATCAGCGAAATCATCTGTTTAAGGAATATCTGCGCTTTGTGGATGCATTTGCTCCAAAGGCAATACTCATTGAGAATGTTCCGGGGCTTGTGTCCTTTGAACACGGCGCAACGCTTCACGCAATTTTAGATGCCTTGGCTGAATTGGGGTACGGTGCCGATGTTCGTATTTTGGGTGCAGCCTATTATGGTGTTCCACAGATGCGTTGGAGGACAATCATTCTTGGGTTGCGCGGAAAAAACTTGCCTACTTTGGCATTTCCAGAACCTATTTTTCATGCTCCCATCAGGCCAAACTTCACTACAACTTTTGAAGGACAACCGCTTGTAAAGATGCCTACAGCTAAAGCCTCTGCCAAATTCACAACCGTACAAGAAGCGATTGGTGATTTGCCGCCACTAAAATGCGGAGAAAGAGGTGCAGCTATAAAGGAATATTTCTGTCCTCCTACTTGTGATTATCAACGGAGAGCCAGAATTGGCAGCACAGGGATATATAATCATGAAGCTCCCCGTCTATCAAAAGAAAACCAAGCCAGGTTGAAGTATATTAAACCGGGTGGAAACTGGACAGATATTCCCGACGAACTACTCCCAACAGGCATGAAACGAGCAAGAAAATCAGATCATACCAAACGATATGGCCGTGTTATGCCGGACGGTTTGGCCTCAACCATTTTAACAAAATGTGATCCTCATTGGGGAGCATATTTTCACTACAATCAAGATCGCTCTTTTACTGTTCGAGAAGCAGCGCGTATTCAGTCGTTTCCAGACCATTTTATTTTTACGGGAACGCAAGTACAGCAGTTTGCGCAAGTTGGTAATGCTGTACCACCCTTATTGGCTGAAGCAGTCGGTCTTGCTCTAAAATCAATTTTACAGGAGGGGAAGTAAATGGCAGGATATATTTCGGAATTCTTTGGCTATCGCGCAGAAGATCGTTCAGATGAAGCCATTGCTGCGGCAGAACGGCAAATATGCCCGTTCTTAGGCTCACAATGTACCAAAGTCTTATCTCGTGACCGTGTGATTTCTGGTGTTTGTTCTGTGCGGCAGAAAACCGCGGGCTCCCCTAATGTGATTTGTTGCCCAAACCGCATATATGCCGAGAACTACAAAATGCTTCATTTAGTGGCACAACAAGCCTTTGAAAATGAATTTGGATTGTATTCAGGACGCGCAGCAGTTGAAAAAGCGAAAATTGAAAATGGGGCAATCGCAGTATTTGGGCACGGATGGGGTGGAGAATTACGCTTGCCCCAGAGGGCTGGAACAGGCTCCTACTTTGTGGATTGGGTACTTGCGCGTTTGGACAGTGAGGGTGAACTTGTCGAGTTTACTGCTATCGAGGTGCAAACGATAGATACAACGGGCAACTATCGTGAAGCTCGGTCAGCTCTCTTAGATGGACGCAGAATTACCGATGACACAGTAGGCTTAAATTGGGAAAATGTTTCAAAGCGGATTATTCCCCAGCTAATCTATAAGGGACAAGTCTTACAGCGTGAAGATTTGTGCAGGACAGGATTGTTTTTCGTGTGTCCCAAGCCAGTCTACGATCGTGTACTAAATAGATTGGGAGGGAAAGATCGCGTCCCCCGTTTTCCAACACAGCCAGCATCCATTCATTTTCTTGCCTACGATCATTTGAGCGGCACGCCTCGTGAAGATGGCACCATCACGCCCCTTGGCATTTTAGAAGAACACTGTACAACAGTTTACAAAGTACAAGAGGCGTTTTCTTCGATGAACCTGCCGGACGGCAATGTATATCGGGATGCCATTCGCCGATCTCTTTATGGCAATGACGCATAAATAGTAGAGGTGAAAGAAAATGAGTGTACAAAAGAGAAAGCTGAGTTATTGGGGTATCGAGTTTGTTTCTGGGGATAATCATTTCTTTGATGCTCCACTGTTTTGTCGCTTTTTGAGTTATGTGCAGGGACTACCTGCTGATGAAAAATTATTCAGAGATGAAAAAAACAACAAGGCAGTAGCGCTATCAAGTATAAGAGATGAAACCAAGCAAGGCTTACATTTGTTTAAGATTGTTTTCAAGTCTTGCAAGTACAACCATTCCCCAGACTATATGTCAAGCACAGATGGGTCTGAGCGCCCTACAGACAAACAGCTTTATGAGGGTGATAAAGAATTGACTCATATGTGTATGCGTATTGATGGCAATGAGGCATTTACGATTTTTGAAGATCGCCGCAATGGAGTTACGATGGGTGGCGTAGTAAAATATTTCAACAAATTGCTTCACACTTTTTTGGCTCAGGAAGGGATAACCGACAACTTTTATCTGTGGGCGAGTATTATTCCCCCTGAAGATTTTTTAACAGCACTGGAGGCCGCTGATAGGGTTTCTGTTGCAGAATTGTTTGTGGAAAAGAAGGTTCTGGGCAGCAAGTACCTTGGCCTAATGGACGTTGATGCAAACTCTCAAGATGACTTGGTAATAACCTTGAAGTCAAAGCCAAGACAAAGCCTGCCTAAACGGGCGATAAAGCAAACATTCCTTTCTCTGACTACTGAAGGTTCAAAGGTAAGTAGGATTCGCCTCTATGGTAAGGACATCAACAAAATGAGTGTGATGATTGATTCGTTGAAAGGAAAACGAGTTGAGGAAGTCACTGTTGATCTAACTCCTAATGGTATCGTGGATTCGTACTCTATTTTTGTAAAAATTGAAGAAGTAATGGGTGTTACCGAATGAAACGCAAATCGCAAGGCGGATTAGGGAAATACATATATATGGAATGGCTAATTCCAATAAAGGATTACTATTTTTCCATACGAAAAAACGAAGTGATTTTTGAGATTGCCGTTCCATTCTTGATTTCTGTGGTATGCTCATTTATGTATTTCAATAGTGGGAAAATTTTCATTGCTCTTGATGGTTTATCGGAACTGTTGCCAACTGCTATTTCAATTCTTATCGGCTTTACAGTTATGCTCATAACTCTATTGCTCACAAGCAGTGGAGATAATGTTGAGTTACTAAAGACGATTGAGACAGACAAAGTCTTATATAAAAAGCCCGTTACATTGTATCAAGGACTTCATATTCAGTTTTCACACTCTCTATTTTCGGAGATCTTTTTATTGTTGCTCATCTTTCTCTATCTTTTTTTGAAAGGGGTAGGTTTGCATATGGCAGTCGGTGTCGGGATGCTGGGTATTGAAATCTACCTTACATTGAATATCTTGCTTTCAATATTACGAGGGATTGCTAATCTTTATTTTTCTTTTTACAACTCCAAAAATGAAAAGAAAATGTAGCAAAGTCAGCCGAACCAGTCAACAATCAAGTTGAACAGCGCATTTTTTGAGCCGCTGTTGACAGCCCCGCCTGTCTTTGCTGATGGGCACCCAAGGCGGGCAAGCCCCAAGGGTGCTTGCCCGCCCTTTTGGGCTTTGGGGAATGGCGTTCCGTAGCTTTGGGACAACATGGGGCTGTTGACAAAGTGCCTGTTCATTTATTTCGAGCGGAAAAATGGCAGTAAAAAAGACGCCCATCGGCGTCATCCCATACATCTTATCATCCTTTTTAAGTTCAAAGCGGTCGCCGAGAGGAGGCAGTGGTCCTCCGCTGCCTCTAAACCTCGCCGCAAGACGCGTGTTAAGTTATGCCCCCACTTCTGAGCGGCAAACGTGTCCTCGCACCAGATCTGCCGCTTGCGCAGCGCTTCCAGATAGTCCGGCTCGTTTTGCCGGGCAAGATGCCGTCGAACCGTGGGACGGAAGTAGGTGTCCAGCAGCCTTCGCGCGCCGCGTTTATCATTTTCGCTCAAACATTTCTCCCGGAAAGGACAGCTCCGGCAGTCTCTGCGGTCCGCCCAATACTCCCAGTACACACCGCTGGCGCTGCGGTACAGCCCCTTCACGCGAAGCTCTTTCCCATTGGGGCATTGATAAACATCTTTCTCCGCATCATAAGAAAAGGCATCCCGTTTGAATTCCGCCTTAGTCCTGTCAGCAGAAGGCTGCGGCCTGACATAAAAGGAGATTCCCTGCTCCTCCAGCACACGGTGAGCCAGAGGGAAATCGTAAGCGGCGTCCGCTGTGGCTGCCTGGATAGGGAGAACATCCCGATGGATCTGCTCCAGATGGTCCAGGTATGGCACGGAATCATGCACATCACCCGGTGTTACTGTCACGCCCAGGATCACACCGTGGTCCGTGTCCAAGGTCTGGTGGCTCAGGTAGTACTGGCCCTCTGGTTTCCCCGGCCGTTTCATGTGGCCTGCCTCCGGATCCGTCCGGCTCACCCGCTTGTGGCTGCGGCGGCTGTCCCGCTTGATCTGCTTTGTCCGCTTCTTCCGGCGGTGTCCGGTCCGTTTCTCCAGTTCCTGCAGTCCTTCTTCCTCGTAGCTGTCCAACCGTTCCCAGTATACGCCCGGTTCCTCCGGAATTTCCACCAGATGCTCCGACGCCCGGGAGGCATTGGCCTTTACATGGGTGGAGTCGGTGGCTGCCAGCCGCCCGCTGGCCAGACCTTTCCCGATGCACTGACGCACCACTTCCTCAAACAGCCGCCGGAATATTTTGCGGAAAGAAGGCTTGCGACGGCGCAGTTGAGAGATGGTGCTGTGGTCCGGTACCCGGTCAAACAGATCCAGACCCAGATACCACCGCAGGGCCACATCCGTCTGGATACGCTGTTCGATCTGCCGTTCCGATGGGATCCCATACAGATATCCTACCAGCAGATATTTTACCAGCACAACAGGGGCGATGGGTGGGCGGCCGTATTTGCGGTTGTACAGATGGGCTGTTTCTTCATGGATGAAGGACAAGTCCAGCGTGGCTTCTAGTTTTCTCAAAAAATGTCCCTCTGGGACCAGATCTTCTATCGTTACCATGTGCAGTTTCAGTTGCATTCCCATCCCCCCACTGCTCTTTTTTCATTATTATATCATATTTCCAGTGATACATGGGATTTGTCAACAGCCCCACTTTGTCTCAGCACTGCGGGAGACGAAAGACGAGGGACGGGGGCTTGTATACCTGCCGCCGCTCTCTGAAAACAGACGGGCTTTTTGTTCCCTCCCAGTCACAAAAAATCCGCCTGTTTTCCTGGCGATGGCAGCGGGGTGCATATCGCACCGCCCCCCGCTGCCCCCGCCAGCCGCGCCAGCAGGTATAACACACTACACCTTGCAAGCAAGGTCGTGTGCCAAAGGGGAGGAAGATTCCCCTTTGGAAACCCCTGGTTTTGTCGGAGTGTGGCCAAAGACCGCATTTCTGCGCCCACGTCCCCACCCCTCCGAAACCCAAAGAAGCGGCGCAGACCAGCCCACCCCACGGGCTGATCTACGCCGCTTCTTTACTCGGCCTGCGGGCCGGGACGGGAGAAAACGTATTGGGAAAAATCGTGTTTTCGGGTTGCAATTTTCGACAAACTGGGTTATAATAAAATCAACCCGAATAGGAGGTCGTAATGTGAAAGAAGTGGGTAAACGGCTGAAAGCCCTACGGGAGAGTATCGGCATTTCACAGGTGAAAATGGCGGAGGCCATCGGTTCCACACAGTCCAGCATCAACCGCTACGAAAACGGTCAGTCCACTCCGCCCGTGGAGTTGTTCCGCCGCTACGCCGACTATTTTGATGTGTCGCTGGATTATATCTTTGCCCGGACGGACAAGCCTCAAGGGGTGACATACGAGTTTAAGCCCAAGGCCGCCCCGGAGCGTGAGGAAATGCGCCGCTTCATAGAAATGTGCTTTGACCCGCAGTCACCCATGAATGAGAAGCTGAAAGAAACCCTGTTCCGCATGATGGAGGGCGAGGCATGAAAGAAAAAAGCAACATGCTTGTATTACCCTGTGACTGCAAATGTTGTATGCTCGTCATTGAAAAGACTGTTTGGGAAGATGGCGACATCAATTATAACATTTCGGTTCAAGATTCCAGATACGATCACAATTACAATACTCTTTGGGGCAGGATTAAGAGGGCCGCCAAGGTTTTATTTGGAAAGCCAATCTATTATAACGACCTCTATCTTGAAGGAGAAGAATCTTTCCATAAACTTATTAAAGATATGGAGAGTTTGGCAGGTTTTGAATACTTTGAGGGGGAATAACAATGAAAGCTGTTATCTATGCCCGCTATTCCTCCGATAATCAGCGGGAAGAAAGTATCGAGGGCCAAATCCGGGAGTGTACTGCCTTTGCCAAGAAGAACGGTATCACCATTCTGCGCCACTACATAGATCGGGCCTTTTCCGCCAAGACCGACAACCGCCCAGAATTTCAGAACATGATTAAGGACAGCGGCAAGCACCTGTTCGATATGATTATCGTCTGGAAACTGGACAGGTTTGCCCGCAACCGCTACGACAGCGCCCGCTACAAGGCCGCCCTGAAAAAGAACGGGGTCAAGGTGGTGTCCGCCACCGAGGTCATTTCCGACGGGGCCGAGGGTATCATTTTGGAAAGCGTGTTGGAGGGCTACGCCGAATACTACTCCGCCGACCTGTCCGAGAAGGTTGTCCGGGGCATGACGGAGAACGCCCTAAAATCCAAGTACAACGGCGGTACCCTGCCCATCGGCTATCAGATCGACAGCGACCAGTGCTTCCAGCTTGACCCACTCACCGCCCCCTTTGTTCGTGAGGCGTTCCAGCGTTACGACGAGGGGGCCACCATGACGGCTATCCGGGATTGGCTCAACGAGCAGGGCGTGAAGAACACACGGGGCCAGAAAATGACCTATAACAGCGTCCAGCACCTTCTGAACAACCGACGCTATATCGGGGAGTACACCTACCGGGACATTGTGGTGCCAGACGGTATTCCCGCCATCGTCCCCCAAGACCTCTTTGACCGGGTGCAGGAGAAGCTGGCGAAGAATAAGAAAGCCCCGGCCCGCCACAAGGCCGAGGACGATTATCTGCTGACGACCAAGCTGTTCTGCGGCTACTGCGGGGCCTATCTCTGCGGCGAGAGCGGCACCAGTCACACAGGGAATGTTCACCATTACTACAAGTGTGTGTCCGTGAAAAAGAAGCGGACGGAGTGCCACAAGAAGTCTGTCAAGAAGGAATGGATTGAGGATTTAGTGGTAAACGAAACCATGAAAGTGGTGATGGACGATAAGGCGATAGAGGCCATTGTGTCCATGCTGATGGACTTGCAGGACAGGGAGAATGTCAACCTGCCCTTGTATGAACAGCAGTTAAAGGAAGCGGACACGGCCATTCAAAACCTGCTGAACGCTATCCAACAGGGGATTTTAACCAAGTCCACGAAGGGCCGTCTGGAAAAACTGGAAGCCACAAAAGAGGAACTGGAAACCCGGATAGCCTGTGAAAAGCTGGCAAAGCCCAAGGTCAGCGCCGAGTTTATGACCTTCTGGCTCCACCGCTTCCGCAAGCTGGATGTGCGGCAGAAGTCCCACAGAAAGATGTTGATTGATACCTTTGTCAACGCCATTTTCCTTTATGATGACAAAATGGTGATTACCTTCAACTACAAGGAAGGGACAACGACTATCACTTTTGATGACCTGAAAGCGGCGCTGGACGGCAAAAATACAGGTTCGGATTTGGATTGCTTAACTGCACCAAAAATCGACAAACTTCGATAAGGGGTTTGTCGATTTTGTTTTCCCTTTATTTCCTCTTGGCTGTGTGCTATACTGGTTACAGGAAAGTGATAAATCGGCATTTGCAGCGAGAGAGGACGTAAAGATGGTACTTGACCAACAAAAACTTGAAGTTCTCAAGATCCAACCGGTTGGAGATGGTCCGATTGATATTGATTTGATTTGCTCGCCCGCACAAGTTGATTCTTTTATCAACTTATGCAATGTTCAAGGAGTTTCAATTAGAGGCTTCACATGGTGGTGTCATGTAGTTGATGGTCATGAGCCTTGCGGGATGGGCGGTCCAAAATCAATATATTATGATGGATGGTTCAGCGAAATACCAATGTATGACATTATTCGCCTGTCAAATAATGAAGCATACAGAAATTATTTTAAGAATATATGGCCTACAGCAGTAGACTATCATAACTGTTATTGGCCTGGCTTCTGGCTTGAAGAATGACAAATTCCAGTTTGCTGCTCGAATGTTTGAATTTATCACTGCATAACGGCTCTGAGCAAAAAAGCCTTTTTATAGCATGAAGCCAGAAAATCGGCAAACTTCGGCAAGGGGTTTGTCGATTTTCTATTTCTCTGTACTTTCTTCCAGCGAGATGCTATACTTGCCGTGAGGAAGCGAGAAAACAGGAGAGATCACACAATGGAAGAGTTGTTTGTGTACGCCCTCTTATGCTGTGAAGGCTATGATATGTGGTCTATGTATTTGCAGGCGTTGGATAGGCTCTTTATGGAAGCTCCGGGAGATGAAGAGTATCTTTCCATGGAAGAAATGACCCCCAAGGAGGCTGTTTTACACAGCATCGCTGTTATGTATAGAACTGAATTTAATTCGGAACATTTCGGGAAAGTATTGATGAAGTCCTTACAGCAGTTATATCAAGATACTGCCCTTGAGACTTTCGCAGAAAAAGCGTATTCCTTATGGAAGAAACTCCCTGAAATGATTGATAAAGAGGAACCCTTTTTTACACTATGCTATGCTGATGATTGCTTATCCTATGGTGATGAAAAGCAGTGCAGACAGCTATATGAGAAAGCAATGCATTATTACGATCAAGCGGCAGCAAAAAGCCTTTTTATTAGCACAGGAGGAAAAACTATGAGATATCGCAGACTGGGCAAGACCGGACTGATGGTCAGCGAGATCGGCTTCGGTGCGGAATGGATGGAGCGTCACAACGCAGAGGAGTGCAAGGCTGTCCTGGACCGCGCGGAGGCGCTGGGCATCAACATTCTGGACTGCTGGATGTCGGAGCCCAACGTGCGCACCAGCCTGGGGCAGGCCCTGGCCGGACGGCGGGAGCGGTGGTACATCCAGGGACACATCGGCTCCACCTGGCAGGGCGGGCAGTACGTCCGGACCCGCGATGTAGAAAAATGCAGGGAGGCCTTTGAGGATCTGCTGACGCGGCTGGGGACGGACTACATCGATTTGGGCATGATCCACTTCGTGGATACGGAGGGCGACTGGGACGCCGCCATGAACGGCCCCTACCTCTCGTATGTCAAGCAGCTCAAGGCCGAGGGCAAGATCCGCCACATCGGCATGAGCACCCATAACCCCGCCATGGCCAAAAGGGCGGTGGAGAGCGGCCTTGTGGAGATGATGCTCTTCAGCGTCAACCCGGCCTTCGATATGCACCCCGGCGTGGACGATCTGGACGTCTACTTCGACTTGGAGAATTACACGGAGGCTCTGGGCGGCATCGACCCCCAGCGGGCGGAGTTGTACAGGCTGTGCGAGCAGCATGACGTGGGCCTGACGGTGATGAAGCCCTTTGCGGGCGGACGGCTGTTCGATGCCAAACGCTCCCCCTTCGGCATCGCCCTCACCCCCGTGCAGTGTATCCACTACTGTCTCACCCGGCCGGCGGTGGCCGCGGTAATGGCAGGCTATGACACGCCGGAGCATGTGGAACAGGCCGTGGCCTATGAGACGGCCACCGAGGAAGAAAAGGACTACGCCAGCGTCCTGGCCCACGCTCCGAAGCACACCTTCGGTCAGGGGGAATGTACCTATTGCGGCCACTGCAAGCCCTGCCCCGTCCACATCGACATCGCCATGGTGAACAAATACTACGACCTGGCCTCCATGCAGCCGGATGTGCCCGCCACGGTGCAGGCCCATTACCTGGCTCTGGAGCACCATGCGGACGAGTGCGTGGGCTGCAAAAGCTGTGAGAGCCGCTGCCCCTTTGGGGTAAAGATCGCCCAGCGGATGGTCAAAACGGCGGAGCTGTTTCAAAAATAATACGGCAGACACAAGCTCATCGCGGCGCAAAGACTTTGAGCCAAAAATCGGCAAACCTCTTTCAGGGTTTGCCGATTTTCTTTTGCCCTGTGCTTCAAAAAATGAGTTGACAAAGCTTCGAAAATGTGTATAATGAATTTAACAATTTAATCTGATAAACCGTTGAGGCGGAGGTCAAACCGTTAGCGCACACACAGAGAGCATGGGGCAGCTGAGAACCATGTTGGAAGCGGAACGGCAAATGGGCCGCTGAGGGGAAGACGAAAGTTCCATGATGAGTAGTCGGACCGTATGCCTGCGTTAAAGGCAGGGATGTGTTAGCATCCTGTAGAGTGCACAGTGAAACTGTGAAAAAAGGTGGCACCGCAGAACCAAGTTCTGTCCTTTTATAAGGACGGGGCTTGTTTTTTTGCATTTAAAACAAAATTGAAAGGAGATCGTGGCAATTATGGAAAAATCACGTGGAAGTGTGGTTGAAGAAAGGGGAAAGAAGCTAAATCTCTTCAACATTATAAGCCTTGGCGTGGGCGGAGGGATAGGTTCCGGGATTTTCGTGATGATGGGCTTCGGGATCGCTTATACCGGCCGGTCTATTGTGCTGGCTGTGTCGGTAGGCTGCATTTATATGCTGCTCGCCTATTTGTACCATCCCGTTATGGCCTCCATGTTTGTCACGCCGGGCGGCGATTATGATATGAAAGCAATGCTTATGGGCCCGCATATGACAGGAGTGTCAGCCCTGATGACATTTATCATGGGCCTTGGCATTTCTTCCTACAGCATTGCCTTCGCATCATATTTTGTTTCCGTCTTCACGGGTCTTGCGTCTTATCAACGGGCTATTTCCGTGATCTTGGTATTGGGCTTTTTTGCCTTGTCTGTCAAGGGCACCAAGGTAATGGCCACGATCACGTCCATTATCACTGTGGTGCTGCTGCTTTCTATCGGCATATTCATCGTTGTGGGGTTGCCTCAGGTAAAGCCAGGCTTTTTTGCATCGACCCCGGAAGCGCCGTTTTTCCTGAACGGATGGAGCGGATTTATCGGTGCCATTGCTATCATGTCCTTTGCCTGTCAGGGCTCTACGCATCCGCCTATCTCTGTTATGACCCGGACGAAAAATCCGAGAAAGACGGTCCCTGCCGGACTCCTTATCATCACGATCATCATCGGCATCGTATACGGGCTCATGTCCATCGTGGCGGCTGGTGTTTTGCCTCTTGAACAAGTGATGGGGCAGAATCTGTCCCTTGTGGCTGGCGCCATTTTCACACCCGTAACCTTTGTCGTATTCATACTTGGGGCTGCCTGCTGCGCGATTGCCTCCTCCCTATCCGCCGGTATGACAATGCTGCGCTATCCGCTCCTTTCCGTGGTTGAAGACGGGTGGCTTCCCAAGTGCTTAGGTAAAACCACCAAGGATGGCTATCCGTATGTGCTCATGGGAATCTTCCTGGCGATCACTTTACTGCCTATTTTTACGCCTGTCACGGTGGACACCCTTGTTTCCCTGACGTTGGTGCCTCTGATGCTTACAAATGTATATATGAACATTAAGCTGATCGCTCTCCCCAAAAAATATCCGAAACAGTGGGAGAATGCAATATTTCGTATGCCGATGCCCCTGTTTTATGTGCTTTGCGTCCTGGGGGCGGTATGTGCGTTAGCTGTGGCCTACTATCTGTTTGTCGACATGGATCTCATTTCAAGGATCCTCTGTGCTGTTATGGTAGCCGCTATGATCCTGATCACAGAGATCCGTATCCGTCAGGGTGCCGTCAATATAAAGGACCTGGATGCAAAACGCGAAAGGATCGCCACTGCTGCTATCGCTGCAACAGAGGCAGAAGATGCTTAAAGCTTATAAAATGGAGGAGAGCAGAATGACAAAAGACACATATAAAATAGGTATTGTAAAATATACCGACCACGCCTCACTAAACCGCCTTGAAACCGGCATGAAACGGGGTCTGGATGAACTCAGCAAAAAAACCGGGAAAAAGTTTGAATACGAAGGCTTGGTCTACGATGGGAAAGCGGACCCTGAAGAGATGGAGAGAGCAGCTGTCGAGCTTGTTGAAAAAGGAGTGGATCTCGTTCTTCCGATCGCAACTCCCACCACCGTCGCAGTGAAATCCATTTTAGAGAAAAACAAGATCCCCATGGTGTTTCAGGCTGTCTCAGATCCCATTACAGCAAATCTGATCGACTCCTATGAACATCCGGGCAAATATATTACAGGCACATCGGATGGCCTTGATGGCAGCCTGTTGGTGCAGATGCTGCTTGCCGTACATCCAGAGGCCAAAAAAGTGGGCCTATTGTATGGAAAAAACGAGCTCTCTTCCAAGCTTCCCATCGCTGAGATGAAAACTGCTCTGACAGAGCGCGGCGTGGCTTTTACAGAGATCAGTGTGGAGCATAAGGCACAGGTAGTAAAGGCTGCAGAGAGTTTCGTATCCCAACAGGTTGACGCAGTCCTAACACCAACGGACAATACTGTCATGAGTGCGGAGCTTCTCATCAGCCCTGTTTTCACGGACGCGGGTATTCCTCAATTTACCGGATCGCATGCGTTTGTGATCAATGGCGCGTTCTTTGGATTGGGCGGAAGCTACCGGAGAAATGAAGCGCGGAGCATGCAAATGGTCGAGGAGATCCTGCTCCGTGGGAAAAGCCCCATGGAAATTCCGGTAGTCAGAGCTACCCATGATCTTGCAACGGTGAATAACCAGATCTGTGAACGGTTGGGCTATGATAGAGATCGGCTGGAGCAGATATTTGCCGAACAAGGTCTGCAAACGGTCTTTTTGGACAGCCAGGAAGAATTTGATCCAGACAGCGAATAATCGGTACGGACAGACTGGACAATATGCTGCGTACCGCAAAAGGTAGGACACGGTTTTCGGTGGCCCTTGCGCCCTCCTCCCTTCCCGAAGGCCGCATTTCACGCAAAAAAAGTTACCTTTCACGCAAGGGTCGCACCGAAGGCCCCCTTTCCCCGTTATGATGTCAGTATCAGGAAGTATATCCGGCGCCCCGGAGGGGGCAGGAAGTGAGACTTTCCGTCCAGGAAGGGAGGGGTCGCCGTGGGCGAATTTGGAACGCTTCTGTTTCGTTTCTCCTTTGGTCTTTTGTTCCACTCGCTTATCCTCTATCTGATGACCGACCCCAAATACAGCCGCAGGGTGACCCTGGGTGCCTGGCTGGGGGCCTTCGTCCTCACTTCCCTGTCCATCATCCCCTTCATCCTTCGGATCCCCAACACCGGTGTCCTTTTCGTCATCGAGGCCTTTGCCTCCCTGTCCATCTATTGCGCGGTGTACCTGCTCCTCTCCCGGGGTCCCGTGTGGCGGAATGTGTTCATCTCCTTTACCTACGACACCTTCTTCCTTTTCTCCCTGGCCCTGTCAAGCTGCCTGTCCCAGATGTTCTTCCAGGGCAGCCACTGGGCCACGGTGGGCGGGCGCACCCTGTTCCAGGGGGCCTTCATGCTCTGGCTCATCTTCCATCGGGACACCGTGGTCTCCCGGTCCCTTACCGATCACATGGAGAAGGGCTGGGCCAGTCTGGCCTTCTTCTCTGTCTTCTCCTGCCTTACCACCTATATCACCGTTCTGACCTTCCTCATCCTGCAGGTGGATGTCTCCATCCGCCTGGCGGTCTCGGCAGTGCTCTTCCTGCTCATCGGCTCGGCCTATCTGGTGGCCAGCCACACCATCGTGCTCCTCAACCGCTCCCACGAGGCCCAGGAGGCCGAGGCCCAGCGCAAGCTGTTGGAGAGCCAGCTGTCCGTAGAGCAGGAGTTTGTGGCCCAGGCCAAGGCCCACCGTCACGACCTGCACCACCACATCAATCTGATCTCCGACTATATCGAGCGCGAGGACCTGGAGGGCGCGAGAGCCTACCTCCGCCAGTACCGGGCCGAGCTGGACGCCGATACCCTGGCCGTCTACTGTGAAAACACCGTGGCCAACGCCCTGCTCCGCCACACCGCCCGGCGCTGCAGCGGCAGCTCCATCCCCTTCACCTGCCGCACCGTCATCCCCCAGACCCTCTCCCTCACCAGCCCCGAGCTGACCACCGTTCTGGGCAATGTGCTGGAAAATGCCTGGGAGGCCAGCCGCCGCAGCGAGGCGCCCTGGATCTCAGTCACCGCCCGGACCCACGGAAATTCCCTGCTGGTGGAGGTAAAAAACGCCGTATCCGGGGAGACAAGATTTGAGGGCGACCTGCCTGTCAGCGCCAAGCCCGGCGGCGGCCTGGGGCTGAGGAGCGTGGGCCGGGTGCTGGAAAAGCACGGCGGGCTCCTGCGCTGCCTTCGGACAGGAGACACCTTTATCACCCAGGTGGTCATCCCCATTATCTGACCACCGGGACCGAACCAAAAAGCCCTCCGGAGTCTCCGGAGGGCTTTCCCTTTCTGCAAGGCCCGGCCTGCGCCTTGGCGCAGGCCGGGCCTCTCTGCGATCTGATGGTGCGGTTCCATGCCGCTTCCCTGGTCTGTCAAATATTCTGGGGCCTCAACACTGCCGTTTGCCTGTCCATCTGCGGCGTGACTTCCAATTCAGAGCCGGAATAGGTGACCACATCCCCGCACAGAGAGGTGAATTCATCCAACGTTCCGATATCGCCGTAGCCAAAGCCGGCTCCCCGATAGTGCATGGGGATCACTACAACGGGCTCCAGTTCATCGACCAGTTTCTTCGCCTGGACGGCGTTGATCGTGAAGAAACCGCCTACGGGGATCATCAGGGCGGTAAGGCCCCGCAGTTTATCCTTCTGCGCCTGCGTCAGGTCACAGCCCAGATCGCCCAGATGCGCGACACGGCACTGCCCGTCATCCAGGATATGAATGGTGTTGTTCCCGCGAAGACGGCCCTCTTTATCGTCGTGCCAGGAGGCGATCGTCTCTACCGAAAACGGAGAAGGCGTCCCCCGGCGCAGCGTAACAGACGCCACGCCGCAATGATCCCCATGCTCGTGGCTGCAAAGGACTTGATCGGCCTGCTCCCGAAGGGGGGTATAACCCGGCACCGAATCGTCCTCATAGGGGTCAAGGATGATTTCATATCCATGGGATCCGAGCTTAAAACAGGAGTGTCCCAGCCATGTGATCTTCATGTTTGTTTTGTCCTCCTTTGTATGCACCGCGCTCCCACGACGGACAGCGCCGAGCCATCTTTTACGTTTCCCGATCTTTTTTCAGTATAGCAGATATTCTGCGGGAAAACAAGGCAGAAAGCACCCGAAACGGAAAAACCGGAAAGATCTCCGCGGCTGTGCCCCACCGCTCCCCTTCCCGGTGCAGCGTCAGAAGAGGTAGTCCACATAGGCCCGTTTCAGCGCGGCGCAGCAGGTGCGGGCTACCGGGATCTGCTGCCCGGTGGCCATGAGGACATGGTTGTCATTCAGGGCGGCGATGTGCTCCATATTGATGATATAGGCCCGGTGAGGAGAAAAGAAGCGGGCGTCCTGAGACAGGCGCTCCATCAGAGAGGTCAGCGTGTCGGCAGTGACCACCTTGGTACCGTCGATGAGGGTACACACCCGGTCATGGTTGAAGCTCTCCACCATCACCAGTTCCCGGAAGAGGAGCTTCCGCATCCCATCCTTGGTCTTGAGGAGGAGGTAAGGATTCTCCGGCCGGGTCAGCCGGTAGGCCGCGGCGAGCACGCTCTTGTCAAACTTTTCCTTGTTCACCGGCTTGAGCAGATACCCGCAGGCCGCCACATTGAAGGCGTCCAGGGCGTATTCCGGAGAGGCGGTGAGGAACAGGATCTCCGCGGCCTCATTGCGGGCGCGGATGTGCTCGGCCAGCTCCACCCCCTTCAGATGGGGCATGAGGATATCCAGCAGGTAGAGGTCAAAGCCCCCCTTCCCATTCAGATGCTCCAGCAGGTCAAAGGCCGAGGGAAAGGTCTGCAGCTTCATGGGAAATTCCGGGTGCTCCCCGGCAAAGCTCTCGGCCAGGGCCTGGATCTGGGCCATGTCCCTGGGATCGTCGTCACAGATACACACATTCAGCACAGGCTCACCCCCTCACTGCAAAACCGACGGCTGGGCCAGAAGGCCCTCCAGCACGTCCGTGGGAATGACGAACTCGGGGGAGCCCATGCTCCCCGGGGCCACCTCATACTCGGCAAAGGCGATGACCAGCCGTCCCTCCCCGTCGATATAGAACTCCTGGTCCTCCGCGATGGAGCGGAAGCACTCCTCCTCGGCCCAGATGCCGCCGGGAAGGAAGTAGCTCCCCGTCCCCGCCCTGACCTGCTCCTCCATCTGGGCCCGGATCTCCCGGCTGATGGGGAAAATGTAGTTGGCCCCCGGCTGGAACAGGTCAGCCAGTTCCAGCACCTCTCCCCTCCCCTTGTCCAGGACCAGGCAGCGGTGATAATCCACCGAGCCGCCGGCGTTGAGGGTGGCGGAAAAGCGGAGGATGAACAGTGTCTCATCGTCCCGGAGCACGTCATAGGTGATGTCCTGGGCCACATAGCCCTGGTATTTCTGCCCGGCATACCAGAGGAACTTCTCCTCCATTCCGGCGAGGAAGGCGTCCTTCCGGGCATTGAGCTCATCCACCGCCGGACCGTCCCCCTCCAGCACCGGGTCCCGGACCGAGATGCCCGTGTCCCCCCAGCCCAGGGCCCAGGTGCGCAGATCGGCCACCCGGACCACCTGCCCCAGCACCGGGACGCTCTCCAGCGCCTGGGCCAGGGAGGGCGGCATGCAGTTGAGGAGGAACAGGCACAAAAGTACCCCCACACAAGCCGCCGGCGCCCGGTGGACCCGGCCGGGCCCCGGGTCCGGTCCGCCATGGAGCAGCACCACCCGGAGGATGAATTTCCCGTCCTTCCAGTCGCATTGGAACAGGCCATGGTACTTCTCCGCCACCGCCGCGATGCTCCGCAGGCCCTGTCCGTGGCCCTCCCGGCGGGGAACTATGGGGTACCCGGCCCCGTCAAATTCCATCTCCCTGCCGCAGGAGTTCTCCACGCAAATGGTCAGCCGCCGCCCCTCGGCCAGAGCCAGGTCCAGCCTGATCTCCCGGGGCTGCCCCTCAGGCTCGGCCTCACAGGCGTGAACGGCATTTTCCAGGGCGTTGGAGAGCGCCACGCACAGGTCCACCTCCTCAAAGGGGAACTCCTCGGGAAGAGATACATTGGCCTCCACCTCACACCCCGCCTGCCTGGCCCGGGACAGATAGTCGGAAAGCACCGCGTTGACGGCGGCGCTGCGGCACCAGGTCCCGGTCTCGGTCCGGGTGAGCTGCCCCTGCCAGTCGGCCACGTACCGCTGGGCCTCCCGGCAGTCCCCCGCCTGAAGCAGGGTACTCAGGGTGGCCATGTGATGGCGCATATCGTGACGATATATGCGCCCAAGCTCCAGTTTTTTCTCCAAAACGGCATAATTCTGTCGCAAAGCGGACATTTGAAGGCGGGCGTCACGGGCGCGGCGCTCCTCCGCCAGGGAGCGCATAAGCCGAAGCAGGGCAAAAAGTGACGACAATGCGGTAAAAAAGAGCAAAATCAGCACAATTGCATCGGTCGTGCTGGCAAGGAAGTAGGAGTAGAGGGCCAGGAGCATGGCGGGAAGGGCGAGGAGAGGGAGCCAGCCGGCATCCGCCTCCTTCATGCAGGAGCGAAAGGGCTCTTTCAGCCGGAAATGTACTAAAATCAAAAGAAAAACGGCAGATATCAGCTCTATCCCGCAGAAAATATACGGCCAAAAAGGACCGCCGCGTCCGGCGAGAAAGTAGGTCAGCAGCTTCTCCAGGGCCATTAGAAGGTGGGCGGAGAGGAGGGAAAAGAGGCAGACAACGGTCTTGGCAAAAATCGGGCTTTTTGAGAACAAAAGCAGGAACAAAATTCCGGGAAGATACCATGTAAGAGGAAAAATGGTAACGATCCTCTCGAAATCGAACCCCCAGACAGCGAGCAAAATTTGGAGTGCGGTCACCCCCAAAAAGAGCGCCATCCGCCCTGTTTCAGGTCTCCAGCGGGCGTCTTCCGGCTCCATAGAGTCCCCCATGATCAGCAGAAAGGTAACGGGAGGGATCAGCGCCTCCAGCCATCTCAAGACCACAATGCTGTCCAAAAAATGTCCCTCCCTTCGCCGGGTGTCACAGAAAAGCTCCCATTATGTCAAGTTTATCATACCACAACCGCCACCCGGGTGCAAAGGACATTTCACGCAGAATAATCTACCATTCACGCAGCTCCTGTTCCCCGCCGGGGGCTCTTATACTATGATAGGGATGGAAAACAGGCGGCCATGTCCCGGATGCCGGACCCTGCGGCGTTTCCGGGAGTCCCGGAAGCTGCTCCACTTCCCTTGAGACGCGCCGTCTTTCCTCTGGATACGCCCCTTTGGGCCTGAAAGGAGATAATCTCAATGAAGAGGTCAGTGATTCGCGCGCTGTTGAGCTTATGTCTGCTTTTGTGCCTGCTGCCCACAGGGGCGCTGGGGACGGAGGAGCCCCCCTCCCCCGCCGGGACGGCCTGCACCGTCACTGAGGGGTGCTCCCTGGAAGCGGGGCATGAGGGGGCGTGCGTGCTCCACGAGGCCCGCTACCAGACGGTGGAAGGCGGCGAATGGCTTTACGACGACCTGGCCGACGCCTGCGCAAGCGTATACGAGGGCGGCACGGTGGAGGTGCTGCGGGATCTGGAGCAGCCCGCTCCCGTGACCCTCACAAAAGATATGACCCTCACCAGCGCCGACCCGGAGAGGCCCTGTAAGATCACCTACACCGCCGGAAAACGGAGCAACTATTTCCTGACCGTTTCCGCCGGCGTGACCCTGGCGGATCTCATCCTGGACGGCGGGTGGGAAGCGGGCCTTGCCACAAAGGCCGAACTGGTGGGGGTGAAGGGCGGCCAGCTTACTCTGGACAGTGGGGCCATTCTCCAGAATAACAACAATGTGAACAAAAACAGCGGCACCTCCCAGGACGCCGGAGGATTGAGAGTGGTGGACGGCGCCGTGGTGATGCGGGAGGGCTCCTTCATCCGCAGCTGCCGGGGGGTGACCGGGGGCGGCGCGGCGATGGTGGGAGAGAAGAGCTCCTTCCGCCTGGAGGGCGGCGTCATTGAGGACTGCGAAGCCATCGTGGGCGGCGGAATTTTCATTCAAGGCGGCGGGGTCTTTGCCGGGCCCGGTCCCTATGAGGATGACGCGCATGAGGACAAGCATGAGCTCCACCTTTACAGCGGCGCCATCCGCAGGAACCGGGCCAGCAAGACCCTGGACGGCATAACCGACTGCCACACCGGCGCCATCGAGGGAGGCGGCGGCGGGGTCTGCGTCGAGGCCGCCTATCAGGGCTCCTGCCAGGTCTACCTGTACGGCGCTTCCATCGAGGAAAACACCGCGCAGTACGGCGGCGGGATGTATATCTACAGCGGCAAGGTCCATCTTCAGGGGGGCGCGATCACCGGGAACCACGCCGAGGGCATGGGCGGAGGGATCTATGTGATGCTTGAGATGCCCATGTATCCTTTCCTGAAAGAGCTGGTGACCGAGGGCGACATCATCCTGAGCAGCGGGGCGGTCGTGGACGGCAATACCTGCACAGATAAAGAAGGCTCCGAGACGTGGAAGTGCTTTTACAACGTCTGCCTGGATGGGAATGATGATGCTCCGCCGCCGTACCATTATCTCACCCACCCCATGACCGTGGCAGGGCCCCTGACAGAGGGCACATCCATCGGCGTTTCCGGCTGGAGCCGGCCCGATGAGACCCACCCCTACCGGGTGGTGGCAAGGCCCGGGGAGGGGTATACCATCACCACCGACGATCTGGACAGATTTTACAGCGATGACCCCAGGTACGTGACCTTGCTCCACAACGATTTGGAACACCTCGACGACCCGGACAACGGCACCGTCGTCCTCACCCACGCCGACGTGGCCTTTGACAACCAGGGCCACGGCAAGCGCCCCCCCAGCCAGT
This sequence comes from uncultured Oscillospiraceae bacterium, assembly GCA_947629795.1. Lineage (GTDB taxonomy): Bacteria > Bacillota > Clostridia > Oscillospirales > Oscillospiraceae > Vermiculatibacterium. The sequence continues at coordinate 36,476 of CANRFC010000022.1, forward strand.
TGATCGACGCCGACAAGCTGGTGACAAAGCCCCAGGACCCTGTCGAGCCGGGGTACACCTTTGAGAGCTGGTATGTGGAGCCGGAGTGCGAGACGGAATGGAAATTTGAGGAAGATAAGGTGGAGACGGACGAAAAGCCCCAGGTGCTGTACGCCAAGTGGGAACTGAACCACTACAAGATCGAGTACGAGCTGGAGGGCGGCAGCGCTCCCACCACAGCAAACCCCGACGATTATACCATAGAGAGCCCGGATATCACCCTGAACGAGCCCACACGGGAGGGGTATGCCTTTATGGGCTGGAAGCTGGTCGCGGTGGATGCCCAGGCGGTGGACCATACGACCCCGCTGACCTACTCGGCCCGCTCGGCCGCTCCCGACATCCCCGCCGGGTCTATCGGGAAGCGGACCTTTGAGGCCCAGTGGAGGAAGCTGCCGCCCTATACCGTGACTTACACCGACGGCGTGGAGGACGTCCAGGTCTTTCCCGACCAGGTGACGGTGATCACAGAGGAAAACGCGGCCACTCCCGCCTTTGACGGCACCCCTGCCAGGGCGGGCTACACCTTTGCCGGGTGGGAACCGGAGGTGGCCGGGACCGTCACCGATGACGCGGTGTACGTAGCCCAGTGGGTGAAAGACCCGCCGGCTCCCTCCGACAATGATGACAACGATGACGACCCGCCGGTCAAGCCCCCGGCAGTGCCCCCAGCCCTGGAGAGCGCGGAGCATTTCGCCTATGTGGTGGGCTATCCCGACGGCAGGGTCCGGCCCGAGGGGAACATCACCCGGGCCGAGGCGGCCGCCATCTTCTTCCGGCTGATGACCGAGGAGTTCCGGGAGGAGAACCGGGCGGAGAGCTGTCCCTTCCCCGATGTGGGCCGGGGGAGCTGGTACAGCAGTGCGGTGTCCACCTGCGTCCGGGCGGGGCTGATCCGGGGACTGCCCGACGGCACTTTCGGCGGAGACAGGCCCATCGCCCGGGCGGAGTTCGCCGCCATGGCCGCCCGGTTCCTCAGTGAGGAGACCGCCCCAGAGAGCGGCTTTGCCGATCTGGCCGGCCACTGGGCTCAGGACGAGGTGGACCGGGCGGTGGCCGCGGGGTGGCTCAAGGGTTATCCCGACGGGAATTTCCACCCGGAGGAGTACATCACCCGGGCCCAGGTGATGGCTCTGGTGAACCGGATGCTGGGCCGGACGCCTGACACGGAGGGGATGCGCCCGGAGATGGTCCGCTGGCCGGACTGCCCGGAGGGGGCCTGGTACTACGCCGACGTGCAGGAGGCCACCAACAGCCACACCTATGAGCGGGAGGGCGAGAGCGGCCCCGAGACCTGGACCGGGCTGACCCCGGGCCGGGACTGGACCGGGCCGGAAGGGTAAAACCGCGCAGAGATGAAAAACGGCCCCGGGAGCAGAGCTCCCGGGGCCGCTTGCGTACTCACCTTTCGTTCCAGCTCCTGACCTGCTCCCGGAGCCAGTCGCACCAGGCGTCCACCCCCTCGCCGGTCTTGGCGCAGATGGGGAAGATCTTTAACTTGGGGTTGCGCATGTGGGCGTACTCCACCACCTTGTCCATGTCGAAGTCAAAGTAGGGCAGCACGTCGATCTTGTTGATGATGAGGGCATCGCAAACGGTGAAGATCAGAGGGTACTTCAGGGGCTTGTCGTGGCCCTCGGGCACCGAGAGGATCATGGCGTTCCTGGCCGCCCCGGTGTCGAACTCGGCGGGACAGACCAGGTTGCCCACATTCTCCAGCACCACCAGGTCCAGGTCGTCCACCCCGATCTCCTTGAGGCCCTGCTCGGTCATGCCGGCGTCCAGGTGGCACATGCCCCCGGTGTGGAGCTGGATGGAGCGCACACCGGTCTTTGCCATCTTCTCGGCGTCCACCGAGGAGTCGATGTCGGCCTCCATGACGCCGATCTTCATCTCGTCCTTCAAACGGGCCACGGTCTGCTGGAGGGTGGTGGTCTTGCCGCTGCCCGGGGAGGACATGAGGTTCAGAAGGAAGGTCCTCTTCCCTTTCAGCTCACTGCGGAGACGGTCGGCCTCCCGGTCGTTGTCGGCGAAGACCGACTGCTTGATCTCGATGATGCGCACATCAGACATGGTTTTCCTCTTTCCTTTCGGGTTGGGATGGGGCCGGATCAGCCACCTCGATGTCCCGGATGTTGATCTCGCTGCCTGTAATGAGGTAGGTGTTGTCACTGCCGCAGTAGGGGCATTTTTTGGCGAACTCGGTGGTCTTGTAGGTGCCCTTGCAGTCCTGGCAGTAGGAGACCCCCTCCAGGATGATGAGCTCCAGCTCAGCCTCCCGGAGGTGCTTGGTCTTCTTCTTGGCCCAGTGGAAGCAGTCGGTGAACAGGTCGGGGACCACTGAGGAGACCTCGCCGATCTCCATGTTGATCTTCGCCACCTGGTCCACCCCGTTCTCCTCGGCCACCCGCTCCACCTGGCCGATCATGTGCATGACGATGCCAAGCTCGTGCATATCAGCCCTTCTCTGCCTTTTTGGCCTTTTTGTACGCCTTGCGCTTCTTGGCCATCTCCCGGGCCTCGGGGGAGCCGCTGTTGAGAACGATCTTCACCGCCCGCTTGGCGGCGTAGGCCGCCAGGCCGGCGATCTTGTCCTCACCGGCGCGCATGTCGGTGCACTCAGGGTGGTCCCGGACCAGGTGGATGGCGTCAAACTGGCAGCGGGTGGTGCAGATGCCGCAGCCGATGCACTTGTTGGGGTCCACATAGGACGCGCCGCAGGACAGGCAGCGGGCGGTCTCGGTCTTGATCTGCTCCTCGGTGAGGGTGCCGTGGAGGTCCCGGAAGGAGGGGCGGGGCTCGGTGCCGTCCCGGGGCTCCTGGCGGCCGGCGTGGTCGTAGGAGGGATAGGTCAGGTCGGCCTTGTTCAGGGGGATGTACTGCCGGCGGTCCCGGCCGATGGTCATGTGGGCCTTGGGGCGGACGTGACGGTGAAGGCTCTCGGCGGCCTCATGGCCGGCGGCGATGGCGTCAATGACGAACCGGGGGCCGGTGTACACATCGCCACCCACGAAGATGTCCGGGTCGGCGGTCTGGTAGGTGAGCTTGTCGGCCACGGGGTAGTCCCCATGCCAGAACTCCACCTTGCTGCCCTCCAGCAGGCTGCCCCACTGGATGGCCTGGCCGATGGCGAAGACGATCTTGTCGGCGGGGACCTCCACGGTCTCACTCTCGTCGTAGGCGGGGGAGAACTTCCCGGTGTCCGGGTCGATGGTCCGGGTGCAGCGCTTGAAGACGATGCCGGTGACCTCTCCCCTGTCGTTGACCTTGACCTCCCTGGGACCCCAGGAGGGCTGGATCTCCACCCCGTCGGCCTCGGCCTCGGTGACCTCGGAGACGCTGGCGGGCATGGTGTCCCGGGACTCCAGGCAGAACATCTTCACCGACCCGGCCCCCAAGCGGGCGGCGGTGCAGGCGCAGTCCACGGCCACGTTGCCGCCGCCTACCACCACCACATCGCCGGTGAACTCCTCCTTCTTCTCGAAGGCGGCGCGCAGGTAGGAAACGGCGATGTCGGTACCGGCGGCGGTGTCATTGGCCACGCCGGGACGCTTGCCGCCCTGGCAGCCGATGGCCACGTAGAAAGCCTTGTAGCCCTGGTCCTTGAGCTGCTGGATGGTGACGTCCTTACCCACCTCCACGCCGCACTTGATCTCGGCGCCCAGCTGACGGATGACGTCGATCTCGGCGTCGATGACGTCCTTTTCCAGCTTATAGCTGGGGATGCCGTAGGTCATCATGCCGCCGGGGCGGGCGTTCTTCTCAAACACGGTGGGATGATACCCCATGGTGGCCAGGTAGAAGGCGGCGCTGAGGCCGGCGGGGCCGGCGCCGATGATGGCGATCTTGTCGTCGTACTCCCCGTGGACTGAGGGGATGATCTTCTCGGGGATGTAGCGGTGCTCCTCACTGCGCTCCAGGTCGGCCACGAATTTCTTCACCGCGTCGATGGACACAGGGGCATCGATCTGGCCCCGGGTGCACTCCTGCTCGCAGCGCTTGTTGCAGATGCGGCCGCACACCGCCGGGAAGGGATTCTCGGTCTTGATCATGGCCAGGGACTCCCGGTATTTGCCGTCCCGGGCCAGCTTCAGATAGGCCTGGACGGGCACGTGGGCCGGACAGGCGGCCTTACAGGGAGCAGAGCCCGACTGGTAGGTGTTGAACATCCGGGCGGTGTCCCGGTACTCCTCGTCCCAGGCGTACTCCCCCCAGCGGATCTTGTCGGGAAGGATGGCGTGGGGATAGGTCACGGGCTCGCCGTCGCCCTTGCACAGCTTCTGTCCCAGCTTTACCGCCCCGGCGGGGCAGGACTCCACGCACTTGCCGCAGGCCACGCAGTTCTCCTTGGTGACCTGGGCGGTGTAGGCGCTGCGGGACAGGTTGGGAGTGTTGAAGAGGAGCGAGGTGCGCAGGGCGTTGCAGATCTTCACATCGCAGTTGCAGATGTCGAAGATCTTCTCCGAGCCGTCGATGTTGGTGATCTGGTGGACGAAGCCGCATTTCTCGGCCAGCTCCAGGATCTCCAGGGCCCGCTCCTTGGTGATGTAGTGGGCCCGGCCGGTCTCCACGGTGTAATCGGCCATGTCCCCCACCTGGATGCACCAGTCGTCCACGTCGTCGGCGCAGCCGTCTCCCAGCACGGCCCGGGATGCCCGGCAGGAGCAGATACCCGCCGAGATGTGTCCCTCGTACTTGTCCAGCCAGTAGGAGATGTGCTCCAGGTCCATGGAGGTGTTCTCGGCCTGGATGGCCTGCTCCACCGGGATGACGTGCATGCCGATGCCGTCTCCGCCGGGGGGCACCATCTGGGTGATGCCCGCCAGGGGGATGAAGGTCATGCGCTCGAAGAAGGAGGTCACCGCCGGGTTCTTCTCAATGCGGTCGATGGAAGAGTTGAAGAGCTCGGCCGAGCCGGGGACATAGAAGGGCAGGCGGTAGCGCTTGATGCGGGGACGGTCCTTGAGCTCGTGGGTGTGGTCGTAGTTGTCGCCGTAGTCATACTCGATGATGCCGATCCAGGACATCTCCTCCATGAGCTTCTGGAGCTCGGCGGGCTCTGTCTCAGGGTTCATTTTGATGAGCTCGTCGATGGTGTAGAACTTCCGGAGCTTCATCTTGTTGCACACGTCGCACATCTGGGGGGTAAGCATTTCCTTGAGGCCCCAGTACTCCGGGTCGTCGGAGGTGACGCCCAGGATCTTGTGGGCGGCCACGTCGGTGATCTTCCGTCCCAGCTTCAGATAGCGCTTATCGGGGTCTTTCTCCCCCTGGTACTTGCTGATGATCTGGTCGTTCTGCTTGGGCATTACTTCTCCCCCTCGTCAGAAAAGAATCTGCGGATCAGATCCCGGCTGTACTCCACGGTCTCTTCCATGTCGCCGAAGGACATGACCTCGCCGGCGTAGAAGGTGCCGTCCCGGCCCTGCATGGCCTCCACCTTCTCGTACCAGCCGGCGGCATAGTCCTTGGAGGAGACGTGGGGGAAGTAGTACCAGTCGTCGATGCGCTCGATCTGGTCCACCTTCTTGCCGCATTTCTCCATATCCTTGAGGGTGGTCTCCTTGGCCACCTCGAAGGGTACGTCCTCCATACCCTCGTGGTTGCGGAGGGTGAAGGTGACCAGGGGCTGGTCGGTGGCATCGGGCCAGCGGTGGTAGAAGACCATCAGGTGGCCCCGGGTCTCGTTGGTCATGTTCTCGAAGAAGTAGTAGGAGATATCGGGATAGTTGCCCTCCTCCGGCCGGACAGCCATGGTGAAGTACTCCTTGTGGACGATCTTGGAGAAGAGCTCGGTCTCCTCGGGGCGGGGGTCGCCGTAGTTCAGGAACAGCTCCAAAGGCGTGCAGATGATGAGCTTGTCAAATTCCTCCACCTGGCCGTTGACGGTGACGTAGACCTTGCCGTTCTCCCGCTTGACGCTGGTGACTTCGCTGTTCAGCAGGGCGGGATGCTTCAGATGACTGTTGACCCCTTCCCAGATGGACTGGGTGCCGTTCTTCCAGGTCCACAGCTTGCCGGTGGACAGGAACTGCCGGACGGTGAAGGCGTCCAGATACTTGAGGACGTAGGCGGCGGGGATCTCGTCAAAGTAGCCGTAGCCAAAGGAGGTGAAGGGGCCCTTCCACACCAGGGTGGCGTCCTCGCACTTGTTGAGCTTCAGGAACTCCGAGAAGGGCATACACAGGTCCTTCAGGTTGGGGTTCTCCCCCTCGATGTGCTTGAGCTTCAGCTCGGGAGAGGGACAGGGGCCCTCATACCGGCCCTGGGACACGCCCCGGTGGCCGTTGACGTCATAGCCCTTGTACTTGGTCTCCAGGAGTTTTGAAAGCTTATTGAGCTTCATCAGCTTCTTCAGCAGGGCCAGCTTGGAGGACTTCTGGGGGGTGCCGTCGGTCATCATGAAGCGCCGGCCCATGGGAGGGCCATCCAGGTGGCTGGTACCGCCGAACTGTTCGCACTCCGCCACGGCGAAGTAGGTCTCGCAGCCCATGACGGCGCCCATCTCGATGGTGCGGTCTTCCCAGGTGCCGTCGGGGTTCTTCACCTTCATCATGGGAGAGAAAGCCTTGCCGCCCACCCGGTCGGTCTTTTCATAAATCACGTAATTGTCAAATCCGGCCTTTTCCAGGTACATGGCTGTGCTGGTACCGGCGGGTCCGCCGCCGATGATGCAGATGCGTGCGTTTTTGTCCATAGTGATCCTCCTCCTGCTCTCATTAAGAATATCCGGTCCCCGCCGGGTCATGACCGTTTCCATCCAGGAGACAATACAGTTCGGCACGATTATACCATATTGTCGATTTTTTGACAATTGAAAGTTCCAATTTTTCCCGGGAAAATGGTAAGCAGAAAACCGGCAGGCCACAGTTTGTGGCCTGCCGGTTTTTGGTCCGAGTAGTGCGACTCGAACGCACGATCTCCACATCCCAAATGTGGCGCGGTACCAACTCCGCTATACCCGGATAACGGTACGATTATATAATAAAAACTCCGGGATTGCAAGAATTTGTTGGGTGTGGTATGCTGTGGAAAACAGGAAAAAGCGAGGAACTGTCTATGCGTATGCGAAAGAAGCCCAACCTCATCCCCCGGCTGGCGGCCTGCGGGGAGTTGATCATTGCCGACCCCAAGGCCCACCGGGGTCATTGGCAGGAGCTGATGCCCCAGGCCCGGGAGGTCCGGCTGGAGCTGGGCTGCGGCAAGGGCCGCTTCACCGTGGGCACCGCCCAGGCTGAGCCCGATGTGCTCCTCATCGCCATCGAGCGGGTGCCCGACGCCATGGTCATCGCCGCCGAGCGGGCCCGGGACCTGGGACTGAAAAACGTTTTCTTCATCGACGCCGACGCCGCCAACCTGGAGGAGTACTTCGCCCCCGGTGAGGTGGGGCGGGTCTATATCAACTTCTGCGACCCCTGGCCGGGGGCCCGGTACGCCAAGCGGCGGCTGACCCACCCGGACTTTCTCCTGCGGGACCGGAAGGTCCTCTCCCCCGGCGGCCAGATCCACTTTAAGACCGACAACCACGACCTGTTCGAGTGGTCCCTGTTCCAGTTCCCCAAGGCGGGCTTTGAGCTCTCTGCGGTCACCCGGGACCTCCACGGGGCCGGACCGGTGGGGGTGATGACCGACTATGAGGAGAAATTCTATCTGGAGGGCAAGCCCATCCACCGCTGTGTGGGCACCATGACCGACCTGCCGGAAAAGCCCGCCCAGGACTGACGCACCACTCTGCCGCCCCCGCATAAGATATAGCAGGGCCGGGCACGGGGAGACCCGCCGGACCCAATTCTCTTATCACGGGAGGTACTTCTGTATGGGGTGCTGCAATAACGGCTGCGGCGGCTGGGGCGGCGGTGGCTGCCTGTGGATCATCCTGATCCTCATCATCATTTGCTGCTGCTGCGGCGGGAGCTGGGGCGGCTGCGGGTGCGGCTGTGGCTGCAACAACGGCTGTGGCTGCGGGTGCGGCAACGGCTGCTGCTGAAGGCATAAATAACGGGAGGGGACCCGCTTGGGTCCCCTCCCCTGCTTTTTGTCCTATTCCGTTCAGCCCTTGATGGTCAGGGTGTAGCCGGTGAGGATCTCAGAGGGAGCCGCCTCGTCGGCGGGAGCGTGCTCGACGATGACCTTGTCCCCCACGTTGAGGATGACGGCGGCGTTATTCTCCACGGCGGAGATGGAGTAGAAGACCTTCTCCCCCTTCAGGCGCACGAAGTAGTAAGTGTTCCCGTCCAGAACGGCGGAGCGGATCTCCTCCACCACGCCCTCGGCGGAGGTCTGGGGCAGCTCGGCGGGAGTGGTGATACCCCGGTCACCCAGCAGCCGCAGGTACTCCTTCTCGGCGGCGGTGACGGTGGAACCGGTGGCCACCACCTGATATTGGGCCACATTGACCATGGCGTAGCTCTTCACCAGGTTGGTGGCGTCCTTCAGGGGGATGAAGTAGGTGGGCTCCCCGGCGATGTTCAGAAGGATGGGGAAGGTGGCGATATACCCCAGGTCCTGGACCATGCCCTGAGCCGAGAGCTTGGCGGCCTCCTCGGTGGCGCCGGGGGCGGTGTAGAACTTGGTGTCCTTGGTGCGCAGGTTGCACAGCAGGAAGCCCAGGTTGGACTGGTCGGCGTTCACCGAGGTGACGCCGGTGTACATATACACATCGTCGTTCATGGCGATGTAGTTATACCCGCTGGTGGAGACCTTCACGTCCTTCTGCCCCAGAAGGGAGTTGATGAAGCCGTGAATGAGGGTGCCGTAATAGTCATACTGCTCCATGATAAGGTCGGGGTCATAGAGGTTGTCCACCCAGGTGGGGACATCGGCGCTGTCATAGTAGGTGCACGCGCCGGTGATGGCGTCCACCATCACCGCCCCCTTGATGTCCCGGCCGCCGAACAGGCCGATGGTCTTGACGATGCGGGGGGCGATCCAGTAGGGATGGCCGGTCTCGTCGATCTCGAACTCAGGCTCGGCGAACATATAGGTGGGATAGTGGAAGCGCAGATGGCGCATGATGTTGCGGTTGAGAGGCTCGGAGAAGGAGTACTTCATGCCCTCCTGGAGCCGGACCACGTTGGCCTCCTGACTCACCATGTCCACGATGACATAGGCGGGCAGGCCGCTTCCCCGGTTGGTGAACCACTTGATGAGGTCGGCATAGCCGATGGGGGCCACCCGGACGGGGCTGCCCTGGTAGTTGATCTGGGTGGAGTCTCCGGAGTACTCAAACTGAGAGACCATGTCGGAGAGGGTGCCCATCTGCCGGTCCCCCAGGTACTCGGCGGAGGAGCGGTCCAGAGTGGGGATCTCGTTGAAGGAGATCTGGGTCACCTCCTCGGTGAAGTTGCCCTCCTGGACCTGGAGCAGCTCCCGGTAGGCCGAGGCCCGGAAAATGGGGGCGGAGATGACCTCCCCCACCACCGCGATGAGCAGCAGGGCCACCAGCAGGATGCCGATGGGCAGGCACTGCTGCTTGACGAAGTGGATATACTCCTTGAATCCCCCGTGGCGGGTGGTCTTCACGCTGCCGTCAGGTCCCGCCGTCTTGGAGACCGAGGGGCCGCTGGGCTTCCAGCCCGAGATCACCAGGGCGCAGAGGATATACACGATGCACAGCAGGAACACGAAGGAGTAGAAGTCCCCCGAGCGCAGGTTGATGGCGGGCAGGGACACATAGAAGTACACCAGGCCCACCACCAGGGTGATGAGCAGGCACAGGGCGATCTTCCCCGCTTTTCCCTTGGGACCCCGGGGTTTTTTCGTGACAGCTCCGTTGTTGTCCATAGGACAGCCTCCTTTTTACGGCGCTTCCTGCCGGTTTCGGCCTCCCCTTTGCTTGGCGGGGTCCGGCAGATTGGCGGGAGTTTCATAGCTTGGCCGCTTTGGGGCCATTATATTCCTTTTCTGAAAAAAAGGATGGATGAACCGTGAACAAACCGTGAACTCAGGCCTTTCCCTCCGCCTTTTCCCCTGCTTCCAGGACGGAGAGCTTCCGCAAAAAGCCGTTGGAGAGCGGAATGGCCAGGATCAGAGAGCACACATCGGCCACGGGCTGGGACAGGGCCACGCCGGTGAACCCCCAGATCCGGGGCAGGATGAGGATGGCGGGGATAAAGAACAGTCCCTGCCGGGCCAGGGCCAGCACCGAGGCCCGCCCGGTCTCTCCCACGGTCTGGAGGGTCATGTTGTTGATGACCACATAGGCCATGGTGGGCATGGTTGCCAGGTGGCAGCGCAGGGCAAAGGTCCCCAGCCGGACCACCTCGGGGGACTCCTTCTGGAAGGCCTGGACCACCCAGGGGGCGGCAACGATGCCCACAACGGCGATGCCCACCAGGACCGTCGTGCCCACCTTGACGCAGAACCAGAAGCCCTTGCGCACCCGCTCGTAGTATCCTCCGCCGTAGTTGAAACCGCACACCGGCTGGAAGCCCTGGCCGAAGCCGATCATGGCCGAACCAGCGAACATGGAGACCTTGGTGGTGACCGCCATGGCGGCGATGGCCGCGTCCCCGAAGGGCTTGGCCGCCCAGTTCAGGAGGATGGAGGCCACGCTGGCAAGGCCCTGGCGGTACATGGAGGGCAGGCCGTTGCGGATGATGGTGAACAGCATCCCGTCTCCGGGATGGAACCGCTTGGGGATGAGCTTCAGGGTACCGCCCCGGCCGGTGTTGAACAGGAGAATAAGGAAACTCACCGCCTGGCTGATGATAGTGGCCTGGGCGGCGCCGGCGGTGCCCTGCTTCAGCCCGAAGATGAAGATGGGGTCCAGGATCATGTTCAGGATGCCGCCGGTGGTGATGCCGAACATGGCGTAGGTGGCGCTGCCCTGGAAGCGCAGCAGGTTATTGAGCACGATGGAGCCGATCATCCAGGGCGCGCCGATGAGGATGTAACGGGCATAATCCCTGGCGTAGGGGAAGATGGTGTCGGTGGCTCCCAGCAGGTGGATGAGGGGATCCAGGAAGAGAAGCCCCAGCACGGTCAGGATAACGCCCATGCCCACTCCGCTGAAGAAGCCGGTGGCGGCCACCTGTTCGGCCTTTTCCTGCTCCTTCTGCCCCAGCAGCCGGGAGACGAAATTGCCCGAGCCGTTGCCGAAGGTGAAGCCGATGGCCTGGATGATGGCCATGAGGGAGAAGACCACTCCCACCGCTCCCTGGGCGCTCTCTCCCAGGTTGCCCACGAAGTAAGTGTCGGCCATGTTGTAGATGGAGGTGATGAGCATGGAGATGATGGTGGGCACCGCCAGCTTCCCCACCAGGCTGGGGATGGGAGTGGTGGTCATCCATTGATGCTTTTCCTCCGGTGAATTGAACTTGCGCATAAGTGGCCCTCTTTCTCATCACGGGATCCCGCTGTATTTTTAGTTAGTATACCACCAATTTCTTTTCTACGCAAGACTCCCGGCAAAAGGCTGTTCAAAGGCCCGGTTTTCATTGACTTTCCAGACCTTGGATGGTACAATAATATGAATTTTTATGGGGTGAGGAGGGAGAGCCTGTGTGGCGCTCTGAGGACTGGAAGGACTACGAGCTGCTGGACTGCTCCGGCGGCGAAAAGCTGGAGCGTTGGGGCAAGTATCTCCTGGTGCGCCCCGACCCCCAGGCCATCTGGCTCACCCCCCGCACCGACAAGCGCTGGCAGCACCCCGACGCCCGGTACGCCCGGTCCTCCTCCGGGGGCGGGGCCTGGGAGTTCAAGCATGTCCCACAGCGGTGGACGGTGGGCTATAGGGACCTGACCTTCAACGTCAAGCCCATGAACTTCAAGCACACCGGTCTCTTCCCCGAGCAGGCCGCCAACTGGGACTTCTGCATGGACGCCATCCGGAGCGCCGGCCGGCCCATTTCCGTTTTGAACCTCTTTGCCTACACCGGCGGTGCCACCGTGGCCTGCGCCGCCGCCGGAGCCAGCGTGTGCCACGTGGACGCCGCCAAGGGCATGGTCCAGTGGGCCAAGGAGAATGCCCAGTCCTCCGGTGTCTCGGACAAGCCCATCCGGTGGATCGTGGACGACTGCGGCAAGTTCGCCCAGCGGGAAATTCGGAGAGGCCGCAGGTACGACGGCATCATCATGGACCCGCCCAGCTACGGCCGGGGCCCCTCCGGGGAGATCTGGAAGCTGGAGGAAAACCTGTGGCCCTTTGTGGAGCTGGTGGCTCAGCTCTTGTCGGACCAGCCCCTCTTCTTCCTCATCAACTCCTACACCACCGGCCTGGCCCCCTCGGTGCTGACCTATATTTTAGAGACCCTGGTGACCAAAAAATACGGCGGCCACACCGAATCCCAGGAGCTGGGCCTGCCGGTGACCGGCTCCGGCCTGTCCCTTCCCTGCGGGGCCACAGGCCGTTGGATGGCGGGGTGAGGATATGCGCATGACTCTTCGGGAGCAGATCCTCCGATACGCCATGGAGCAGCAGGCCGCCCAGCCCGAGCACCTGTGGGCCAAGTACCCGAACTTTACGGTCCTCCGCCACACCAACAACCGGAAGTGGTACGCCCTTTTTATGGACGTGGAGCGGAAAAAGCTGGGGCTTCCCGGCGAGGGGACCGTGGAGGTCCTGGACCTCAAGTGCGACCCCTTGCTCCGGGGCTCCCTTCTGGAGACCAAGGGCTTCCTCCCCGCCTATCACATGAACAAGGACAAGTGGATCACCGTCCTGCTGGACGGCTCGGTCCCCAAGGACGAGATCATCACCCTTCTGAACATGAGCTACGATCTGACGAGATAACAGCGAGGTCTTTTCATGGAAAATCCCATCCTGAAAACCGAATCCCTCACCTTCTCCTACCCCGCCGAGGAGGGCAAGGAGCCCAAGGTGGTCCTGGACGGCCTGGATCTGGAGATCGAGGCCGGCTCCTTTGTGGCCGTCCTGGGCCATAACGGCAGCGGCAAGTCCACCCTGGCCAAGCACTTCAACGCCATCCTCCTCCCCGCCGGGGGCAAGGTGTACGTCTCCGGCATGGACACCGCCGACGAGGAGCGGCTGCTGGACATCCGCCGCACCGTGGGCATGGTCTTCCAGAACCCGGACAACCAGATCGTGGCCAACGTGGTGGAGG
>CANRFC010000023.1 GCA_947629795.1 uncultured Oscillospiraceae bacterium
GACGCGGGCAACCTCTTAAAGCCCATGCTGGCCCGGGGGGAGCTCCACTGCATCGGGGCCACCACCCTGAGCGAGTACCGCCAGTATATCGAGAAGGACGCCGCCCTGGAGCGCCGCTTCCAGCCCGTGCTGGTGAAGGAGCCCACCGTGGAGGACACGGTGGCCATCCTCCGGGGGCTCAAGGAGCGCTATCAGGTCTTCCACGGGGTGAAGATCACCGACAGCGCCATCATCGCCGCCGCCACCCTGAGTAACCGCTATATCACCGACCGGTTTTTGCCCGACAAGGCCATCGACCTCATCGACGAGGCCTGCGCCACGGTGCGCACCGAGATCGACTCCATGCCCACCGAGCTGGACGTGCTCCAGGGCAAGATGACCCAGCTGGAGATCGAGGAACATGCCCTGGTGAAGGAGACCGACCCCCTCTCCCAGGAACATCTTGCCGACATCCGTAGGGAGCTGTCCGACCTGCGGGAAGAGTTCAAGGCCAAAAAGGCCCAGTGGGACAACGAAAAGCGGGCCATCGGCGAGGTGCAGAAGCTCCGGGAGGAGCTGGAGCAGGCCAACGCCGAGCTTCAGAAGGCCCAGCGGGAGTACGACCTGAACAGGGCCGCCGAGCTGCAATACGGTCGCATCCCCGAGCTGCAGAAGAGCCTGGAGGCCCAGGAGGCCCTGGCGGGTCAGGGCAAGGAGGAAAGCCTGCTCCGGGACAAGGTCACCGATGAGGAGGTGGCCAGGATCGTGGAGCGGTGGACGGGCATCCCGGTCTCCCGGCTCATGGAGGGGGAGCGGGAAAAGCTCCTCCACCTGGAAGAGATCCTCCACCGGCGGGTCATCGGCCAGGACGAGGCGGTGCGCCTGGTGAGCGAGGCCATTTTGCGAAGCCGCGCCGGAGTGGCCGACCCGGACAAGCCCATCGGCTCCTTCCTCTTCCTGGGGCCCACCGGCGTGGGCAAGACCGAGCTGGCCAAGACCCTGGCTGCCACCCTCTTCGACAGCGAGCGCAACCTGGTGCGCATCGACATGAGCGAGTATATGGAGAAGTTCTCCGTCACTCGGCTCATCGGGGCTCCTCCGGGGTACGTGGGTTATGAGGAGGGGGGCCAGCTCACCGAGGCAGTCCGCCGGCAGCCCTACTCGGTCGTCCTCTTCGACGAGGTGGAGAAGGCCCACCCCGACGTGTTCAACGTGCTTCTCCAGGTCCTGGACGACGGGCGCATCACCGACGGTCAGGGGAGGACGGTGGACTTCAAGAACACCGTCATCATCCTCACCTCCAACCTGGGCTCCCAGTATCTGCTGGAGGGCATCGACGGCGCGGGGAACATCACCCAGGAGGCCAGGGAGCAGGTGAGTGCCCTGCTCAAGCAGGCCTTCCGGCCGGAGTTCCTCAACCGGCTGGACGAGATCGTCTTCTACAAGCCCCTGACAAAGGACAATGTGAGCCACATCGTGGACCTGCTGCTGGAGGGTCTCAACGCCCGCCTGGCCGAAAAGCAGCTCCGCTGCGCGCTCACCGGCGCTGCCAAGGAGCTGGTCATCGACAGCGCCTACGACCCCCTCTACGGCGCCCGGCCTCTGCGGCGGTATCTCCAGCACACGGTGGAGACCCTCATCAGCCGGGCCATCATCGCCGGCAGCGTGAAGCCCGGGGAGACCCTGACCCTGGACGCGCAGAACGGCGAGCTGACCCTGGAGGGCGGAGAGGTCCTGAAGGGCGAGATCGTATAAAAGCAGTCCCAGGCGGGGCGGTTCGGGAAGGATCCCGGGCCGCCCCGTTTTTGCGTTTTTTACAAAGACTTTACGAAGGAGTGGAGGACGGCTTTACATGGGCATACTATACTGACCTTGTTCCCGATAATCTGTACAAAGAATGGAGAAGATACCATGAAAAAGTCCCTTGCCCTGTGTTTGTCTGCCGCCCTCAGCCTGAGCCTTTTGTCCGCCTGCGGCGGCGGGAACGCCCAGCAGTCCCAGGCTCCTCAGACCCAGGCTCCCCAGTCTGAGGCCCCTCAGAGCGCCGCCCCCGCCGCCCTCACCGGCACCGTGGTGACCAACGGTTCCACCTCCATGGAGAAGGTGATGAAGGCCCTCATCGAGGGCTTCAAGGCGGCCCAGCCCGGCATCACCGTTACCTATGAGCCCACGGGCTCGGGCTCGGGAGTGGAGGCCGCCTCCAACGGCAGCGCCGACATCGGCCTGGCTTCCCGGGGCCTGAAGGACAGCGAGAAGGAAACCCTCACCGAGACCGTGGTGGCCAAGGACGGCATCGCCATCGTGGTCAACACCCGGAACGCCGTGGAGGACCTGACGGTGGAACAGGTCGCCGCCATCGCCAGGGGGGAGATCACCAACTGGAAGGACGTGGGCGGCGCCGACGAGCCCATCGCCTTCATCGGCCGGGAGGCCGGCTCGGGCACCCGGGGGGCCTTCGAGGAGCTCACCGGGACCGAGGACGAGTGCAAGTACAGCCAGGAGCTGACCTCCACCGGCGCGGTGATCACCGCCGTGAGCACCACCCCCGGGGCTGTGGGCTACGCCTCCCTGTCCAGCGTGGAGGAGAGCGTGAAGGCCCTGAAGATCGGCGGGGTGGCCCCCAGTGAGGAGACCGTCCTGGACGGCAGCTACGCCATCCAGCGGCCCTTCGTCTTCGCCACCCTCACCAGCGGGACCCTCACCGACGCGGCCAAGGCCTTCTACGACTTTGCCCTCAGCGCCGACGCCGCCCAGCTCTATGTGGCCGCCGGCGTAGTCCCTTCTTTTTCTTGAAAAGAAAAAGAAGCAAAAAGAACTTCAATACGCTGCTAATGCTCTGCTGAAACAACGTTTTGTGCCCGGTGACGGAAGCAGCCGAACGCAAAGACTGCCCCGTTTTGAAAGGAGACATTTCTGTGAATGAAATTGTATCCCAACCCCAAGTGAAAAAGCGGGCCCCGTCACAGCCCCCCGCCGCCGGGCGGCGGGGGGCCCGGGAGGTACTGGAGAGGCTGATGCACGGCCTCTTCTTCGCCTGCGGGGCCCTGGCCGTGGCCTTTGTGCTCTTCATTTCGGTCTACCTCATCCTCTCCGGGCTGCCTGCCATCCGGGAGATCGGCCTTTGGGACTTCCTCTCCGGAAGGGAGTGGGCCCCCACCCACCAGACCGAGCCCAGGTTCGGCATCCTGCCCTTCATCCTCACCTCGGTCTACGGCACCGCCGGGGCTGTGGCCATCGGGGTGCCGGTGGGGTTCTTCACCGCCATGTTTTTGTCCAAGCTGGCCCCCAAAGGGGTGGCGGAGGTCATCCGCACGGCGGTGGATCTGCTGGCGGGCATCCCCAGTGTGGTCTACGGCCTCATCGGCATGACCGTGCTGGTCCCCGCCGTCCGCACCGCCTTCGGCCTGGCCTCGGGAGCCACCCTCCTGGCCGCTGTGGTGGTGCTGTCGGTGATGATCCTGCCCTCCATCATCTCGGTGGCTGAGACCGCCCTCAACGCCGTGCCAAAGGAGTATGAGGAGGCGTCTCTGGCCCTGGGGGCCACCCGGACCGAGACCTGGTTCCGGGTGTCCGCCCCCGCCGCCTCCAGCGGGGTGGCCACGGCGGTGGTGCTGGGCATCGGCCGGGCCATGGGGGAGGCCATGGCCATCATGATGGTGGCGGGGAATGTGGCCAACATGCCGGGACTCTTCCGGAGCGTGCGGTTTCTGACCACCGCCATCGCCTCGGAGATGAGCTATGCCGCCGTGGGGAGCCTCCAGCGCAACGCCCTCTACTCCATCGCCCTGGTGCTCTTTCTCTTCATCATGCTCATCAACGTGATCCTCAACGGGTTCCTCAAGAAAAAGAAGGAGGGCGGGCGAACATGACCGAACGGACGGACAGGGGCCTCTCCCCCCGGCGAAAGCTCTATGACAGGACCCTCCGCGTCCTGCTGTGGGGGGCCGCCGGGCTCACCTGCGCCCTTCTGGCGGGGCTGGTGGGGGTCATCCTGGTCCGGGGCCTTCCCCATGTGACCTGGGAGATGCTCACCAGCGAGGAGAGCGTCCTCAAAGGGGTCATCGGCATCCTGCCCAACATCATCAGCACCCTGGCCCTGGTGGCGGGCACCCTGGTCATCGTCCTGCCCCTGGGGGTGTGCGCCGCCATCTACCTCACCGAGTACGCCCGGAACCGCCGCCTGGTGGAGCTCATCGAGTTCGCCACCGAGACCCTCACCGGCATCCCCTCCATCCTCTTCGGCCTGGTGGGTATGCTCTTCTTTACCCAGCTCCTGGGGTGGAAGAGCTCCCTCCGGGCGGGGGTGATGACCCTGGTCATCATGATCCTGCCCACCATCGTGCGCACCACCCAGGAGAGCCTGAAAACGGTGCCCCAGTCCTACCGGGAGGCCGCCCTGGGTCTGGGCTCGGGGAAGTGGCACATGGTGCGCACGGCGGTGCTGCCCTCGGCGGTGGACGGCATCGTCACCGGGTGCATCCTGGCGGTGGGGCGCATCGTGGGGGAGTCGGCCGCCCTGCTCTACACCGCCGGGTCGGCCAGCGTGCTCATCGGCTCGGTGGGGCAGCTCCTGCCCGCCGCGGGGGGCAATCCCCTCGTGGCCCTCTTCCTGTGGCTGAAGAAGCTCTACACCACCGGGGGCGGGAGCCTCACCGTGGCCCTCTATATGTACTCCATGGAGCGGGGGAAGCTGGAGGTGGGCTTCGCCATCGCCGCCATCCTGATGCTCATCACCTTGCTCATCAATCTGCTGGCCAAGACCGTCGGAAAAAAGCTCCGGCGGGAATGAGGCGGGCCCGGGCCGATGAGGACATCGGCCCCTACGATATCGCATACCCCGTAGGGGCGGGTGGTCTCGCCTTCGGCTCGGTCGTGCGGTATCGGGCACCGCCGGTGCCCACTGCCCTCACCTGCCCGGCCCTTGAAAGGAGTGATCCTATGGAAGAAAAAGCCGTCCTCACCACCCGGGACCTGTGCCTCTGGTACGGCCAGAGCCAGGCCCTGAAAAACGTGGATATGGATATCCCGGAGAAGAAAGTCACCGCCCTCATCGGCCCCTCGGGCTGCGGCAAGTCCACCTTTCTCAAGGTCCTGGACCGGATGAACGACCTCATCCCCATCGTGAAGGTCACCGGGCAGGTCACCTACCGGGGCCAGGATATCTACGACCCCAGGCTGGACGTGACCTGGCTGCGCCGGCAGGTGGGCATGGTGTTCCAGAAGCCCAATCCCTTCCCCATGTCCATCTACGACAACATTGCCTACGGCCCCCGGACCCACGGGGTGCGCTCCCGGGCCAGGCTGGACGAGATCGTGGAGCGCTCCCTCCGGGCCGCGGCCATCTGGGACGAGGTGAAGGACCGGCTGCGCAAGTCGGCCCTGGGCCTCTCCGGCGGCCAGCAGCAGCGGGTATGCATCGCCCGGGCCCTGGCGGTGGAGCCCGACGTCCTCCTCATGGACGAGGCCACCTCGGCCCTGGACCCCATCTCCACCTCCAAGATCGAGGAGCTCATCACCGACCTGAAGCAGAAGTACACCATCGTCATCGTCACCCACAACATGCAGCAGGCCACCCGGGTGTCCGACAAGTGCGCCTTCTTCCTGCTGGGGGAGCTCATCGAGTTCGGGGACACCGAGCAGCTCTTCTCCATGCCCAAGGACAAGCGGACCGAAGATTATATTACGGGGAGATTTGGATAATGAGAAAGACCTTTGACGCCCAGCTCAAGGAGCTCAGCGACGAGCTGGTGAATATGGCCGCCTCCGCCGAGGACGCCATCGACACGGTGACCCGCTCCCTGGGCCACGGCGGCGCCGCCTCGGCCCGGGATGCCATGGAGCTCACCCGCTCCATGGACGAGAGCGAGCGGGAGATCGAGAACCGGTGCTTCCGCCTTCTCCTCCAGCAGCAGCCGGTGGCCCGGGACCTGCGCACCGTGTCGGCCTGCCTGAAGATGGTCACCGACCTCCAGCGCATCGGGGACCAGTGCGCCAACATCGCCGAGCTCTCCCTTCTCTGGAGCGGCGTCCGGAGCGTGGCGGGGGACCTGGCCCCCATCTACGCCATGAGCCAGAAGGCCGCCATCATGGTCAAGCGCTCCATCCACGCCTACGCCAACCGGGACCTCCGGGACGCCTGGGAAGTCATCGCCCTGGACGACGAGGTGGATGAGCTCTTCCAGCGCTCCCGCCGGGAGCTGGTGGAGCTGCTGGTGGACAAGCGGGAGGAGGCCGACCGGGCCATCGACCTGATCATCATCGCCAAGTACCTGGAGCGCATCGCCGACCACGCCGTGAACATCGCCCGGTGGGCCATCTACTGCGTCACCGGCGAGCTGGTGGGAGACGAGGAGGGCGGGAACCCGGAGGACACGACCTCCCAGCGGTGAGAAAAAATCCCTTGCGCTCGGCGCCGGCCGTGGTAAAATAGCGGAGAAAGAAGGAGGGGAGCGCCATGTCTGACGTCATCGTGGTGGTGGAGGACGACGAGAGCATCCGCGCCATGCTGCGCTATTACTTTACCTCGGTGGGCTACGCCGTCCGGGACTACGACTCGGGGGAGGCTCTGCTCTCCGCCGAGGCGGGCCGGGAGGCCCCCACCCTCTATCTGCTGGATGTGATGCTCCCCGGCATGGACGGGGTGGAGCTCCTGGGCCGCCTGCGGGGGGACCCGGCCACCCAGGACGCGCCGGTGATCTTCCTCACCGCCCGCACCGCCGAGATGGACCGGGTGGCGGGGTTGGAGGCCGGGGCGGACGACTATGTGGTCAAGCCCTTCGGCATCATGGAGCTCCAGGCCCGGGTGAAGGCGGTGCTGCGCCGGACCGGAAGGTCCGCCGGGGAGGTGCTGCGCGCCGGGGAGGTGGAGCTGGACGCGGCCGCCCATCAGGTGCGCAGGGCCGGCAGTCCGGTGGAGCTGACCAACAAGGAATTTGACCTGCTGCGCCTGCTGCTGCGCAGCCGGGGGCGGGTGCTCACCCGGGACGAGATCCTGCAGGCCGTGTGGGATTACGACTTTACCGGTGAGACCCGGACGGTGGACATGCACGTCAAGGCCCTCCGCCAGAAGCTGGGGGAGGACCTGATCGAGACCGTCCGGGGAGTGGGGTACAAGCTCCCATAGGGGTGGAAAGGAGACGAGCATGAAAAAACGGATCACGGCGGGGACCATGGTCATCGTGGTCCTGGCCCTGCTGCTCTCGGCGGTGGCGGGGGGCTTCGGCATCTACCTGCGCCAACTGGACGCCGCCCGGCAGAGCCTCCATGAGCTGCTGAGCCTGGCCCAGACCCGGTACGACCCCGCCGACCCCCTGGGGATGGCAGAGGACTTTCACGCCGCCGCCCCGGACAAGCGGCTGACCCTCATTGCCCCCGACGGCACGGTGCTGGCCGACACCGGGGGAGAGGTCACGGAAAACCACGCCGACCGGCCCGAATTCAAGGAGGCGGCGGCCACGGGCTGGGGGGAGATCACCCGCGCCTCGGCCACTCTGGGCTGCCCCATGCTCTACGTGGCCAAGCGCTTTCCCGACGGCGCGGTGGGCCGGGCGGCCATGCCCCTGAGCTCGGTGGACGCCCTGGTCTGGGCCGGGATGCCCCCGGTGCTCCTGGGGGCCCTGGCGGCTCTGGTGCTGGCTTTCGCCCTGTCCCGCTCCATGGCGGGGCGGCTGGTGGAGCCCCTCCGGGCCGTGGAAAACGCCCTCCGGGAGGCCCTGGAGGGCCGGGAGAGCGCCGGCCTGGAGGAATACCGGGCCGACGAGGAGCTCCGTCCCATCCTGCGCACCCTCCGGGAGCTCACCGGGCGGCTGGGGGAGAGCCTGCGCCAGGTGAAGGCCGAGCGGGACAAGGCGGAGCTGATCCTGGACTCCATGGACGAGGGCCTTCTCCTGCTGGATGAGGAGGAGAACATCCTGGCGGTGAACCGGGCGGCCCGGGAGCTGCTGCGCCTGGGGCCGGAGGGGGAGCGGGGGGCCTCGGTGCTCCTGCGGGGCCACCGGCTGCGCCAGGGCCTGGACACCGCCCGGCGGGAGGGGACCACCGTGGTCCTGGACCTCCATGACCCGGCCCTGGGGGAGGGGGAGCTGCGCTTCTTCCTCACCCCGGTGACCGGCCGGGAATACGGGGACCGTCCGGTGGGCGCCGCCGTGCTCATCACCGACGTCACCGAGCTGAAAAAGGCCGAGCGGGCCCGCAGCGAGTTCACCGCCAACGTCTCCCACGAGCTGAAGACCCCCCTGACCTCCATCAAGGGCTTTTCCGAGATGCTCGCCGGGGGCATGGTGAAGGACCCCACCGACCAGCAGCGCTTCCTCACCCTCATCGGTGTGGAGGTGGACCGGCTCATCTCCCTCATCAACGACGTTCTGGAGATCTCCGAGCTGGAGAGCGTGCGCATCCGGGAGCCCGATGAGACCGCCTCCCCTCTGGAGACCGCCCGGGAGACGGCGGACCTGCTCTCCGACCAGGCCCGGAGCAAAAACATCGCCGTCTATGTCTCCGGGGACGAGGGCCTGGCCCGCATCGCTCCCCACCGGCTGAAGGAGCTGCTGCTCAACCTGATGGAGAACGCCGTCAAGTACGGCAAAGAGGGGGGCGGCGTAGAGGTGAAGACCCTCCGGGAGGGGGATCACATGACCGTTACGGTCAGGGACGACGGCATCGGCATTCCCCCGGGGGCCCTGGAGCACGTCTTCGAGCGGTTCTACCGGGTGGACAAGGGCCGCTCCCGTCAGAGCGGCGGCACCGGCCTGGGCCTGGCCATCGTCAAGCACATCGCCGAGCTCTGCGGCGGCACTGTCACCGTGGAGAGCACCCTGGGCCGGGGTTCCACCTTCACCGTCACCCTCCCCGCGGCAGAATAAAAACCGCCCAGCAGTCCGAACCATTCGGACCGCCGGGCGGTTTTCCGATCGCAATCAGTCACAACGGAAAGTCTCAGGCATAGAAGGCGTGGCCGCCGATGGTGGCCACATAGGTGCGGTTCCGGGCCGCCCAGGCGTTCCGGGCGATGCTGGGGTTGTGGAAGTACAGGGCATTGCCCACCACATTGGCCCCCTCCAGGCACAGCTTGGCGGCGATGACGCTCTCGGCGTTGGGCTCCTTGTAGATGGAGCCGCTGGAGGCGGGGGAGAACTGGTTCTTCTGGAAGATGACCCCCTTGATGGTGTCGGGGAAGTAGGGCCCCTGGTCGTTGACCCGGTTGAGTACCACGTTGCCCACGGCGATCTTCCCCTCCAGAGGCTGGTTGCCGCTCTCGGCGTTGATGATGTGGCTGAGCCAGTAGAGGTCGTCGGCATTATAGGTCTCCTTGGCGGAGGGGATGGGAGCCTCTCCGGAGGTGAGGACCACGTCATTTCCGATGGGGTCCCAGGCCACGCTGGCGCCCAGGATCAGGGCCAGGGTGCGGGAGGGGAGCAGGTAGCCGCCGTTTTCGGCTACCCGGACGCCTCCGGGCAGGTAGAGATACCGGCCGTTGGCCTCCACATAGGGCTTGCTGGGGTCGATGACGGCGGTGAGACCGGGGGCGGTGATGCGGATGATACCGTTGTCCCACAGGGCCTCAGCGCTGGGATACAGGGCGAGGAGCACGGGCAGATAGGAAACATAGGTAGTGCCGTTCTCATTCAGGACAGGGCTGTCCAGGGCGATGGCGGAGTCGTTGACGATGACGTCGATGGACTCGCTCTCGTTGGCCAAGGCCACGGTGCCGATACTCAGGATCAGGCACAGGCTCAGGACCAGGGTGAGCGTACGTTTGAACATGGATCGAATTCCTCCTGATCACAATTTAATGGGATATGAGACTTCCGTTGTCACTAAATTGTAACCGCATTGTAACCGATTCAACCGTAAAAATCAAGCAAAACTTTGCACAAATGCTGCAAAAGCCGGATTTTTGGCTATTTTGACGACATTTAAATGGTAACAAAAGTTACAAAGGAAAAATCGCCCAATCCCTTGCGTCTCAAGGGGTTGGGCGATTTCGACAAATGAAAGATCGGCACTTTTCAAGAAAAAGATGATTTACAGAAAAACCGAGATAAAAATCCATTTACCGGGGATTTTTCAACATTTTTACTCATAAAACCAATGAGAGCCGATGGTGGTCACATAGGTCCGGTTCTCCATGGTCCAGTGGTTGCTGGTAAGGGAGGGCGCCAGGAAGTAGAGGCTCTCCCCCGCCGCCGAGGCCCCGGCCAGGCACAGCCGGGCGGCCAGGACGCAGGAGGGCTCCGGGTCGTTGTACACCGTGCCGTTGCGCACCGGCTCGAACTGTCCGCCCCAGCGCCCATCGAAGATCACGCCGTAGACGTCGCCGGGGAACTCGGCGCTCTTCACCCGGTTCATCACCACATTTCCGGCGGCCACCTGCCCCAGGAAGGGTTCTCCCCGGCTCTCGGCGGAGATGATGCGGGAGAGCCAGTAGAGGTCGTCGCTTCCCCGGGTGGAGAGAGCGGCGCCGGTCTCCGGGCTCCAGGAGGTCTCAGCCCCCAGCAGGGCGGCCAGGGGCCGGAGGGGCAGAAGGGTGCGCCCCTCCTCCAGCAAAACGGGCTGGGAGAGCTTCAGGGCGGCCCCGTTGACCACCAGCTCAAGACTGCCCGGTACGGCCTCCACGGCGGCCTGGCCGGTGCGCAGCACGGCCCGGTCCCCCTCCCAGCTCACCTGGGCCTGGGGGTCCATGGCGGCGGCCAGCGCCCGGAGGGGCACGTAGGTGGTCCCCTCGACGATCCGGGCGCCGGGCAGGTCCAGAGACTGCCCGTCCAGGGACACCGGGGCGGTCCGGACCTGGCTCCCGGCGGCGTGAGCGGGGGTGAGCAGCAGGGCGCACAGGGCCATGGCGGCCAAAGTTCGTGTGGTCTTCATGGAAAGGTCCTCCTTGATTTTTTGTAACCAAATTGTAACCTATGGAAGGGCCTGTTTCAAGGAGTAAATCTTTCCAGTTGCGCCCGGAAAGGATGTGACCCAGAATGTCAAAAAAGAGGAATATTCGAACAGTTCGAAGGGAAGAAAAGTGTGAAAGGGGACCGTCAGGGTCTCCTTTCACTTATTTTGATCAACTTTTTGAACTTATTCAAAAAGTATACATCCTGTGAAAAAGCCCTTCCGGGCTTTTTCACAGGATGTAGCCGCCTTTCGGCGGCGGTGGGTGTGTGTCACATGATGTGTTCGTGGCAGAAGTCGCTGACCACCCGAAAGCCCATCTTGCCCCGCCGGGCGACAGGATACAGGGCGATGCCTGCGCTGTCGAAGAGGGGACACAGCCGTTTTTCCGGAGCCAGCCGGAACCCGTCGGCTTGGGCGGTCTTCTCTCTCTCGGCGACAAAGCCGGTCTCCATGGGATCACCCCCAGGAGCAAGTTTGCCCCGCCGGGGAGAAAAGATGACTGGAAAAGAATAGCACACCACCGTGAAATGTGTGCGCAGATAAAAAATCGACAAACCTCTTGATGAGGTTTGTCGATTTTTGGAGGCGACGCCCAGACTCGAACTGGGGGTGGAGATTTTGCAGACCTCTGCCTTACCACTTGGCTACGTCGCCGTCTGGAGCGGGCAACGAGGCTCGAACTCGCTACCTCCACCTTGGCAAGGTGGCGCTCTACCAGATGAGCTATGCCCGCATGCGGCGGGGCTGTTACACCCCTATTCTATGCATGACCCCGAAGGGAAATTCTCCCGGAAGCTCCCTTCCGGGAGAATTTTTGGTGCCCAGAGCCGGAATCGAACCAGCGACACGAGGATTTTCAGTCCTCTGCTCTACCAACTGAGCTATCTGGGCAAATGGCGACGCGGATGGGACTTGAACCCACGACCTCCGGCGTGACAGGCCGGCGTTCTAACCAACTGAACTACCACGCCATGTGGTGGGAACAACAGGGCTCGAACCTGTGACATCACGCGTGTAAGGCGTGCGCTCTACCAGCTGAGCTATGCTCCCCTGTTGCCTCTGCCGAACCAAGCGGCTTTGAGTATTATACTAAAACCAGCCCGCCCTGTCAACCTTAATTTTTGATTTTTTCAAAATTTCCCTTTCCAGAGAATTGTGAAAAAACCCTTGCATTTTGTCCGCGCTTCTGCTAATATAGTATCCGATGCTTTTTGAGCTATCTTGACCAGCGAGGAGGGAAAGCAAATGGCCAAGTGTGATTTCTGCGACAAGGGCGTTGTGTTCGGCAACCAGGTCTCCCACTCCCACCGCCGCTCCAATCGGCCTTGGAAGCCCAATGTGAAGCGGGTCAAGGCCATCGTGGACGGGACCCCCAAGCACGTTTACGTCTGCACCCGGTGCCTGCGTTCCGGCAAGGTCACCCGCGCCGTGTGAGCCCACACGAAGAATAAAAGCCGTTATCCTTTGGGATAGCGGCTTTTTTCTATGCTTTTGAGGCAGGAATTGCGATAGGCCCTACTGCAATATTCCAAAAACGAAGTCCCAGGGCCAAGGCCCCGGGACTTCGTTTTTTCCCTTCCCCATTGCGTTTTCGCCCCAAACGGGATAAAATAGGACAGACCCAACTGTAAGGAGGAAAAGAACATGCTGGAGATCGGAACCCGGGCCCCGGACTTCACCCTCACGGACAAGGATGGCAAGGCCGTCTCCCTGTCGGACTTCCGGGGCAAAAAAGTGGTGCTCTACTTCTATCCCAAGGACAACACCCCCGGCTGTACCCGGCAGGCCTGCGCCTTTGCCGGCGCCTACGGGGCCTTTCAGGATCGCAACGCCGTGGTCATCGGCGTCAGCCGGGATTCGGCGGCCTCTCACCTGAAATTCGCCGAGAAGTACGCCCTGCCCTTCGTGCTCCTGTCCGACCCGGACCACGCCGTCATCGAGGCCTACGGTGCCTGGCAGGAGAAGAAGAACTACGGCAAGGTCTCCATGGGTGTGGTGCGCAGCACCTATCTCATCGATGAGACGGGCGTCATCGAAAAGGTGATGCCCAAGGTCAAGCCCGACACCAACGCCGAGGAACTCCTGGCCTATCTCAACGGCTGAACCCCGCAAAGCGGCCCTCCGGTCAGCGCCGGAGGGCCGTCTTTTCAGAAAGACCGGGCTCAGCGGCTGGCCCGGCTGGGGATGTCCTGGAGTTCAAAGCGGTACTCCTGCCCGGCCTGGGGGTATTTCTCCCGGTCCACCGGGCTCAGGAACATCTCCTTGGGCCGGGCCCACAGGCTGCCGTCCCCGTAGAGCTTGCGGTAGATCACCAGCTCCTCTCCGGTCTCCGAGCTCTTGGCCACTGCCTCCACCAGATAGTAGTCCCCCTTGAAGTGCCGGTACACCCGGCCCAATTGCAGCTCCCGCATGGTCGCAGCTCCCCTTTCCGCAGTTTTTTGGATATCCATAGGATAAAACGGATGCCGCCCCCTGTCAAGGGGGCTTGTATTTTGTCCTCCGACACCGTATAATGAGGAAAAACCATCCACCCAAGGCGGGAGAGAAGGAGGGAGCGGCCATGAACGTCATCCGGATCACCGACCTGTCCGCCCCCGGGCTGGCCCCCTTCGCCCGCCTCACCGAAGCTCAGCTCCGCTCCCGGCGGGACCCGGAGAGGGCCCTTTTCATCGCCGAGAGCGTCAAGGTCATCTCCCACGCCCTGGACGCGGGCTGCAGGCCGGTGTCCCTCCTCATGGAGGAGCGGCAGCTCCACGGCGAGGCCGCCGACGTGGCCGCCCGGTGCGGGGAAGTCCCGGTCTATGTGGGGGAGCGGGAGCTGCTGAAGGACCTCACCGGCTACGCCCTCACCCGCGGGGTACTGTGCGCCATGGCCCGTCCCAGAGCCCTCCCGGCGGAGCAGGTCTGCGCCGGCGCCCATCGGGTGGCCGTGCTGGAGGGCATCGTGGACCCCACCAACGTGGGCTCCATCTTCCGTTCGGCGGCCGCCCTGGGGATGGACGCCGTCCTTCTGGACCCCACCTGCTGCGATCCTCTCCACCGCCGCGCGGTGCGGGTGAGCATGGGCACGGTCTTCCAGGTGCCCTGGGCCACCCTGGAGGAGTGGCCGGAGGGGGGCCTGGCCCGGCTCCGCGCTTGGGGCTTCCGCACCGCCGCCCTGGCTTTGGACAAACGGGCCATCCCCGTGGACCATCCTGACCTGGCCGGGGTGGAAAAGCTGGCCCTGGTCCTGGGAACAGAGGGGGACGGCCTGAGTGCGCAGGCCGTGGCGGCGTGCGACGACACGGTGATGATCCCCATGCACCACGGGGTGGACTCCCTTAACGTGGGCGCGGCCGCCGCCGTGGCCTTCTGGCAGTTCCGGCAAAGGTGACCGGTCCCCGGCCCGTATGGACAGAGGAGAAAAGAGATGGAGAAAAAGTTAAGCAGTCTCGGCATCCGGCTGGAAAAAGAGCTCCACGACAAGATCCAGTATATCGCCGCCTACGAGGGCCGCTCCATGACCCGTCATATCATCTGCCTCATCCAGTGCTGTATCTATGCCTTTGAGCATGAAAACGGCCCCATCACCCAGGCGGATATGGACGAGCTGAAGGGGAGCAGGGAGAAGTGGAAGCATTTCCGGTGGCGGCAGCGCCGGAAGTCTTCCAAACGTCCTTGACTTTTTGCCCGGAAATGATATACTTCTTCCTGCGGGAAACGCAAATTTTTGACATATGGAGGGTGATTCTATGGATAAGAAGGTTGCCGAGCTCCTCAACGACCAGATCAATAAGGAACTCTACTCCGCCTACCTCTACCTGGACATGGCCAATTTCTATGACGACAAGGGCCTGGACGGCTTTGCCAACTGGTACGAGATCCAGGCCAAGGAGGAGCAGGACCACGCCATGCTCATGTACCAGTACCTGCACAACAACGACGTGAAGGTGATCCTGGAGGCCATTGCCAAGCCCGACAAGACCTACAAGAAGCTCATGGACCCCCTGAAGGCCGCCCTGGAGCACGAGAAGTACGTCACCAGTCTCATCAACGCCATCTACGCCGCCGCCGTGAAGGTCAACGACTTCCGCACCACCCAGTTCCTGGATTGGTTCATCAAGGAGCAGGGGGAAGAGGAGAAGAACTCCAGCGACATGATCACCAAGATGGAGCTCTTCGGCGATGACGCCCGGAGCCTGTACCTGCTCAACTCCGAGCTGGCCGGCCGGACCTACGCCGCCCCCTCCCTGGTCCTGGACTGAGCAGGCGCCCTTGCGCCGCCCCTCCCGGACGAGAGAAAAGGGCCCGTCCTACGGGCCGTACAGAGGATCAGAACGCAAAAAAGGACGTGGAACAGCTTCCACGTCCTTTTTTTGCGCTCAAATGGGCAGAAAAAGCATCTCAAAGCCCTTCTTCCGTCCCGCAAAGGAGAGGGGCGGTCCCCCGTGCCGCAAAGGGAGAGCTCACAGCGCCGCGCCCCGTGCCGCATCCCTTGCGATGACGCCGCAAACCCTTATGGTTCTTGACTTTCAGGGCAGCCGGGCACAGTCCTCGGTGTTGCCCAGGAGCATCTTCAGCCCGTGGGGGAGGGCGGGCAGGACGGCCTCCAGGTTTTCCCTGGCCGCCTTGGGGGAGCCGGGAAGGTTGACGATGAGGGTGCCCTTGCGGATGCCGGCCTGGGCCCGGGAGAGCATGGCCCGGGGGGTGATCCGGAGGGAGGCATAGCGCATGGCCTCGGGGATGCCGGGGGTGAGGCGCTCGCACACCGCCAGGGTGGCCTCAGGGGTCACGTCCCGGGGGGAAAAGCCCGTGCCGCCTGTGGTAACAAGGAGTTCCACCTCCCCGCTGTCGGCGGCGGCGGTAAGGGCGGCCTCGATCTGGGGCCGCTCGTCAGGGACGATGGCGGTGCGGACCACGGTGAAGCCCGCGTCCTCCAGAAGCTGCGCCACCAGAGGGCCGGCGGCGTCGGGGCGCTCGCCCCGGGCGCTGCGGTCGCTGACGGTCAGGACCATGGCTGTCATAGGCTGATATCTCCTTTCTCAAAGAGGAAAATGTCTTCGCCGGCCAGAGCCACCCGGAGCTCCTGACCCACCGCAAAGCCTTGGGGCACAAGGGATCGCGGGGGTGAGAACACAGAGGAGGACGGGGCGGCGGGGGGCGGCGTGCCGGCGTCTGCGGGAGCAAGGCGGCCGCTCTGCCTGTCAGAGGGCGCAAAGCCTTGGGGCACAAGAGATTGCGGGGGTGAAAGCACAGAGGATGGCGGGGAGTGGGGGAGTTTCATGCGGAGGGGCGGAGGATCTTTTTCGGAACTTTTTGGACGCAAAAGGACGGAAATTCCGTCCAAATCGTCGATGATACGGATAATCTCACAGGGGAAAGCACTCTCGCCGGGGGCAGCAGGGCGTAGGGCGGCGGCCCGAAAGGCCACAAAAACGGGACTTTTCGACAGGGAATCACCGAAAATATCACCGGATTTCCCCGGTTTTTCATCTGCTTTTTCAGAATATGCCGATGGAGAAGGTGGGGCGGAAGGAGGGGGCTGAGAGGGGGCAGAGGGGAGGGGAAGGGTGAGGCCCAGTTGGGGAAGTTGTACGGAGTTGGACGTCTTTACCCCCTCAAATACGTTCTCTACACCCCCCATTTGGGCCTCTACCAGGTCCCGTGGGGCCCGGAACAGGTCCTCCTTGGCCCGGGGAGGCCGGGTGCGGCCGTGGTGGATGACACAGACCTCTCTGCAATTCCTCCAGGCCTCCCCCCGGTCGTGGGTGACCCAGACCATGGGGCCGGAAAAATCTTCCAGGGCGGTCTGGAGCTCCAGCTCCAGTTGGGCGCGGAGAGGGGCGTCCAGGGCGGAGAGGGGCTCGTCCAGGAGGATGCATCGGGGATGGGAGGCCAGGAGCCGGGCCAGGGCGGCGCGCTGCTGCTCGCCCCCAGAGAGGGTCCGGGGCTTTTGGCGGGAGACTCCCTCCAGGCGGAAGCGGCGGAGGAGCTCGGGGAGCTCCTTTTCCCGCCGGGCCCGGTCCGGGAGGGCGGCGGCGATGTTCTGCTCCACCGTCATGTGGGGGAAGAGGGCGTACTGCTGGAAGAGGTAGCCCACCTGCCGCCGTTGGGGGGGCAGGTCGATGTGTCCGGCGCTGTCGAAGAGGGTCATGCCGTCCAGCTCGATGTGCCCCTCATCGGGGCGGAGGATGCCGGCAATGCACTTGAGGGTGACGCTTTTGCCGCTGCCCGAGGGGCCCAGGAGGGCCAGAGGCTCCCCCGCGGCGACGGTGAAGGCGGCGTGGAGGGAGGTGGGGCCCAGGCCCTTGCGGATATCCACGATGAGGCTCATCCCTGCCGCCTCCTTCCCGCCCTGCGCTCCCGCTCCTCCAGGAGGTTCACCGCCAGGAGGAAGCAGGCGGACAGGGCGATGTTCACCAGCACCCAGCGCAGGGCCCCGGCGTCGTCCCCGGTGCGCCAGAGCTGGTAGACGGTGGTGGAGACCGTGGCGGTGCGGCCGGGGGTGTATCCCGCCACCATGGAGGTGGCCCCGTACTCCCCCAGGGCCCGGGCGAAGGCCAGCACCGCCCCGGCCAGGACCCCCTGCCGGCAGCAGGGGAGCTTTACCCGCCAGAAGACCCACAGGTCGGACCGGCCCAGGGTGCGCCCGGCGTCCCCCAGGGCGGGGTCGAAGGCCTCAAAGGCCCCCCGGGCGGTGCGGTACATCAGGGGGAAGGACACGGCGATGGTGGCGAAGACGGCCGACCACCACTGCATCACCAGGCGCAAGCCGAAAACCTCTCCCACGAAGGCCCCCAGGGGTCGGTTGGGGCCCATGAGAAGGAGGAGGAGCCAGCCCATCACCGTGGGGGGGAGGACCAGGGGAAGGGTGAGGACCACGTCCAGGGCCCCCTTGGCCAGCCGGGGCAGACGGGCGATCTCCTGGGCGGCCCAGAGTCCCAGGAAGAAGACGGCCACGGTGGAGATGGCCGAGATGCGCAGGGAGTTACAGAGGGGGAACCAGTCCAAGGTCCTTACCTCCTTTCCAAAGGGGAGTTTTCAGAGGGGGAGCTTACCCCAGGGGGGTGAAGCCCACGGTGGAGAAGACCTTGCCGGCCTCCTCCCCGGTGAGGTAGTCCAGGAAGGCCCTGGCCTCATGGGGGTGGGGGGCGGTTTTGAGAACGGCGGCGGGGTAGATGACCTGGCCGCACATTTCGGCGGTGGCGGTGTCGGCCACGGTGAGGCCGGCGGAGGCGGCGTCAGTGGCGTAGATGACGCCGCAGTCCACGGTGGCCTCGCCCACCTGGGTGGTGACCTCTTTCACGTTGGAGCCGTAGGTCAGGCAGGAGGAGAGGGCGGCCTCGTCCAGGCCGTAGTAGGCGAAGATCTTCTGGGTGTACTGGCCCACGGGGACGTCGGAATTGCCCATGGCCAGGAGGACATCGCCGCTTGCCAAGAGCCGGGCCAGCTGGTCAAAGCTCTCCACGCCCTTGGGATTGCCCTGGGGGACGGCCAGGGCCACCTTGTTCTCCAACAGGTCCAGGCGGGTGGTGTGGTCCACGAAGTCCAGGCCGTCGGGGTTCTGGGCGCTGTCCCCCTCCAGGTCCAGCTGGTCCATCTGCTTGGGGGCGGCGGAGAGGAAGAGGTCACACTCCGCCCCCTCCTGGATCTGGGTCTTCAGGGTGCCCGAGGAGTCGAAGGTGAAGACCAGTTCCACATCGGGGGCCACGGCTTTGTAGTCCTGGGCGATCTGCTCCAGGGACTCGGTGAGGGAGGCGGCGGCGAAGACCACCACCTGGGTGGGCGTTTCGGCGGACTTCTTCCCGCCGCCGCAGGCGGACAGGGAGAGGACCAGGGTCAGGGACAGAAGGGACGCGGCGAGCTTTTTCATGATACCCTCACTTTCTCAGACGGATGGGTCAAAAACCGAAGCCACAGTTGGGCCAGTGGCAGCTCTCACACCCCAGGCACAGGCCCCCCTCCCCCAGGGAGGTGAGGTCGCTGCGCGATACCTTCACCCCGGCGGCAAGCCGGGGGAGGATGAGGTCAAAGATGGTGGTCCTGGCGTACATGACGCAGCCGGGCAGGCCGCAGATGGGGGTGCCGTCGGGGAAATAGCCTACCAGGAACATGGCCCCGGGGAGGACGGGGGCGCCGTAGGCCACCACCTCTGCCCCCGCGGCCTTGATGCCGCCGGGGGTGTTGTCGTCGGGGTCCACGCTCATGCCGCCGGTGCACAGGATGAGGTCGGGGGAGAGGGAGCGGGCTTCCCTGATGGCGGCGGCCACATTGTCCACCCCGTCGCCGGAGTAGGAGACCGAAATGGTCTCGATGCCGTATTGCAGCAGCTTTTCCCGGACCACGGGGGTGAACTGGTCCCGGATGAGGCCCTTCTTCACCTCACTGCCGGTGGCGATGAGGGCGGCGGTCTTCAGCTTCCAGGGCAGCAGCTCCAGCAGGGGGCCCTGTCCGGCGGCGGCCTCGGCCAGTTGGAGCTTCTCTTCCTCGATGATGAGGGGAATGACCCGCATACCCGCCAGCTTCTCGCCCTTATGGACGGGGGTGTTGCCGTGGCGGGTGGCGATCATCACCTCCTCCTGGGCATTTACCGCCCGGAGACGGTCGGAGGCGACCCGGAAGAGGCCGTCACAGAGGGCGGTGAGCTCGATCTTGCCCTCCTTGGGTTCGCTGGCGGCCATGCCGTCGTTTTGGCACAGGGCCAGGAGCCGGGCGGCGGCGTCGTTTTCGTGGACCATGCCGGGGGTCATCTCCCAGACGTAGAGATGCTCCTTGCCCATGGAGAGGAGGACGGGGACGTCTTCGGGGGTGACCACGTGGCCCTTGGAGAAGCGGGGGCCCTTGTATTCGCCGGGGATGATCTGGGTCAGGTCGTGGTAGAGGACGTGGCCCACGGCCTGCTGAGTGGGGATACACTTCATGCCTGTCCCTCCAAAACTTCGATCTTGTCGCCGGGGCGGACGGTACCCTCGGTGACCACCACGGCGAAGATGCCTTGGGTGGGCATGACGCAGGTGCCCGCCGCCTTTCGGATGGCGCAGTCGCTGTGGCACTCCTTGCCGATCTGGGTGACCTCCACCACGGTCTCGCCGATGGAGAGCCGGGTGCCCACCGGGAGGGACTTCAGGTCGATGCCCCGGGTGTTGATGTTCTCAGCAAAGGCCCCGTCGGTGAGAGGGATGGGGCAGGCCTCGCGCATGGTGTCCACGCTCTCCTCTGCCAGGAGGGAGATCTGGCGGTGCCAGTCCCCGGCGTGGGCGTCTCCCACGATGCCGTGGCGGAGCTTCAATTGGATCTCGGGCACCGGGTGCTTCTGGATGCCCCGGACCTCGCTGATATTGACCGATACCACTTCTGCCATGGGGATGACCTCCTTCAATCGTTGTGGTAGTCGCCGCTCTTGCCCCCGGTCTTGGAGACGAGATGGATGCCGGTGATGGTCATGTCCTTCTGCACCGCCTTGCACATGTCGTAGATGGTGAGGGCGGCGGCCGAGACGGCGGTGAGGGCCTCCATCTCTACCCCGGTGACTCCGGTGCAGGTGACCTGGGCGCGGATGTCCACGGCGGGGGGGTCCTCCCGGAGGGCGAAGGAGATGTCGATGCCGGTGAGGGGGAGGGGGTGGCACATGGGGATGAGCTCCCAGGTGTGCTTGGCGGCCTGGATGCCCGCCACCTGGGCCACCGCCAGGACGTCTCCCTTTTTCAGGGTGCCGGCCTGGATGTGGGACATGGTCTCCGGCGAGACCAGGACGGTCCCTGCGGCCACGGCGGTGCGGTGGGTGGGGGACTTTTCGGTGACGTCCACCATCCGGGCCCGGCCCTGGGGGTTGAAGTGGGTGAGCTCTGCCATAGTTGTCAGCCTCCGATCTGATTCATGTCTCTGGGGGTGTCGCTGGGGCGGCGGTCCAGGTGGTGCCCGGCGGGCTTTTGCAGGATGCCTTGGCGGAGGGCGTCCACCAGCGCGTCGCCGTGGAGGCCCCGGAGGGGGAGCTCCTCGGCACTGTGGAGGCAGCCCTTCAGGTGGCCGTCGGCGGTGAGCCGGATGCGGCGGCACTGGGCACAGAATTCGTGGCTCAGGGGGGAGATGAGCCCCACCGTTCCCGCCGCGCCGGGGAGCTGGTAACGCCGGGCCACCCCCTGGCTGGGAAGGGGTTCAAGCTGGGGGAAGCGGTCCAGGATGGTGTCGCAGGAGAGGAAGCGGGAGCTCTCCCAGTGGGCGCAGGGGCCCATGGGCATGAGCTCGATGAAGCGGACCTCCCAGGGCTTTTCCCGGGTGAGGGCCAGGAAGTTTCCCACCTCGTCGTCGTTGAAGCCGCCAATCAGCACGCAGTTGAGCTTGAGGCGGTCAAAACCGGCGGCCTCGGCGGCCTCCAGGCCCCGGAGGACGTCTCCCAGCTCCCCCCGGCGGGTCATGGCGGCAAAGCGGTCGGGCCGGAGGGTGTCCAGGCTCACGTTGAGCCGGTCCACCCCCGCCTGACGCAGGGGGGCGGCCAGGTCGGGGAGAAGGCTACCGTTGGTGGTCAGGCACAGCTCCTCCACGCCGGGGATGGCCCGGAGCAGGCGGCAGATGTCCAGAAGGCCCCGGCGGACCAGGGGTTCGCCGCCGGTGAGGCGGAGCTTTTTTACCCCCAGGGAGACCGCCGCACGGGCAATTTCCGCGTACTCTTCAGGGGTCAGGACGGCGCCGTGGGGGCCTTTTTGGACGCCGTCGGGGGGCATACAGTACTGACAGCGGTAGTTACAAAGGTCGGTGATGGAGATGCGCAGATAGTCCACCTGCCGGCCGCACAGGTCCTTCATGGGGAGACCTTCTTTCTATGGGATGGGAATGAGACGCACCCGGTCGCCGGGGGAGAGGGGGCCGCTGCCGGCGGGGAGGTCGATGAGGCAGTTGCAGCCCACCATGCTCCTGAGCTGGCCGTTGGCCTGGGCCTGGGGGATGGACACCAGGCCGTCCTGAAGCCGGCCCCGGAGGAAACGGCGGGTGGGGCTGGGCTTGGGGAAGGGGTCGGCGGCGGTGGCCTCCCGGTAGGGAA
Organism: uncultured Oscillospiraceae bacterium; assembly: GCA_947629795.1. Classification (GTDB taxonomy): domain Bacteria; phylum Bacillota; class Clostridia; order Oscillospirales; family Oscillospiraceae; genus Vermiculatibacterium. The sequence goes on from CANRFC010000023.1 coordinate 21,881, forward strand.
GGGGGGCGGGCCGGGCCCCGGCGAGCTTGGTCAGGAGGGGTGGGACCAGGAGCTCGAAGGCCACGGCGGCCGAGAAGGGGTTGCCCGACAGGCCCAGGAGAAGGGTGGAGCCCTTCCGGGCGCAGAGGGTGGGCATGCCGGGCTTCATATCCACTCCGTGGAAGAGGAGCTCGGCTCCCCAGGCCAGGGCGGCGGTCTCCAGCAGGTCCTTCTGCCCCACCGACACCCCGCCGGTGGTGAGAAGCAGGTCGGCCCTTTGGGCGGCGGCGTCCAGGGCGGAGACCAGGAGGGGGAGGGAGTCCCCGGCCAGGGCGGTCTCTGCCCGGGCCCCCAGGGCGTGGAGCCGGGCGGAGAGGTAGGGGGAATTCACGTCGTAAATTTTCCCGGGAGGGAGGGGAGCGCCGGGGGGGCAGACCTCGTCCCCGGTGGTGAGGACGGCGGCCCGGCAGGGCCGGGTCACCGAAAGGGCGTCCACTCCCGTTCCCGCCGCCACCGCCAGGGCGGCGGCGTCCAGCACGGTGCCGGCGGGAAGGAGGACCTCTCCGGCGGCATATTCCTCTCCCTTGCGGCAGAGGTTCTGCCCCGGCCGGAGGGACTGAAAGACGGTGACGGCCTCCTCCCCCAGGTCGGTGTCCTCCTGGCGCAGGACGCAGTCGGCCCCCGCCGGGACCATGGCCCCGGTCATCAGGCGCACCGCCTGACCGGGGCCCACGGTGATGTGGGAGAGGTCCCCGGCATAGAGCTTGTCCACCACCCGGAGCCGGACGGGATGTTCCGGAGCGGCCTGGACCAGGTCGGCGGCCCGGAGGGCGTACCCGTCCAGGGGGGAGCGGTCAAAGGGGGGCTGGTCGGTCCGGGCGGTGACGCTCTTCCGCAGGGTCCGGCCCAGGGCGGCGGAGAGGGGGACGGTCTCCGCGCCCAGGGGACGGGCGGCGGAGAGGAGGAGCTTCAGGGCTTCTTCCACGGTCACGGGCATAGGTGGGCCTCCTTGCACAGGAATTCCGCCAGGGGGGCGGGGTCGTCAAGGGGAAAGAGGGGACAGGGGACGGCCAGGGGCACGTCGCTGACCACGGCCAGACAGTTCTCCGGCTCCGCCGCCAGGGGCTTGCCCGAGGCGGCGCGGTACAGGGCGATCCTGGGCCAGGGGCCAGATTTGTCTCCCTCGATGAGGATGAGGTCCACGTCCCGGATGGACTCCACCAGCCGGGAGAGGGGGGTGGGCCGGTAGGAGAGGACGGCGGCGGCGGTGGGAGAGGCGATGGCCACCACGTCGGCCCCCGCCCGGGCCAGGCGCCAGGTGTCCTTGCCCGGGGTGTCCATCTGAAAGCCGTGTCCGTCGTGCTTCACGGCGGCCACCCGCAGGCCCCGGGCCTTGAGACAGGCGATGAGCCCCTCTAAGTACTGGGTCTTGCCGGTGCCCGACCAGGCACACAGGGAGAAGACGGGGAGCATGGCGGGGCCTCCTTTCCGGGGCGGAAATGGGCAGAAAAACGGCGTGCCTGTCTGAGACAAGGCACGCCCAACCAAGAGTCCTCCCCCTGGGAGGACCGGCGCGCGCCTTCTTCTCAAACACGGAAAGCAGCCCCGTTTCCAGGACCACTCTGCAACGCCCGGGGGCGTCCGGCCGGCAGCTCATAGGTCATCCCCGTAGAGCGGGCGGCTCGAAAGCGGCACAATGAAGTTGTACTATACTATATCATATCCACCTGCTGCCGTCAACGGATTTTTGGGGCAAATGGAGGATTTTCCCTTGACAAATGGGGGAGATTGGGACAGAATACCCGTGAACACCGGGCCGCCGGCCCGGAGGAAAAGGAGGGACCGCCCTTGACCAGCCGACAAGAGGCGTTCAGCTTATATACCAAGGCCCTGAAAAGCGGCCAGAAATGCTATCATACCTGCGTCCATCAGGGGCGCTACCCCTACCCCCAGGCCCTGGAGGAGATCCTCAGTGACGCCATGGTGGCGGGCTATGTGGATCTGGGGGTGGTGGACGTGCCCTTGGACCAGATCGCGGGGACCAAGCTGGCGGGGCGGCGCAACGCCTTTGCCGCTAACTTCATGCCTCTGCTGGATCAGCACAGCGAGTTCGCCGAGAAGTGGATCGCCCTGTGCGAGGCCCATCTGGGGGACGCCGGTATCCGGGACCCCATCCGCTGCTATGAGTACATGGGCCGCTTCTATGTCCAGGAGGGCAACAAGCGGGTGAGTGTGCTCAAGAGCTTTGACGCGGTGACCATCCCCGGCTATGTGACCCGGGTGCTGCCCATGTGGTCGGAGGCCAGGGAGGTCCGGGTCTACTACGAGTTCCTGGAATTTTACAAGCGCAGCCGGATCTACCGGGTGCGCTTCCGGCAGCCGGGGGACTTCGCCAGGCTCCAGGCCGCCCTGGGCTTTGAGGCGGACCACGATTGGACCGAGGAGGAGCGGCGCAGCTTCCTCAGCGCCTTCGCCGCCTTCCAGAAGGTCTTCCGCAAGGTGGGGGGCGACTCCCCCGCCGTGACCACCGCCGAGGCCATGCTGGCCTGGCTCCAGGTCTATCCCCTGGGAGAGCTCAAGACCATGGACGCCGCCGGACTGGAGAAGTCCCTGCGGGCCATCTGGGCCGACGTGACGGCCTCGGAGCGGGGGGCGGCCATCGCCGTGTCCACCGCCCCCGAGGAGCCGGAGAAGAAGGGCCTGGGGCGGCTGGTGGACAATGTGCTGCTGCCCAACCATCTCAATGTGGCCTTCTTCTACGACCGGACCCCGGAGGAGAGCGGGTGGCTCGCCGACCACGACAGGGGCCGGGCGGCCATGGAGCGGGCCATGGAGGAGACTGTGACGGTGAAGACGCATTTCACCCAGGGCTCCGACGCCGCCGCGGTGATGGAAAAGGCGGTGGAGGAGGGGGCTCAGGTCCTGGTGGCCCCCACCCCGCCCCTCATCGCAGCCTGCCGGCGGACGGCGGCGAAATATCCCCAGGTCCGGGTGCTCAACTGCTCGGTGGCCATGCCCTACACCGGGGTGCGGACCTACCACTGCCGGATGTACGAGGGGGCCTTTCTGGCCGGGGCCGCCGCCGGGGCGGTGGCAAGGGAGGGGCGGCTGGGCTATCTGGCCGACAATCCCCTCTTCGGGGTGCCCGCCAGCGTCAACGCCTTCGCCCTGGGGGCGCGGTTGACCAACCCCCAGGCCAGGGTGGTCCTGGACTGGAGCTGCCTGCCGGGGGACGGACTGGAGCGGCTGCGGGAACTGGGGGCGGAGGTCGTCTACGGCCGGGAGGTCCCCGGGGAGGGCGCGCACGGGAGCGGATACACCCTCTTCCGCTTTGACGGAGATGGGGCGGAGATCCTGTTCCGGGTGGAGAGCGCCTGGGGACGGGTATATACCAAGCTGATGACCGGCATCCTCCACGGGGGATGGGACTCCCTCAACGCCGGGAACAAGGCGGTGAACTACTGGTGGGGCTTCAACAGCGGGGCCATCGCCGCCGAGGCCGGCGAGGCTTTGCCCGATGGGGTGGCCGCCCTCACCGACATCCTCCGCCGGGGCATCACCGAGGGGACCGTGCTCCCCTTCCACCGGAAGATCCGCTCCCAGGACGGGGCGGTGCGCAACGACGGCAACCACTGGTTCTCTCCGGAGGAGATCCTGTATATGGACTGGCTGTGTGACGCCGTGGAGGGGCGCATCCCGCCCTTTGAGGAACTGGACGAGCGCTCCAAGGCCATCGTCCGGCTCCAGGGGCTCTACCGGGACAGCATCCCCCCGGAGAAGGAGGGTGGGCAGAGATGAAGCTCCTGCTCATCTCCGACCAGGAGAGCCCCTACTTCTGGGACTACTATCAGCCCGGCAGGCTGGATGGCTATGACGCGGTCCTCTCCTGCGGGGACCTGAAGCCGGAGTACCTCTCCTTTCTCACCACCATGGGGAACATCCCCGTGCTCTATGTCCACGGAAACCACGACGGGGTCTACCGCCTGCGGCCCCCGGAGGGGTGCCAGTGCATCGAGGACCGGCTGGTGCGGGTGGGCGGCGTGCGGATCCTGGGGCTGGGCGGGAGCCCGAAATACAACGGCGGCGAGCACCAGTACACCGAGGGCCAGATGCGCCGGCGGATCCGGCACTGCGCCGGGCAGCTCCTGCGCGCCGGCGGGGTGGATGTGGTGCTCACCCACGCGCCGCCCAGAGGAGTGGGAGACGCGGAGGACTACGCCCACCGGGGATTTGAGGCCTTCCTGCCTTTGCTGGACCGGGCCAAGCCCAAGTATCTCGTCCACGGGCACGTCCATCTCAACTACGGACACAACATCCCCAGGATCCTCCAGCGGGGGGAGACCACGGTGATCAACGCCTTTGGGTACTATACCCTGGAGGTGTGAGGAAAGTTCCCCTTGCCTTTTCCAAGTACGAAATGTATAATGATCCCAGGGCCCCGGGCCCGGAAAAAGGAAGAAAAGAGGGATCGTGTATGCAGTACCGCGTGATCGGCGAGCCCATGCCCGTGGTGGAGTGCCAGCTCCAGAGCGGAGAGGGGATGATCACCCAGCGTGGGTCCATGGTCTGGATGAGCCCCAACATGCAGATGAGCACCGGCGCCGGCGGCCTGGGCAAGGCCTTTGGCCGGATGTTCTCCGGCGAGACCATCTTTCAGAATACCTATACCGCTCAGGGCGGGCCGGGCATGATCGCCTTTGCCTCCTGTGTGCCCGGGTCCATCCGGGCGGTGGAGATCTCCCCTGACCGGCCGGTGGTCATTCAGAAGTCGGCCTTCCTGGCCTCCGAACAGGGGGTGGAGCTGTCGGTGTTCTTCCAGAAGAAGGCGTCCGCCGGCTTTTTCGCCGGAGAGGGCTTTATCATGCAGAAACTCTCGGGCCGGGGCATCGCCTTTGTGGAGATCGACGGCCACGCGGTGGAGTACGACCTGGCCCCGGGGCAGTCCATCGTGGTGGACACCGGCAACCTGGCCATGTGCGACGTCACCTGCTCCATCGACGTGCAGACCGTCAAGGGGGTCAAGAACGTGCTCTTCGGCGGCGAGGGGCTGTTCAACACCATCGTCACCGGGCCGGGGAAGGTGGTCCTCCAGACCATGCCCATCACCAGTCTGGCCGCCGCCCTGGGGCCCTTCGTCAGCAGCGGAAGCTGAGACGGAATTTTTTAGCGGAAAAGCCTTGACATTCCTCGATATTTTGGTATAATAGCACTTGCGCTTGCGGAAGTGAGCGCAAGATAGCGGGATTGTGTAAGGGTAGCACAGCAGACTCTGACTCTGTATGTGAGGGTTCGAATCCTTCTCCCGCTGCCAAATTAGACAAAGCCTACGTATAACTTCGGTATACGTAGGCTTTGTTGTTTTATTGGCGGAACGCACAAAATAGCCGTCAATGAGTTGTGCAAAAATAATAAAACCTGAAAGGTTAAATACTTTATATTCCTATGTTTCATCTTCTGCTAAGGAGATGCGGACATAGGAACTTTTATTTTTGGAGGGGTTAAACATGAGAATACCATATGGTTTTAGCTTGACTGGCACTGGCGCGCTTGAAATCAACGAGAACTCTGCGGATGTTATACGAAAAATCTTTGCTTGCTATTTAGCGGGAGCAAGCTTGGGAAGAGTTGCCGATATACTTTATGCACAGCAGATTCCCTCGCCAACAGGGAAAGCAAGATGGACTCGTGCCGCAATTGACCACATTTTATCTAATTCCAAGTACGTTAGCATTGTTGGGCTGCAGCCCTTTATGGATGCTCAAATTGAAAAGGCTGACCGCTGCAATGTTGATTATAGCAAAGAGGATGTGTCTCGGAAGTCCACTCGATATGCTTCTCCTACCATGATCCAATGGTAATCTGTCTCTTCCAAATCATTGTAATATCTGTTACAATGACATAAAGGAGGGAGCGATGTGACAGGGGATAAGAAACTTCAGCCGATAGACTTAGTGGGCATCGGCAAGCTGCTGGAACAGCTTGTGATAGAGAATAGCATTTCCTGTGACGAGCGAGACAGGATCATACAGCGAATTGCGAAGGAAAATGCTTTGGAAAATGTGAACCTTGTCACGCTTGTCGGCTATGGTCAAAGCAGAGAAGATGTGCTGCGGAAGTCCGCTCACAGGACGTCACTTGAAATATTGCCTCCCAAACATGATGATGAGTATCTTTCCCTAACTGAAATTGCTCGCGCGCATAGTGGGGACGCACCAGGATATGTTATTCAAAGCTGGTTGCGGAGCGGAAATACATTGGCGTTTTTGAACCTGTGGGAGAAAGAGAACAACCCCGACTATCTTGAAGGAGCTTACATGGAGTTGATGGATAAAAAGAAAGCCGCTTCCTTTACTTTAACGCCAAAGCTGTGGATCAGCCAAACAAAAGCGATTGGCATTGTGTCAAAGCAAGGCAAATCTGGAGGCACTCTTGCTCATCCAGTCATTGCCTGCGAATTCGCCTCATGGCTTACACCAGAGTTCAAAATGCTGTTGCTGAAATTGTCGCTAAGAAGAAATAGTTTGACGTAATTGACGGTCGATTATAGAAAGTTCTTTTTTAATCGGGTGGTAAAAATGGTGCAACGGCAAGATGAAATCTTACATGTTCTAAACTTGGTCATTGATGAGTTTCATCAGCAAGAACCGTTTCTTGTTGAATAGCAATTTGACCTATATATGTGCCGTGATGTATGGTACGATTGCAACCTTTTATCAGAGGAGGATGAAAGATGGCGTTTTGGAACAAGAAGCGCAAAGGGAACGATAGCTTAGAGGACTTTATAGCAAAGAGAATTGTTGAAGTCTCCAAACAACCGGACTTTCAAGAAAAAATGAAAAAGCAGGCCGAAAGACGCAATACCATATTTAATGGGCAGCGGCCTGACTCCGACGATTACGGCTATAGCCTCAGTAATCCTATTTGTACCTCAACGATAGAACATAGTAGTAAGTACCTTTCACGCTTACTTACTGAAAAAGGCGAAAAATTATACTGGGTGCGTGTTGGTTCCTTTGATTTAAAAGAGTGTAACGGAGTTCCTGACGTGATTGTAGATCACTATTGTTTATACTGCTTGCCTCGGCCGCTGTGAAAAGTCAGGCCATGAGGTTGGCCACGCTCCTGATAGGCTGCCCTGAATGTAGCCATGACCAAATGCGTACTGGAATTATGAGATACCCGGTACCCGACTACTTTACGAGAGTACACGTCCAGAATTATGCAGAGGTAGACCCAGTAGTCCTTGATTTTGAACTGCGTAATATCACTGACCCATATCTAGTTGGGATGATCTGCTGAAAACTCTCGTTTCAGCAGATTTTTTTGCCCGCTGCAGCCGCTTCTTGAATAGCTTTTTAGAATCTACCCGGACACTACATAGGCCAAGCTTCCGCATGATTGCCGTCACTCGCTTTTTGCTGACCTTAATACCGCTCTGAGCCAAGACAATACGAATTTTCTCGGCTCCATACCGTTGCTCGCTGTCATCAAAGACCTGCTTGACCTTCAGCATGAGCTGAGCTTGCTCATCTTCATATTTACTTCGGTCTGCACGGCGGAAGATATGATTGTAGAAGGTCCCCCGTGCCACATCCAAGGCATCGCAGAGCTCATGGACACTGTATGGGTTGTCTGGCTGATTGTATAGCTTTTCCAGCGTTGAGAGTTTTTGCTGCAAAGGGACAGAAACCAGATATCCGCTGAGCCGGATAATCTCCATCTCATGTTCCAGTTTTTGAAGCCACCGGGAGATAGCATCAAACTCTGCTGGAGTGTATGTGCGATTAGGCGTCTGAATGGAGCAATACTCCTTACGCCAGTGGTAGAGGGTGCTTTGGGAGATATGTAGTTCTTTACTAAGGGTTTTGATGGATTCGCCTTTCTCATAGCAATCGATTGTTTTAGCTTTGAGTTCAGCAGGGTATGTAACTGGCATAATTTTAAACCTTCTCTGCAAGATTGTTACGATCACTATGCTACCGTAGCTCAAACAGGACATTACGCTAAACCCATCGTGCATATTGACTTGAAAAGAATGAGATGCCCTGTTACAATAAAAGAAATCAACATAATATCGTTTGGATGGCGGGAGGGATTTGAGTGCTGATGCGAAAAGAATATATTGAAGAAATTACATTTCGACTTTCTTGGCTTCTGAACAAAATTGAATTTTCTAATTCTTTAAGTTTATACGATAATGACATCCATGCAGAAACATTTTTTTGCGGATTGTTGAATGCTATTTGGGGATATCAACTCAAGAACCTCAACAGCGATACCACTAATCATGTTGCGATAGATTTGGGCGACAAATCCAATCGGGTTGCTATCCAGGTCACAGTTCAACGAAAAAGAGAAAAAATCCAGAGTACAATCGACAAATTTCTTGAAAACGGCTTTCAGAAAGATTATGACCGTTTAATAATCTTAATTATGGGGGAAAAGCCAAACTTTAGAGTGGATTTTAACACAGGTGGAAAATTCTCGTTTTCCACAAGGGACGATATCTGGGGCAAGAAAAATCTTATTAAGGCGCTGAGGGCCAAAACTGTCAATGAATTAAGCGATATTAAGGAGTATCTTGACAAAGAACTAAGCCCCGTCAAAGGATTTGTGGGATCAGGAAATTTGCATATTGCCAAAACAATGGGGAAAAAAGCATATGAAGAATGTATGAAAAAGCTCCTCGCTGCTGGGATTAAAAAAGAAATTGCAGATAACATCATCTCAAATGACATCCAAAGCCAAAAATACGAATACATTTTGAAAGAAGTCCATGCTAAAAAATGTTATCTTATAGGCGAATTTGGCATGGGGAAATCACATGCGTTGACTATTTTGGTTCAGCGATATGCTCAACACTTCTCAACTGATTGTATGGGATTATTGCCCTTGTTTGCTTTGGCCAAAGAAATTGCCTCAAGCGGATCTATTCGTCAATGGGTAAATCAATTTAGTATTCCCATGGAAAGCTGTCTTCTTTTTATTGATGGCCTGGATGAAATAGATTATAGCACCGCTCGAGAATTGTCTGATGAAATCAAGCTTCTTTTAAGTCAAGAGATTCGCATCTTGGTTGGAAGCCGGACCTTGTATGCTTTGGTTGATGAGAGTCAAATAATCAGAATTGCTCCTCTGACAAACCAAGAGCGAATCTCACTATATCAAACAATTACAGGTGATACCTCCGCAAATATGGTTTTTGCACATATTAAGGAGGAAATGAACGAAATGCTTTCCAGGCCATTCTATTGCATTATCTTTGCGCAGCTCAAAACATCTCCAATGAGTTGGGCAAAAAAGGATATTGATATTGTGTCGGAATTTATTGAAAAGAGTTTGCAAAAATGCGGCGATGAAGCAGAGATAACTTACTATGACCTTGCAAACATGGCAGCTAAATCTATAGATCGGGGCTTAGGTGATATTCTTTTGCCTGAAGTTCAGTTAAAAAGTTCGAAATCATCCATTCTAAAGACGGGATTCATTTCTCTGTCAAATAATTATGTCAGCTTTCCTCTTCCTATTATCACGCAATGGTTAGCGGCAGAATCTATTCGGCGCAAAATAGTAAATTTGGACGATATTTTATCCAGTGAACTTCGAGCAAATCGATGGATGTATGCACTTTCCATTCTATTTAGCCAAATGACATTTGAAGAATCATTGGAATACTTTTCGGTGATTGTAAAAAAGATGCCCGGAATTGCTTCTCGCATTATTAGGGATGGCATTCGGTTTGGGCAACATATTAAACTCCCTTCCGAAAATGAATGTGGAGAGATGATTCAACAATGTATGCAGATATGGATTGAGTCATTGGGAGAACTGAGCAAATTCATTGCACCTTGTTGCAACGGAAAAGTGCGCCCATTAGCAATAGATATCGAAGACGATTTCTTATGTTATGGGTGGACAAAGAATACAGATGGCCCCATTGTGACTCAAATGCCACATGAGAAAATTGTTCAGATCTGCGGTAGCATGCATTCGCGCAGTATACACCCACAACCGACTTGGCCATGGATACTTACTTTTGAAGAATTATCAGATCGGTTAGGGAAAGCAATTAAGAATCATGCCTTATTTCCGACTAACAGCCAGCTAAAGGATGAATGGTTTTGGAGTTTAGCGCTTCATATGCGGGGCGGGAACAAATCTATTCATGAAAAACAAGGCATTGAGCTGTCATATTTTGAGCAGTATAGAAAATATGTCGGGCAAGGTTTCATTTTGGATGGCAAAAAGATACCAACTAATGAGTTTTTTGATGAAGTAGATAGGCTGTTAGCACAAGGAATAACAAAAGTTGTGGCACCATATCCTTTGCCAGATAAAAAGCAAAATCAGTCGGGATGGATATGGGGAAATTACAGTGCGGACAAATATTTGGCAAAAGCTCAATTTGTTTGTAAAAAGGCATTGGAAGAGTATATAAATTTGGTGAATTCGGTCTTTTATGCCTTCAAAGGCAACTTGAGGCTCGCAAGGCTTTACCCATGCAAATTAGTTGGCGGACTTAAGTTTACCGAAGGCATGGGGACTGGGAATTGGGTAAAAGATACTCCTCAAATGACTTGGTACTGGGAAGCATTGCCTTATACTGAAACTGGATATATTGATATCCAGTTAAAAGAAATCCCATTCGATGACCGTCGCTTATATGAGACTATCCAGAAGCGCAATGAGGAATTACGGCCACTGGCAGAAGGCCAAATTGGAGCACGCATGGCATCGGGTGAATTTACTCAAATCATTAGTACAACCCCTGTTTCTGATATAACATTTGATTGGCTCAAGGAAGATCTAAAGGAAATCGGATGGATTAGCTAATCCTCAGAAATTTGGTTCCATGCCGTTGAGTGGCATCTATTTTGTCTGGGTGTTACATGATAAGTTGACAGGCTTCATGTCGAAGCCTGTCAATTTTTTCAAATATATTTATACTTATTGCGCCGCAGCGGATTCCGCTGTGGCTATTTTTATTGTGGAGAGATGATAGAGGCGCACATTTTACCCCTAAATGCAAAACACCGCATAAAGTGGTACCGACTTCAGCCCATCTTTTTCTCCAAAGTTCTTCTGCGAGAGACGGATCGACCAGGCCGGATGATAGGTCTTGACAAACACGTCCAGGCTGCGGGAGCGGACATGTTCTCCCTTTTTGACCTCTACGCCGATGATCCGGTTCTCCTGCTGGAGGACAAAATCCAGCTCCGCCGTGCCGCCGCTCTCCCAATAGTAGAGAGAATAGCCTTTGGCGGTCAGTTGCTGCGCCACATAGTTTTCGGTGACCGCCCCCATGAAAGTGTTGCCCTCATCTGAAAGTACGGTTTGCTGGGAAAGACCTGCCTTCAGCGTCAGAAGCCCCACATCACCCATATAGAGTTTAAAGGCCGAAAGGTCGGCATAGGCAGGAATAGGCTCTATCGCCTGGCTAATGCGTTGGCATTTGAGCACCACTCCGGCCAAGTTCAGCCATTCAATGGAGGCTCCAAATAGTGTGGCACTGCCGCCCTTTTGAACTACCTTGTATTGAAATTTCTTGTTTTCCTTGGCAAGCTGAGCAGGGATAGAGTTATAGCAGGCCCTGATTTTCACGCTGTCAGCGTTGCTGGCATACTTGGCCATGTCGGCGATATAGTTATCCAATATCTCACTCTGCACCAGAGGCACATCTAAAAAGCTGCCCTTTGCCAGATAGGCGTTTACGCAGGCAGGCATGCCCCCGATGAGCAGATATTCCCGATAGAGCTCGATGGCTTCCCGGTGCAGCGGCTCAGGCAGCGGCATCATGCTGTCATAAGCCATCCTGATCTCCTGTGCCAGAAATTCTTTTCCCCTCGCCCACAGGAATTCCTCAAAATCCAGCGGATAAAGGGTCAGTGTCTCGACTTTCCCCACCGGGAAGGAGTATTGCTGCCGGTTGATGGCGACCCCCAGCAGGCTCCCCGCAGCGGCAATATGGTACTCAGGTGTCTCCTCGCAAAAGTATTTCAGTGCCGTCAATGCCCGTTCGCAGGATTGGATCTCATCCAGGATAACAAGAGTCTCACCCGGAACGATCCGCTCTCCGGTGGCCGCCTCCAGATAACGAATCAGCCGCTCCGGGGCGATATTGTCTCCGAAGTAACCAGCCACGGTCAGGTTGGTCTCCAGGTTGACATAGACCACGTTTTTGAAGTGCCGCTCACCAAACTCCCGCAAAGTATAGGTCTTTCCTACCTGCCGGGCGCCGTTCAGGAGCAGCGGCATCCGTCCGGTCGACTTCTTGGCCCAGGCCACCAAGGCTGTTTCTACTTTCCGTTTCAAGGGCATCACCTCACATGGTCAGTTTACAAGCATCGGAGAGTTAAGTCAAGAAAAATCTGCTGAATTTTGATTTTTTCAAAGATAATTGCAGAAAGCTGAAGCGTTGCAAATTTTGCAACACTTCAGCGTTCTGCGTATATTCTCATACTTATGCCCGGAGAAGTTCATCACCTGTAGCGAAATCTTTCTCACCGTTCTAACATGATCTGTGATTGATCCCCGCTGTGCGGCGCATAAAGTTTTTCCTTATTTTTTTCCTTGCGGGGATAATACGGACTGACATGAGATGGCATATTTCAAAGGATAAAGTTGCGGATTCTATGCGATTCCAGATGAGATGGGATATATTGAGACAGAGTAACATGACCGGCGGGTAATTCGAATCCTTCTCCCGCCGGCAAAACTATTGTGGCCGGACCTCCGGCTCCGGCGTCCTGCGCAGCTTGCTCAGGTAGGGCAGGAACAAGGCAAGGGAGACCGCCAGGGCGATCCAGTCGGCCAGGGGGGTGGCCCAGGGGATGCCCCGGACGCCCATCCGGCGGTCCAGAGCCAGCATGAGGGGAATGTCCAGGGAGCCCTTTCGGAGCAGGGAGAGGATCAGGGGCTGGATCCGCTGCTTGGTGGCCTGGAAGGTGGTGATGATCATAAAGTTGACCGCCGTGGAGGGGCAGGTAAAGCAGATGACCTTCAGAAAATCCCTCCCGTAGGCCACGGTCTCGTCGTTGTCAATAAAGCACCGGGTGATGGGAGCGGCGAAGAGGAAGAGGGTCAGGGTGGCGGTGCAGGCGATGGCCAGGGTATAGGTCAGGGTCACCCGGATGGACCTGGTCATGCGCGCCCGGTCCCCCGAGGCGTAGTTGTAGGCGATGAGGGGCAGCACCCCCTGGGTCATCCCCTGGGCCACGGAGAAGGCGATCATGTCGATCTTCTTGGCAATGCCCATGCCGGCCATGGCCTGGTTGGAATAGGCGGTGATCAGCCGGTTCAGGACGCTGTTGGACAGGCAGCCCAGCATCATCATCAGAAAGCTGGGAAGGCCGCCCAGGATCACCTCGCCGGGGACTTCGCCGGAGAGCCGGTAACGGCGGGGGTCGGGGGTGATGACCGTCCTGCCCCGCAGCCGGTAGAGAAAGAGGAGGAAGTAGGTCGTGGCTGCCGTGTTGGACAGCATGGTGGCCATGGCCGCGCCGGCGATCTCCAGCCGGAAGACGAAAATGAAGATGGGGTCCAGAAGGATGTTCAGCACGCCGCCGAAGGCGACCCCGAAGCCCGCCTGTCTGGCGTAGCCCTCGGTGCGGACCAGATGGGCCAGCCCGGCGTTCAGCACGGTGGGGACGGCGCCGACGGTGATGGTCCAGAAGACATAGCTGGAGCAGAAGCCGTAGGTCCCCTCGTTGGCGCCCAGGATGGGGAGGAGCCAGGGCCGGATGAGAAACACAACTATGCCGTAGAGCAGGGCCAGGGTCAGCGCGGTCCAGAAGCTGAAGGCAGCGGTGGCCTTTGCGGTCTCCCGGTCCCCCTGCCCCAGACAGCGGGAGATCTTACTGGCGCCGCCGATGCCGAACAGGTTGGACAGGGCGGTGAGGGCCACAAAGGCGGGCATGGCCACGGTGGCCGCGGCCACCTGGTTGGGGTCGTTGAGTTGGCCGATAAAAAAGGTGTCCGCCATATTGTAGACCACGGTGATGATCTGGCTGATGACCGTGGGGAGGGCCAGGGCCAGCACCGCCCGGCGCACAGGGGCCTCCCGGAAGAGATATTCATTCTCCTGCATGGCTGTTTTCCTCCTGTTCGGCGTGGAGCCCGCTCACGAAACAGCGGACCGCCACCTGATAGCTGACCTCAGCGCTGACGGGGGAGTGCCGGAAAAACCCGGCCTCCTCCTGGGACAAAAAGTCGTGGATGATGGCGCGCAGGACCCGCTGCCAGTGCATGACCTGCTCCTCATCCAGCCCGTATCGGGAGAGCACAAAAAGGATGGGCTCGGCGATGGCGGCGGCCAGTTGGGGCTGGGACGCCTCGGGCAGCGTGGGAAGGGAGAGGGTGAGCTTGTACAGCCCCTTGTGCTCTTGGGCAAAGCGCCGGTAGGCGGCGGCCAGCCCGAAAAGGGCCTCATCCCCGGTCTTGCCGTCTATGGCGGCAAGCTGGGCCTGCCGCAGCTCCTCCGCCGCGTAGCGGCTGGCCTCCACCAACAGTTCGTTTACGCACTTCACGTGGTTGTACAGGGACGGGGTCCTGATCCCCAGCTCCTCCGCCAGCTCCCGCATGGAGATGGTGGGGGACCCGCTCCGCTCTATCATCTCAATGGCCTTGGCAAGGACCGCGTCCCTGGTGATCCCTCTCTGTGCCATGGAAAGCCCTCCTTCCATAAAACTAATGCCATTAGTATTATGGCAGACAGAGAGGCCCCTGTCAAGAGCTCCCTCCACGCAGCAAAAACCGCCGCGGGCAAGGGCCCGCGGCGGTCAGAGTGTCAAAAAAGAGGGAAAGCCCAAAGGTTTCGGAGGGAGGAAAAGTGTGAAAGGGGACCGTCAGGGTCCCCTTTCATTTATTTTGATCAACTTTTTGAACTTGTTCAAAAAGTGCGCAGCCTGTCAAAAAAGCCTGGAAAGGCTTTTTTGACAGGCTGACCGCCGCGGGCAAGGGCCCGCGGCGGTTTGATATACGGAAGGGAAGAGGGGGCGCAGATCACGGGATCAGCCCCAGCTCCCGCTGTACGGTTTTGGTGAGCTTGGCGGTGACCAGGGCGTAGGACCCGTCGCACATTTCCCGCAGGACTTCCTCCGGGACGGCGCCGTCCAGATAAACGGTGTTCCAGGTCCGCTTGTCCGAGTAGAACCCCGGCACCACGTCGGGGAACTCCCCCCGGTAGAGCAGCGCCCAGTCCGGGTCGCATTTGAGCAGCACCATGGTCCGGCCGGCGTGCTCCCTGTACTCGGGGCCGGGGGTGCAGATGGCGGCAAACTGCTTCCCCGCCACCAAAAACCGGTCCCACTGCCACTCCAATTTGTACTCTCTCACCGCCCCCGGCTTCGCCAGAAGATATTCCTCCAGCCACGGATAGTTGTTCACGGCGACCCCTCCTTTATGGAACTATTGTACTATGCAGAGGGCCCCCTGTCAACCGCTTTTTTCAGCTCGGCGCGGACCTCGGGAAGGAGCACCATCAGGGCGAAGAGGTTGGGAATGGCCATCAGGCCGTTGCAGATGTCGGACAGGGCCCACACTGCCGTCAGCTCCCCCACGCTGCCCAGGACGATGGCGGCCAGGAACACTCCCCGGAAGGCTCCCCGGAGCCGGGAGCCCCCCAGGGCGGCCAGGCCCCGCTCCCCGTAGTAGCTCCACCCCAGCAGGGAGGTGAAGGCGAAGAGAAGCAGGCACACCGCCACGATGACCCCGCCCCACTGCCCGAAGAGGGTGGAAAAGGCGGCGGCGGCCAGGGGCGCCCCGGTCATCCCGGGCTCCACCGCCCCCTGAGCGATGGCCGCGAGGGCCCGGCCGGGGTCGTAGACTCCCGAGGTCAGAATGGCCAGGGCGGTGACCGAGCAGACCACCAGGGTGGCAAAGCCCGTCTCGAACATCCCCCAGAAGCCCTCCCGGGCGGGGCTCTCCACCTGGGCGGCGGCGTGGGCCATGGCCGAGGAGCCCACCCCCGCTTCGTTGGTGAACACCCCCCGGGCAATGCCGTAGCGCAGAGCGGCGGAGAGACTGTACCCCACGGCGCCCCCCAGAGCGGCCCGGGGGGTCAGGGAACAGGTGAAAATGAGCTCCAGGGCGGGGAGGAGGGCGGCGCGGTGGGCGAGGATCACCGCCAGCCCTGTGGCCAGGAAGAGCCCCGCCATCACCGGCACCAGCCGCTCGCTGACCCGTCCCACCCGGCCCACGCCCCCGGTGATGACCACCCCCACCGCCCCGGCGGTGACGGCGCCGATGAGCCCCTCCCGCCAGCCGAAGGCGGCGTGGAGGGCGGCGGCGATGGAGTTGGACTGCACCAGAGCCCCGCCGGTGAGGGAGGCCAGAACGCACCACCCGGAGAACCAGGCGGCGCCGCCCTCCCACCCCAGGGCGCGCAGGTACTCCATGGGCCCGCCCTCCCAGCCTCCGTCGGAGGCCCGTTTGCGGTACTTCACCGCCAGGGTCTTCTCGGCGAAGGAGGTCATCAGTCCCAGAAAGGCGGACAGCCACATCCAGAACACCGCCCCGGGGCCCCCGAAGAAGATGGCGGTGGCCACCCCGGCAATGGACCCGGTCCCGATGGTGGAGGCCAGGGCAGTACAAAGGGCCTGGAGCTGGGTGAGCCCCGCCGCCTTCTGCCGCTTTTTTCGGGAAAACAGGCTCCCCACCGTGGCCTTCAGCCAGGTCTTCAGTCCAAAGACCTGGAAAAACCCGGTCCCCGCCGAGCACCATAGCCCCACCAGCAGGAAAAGCGCCAGCAGCCAGGGGCTCCACAGGGCCGCCGCCCACCGATCCAGCATCCCCATCACCTCAACTCAGAGGTATGCGCCGCCGGGACGGCCTATGCCGGGGAAAAGGGAAGAGGACCGGGAGTTACCTCCCAGCCCTCTCAGCCAGTTTTTCCAACAGGACCTCCCGGTCGTTGGGGAGGCTTCCGTCCAGCACCTGTTCCAGCAGCGCGTGAAGGGCCTCCCCCACGGCGGGGCCCTTGGGGATGCCGGCGGCCAGGGCGTCGGAGCCCTTCACCGCCAGCCCCTTGAGGGTCAGGCACTCCCCCTGGGCCAGAATGGCCCGGGCCTTGGCCTCCAGCGCGTCCAGCTCCCCCCGCCGGGGCAAGGAGACCTCCTCCGGCTGGCCCCGGCCGTCGCACCGCTTGACCTCCAGAAGCTGGAAGAAGGTCTCCGCTCCCAGCCGGCCCAGCCAGCGGCGGATGTTCCGTTCCTCCGGCGGGAACCAGAGACAGTGCCGCGCCACCAGGGTCACCACCCGCTCCCGGGTGGCGTTGTCGAATTTCAGCCGGCGGAGCATCCCGTCGGCCAGCTCGGCCCCCACGCTCTCGTGGCCGTAGAAGTGGTCCACCCCCGCCTCGTCGGTGGAGCGGCAGGGGGGCTTGCCCACGTCGTGAAGGAGCACCGCCAGCCGCACCGCCAGGTCCGGAGGGGCGGCGGAGAGGGCGTGGAGGGTGTGCTCCCAGCCGTCCCAGCAGTGGTAGGGGCTGTTCTGGGGCATGCCCTTCAGGGCCTTCAGCTCGGGCCAGAACTCCCAGAAAAGCTCAGGCCACCGCCGGAGGACCTCCACGCAGCCCGCACCCATCAGGAGCTTGCGCAGCTCCGCCTGGATGCGCTCGGCGGCCACGTTTCGGAGCATCTCCCGGCACCGGAGGAGGGCCGCCCCGGTCTCCTCCTCCACCGCATAGCCCAGGTCGGCGGCAAAACGCAGGCACCGCATGAGCCGCAGTCCGTCCTCCCGGAAGCGGCGCTCCGGCTCTCCCACGCAGCGGATGAGCTTCCGGCGGATGTCCTCCGCCCCGCCGAAGGGGTCCCGAAGGGCCCCATCCAGGCCCAGAGCCATGGCGTTCATGGTAAAATCCCGCCGGGCCAGGTCCTGCGTGAGGTCGCTGACAAAGTCCACCCGGTCGGGCCGCCGCCCGTCGGAGTAAGTCCCGTCCACCCGGTAGGTGGTGATCTCAAAGGGCTGGCCCTCCACCAGGACGGTGACGGTGCCGTGCTTGAGCCCGGTTTCGATGACCCGCTCCCCGGCAAAGCAGGCGCGGGTCTGCTCCGGCCGGGCCGAGGTGCAGATGTCCCAGTCCTGGGGAGTCTCCCCCCGGAGCAGGTCCCGGACGCAGCCCCCCACCAGGAAGGCCTCATACCCGGCGTCATTCAACCGTCTGAGCAAGGAGGCGGGAGCCTCCGGGATGGGAAAGTCCACGCGCCCACCTCCTTTTTCCAGCAGTATAGCACGTTTCTCTTTTTGCCGCAATGCAGGAAAAATATTTGTTTTTGGGCTTTACTTTCACACTTCACTTTGGTAAAATAGCAGTCAGGAAAACCGATCCGCAGAAAAAGGTGACGCCGCAGCGCCCAAAGGGGGGGCCGTGGCGTCGAGAACTGTAAAGGAGGCCATTATGGCGATGGCAAAGGCGGGCAAGAAGGAAAGGAGCGACCTGCTCTACAAGGCGGTGCTCTCCCTGAAGGACCTGGAGGAGTGCAAGAAGTTCTTTTCCGACCTGTGTACGGTGTCCGAGCTGCGGGCCATGGAACAGCGCTTCGAGGTGGCCCTTCTCCTCAGCGACGGCATGATCTACAACGACATCCTGGAGCGCACCGGAGCCTCCAGCGCCACCATCAGCCGGGTCAACCGCTCCCTCCACTATGGGGCGGACGGCTATCAGGAGGTCCTTCCCCGGCTCAAGGCCCAGCTCAAGGCCGATGGGGAGCTATGAGACCCTGCCGGGGAGCTATGACGCCCTGACCCGGGACGTGGACTACCCCCGCTGGGCCGACTACCTCCAGTGGCACTTCTCCTGGCTTCCCCGCCCGGTGGAGTCGGTGCTGGACCTGGCCTGCGGCACCGGGAGCCTCACCCTGGAGCTGTGCCGGCGGGGCTATGCCCTCACCGGGGTGGACCTGTCCCCCGATATGCTCACTGTGGCCGAGGAGAAATGCCGGGAAGCGGGCTTTCCGGTGCCCTTTTTCTGCCAGGATATGAGCGCGCTGCGCCTGCCCCACCGGGTGGACGCCTGCGTGTGCTGTCTGGACAGCGTGAACTACGTCCTCTCCCCAAAAAAGCTCCAAAAGGCCTTCCGCCGGGTCTGGGACGTCCTGGAGCCCGGCGGGCTCTTTCTCTTCGACGCCGACACCCCCGAAAAGCTCCGGTGCATGGACGGCCAGGTCTTCCTGGACGAGACCGAGGAGGTCTTCTGCGTCTGGAGGGGGGAGTACAGCGAAAGGCGGCGGCTGTGCTCCTTCTGGATGGACCTTTTTCAGCAAAACGGGGCAAACTGGACCCGCAGCGGCGAGCTCCACCAAGAGTACGCCTACACCATGGCCGAGCTGGCCCAGTACCTCACCGACGCCGGCTTCGCCTCGGTCCGGCAGTACGGCGAGCTCCGCCGCCGTGCCCCCCGGGCGGGGGAGCAAAGAGTCTTTTTCGCCGCAGTTAAAGGAGAATAAACACCTATGGCAGACGAGATCGTTCGCATATTGTGCAAAGACGCCCCGGTAAAGGCCATGGCCATCACCGGCCGGGACCTTGTAGAGCGCGCCCGGGAGATCCACAAGACCCTCCCCGTGGCCACCGCCGCCCTGGGCCGGACCCTGATGGCCGCCTCCATGCTGGGGGACCAGCTCAAGGGGGACGGCTCCTCGGTGACCCTCCGCTTCAAGGGGGACGGCCCCCTGGGCTCGGTCACCGCCGTGGCCGACACCGACGGCAGCGTCCGGGGCTATGTGCAAACCCCCGCCGTGGACCTCCCTCTTCGCCCCGACGGGAAGCTGGACGTGGGCGGCGCCGTGGGGCGGACGGGCACCCTCACCGTCATCAAGGACCTGGACCTCCGGGACCCCTACGTGGGCACGGTGCCCCTGGTCTCCGGGGAGATCGCCCAGGACCTCACCCAGTACTTCGCCGTCAGCGAGCAGATCCCCACAGCCTGCGGTCTGGGGGTGCTGGTGGACCGGGACCAGTCGGTCCTCCGGGCGGGGGGGTACCTCATCCAGCTCCTCCCCGGCGCCACCGAGGAGGACATCACCCAGGTGGAGCAAGGAGTCCGGACCCTGGGCCAGGTCACCGCCGCCCTGATGGAGGAGGGCATGGACGCCGAAGGCCTTCTCCGCCGGGCCCTGGCCGGCTTTGAGCTTGAGGTGGTGGACCGCCACAGGGTGGAATACCGCTGCTCCTGCTCCCGGGAGCGGGTGGAGCGGGCCCTCATAAGCATGGGCGCCGCCGAGCTCCGGGATATGATCGCCGAGCAGGGCCAGGCCGAGGTGGCCTGCCAGTTCTGCGACAAGGTTTATCACTTCACAGAGCAGGAACTTACAGCTCTTTTGGAGAAGAGTCAACAGCACTGATTGACAAGGAAAATTCCTTGCAGGACTTCTCCCTTGCCTGGGACCGGAAAAGGAGAGATCAATGAGAGTTGAAGTCATACAGGGGGTGCTGCTGCCCTTCCTTGGCACCACCCTGGGCTCCGCCTGTGTGTTCTTCATGGGCGGAGAGCTGCGCCGGGGGGTCCAGCGCGCCCTCACCGGCTTCGCCGCCGGCGTGATGGTGGCCGCCTCCATCTGGAGCCTGCTCATCCCCGCCATGGAGCAGGCCGAGGGGATGGGGACCTGGGCCTTTGTCCCGGCGGTGGTGGGCTTCTGGCTGGGCATTTTGTTCCTGCTGGCCCTGGATCGGGCCATCCCCCACCTCCACCAGGGCAGCAGCGAGCCCGAGGGCCCTCCCGTGGCCTGGAAGCGCACCACCATGCTGGTCTTGGCCGTGACCCTCCACAACATCCCCGAGGGCATGGCCGTGGGGGCCGTGCTGGCGGGCTGGATGGAGGGCAGCGAGACCATCACCATGGCCGGAGCCCTCACCCTGGCTCTGGGCATCGCCATCCAGAACTTCCCCGAGGGAGCCATCATCTCCATGCCCCTGCGCTCCGAGGGCACCGGCAAGCCCCGGGCCTTCCTCTACGGCGCCCTCTCCGGCGTGGTGGAGCCCCTGGCGGCTCTGCTCACCATCTGGGCGGCCCACCTGATCCTCCCGGCCCTGCCCTACCTCCTCAGCTTCGCCGCCGGCGCCATGGTCTACGTGGTGGTGGAGGAGCTCATCCCCGAGATGTCCCAGGGCCATCACTCCAACCTGGGCACCCTTTTCTTTGCCCTGGGCTTTACCCTCATGCTCACCCTGGACGTGGCCCTGGGGTAGGGGGGTCCCGACAGGCCCATCGCCTTTCCAACGCGCAAAAGCGCCCGGTTTCCGCGGAAACCGGGCGTTTTCGTGACTTTTCAGAGCTTATTCCTTCCCCACAATGGCGTCCACGAAGTAGGTGGACAGGCCGGTATAGTGGGCGGGGTCCATGATCTGGTCCAGGTCGGCCTCGGTGAGCTTGGAGGCCGTCCGCTCGTCCTCCAGCAGGAGCTGCCGGAAGCTGCGGTTCTCCGAGATGGCCTTCTGGGCCAGCTCGTAGATGATCTCGTGGGACTCCAGCCGCCCGTAGTCCTTGCTCAGGCGCATCATCAGCGCCTCGGCGTAGACCAGGCCTCCCAGCAGGTCCAGATTCCGCTTGATGCCGCTCTCGTGGACCTCCAGGTCCTCCATGAGCAGGATGCACCGGTCCAGGGCCGCGTCGGTGAGGCAGCAGATCCGGGCCAGGAACTCCTTCTCCATACCGATGGTACGCACGTCCCGCTCATTGGTGCCCTCCATGCAGCCCAAAGCGTCCACCATCACGCTGCGGGCCAGGCGCGCGTAGGCGATGACCTCCCCGGGAATGAAGGGGTTGCGCTTGTGGGGCATGGTGGAGGAGCCCACCTTGCCGGGCTTGAAGCCCTCAGAGAGCTCGTTGACCTCGCTCCTCTGGCCGTTGTAGACCTCGTTGGCGATGCGCCCCAGGGTGCCGCACAGGATGCTCAGGTCGGCGGTGAGCTCGGCCAACCGGTCCCGGCTGGTGAACCACATGATCCTGGAATCCCCCAGTCCCAGCTCCTTCATGAGACCTTGCTGGATCTGGAGCCCCTTGTCCTCCAGGGAGGCCAGGGTCCCCGCCGCCCCGAAGAAGGAGCCCACGAAGATGCGGTCCTTGTCCTCGGCCAGACGGGCGATGCTCCGGTCCAGCTCGTCGGCCCAGGTGGCCATCTTGAACCCCAGGGTGATGGGCAGGGCCTGCTGGTCGTTGGTCCGGCCCATCATCACCGTGTCCCGGTACTGCCGGGCCAGCGCCCCGATGCGCTCCCGGAGCTTCCCGGCCTTCTCCTGGGCCAGCTCATAGGCCTGCTTGAGCTGGAGCATGTTGGCGGTGTCGATGATGTCCTGGGTGGTGGTGCCGTAGTGGATGTACTCCCCGGCGTCCCCGTCGCAGATCTGGGCGTAGGCCCGGATGAGGGCCACCAGGGGGTGGTTGGTGATGGCGTACTGCCTGCGGAATTCCTCCTCGTCCAGCAGGTCCACGTCACACTTCTTGTTGATCTCGTCACAGGCGGCCTGGGGGATGATCCCCAGCCGGGCCTGGACCCGGGCCAGGGCGGCCTCCACGATCATCTGGGTGCGGATGGTGTTCTCGGCGCCGAAGAGGTGCCCCACCACATCGGTGCTCTTGAAGTTGCCGCACTCCAGGCCGATGCCGCCAATGCCTTGAAATCTTGCCATAGTTGATCTCTCCTTTCAGGTGCTCAGCCGAAGGCCGGGAAGAACAGGGAGCACCAGACCACGCCCACCGCGCAGATGAGCAGGCCGGGGAGGATGCCGATCTTCACGCAGTCCTTCAGGCTGTACCCGCCGGAGGCCATGCACAGGGGGATACCCGGGTTGGCCATGGGGGTCAGGTAGGAGGCGGTGCAGCCGATGTTCACCAGAGCGATAGGGCCGATGGGATTCATCCCCAGACGCACGCACACCATGAGCACCAGGGGGGTAAACACCTGAACACAGGCGGTGTTGGACAAAAACTGGGTGGAGATGAAGCTCACAGCCACAAAGACGATGGAGATGACCCAGGGGTTGGTGCTGCCGCCGATGAGGGTGACGATGCCGTCGGCGATGACGTCGCTGGCCCCGGTCTTGGTCAGGGCGGTGGCCAGGGGGAGCACCCCGGCGAAGAGGAATACCATCTCCCAGTTCACCGCGCCGATGGCCTGCTTGGTGTCCAGAACGCCCACCAGCACCATGAGGAAGGCGCCGATGCAGGCCAGCATGCACACGTTGAGCTTTAAGGTGCCCGCCAGGATCATCAGCACAATGGTGGCGGCCGAGATGATGTAGGCGGCGGTCTCCTGCCAGCCCTTCAGGGTGGACTTGGCCACCTCCCGGCCCATGTCGTCCCGGGCCTCCACCGAGGACTCGGCGGGGCAGAGCTTGGGCAGGACAAAGATGGCAAACAGGGTGTTGGCGATGCACCCGGGGAGCCGGGCGATGGTCATGTCGAACATGGTGAAACGGAAGGTGCTGCCATAGCTCTCCAGATAGCCGTTGGGCTGGGCGAAGTTACCCGCCACACCCTGGCCCACAGGCAGCCAGAAGATGAAGGTCAGGGCGATGACCATCACGGGATAGATGACCTTGGTGCGCTTCAGGTTCAGCTCCTTGCACATGCCGGTGATGAAGGGCAGCAGGCAGGCCACCGCCACAAAGGCGTTCATGAACTGGGCCATGATGGCGGCGATGATGCCGAAGCCCGCCACCATGGCGGTCTCGCTCTTGCCCACCTTGCCCACCAGGCCCACGATGTGGTTGATGATGCTGGTGCGCATCAACCCGGCGGACATGACCATCATACAGAACATGATGACCACATTGGTGTTGGAGAACCCGGACAGGGCCTCCGCCGGGGTCAGGATGTTGGTGACCATCAGGGCCACCACGATGGCGGCGCCCACGATGCCGTAGGTGAATTTGCCGCTGAGCAGAGCCACGAACACGAGGAGAAGGATCACAAGGGTAATGATCAGCTGGGGTGACATACAAAAACCTCCCTACAATGATTTCAGACCGTTTTCGGCCTGTTCTGCCCTCATTGTAAGGATTCCGGCCCCAAAAGTGAAATATTGATTCTCTATTCCACTATTCTGCCCATTTATAATATTGCGCAATATGCGCAAAAAAAGCCCCGGCCTTTTGTGCAAAACGTCAGGGCCTGTGTGTGCTGTGGATATATTTGGGATATTCCTCCTGAATGTACTCCATCAGCCGCCGGGTGCCGGCGGACAGCTTGCTCCCCCTCCGGTAGGCCAGCCCCACCTGGATCATCACCGGCGGGGTCACCGACACGATGGGCAGGTCGGTGACGTCCTCCAGCGCGTGCTCCGGGGAGAAGGCAGGCCCCAGGCCGTTGCGCACCCACTCGATGGACATTTGCTTGTCCGGGTGGTATTGTCTGGCGTTGGGGTCCGGCTTGGGTTCAAAGCCGACCTCCCGGTAGCGGTCCAGAATGACCTGGGTCAGGATGGCATTGGGGGTGGAGAGCAAGGTGGCGGGGGGATACTCCCGCAGGTCCTCAAAGGTGATCTCCTCCTTGAACTGCAGAGGATGGTCCGGGGGAAGCACCAGCAGCACCTCCTGCCGCTCCAGCAGGATGAACTCCAGCTCCGGGGGCAGGTGGTAGTTGATCATCAGGCTCAGGTCCAGCTCCCGGTCCATCAGCTGAGCTATCAGATCGGTGGCCGAGCGCCGCACCAGGTTGAAGAAGACCCCCTGCTTCATGGCGTCGGGGTGGGACAGGATGCGCTCCAGGATCACCCCGGTAAAGGGGCTCAGCCCCACGCTGATGGGCAGCTTCACCGCCTTCTTTTTGGGCCTGACCTCCTCCACCGCCTGGTCCAGCTCTTGGAGGATCCGCTCCACATGGGCGTAGAACACCTCCCCCTCCCGGGTCAGCCCCAGGGGCTTCTGGCTGCGCTCCACCAGGCGCACCCCCAGCTCGCTCTCCAGCTGCTGGATGGCCTTGGTCACCGAGGGCTGGGACACGTTCAGGTTCTGGGACGCCAGGGTAAAGTTCCGCGCCTTGCACAGCGCCGCGAAATAGGTCAGCTGCCGCAGCTCCATCCCCATTTCCCCTCTCAAAGCATCAAAATTTGCCCCCATTATACCCTGCCCCGTCCTAAAAAGTCAAATCTCTTTCTCCCTCGTCCCTTTCCACCCCTGCCCTCGCCCCAAAAAAGCGGGCGGAGGCGGAAAGCGGCCCGGTGGAGATAAACTCCGCCGGGTCGCAGTTTTACGGGCTCTTATTCGTTTGGGCCCTGTCAGTTTGCCGGGTCATAGGGCTTGTCGGTCCTGTCGACAAAGCCGTACTTATCGTTCCGCTTCACGACCACCATGCCTTCGGGAAAACCCCTTGTTTCGCTATAATAGTCTATATAGTCATACTTGCCGCAGGGCACGACCTCGGTGACGGTGACGGTGGTTCCGACGGCTCCCGCCGGGAGAGTGAACAGGCCCAGGCAGAGGACCAGCGCCAGGGACAGAGACAATACGCGTGTTTTCATGCTTGTTTCCTCCTTAATATTCTGCGGCTTTCGGCAGAACACTTCGCCGGACTGATTTTTCGGAAACTTAATCAATATTTTACACTGCGCCCGCAGGAAAATCAAGGACTCATCACCCAAAAGCATGCAAAAGCGGGAGCGTTGCAGAATGAGAAATTTTGCAACGCTCCCTTTTTGCCAGCAACGGGGGATGCGGGAGGAAAACATGAGG
>CANRFC010000024.1 GCA_947629795.1 uncultured Oscillospiraceae bacterium
CAGCGCAACTGTTCCTTGATGCGATTGAAATGCCAGTGTAGGCCCTTGCCCATCTGACTGGCCCCGTTGTCATAGATCATGCCGGGGGTGTACAGAGGGACGAGGACCTCTTTGCAAAGAGTCTTGTGGACTTGCCTGTCCGTGACGTGCGGGGCATCTATGGGGCGTATTTTTCCGCGCTCCCTGAGCATGAAGTGTACGCTTTTCTTTGGTCTCCAGGTCTTATTTAAGACCTTTCGCCGCCGCGCCGCCGTTCCTGAGAACAGATGAAGCCGGAAGTTCTGGACGGACTGCTTCCAGTTTACACCGTTCCCACATCGCCATCCGTGGCGGAACATCTTGCGGAAAGAAAAAACGTCCTCAAGAGGACCCAGGGCATCGCATCGTGCCTGCTTCCTCTCTTGACGTCTTTTCCTTCTTCGCTGATACCTTACCTCACGGCGTTCCTGACTGGTCATAAAGAGTTTTCGCCTTTCGTACAGATAAGTTGTAGGGTGTCCTCTAATCTGCTTTGCCCCGGCACATGAAATGTGGGTAGACACATAGCCACACCATGCAAGAAGCGTCCGTGTAGGGGCATCAAAAGAAAGAGTATCGGCCTATTTTGGAAATAGGGATATACTCTTTTCTGCTCTCCCAAGCAGAGCAGTTTTTGGGCTGACGCCCAGGGAAGTACCTCTCCTTTTACGAAGGTCGTCTTTCGCTTTCGCTACTCCATTTGACCCCGTATCATCGTAAAATCCGGCCACCAACGCCCACGAATTGTTTGCGTTGTTATTGTTGCGGGAGCCGTCCGTATTGGTTTCGGTGAAGTTATTGTTGTTGTTGTAATTGGCCGAGCGCCCCCACCACACCACAGCGGACGACACGTTATCAGAGGCACACCTAATAGACCGTCAGGGTTTCTTCTGGCCCAGCTTTTTGATTTGACCCTTCAAGAGTTCGTTCTCTTGGTCGATCATCTCGCCAAGACTCTGAGCCATCCTATCCAGCTTTTCTTCGGCATCCCTGGCCTTTACCTGGGCCCCTTTTGCGGTAGTGAAGCAGCCTTCCGGGTTCTGGTTCATCACCAGATAACAGTGCGTGAGCCGAACATCAAGAGCCATCAGCGACGCCCTGGCCTCCAGCAGATGCTTCATCCGAAGCTCTACCCTCTGTACATCAGAAGGGAAGATGCTATTCGCTTTCTCTGCGTTGTCAAGGACCTCTCCGGCCAGCTTCGCCACCGGCTCTGCCAGTAAACGGGAATACCGGGCCGACATTCTGGTCAAAAAGTTCAGCGTCTCGACGTAGATTTGATTTGACGTGTTCACAAACTCCGCCTTGCTGACGGACCGTTTCTGCTTCAATACCGACATGGTTCTACCTCTTTCGGAGCTGGATTGAAGATAGTATAACACAAATGGTCATCTTGTCAAAGAGACAAAAAATAAAAATTTGCGTCGGGCGCTTACGCGCCCGAATAGTGTCCCGGCCCGTGAGGGCCGGGAGGTGCTGCCCTTCGGCTTGCCGTCCGGTCCGGGGGACCGCCCCCTTCCGGGGGCGGGATTTGGTCGTGATAGCTCTGCGGAGGATTAGGTTGTAAAGCCGGCCACCAACGCCCACGAATTGTTAGCGTGGTTAGCGCGGCGGGAGCCGTCCGTATAGGTATCGGCGAAGTTAAGGTTGGTGTTGTAATAGGCCGAGCGCCCCCACCACACCACAGCGGACGACACGCTATCATGCCGGTAGGCAATCTTCTTGTTTCCCGCTATGAAGTAGGCATACTGCTTCTGCTGATTCTGCTCATACTGGTTTGCGTACTGCCGTTCGCCGTGAATCTCGAACTCAGACAAGAGGAACAGGTAATCGACGGAGACAGTAACATTCTCAGCCGAGTTACTACTGTTGCCCTTGTTGTCCGTGTATTTCGTGACCGTCTTCATCACTCTGCGAAGGTCCTGCGGCAGAGCGGCCATCAGCGTATTGGGGACCGGGTTTGTTGCGATGTCATAATTGTCGGGGTCATAGCCAACCCGATTCGTCTTCGGAGAGCTTCCGTAATCGCTGGGAGCTTTGTTGGTGCTGCCCAGAATATCGTAACGGAGGTCACAGCCTTGCCAGCCACCGTAGTTGTAGTTACCCCAGTGGTTCATGTTAAAGTATTTGTCGCCGTTCGTATAGTAGTTGTTGTAGCCCTTGTCACACAGGCCGACCATTGAACCGTTGATTTTGCCGATGGCCCAATGGATACGGTGGGTTCCTTCCTTTTCCGCATTGTGGTCAATGCCGAGCACAAAGACGTCGATTGCCTGACTTTTCAGCTCCAGCGTCCCCACAGTGCCGTTGAGGATGATGCTCTTGGTGTCGCCGATCTCAAAGAAGCTGGCGGCGGTCCCGGCATCGGAAATCGCCTTGATGTCATCCCAAGACGACTTCGCCACCGACGGCTTCTCTACGGTCACGTCGAGGACCGCGCTGGCCGCATTGAACTTGACCGTCTGAGGAACGGAGATGGTGATTTTGGCACCGCCCTCCGTCGCGCCGGAAATCGTGACGATGTTTCCGGCGGCAGATGCGGTTGCAATACCGGGCTGATTGGAAATCGCAGAGACTTGGCCGTCGCTGTCCGTGGTGACGGTGATTTTCTTGCTACTACCGATCATCACAGTCTGAGCCGTGGAGGGGTCAATGCTGAAGGTCGGGGTCTTCCGGGCTACGCTCACACGGAGGACCTTGCTGGCATCTTCATAGTTCTGGCTCCCCTTGCTATGAACGGTGATATCTGCTTCGCCCTGCCCAGCGCCGGTGACCGTCACCTTCTTCTGAGCCGAATCGACAGAAATCGTGGCATAGGTCTGATTGCTGGTCTCAGCGGTGATGGTGGCATCGCTGTTGGTGGTCGCCTGAATCTCCACCTTGTCTCCGACCTTGATGCTCTGGCCCAGGCTGGGCTCGATGTTCAAGGTGTTCGCGGCCTTAGCGATGCTCCACTGGACGGACTTGGCGCCCGTCTCGCCTCCCGGCCACTGGTAGTTCGCCTTCGGCGTGAAAGAGGTGGAGTAGGTGCCGGCGTTGGTCTGCTGAGTCTCATCCTTGGTGAGCTGGTCCTCGTTGAAGTCCTTCCAGGTAGGAGTCTGAGGGCTGGTGTTGTAGGTGAGGCTATCGGTCTGGCTGGGCACCGTGGCGATGGTGGCCCTTCCGATGGTCCACTCGACCTCTTTCTCCTCCTTGGATTTGTCGCCCCAGGTATAGTCGCCCTTGGGAGTGAAGTACGCCTTGTAGGTGCCAGCATTGGTCTCACCGGCGAAATCCTCCTCAGAAGTCTTGTCCTGCCCGTACTTAACTTCCATCATCTCTTTGCTGAAGTTGTTCCAGACGGGTTTCTGGGCGCTCTTGTTGTAGGTGAGGCTTCCTGCCTGAGAAGGAATCACGGAGATGGTGTTCTGGACAGCAGCGATTGCCGCCGCCGCGCCGTCAGCCACAGCCTTCGCAGATGCCGCCAAGGTCTGAGCATCTTCCAGGGCCTTCCGCATGGATTTCTCCTCGGTGAACTTCTCCCAGGTGTAGACCTCCTCGGCATCGTTCACGCAGACGAACTCATTCCCGGTGTCCAGATTGATGTAGTGCTGACCGATTTTGCCTACCGTCTCCACGGTGGGGTCGCCGTGGCCGGTCAAGGTCTCGCTTCCGTTGATGGAGACCTCAATACCGCGAATGCGGGCTCTCAGCGGCGGGTGCGCTTCCGTGTCCGCATTGTGAGCTGCGATTGCCTCGGGGTGGGCCTCCGGGTCATTGTTGTGCTCATCTAGGTCATCAAACCGGACCATGGCGGCGGTGTTGATGACGGCGGTGACACTGGACGCACCGGCGACAATGGTCTGGATCTCGAAGGTGACGAAAGAGTTCACCGCGCTGCCTTGGGCTCGGATGAATACCGGGTGCTCATGGCAGTCCAGGTAGGCGTAGGCGGTCTTGAGCTGGGTATCGGGGTCTTCCACATAGAGCATGACGCCCTTGCAGAGAAAACCGACCTCGATGCCGATGCTGGTCGCCTGCACGACTACGGTCGCCTCACCTCTTCCGGTGTTCTTGACGCTGGCGATCTTGCCTTCCCCGGCGAACTGGATCGGCGCGGTCAGCTCCTCCACGGAAGTTCCCTCCGGCAGGTCGCCGCTGTCCAGCTCCGCAGCGGTATACTTGATACCGCCCTTCTGAGCCAGGACACGGCCCAACACATCATATCCGGAGAGAAGAAGGACAGCCCCGTCCGTGCCGGCGGGTTCGTCCATCTCCATAGCGATGCGCTGCATTTCGTCTCTGGAAACAGGCATAATTCTTTACCTCCTTATGTTTGCTTTGACGGTAATATCCTCCCATACGGTAGAGCCGGCGGCCGGGGAGATTGCGGCCATGCGTTTCTCTTGCTTCGGCGGCATACCGGCGATGATGGTGATTTCCTCCCACACTGTGGAGCCGGTCACCATGGAGATGCCGCCGCTGCGGTTCTCCGGCTTCAACGGTATATCGGCATTGACCTCGGTGAACTCCCATGCGACGGTGACAGCGGAGAGCTTCACAGAGTCGCGGACGGTCACGTCCCTGGTCATCAAATCGCCCTTGATCGTGATGTCCTCGAAGGCGGTGGAGACCATATCCAGCTCCATCCTGGAAGTCCTTCCGGGGTCTGGCCGGAGGTCAGCCTCGATGTTGCGGCCCTCTATGGCGGCCATGCCGATGTAAAGGTCCTCACGAGCCGTGCGCTTGGTGCGGAGGAATATCCTCATACCAACGCCGGCGGCGATGATCCGCTTCATCAGCTCCGCTATCAGCTCTATTGACTCCATACGCTCGTTGTCGAGCATACTTTCCTCAATGAACATCCAGACTTTCGCAGGGAATATCTCCTGGAGCTCGATGTCGGAAATCTCCACGTTGAACAGACTGGCCGCGGCCTGAGTGACCGTATCAATATCTCCGCCGGACAGCAGGGCAATCATCTTCACCTTTATGACGAGACGGTAGAAGGTGTCGTTCGCCCCTCCGCGCCGGACTCCGAAGTTTGCCCCGTACCGGTCCAGGACCGCGCCTTTGGCGTTGTCCAGGTTGTCCCACTGTTTGACGAGCTCGGCCTGTTCCTGCGCCATATCCAGGCCCCAGGCGAGGACAGAGAACAGCTTTCCGATGTTCGTCTCGATTGGGAGGAGCAGGCTGCGGCTGTCGTGGTCCTCATGGGTGTAGGCGCTGGTGAGCAGCTTCATCATTTCGTGGAGATGGTTTCTCACGACACATCCACCTTGCTTTCCTCGGTGACGGCCTTCTCCCGGGTGGCGACCTCGACGTTATCCCACCCGTAGTTCTCACCGTCCGGGCTGATCTTCAGCTTGAAGTCCACGACGCCGGAGACGCTGAGAACGGGAGGGTACAGGGCTACCCGGATGACGTCCTGCCCGATGCCGAGTCCTCCGCGGACGCTGCCGCCGATGAACGAGACGACCTTCTCCTTTATCTGCTCGATGCCGTCCAGGGGGAAGTCGTCATTGGTCACAAGGTTCGTGATCTGCACCCATACGTTGACGGGAGCCGGCCGGCTGAACTTGATCTCATACATCTGCCCGGACTGGCTGAGGACCGAGGATGAGGTGTTGCCGAAAGTCTGGATGCCGGCAGCCTTCCGGCGGAAGATGGCCTTGGCGATGTCATCATCCAGCCCGCCGTATGCGACGATCTCGATGGAGTGAGGGGGGAGCCCCCGCTCGTTCTGTTCGTCCGTGTCGTTCTCATCCCCGGCCACGGACAGGATGCCCTCCACGCTCTCGTATATCTCCGCTACGATGGCGTCAATATTGACGCCGCCGGCGAAGTCCACGGAGAGGTAGTACCGTTCCCGGAACTCGGCAGGCGTCTCCGTGTTGCGGCCGCCCTCGAACGGGCGGGCATTCGTGACGGTCTTGACCCCCAGCTTGGGGTTGGTGATGTTTTTGACGGTCTCCTCCGCCGTGTTGCCGTCCGGCCCGGAGGATACGGCCGACGCAGGCAGGGTAACGGAGCCGTCCGTGATGACGCCGGACTGGAGCGTGATATACTGCTCGCCGGCCATAGTCTCGGCCAGGAACCCCTCCGGCACATCCACGCCGTCGTCGCCGGTGAACGTCAGGTATCCGACGGCCCTCTGGGCCCCCAGGAGCCGCAGGCCGATGGCCCGGCCCAGGTTGTACAGGCTGTAACCGACCGCGGTGTCAACGAATCGGCTGTTGTAGACATCCTCCAGGGTACTGAACAGCAGATTCAGCATCCAGGCGAATATCCGCAGGAAGATTCCGAGGGGTGAGCGGACCGTCAGGTTGGCGTCGCGCCCGAAAAGCTCCCTGGCCTTTTGCTCTAGTGCATCCAGCAGCTCGGCATACGTCGGGCGTCTGAAGCCGGCGTCGGTCAGGCCCCAGTCAGTTTGCTTTGCCACTACGCTGTCACCTCCAGTCTGATCTTCTCACCGCTGGTCGTGGTCGCCACAATATCAACGGTGATATTCCGGTCCTTGATTTCAGTCGTTATCGAGTCAACGCTTGAGATGTCCGGCTCCTGGAACACCGCCTCGCGTATGACCTCCTCGACTTCCCCACGCTCCAGCTCGTTCTCGTTCACTCCCATGATGCGCTCGTAGTCAGTGCCGTGGGTCGTGTCGGCGAAGAACTCCGCCTTCCATGTCAGGAGGGCGTGGCGAACATTCTGGACCGTGGTATCGGCGCCGTAGATTTTTTTGAGGAATCCGTTCTCATCGAACACAAGGTCCCTCGTGTCTGGGTCTATCAGCAGGGTCATGTTTTCTTCCATGCTGCCGCACCTCCTCTCACTTGAAATCGGATCTGCGATCTGCTCACCCGCCGATGATAACATTGTCGCTGCCGTCCCGGACGGTCCCACCGATGGACACGGCATCGCCAACACGGGCAGCCTTCTTCCCATTGATGATGACCTTCTCGCTGCCGGCGGCGATCACATCCTGATGCACAGTATGAGAGACACAGCCGTGGTCGGAATAGTGGTCTCCCACCCTTCCGGCTCCACGGCTGTTGACAATGACATCGGGGCTGTACTCTATCAAGGGAACAGGTGGGCAGCCATCGTGCCCGGTGCAGCAGTCATCTTTCCTGGTCGCTGATGGCATTTCAAACCTCCTATCCGACTTTCTTTTATTTAATTTTCTTTTATTACTATTATATAGGTTTAGGTTATGGTTATGGTTACGAGCGGATGTAGCGCGGCTTGTCCGCGTGACATCCTGCGGATGAAATGCGTGACGAAAATCAAAAAGCAGAGAAAATCAGAGAAAAGCGGAGAAATCGAGAGATTTTTGAGATGCCGACTGTTTTGAACACGCCAAAATGGAATGAGGGGCTTTTCTACGGTTTGGGCCATTTGGGGATGGTGTATGTCGGAAATCGTGTTGGATGCTTTTCGGACAGCATCTGGAATATCCGCGTGACGTCACGCGGATTATCCGCGGACGAGAGTACGGACCGTCCATCGGATTAGTTGAGGAATATCTTACCGCCGGTCTTCACGGTCATGTTCCCGTCAAGCGTGATGTTCATATCCACGGACTTCATGTCGATCTTCGTGGCGTAGAACTCGGCGGTGGTATCCTCGTTCTTTACGACAACTTTCTCCCCGGTGATGGCGACGTAGATTTTGCCGTCGTCCTTCGCCAAGGCGATGCTCTCCTCGGGCAGCCCCTTCACGGTGTAATCGCCGGACACGATGGCGCCCACGAATATGGCGTCGGTCGTGGCGTGGTTTCGCTCCGTAAGGGGCTTGGCCTCCTTGCCACCGGTGACGGTGGCATCCATATCGTGGTCCAGGTAGACCACAACGCCGGTGTCGCCCTCCTTGTACCACGGCCGGAAGATGAATCCTCCGCTGTGCGTGACGGCGACCGGGACCTTGAGGATGGGAGGCTGGCTCTCATACTTTCCGTTCTCCAACTGCTTGGAGAGGGGCTGCACATTGACCGTCATCTTGTCCGGGTCGAACTTGAGCACCTGGACGACGGCGGCGACACAGAGGGATTCCTTGAGCTTTGAATCGTGGATGCGCTGGAGCTTGAAACTGTCAAGCTGGGACATAGCTATCACTCCTTCATATCAGGGCCACGGCTTCAGTTCCATGGAGGTCTTCCAGTCGCCGTTCCAGCTCCCGGTGTGCCTGCCCTTCGATACGATGAACTGACCATTGAGGTCGTTCGACTGGACTCTGACCACCTCGGCGGTGGAGATGCCGTAGTTGAGTAGGCAGGACCGGGAAACGTGGTCGTCGTCATCCCGGTCCTCTCCGGTCTTCTGCGAGTTTGATTTCGTCTCCACCGCGATGGCGACCTTCTCCTCATCCGCCCGGAGCAGGCCATTGGCGGTGGACAGGACGATGCCGTTGTTGATACCGTCATCGGACTTCGTGATATACACCTGACCGGTTGGGCGGATGATGAGCCGACTCTTGCACTCGCTGACCACGATCTCGGTCAGGATCTGCTTCAGGATGCCCCGGCAGACCCGACCGCGGGGGTAGGAGATGTTGTTCGAGAGCTCACACTTGCCCACCTCCACGCCGAAGATGTTCAGGAGGTCCTTCACGATGACCATGGCGGTGGTGTCTTCCTTGTAGGTCTTGTTTATCATCTTGCCAAGGATCTCCTCGGCACAGGGCTGAACGGTCAGGGTGCTGGTCCAGTCAACATTGTCCTGCTTATGCTTCAGGCCGGCCAGATTCCCGACCAGGATGCAGCCGACATCTCCACGATACCCTGCGTTCAGAATAACGGGGTCGTTCTTCTTCATGCCGGCCCGGGTGCTTTCGGACAGGTTCATCACCTTGACCGTAGCCACCGGCGGCTCGTCGCTGTCATCAAATGGAATATCGAAAGAGAAGTGGAGGCCGTCCAGCGTGTACTTGTTGCCGCCGATGACCAGCGTTGCATCTCTTATCCAGAATGCCATGCTACTCGCCCTTTCTATCGTGGAGGTACAGCTTCACATCCCGGCCGAAGTTCTCCGTCGTGATCTCCGAGATGCTGTCGCTGGTGATACAGTGCGGGATGATGACGGGTATCGGGAACCGTTCATCCTCGACGACGTTGAAAAGCGGACGCCCATAGCGGACGATCTCGCCGAAGGCCAGGACGTTGCCGTTCACATCCAGCAGATCGACCGTGTAGAATCCGCCCTCAGCGTTGTATTTGAAGGTGAAGGTATAGGTGCGGTCTGTCAGCTTGATGGAGAATGAGTACGGGACCCGCGAGGCGTCCACGTCGATATACTGAACGTCGGTGTTCAGGTCGATCAGTTGCAGGGCCATCTGCGCTCACCTCCTACATGGACAGGCCGCTGTATCCGCCGGTGATGCGGGTCAGCGGCGAAGTGCTGCTGGGCTGCGTGTACGCTTCCTCATACCGCTCATAGCTGGCGGAGCTGACGGACTCCAAGGCGATGGTGGTCTTGCCGGCGTTGGCTGTCTTCGCCAGTTGGGAGTCGTCGCTCTTGCCGGCATCCTGGCTGGTCATAGGAAGAGACTCCCCCGCCGGAGTGTACTCCGGCGAGGAAGTCTGAATCCGTTTGAATGTGGCTGAGAAGCTGGCCCCGTCCTTGTTCTTGTAGGAGCGGTCGAACTTGAGCGACGTGAAGACGAGGTTCGAGATACGGGTGACGCCTGCGTAGGTGATAACATCCCTGGAGTCTCGCATGGCCTTGAGCGCCGTGATAGCAGACTCGCCGCCGATGATGGTCCCTGAGATGGAGAATGTGCCGGCATCGTTGTTCACATGGTCGTTGATGGACGAGCCATTCTCAATCGGGTTGGAGGTGACGGTGCTGCTGTAGCTCTCGCTCTCCTTTTCGACAAGGCCGTTCTGCATGGGGACAAAACGTACCGTGCCTCCCTTCTGGCCTGTAAGCGTGTATGCCATACTCTACCTCCTGCGTTAAAATGCGTACTGCTCTTTCAGAGCCGTGTGCTCAAGCTCCTCGTTGCGGAACTCCTCATACAGCTCACGGACGGCGTTCATCATCTCTTCCCGGAGCTGCGCGATCTTGTCATCATCCACATCGCCGTTGACGTTGATCGTGATGGTCGGCGAGAACGCGGGGACCGGGGCGCTGCCTCTGGGTGCTGGCGCGTCGGACGTGCCACCGCCTCTGTCGGTTTCTCCGACAACACCGGATACTGCGGAGCTGCTGGTGAGGTCCGGCGGCTCGAAGTCCTCAACTGCCGGGTGTACACCGTAGAGAACATCATCCACAGACATGGGGCCGATGCTATCCACGACCGGGTGGATGCCGAAGGACACGTCGGAGACTTCCGGGGCGTCCACAACATCAACTACGGGGTGGATGCCGAAGGTAACATCAGAGACTTCCGGCATATCCGGGATGCCCATGACTGGGGTGATGTTGTAGTCGGCAGGACCAGGAAGGTCGTAAGGCGGAGAGTAGCCGCTCCACGACACGGTGGGACCATCAGGGTCTGGAACATCCGGATCTGGGACATCGGGGTCTGGAACATCCGGATCTGGGACATCGGGGTCTGGAACATCCGGATCTGGGACATCGGGGTCTGGGACATCAGGCTCCGGGACCTCCAGGTCGGTCGGCAGGGCGCCTTCGATGTCCTTGGTCACGGAGGCCATCGTATCAGCGAAGCCCTTGCCGATGCCGAGGGCCATGTTGTCGCCGATCTCAGCAAACACGGTAGACGGGCTGTGGATGCCAAGGAAGCCCTTGATGCCGTCCACGATGCCGCCGGCGAACTCTTTGACCTTCTCGCCTATCCAGCTTGCCATGGAGGAGATGCCGTTCCACAGGCCCTCCACGATGTTCTTGCCTACATCCAGGACCAATCCGGGAATCTGGGCTAGGGCGCCTAGGATGGCGGTGCCGATTGCCGGGAGCTGGGCGACCAGTTCCGGGATGGTGGAGATGATGCCGTTGCCGAGCTCCTGGAGGATCAAGACGCCGGACGAGACGATGGATGGGAAGTTCTCCGCCAGGGTCCCGACGATTCCGGTGATGATGGCGGGCACCTGGGCTATCAGCTCAGGCAGAGCTCCGATAAGCCCGGTAGCCAGAGACGTGAGGATCTGGATGCCCTGCTCCGCCACGGTGGGAAGGTTCTCGGTGACGAACCCGCAGATAGACGTGATGATCTGCGGCAGCATCTCGACCAGAAGCGGGATGGCCCCCATCAATCCCTCGCCTATAGACGTGAGGATGGTTGACCCCTGCTCCAGCAGCGTGGGCATACTCTCGGACAGGAACCCAACGATCTGGTCGATGAGCACAGGCAGTTGCTCTATCAGGACCGGGATAGCCCCGATGACACCTTCGGCCAGTCCGCTGATGAGCTGCATCCCGGCATCAATGAGCAGGGGTGCGTTTTCGATCAGAGCGCCAGCGATGAGCGTTACCGTTTCGACGATGGTCGGTATCAGCTCCGGCAGCATCCCGCTGACACCGGATGCCAACGAGGCCACGATCTCCACGGCGGCCCCGGCCAGAACCGGCAGGCTTCCGAGGATACCGTCGCCCAGGATGGTGACTATCTGTATCGCGGTGTCGATCAGAGCCGGAGCATTGTCGAGCAGTCCTTGGCCCAGTGCGCCGAGCAACTGCATACCGGCGTCAACCACCGTGGGCAGCATTTCGGCGACCATGCCGAGGCCATCACTGATAATACCTCCCAGTGCTCCCATCGCACCGGTGAATCCACCCTCCTGAAAAGCCCCTGAGAGTGTGGAGATTGCGTTAGTACCGAACTGAGTGAACTCCCTTAATGTTGGTGTTAGCTCATCGGAGATCGCAATTTTAGCGCCTTCTAGGGCGCTTTGGAAAAGGGTGATGTCACCGGCCAGATTGTCGAGCTGGGTGTCCGCCATGGCCTGGGCCGCGCCGGTGGTGTTGTCGAAGGCGGTTTGCAGGTTGCCGAGGTCACCGCCGAGAGCACTGATGACATCTTCCTGGGTGACTCCGGCATCGGCTGCCTCCAACAGAGCATCGGCAAATGCTTCAGCGTCACCGCCGCTGGAGGACAGGATGCTGGAGAAGGTGTCCTGGCTGATGCCGAGCTTTCCAAGGTTCGACTCCATTGTGGAGAGGTCGAGCCCGACATCGGTCAGCGAATCGGACAGGCTGCCCATGTTGACCCACGCACCGTCGATGGCCGAGCCAAGCTCTTCCCACCGCTCTGCGCTCGTGTCGAGCAGGGCGTTAACGGATTTCAGGTCGGCCTTGTTGAACAGCTCGCTCAACAGGTTCGTCCGTTCGCTCTGGGTCATGTCAGCCATGGCCGCGTTCAGATCCCCGAATGTCTCATTCAGCGGACGCATATTGCCCTCAGCGTCATAGACCTCTACGCCGAGGGACTTCAGGGCGGCGGCAGCCTTATCGGTCGGTGCTCCGAGGGATAGGATGATGTTACGGAGAGCGGTTCCGCCCTCCGCACCCTTGGTGCCGTTGTCAGCGAGGATGCCGAGTGCCGTACTCAGCTCGGTGGTTCCTCCGGCGAGGTTCTTTGCAGTACCGCCGACGGTGAGGATGGCGCTGCCGAGCTGTGCGACGCTTGTGTTGGACTGGCTGGACGCCCGGGCCATCTTGTCAACGAGTTCGCTGGTCTCGTCAATCGAGAGGCCGAGGGCGCTCTGTGCATCCGTTATCATATCGGATGCACTCGCAAGCTCAATCCCACCGGCGGCCGCTAGGTTGAGCACGTTGGGCAGCATCGACATGGAGGTCTCCGCGTCGTAGCCAGCCAACGCCATGTAGTTCAAGGCGTCTGCCGACTGCTTGGCGGAGAAGGCGGTGCTCTCGCCCATCTCCATGGCAAACTCACGCAACTGGGTGAAGGTTTGGTTTGCTTCGGAGCCTGCGGTGTTGATGTCTGCGACGGAGTATCCCATCGTGGCAGCGACCTGGGACATCGAGCTGTCGAACGCCATGCCGGTGCTCACAGAGGAGGCAGCCAAACCTCCGACGGCAACGGTTGCTGCGGTGACGGTGGCGACCGCCGCTTTTCCGAAGCCGGTAAGGATGTCACCAAGCGTTTCAAACTTTCCGCCCGACTCACCCGCCGCGTCGCCGAGACCCTTTACGGCAGGCTCTGCTCCCTTGGAGGAATCGCCAACGTCATCCGCTGCATCCGCGGCTTCTTCCGCGCCTCTGACAAAATCAACGAAGCGGCTCTTGGCGTGGTCTATCGCCCCGCCGAGGCCGCTCTTGATCGTCTCCACCGGATGGGCAAAGCCATTCCCGATTTTCGTGGCTGTCTGGACAACGTCATCACGCAATTCTGCGGCCTTGCTTTTGACAGAATCAAAGACATTGGACGCCTTGTCCTTGGTGTAGTCGAAAGCCCCTCCCAATCCAGACTTGATAGAGGAAGCCAAGCTGTTCCCGCTGTCGATACTGGAGAGGAAGGATTTTCGGAAGGCAGAGCCGAGGCTGGATGCCTTGTCTTCAAGAGACTCAACATCATCTGACAGGTCCTCTACGTTCTGTTCCGCCTCGGACGTGTCCACCTCGATCTTTACATCACCTACATCATCAACGATGGAGCCGATGTCTACCGCCAGCTCATGCAGACTGGACTCCGCCTGCGAGGTATCGGCATCAACGGAGATCTCGCCGTTCTGGAGGTTGCCGATCTCCTCGGACAGCCCGCCGATGTTTTCGTGAGCCTGCGAGGTATCGGCATCGACGACGATCTCACTAGACTGCAATCCTCCGAGGTCCCCGACGATCTCGCGTACATTTTCCTCCGCCTGCGAGGTGTCGGCGACTATGCTGATTTCACCGGCGTCGATATTGCCGATCTCCTGGGTCAGGTCTCGGATACTGCCCGACGCAGACGCGGTGTCAGCCCTGATTTCGATGCTACCTGTAGCCTGATTGCCAAGGCTTCCGACAAAGTTTCGGATGTCATCCTGCGCCTTGTCGAGAATAGCCTTGACGTTGATGCTGTAGGTCAGGCTACGAGCTTCATCCAC
This sequence comes from uncultured Oscillospiraceae bacterium, assembly GCA_947629795.1. GTDB lineage: Bacteria > Bacillota > Clostridia > Oscillospirales > Oscillospiraceae > Vermiculatibacterium. Next base: position 14,006 of record CANRFC010000024.1, read on the forward strand.
AAATCACCACCTCCTTCAGTCGGGCGTATTCCTCTTCTGGCTCCATTCGTTCTGCCATATCAGGCGGGCCTGTTCTGCCTCAGCGAACTCATACAGATCCATGGTGCTGAGTTCCGCGTAGTTCATGCCGCCCATGCAGAATACCATGCGCCAGAAGCGTTCATTACGCCTCGCTCGCCTTTCGGCCTCCGTTGGGCTGATCTCGCTCCGCAAGAAATTTCTCGATCTCCCTCACCAACTGAGTGGGAGTGGAGATGTCGTCCATATCCTCGAAATACTTGATGCCGCCCTTGGCGACATCGGCGGGAGCGGTGACGCAGCCCTTGATGAGCTTGTCGGCATACATGGAGGTGCGCTTGCGCCCGTTGCCGGCGGGGTTGATATACAGGTCGGTCAGGTTGGTGTACCAGGAGAAGGTGACGCTCTGGAGCGTGAACTCCATGTCATTCACGGTAACGGTTTTCTGTCTGGACATATCATTTCCTCCTTGCGCTATGCGCATATTTGTTTATTGTTGGTGTGGAAGGATGCGGAAGGAGCGAAGACTGTGCCTAGCCCCTTCCGCATCGCTGGTCAGTTCATAATGAGGATGTCGGGAATCAGGAAGACGAACTGCACGTCCGGGGCATCCTTTCCGCGGGTGCGGTCGGGCAGCTTCTGGATCATGCAGTCCTGCGCGAAGAAGAGGATGCCGCTCTCGTTGGCATCGGTGATGGCGAGGGGGGCCTGCGTGAACGTCTCGGCGCACTGCTCCAGGAAGGGAATATCGGGGGACTCCTGCTGGAGCGTGACGGTCAGCTTGCCCGCCTTGTTGCGGTTGATGATATAGGTGCTGTCGCCCTTCACACCTTTCTTGAGGGTGACATTATCCTCATCTCGGGCCAGGGTGAACAGGTCATCACCGAACATACGGAGCTGCCGGCTGTTGTAGGTGATGTTCACCTTATCAGGGTCATAGGTTTTGAGCATAGTTCTTCAACTCCTTCCTTACAGGGACACACGAAGGACGCCCTTGGTCTTGACGCTGTGGATGGCGCCGGCCAGCAGAGCCTCCCAGGTGATGTCGGGCATGACGCGGTTGCGACGCTGCTCATCCGTGCTGTCTGCGTACTTCGGGATGTTCACGTTGAAGACGCCGGCCCTGCTCTCCGGGTCACGGGAGACGATGTTGTGGTCATCATCCGACGCCTCAGCCAGAGCTTGCAGTACAGCCGTAGCGACCAGACCGAAGCCGCCGTCATCGTAGTTGATGTTGGCGTTGGACAGCAGGATGTCGTAGAGCAGATCGCGCATCCGCTTGGCGATCCAGTCGCCGCCCAGCACCACGTCGATGAACTCACCGTTGAGGCAGACACCTTCCTTGACGTACTGGCGCTTGTACTCCTCGGTCAGATAGTTGACGTGGTTCTCCTGGAGCTGGTTGCGGTCGCTGTCAGTCAGCTTCGGGAGGGTGATGAGCTTGATGCCCTCGCTGGTGGCGGCGTTGCCGTCCTGGGGACGCTTGAACTTCCAGGTCACGTTCTTCGGGTAGAACGGGCCCACGTTGCCGGTGTACGAGGCATCCGGCTCCTCGTTGATGTACTCCTTGTCGGAGTAGATGACGGCGGCGCGGGCGGTTTCGCACACGAAGTCCTTATTGGAGGTCTGTCCCATATAGAACTTCCGGTGGTCCTCCACGCCGGCGCCCAGCTCCGCCTCGCTGGGCTCGCTGGCCTCGGCGAATTTGGAGAGAGCCTTGACGTACTCGTCCTCATCCCGGTCGGTCATCAGGTAGTACCAGTCGTTATCGACGTCCTCCTGGAACTTCTTGATGGTTTCGATGAGGCTGTCGGGGGCACTCAGGGTGTCCCGGCCGTTGGTGAACGTGGCGGTCAGGGGGATAGTCAACTGGCTGACAAAATCCTCGCTATCAGAGATAGCAACGATGTTCGGGATCGTGTCAGCCTCGCCGGTCTCGGAGGCGGTGAAGGTGACAGTATCCTCAACGACAGCGGCGTTGTAGGTCTTGCCGCCCTTCGTGAAGGTGATACCCTCAAAGAGCTTCGCCATGCCAGCGGCATCTTTGACTCCGCCCTCATCTTCCGGGGTTTTCAGGCTCTGCTGGGTATTCTCATCTCCGCCGAAGCGGACGTAGAGCTGCTTGCTCTGCTCGATGGTCGGTTCCGGGGCGCCGGTGAACTTGATGACGAACTTCGCCGCGAGAGCGGGGGTGGAGGAGGGGGGAGCAAATCCAACGATCTTGAACTTGTCCACCAGCGTCTCCGCCAGCGTCGTCTTCCCCTGATTGAGCAGGGTGCGGGCCTTGCGAACGATCTTCGAGTTGGGAGTCTTGCTCGCGTCTCCGAATACGGCCTCGACAGCGTTGATGTCCCGATACACAGCGACCGGCACTTCGCCGGTGGTGGAAACGAGAAGGATGTCGAGGCTTTCCTTGGTCGTAGGCAGCGCGTCACGCTGGACTACGACGATTACATCTTTTCCCATTGAATATTTTCCTCCTTTTGTTAGCTGGGGTTCCCGATGAAATGAGCTTTTTCGATGGTCTCGGTAGGCATCTCGTCTGTGCGGATGTAGGATAGCTGCACATCGAAACCATACCGGCGTATGGTGTCCACGACGACAAAGCCGGAGCGGTTGGATACCGCTCCGACCTGATGCACAACGATGTCACCGCGGTCCGTGCGGAGACAGTGGGCGTTCAGCAGGAAGAAGCCGTTGCCCTTCTCCGCTAAAGACAATGCCTCATCGTCTCCATAGACGAAGCCGCCATCTACATCGTGGTCCTGGCTGCAAAATGTGAACGACATGGTGGCCTTCACCGGCTCGGAGCGTATTGCGATAAAGCCATCCGGCTTTTCCACAACCTCATGCAATCCGAAAGCGTGGTCGGATATTCTTGGAGCCAGGACGCTGTAGTAGCAGTACGGGAACTCCGACTGATGAGCGATCTGTTCTGACGGGACGACCGGACACCCGATGTGCTTTTCCAGGTTGAGCACAACCTCGTTGCGGACTTCCGTGAATGTCACCGCTTGACCACCCCTTCCACGATGTACCGGACCATGGGGTGGATGGAGTTGTGGCCCAGCTCGGTCTTCACGGTGTACCGCTGCCCATCGAACGTATCCTCGACGATCTGGCCGGGCTCGATCTCTATGCTGTCGTCCGTGTAGAGCTTCTGCGAGTTCTTGGTGTATGTGCCCTCCGGCAGCCGCTCCCAATCCTTGTTGGACAGCGGCATCACGATACCCTTGAATTTGGCAACAGCCTTCTCGACCTTTCTGGATTGTCCGCCGTTGGCGGGGTCACGTTCAAAGACGTGCTCGTAGACCATCAGGTCATGCAGGAGCTGCCTGGGCAGCCTCGGCGTGTTGTAGAAGTTCATTCCTTCACCACCTCATAGGCTAAACGGTCTCGGATGTGAGTACCCGTCTCATACAGAGTGGTATGCTGGGTCTTCCTGCTGAAATCAGACTGTGGCTTGACCTTGTTCTCATCAATGAAGTTCTGGACGAGCTGGGCCCCCTGAGCCCCGATAGAGTTGGCCGCGGCTTCAGGGGATATGTCGCCGTCCAGGGCCTTTAGCAGAGCGCCGGACACGATCTTCTGGATCTTATCCTGCTCCGTGTCAAAGCTCTTGCGGATGAAGGAACGCTCGGGCAATTTGCCCGGGACGCCGTACTCGTGAGCGTGGGCGACGACCATGACTTCGGAATCCACCTTGCCACCAACGATACCGACCAGAATTTTGTTGCGCTCCAGCTCGGTACATATATCTTTCAGGTGCTCGAAGTCTTCCAGGATCTTTTCAATGCCGTCCATATCAGTACCTCCGATACAGGTTGATGAGCTGGGTCCAGGCATCCGGCGTGGACTTGTCGAAGTCCCACCGCACATCGGCAATAGAGAACGACTTCAGGCCCTGGGAGCCATTCTGCATGAGCGTGTACGCCTGGGCAACCATGTCCCAGATAAGGCCCTCCAGGTCCGCAGGGAGAGTCTGAGGGTCATCTTCGGTGGCATCCTTCGGCAGAACATACCCCGCCGTGTAGCTGACCTCAATGACCCTCTTGATGGCAACTATATCGTAGGAGAGGCCCCGACGGTATCCCGCCTTCATCCAGCCGTCATCCCGGTAGATGACGCCGATGTTAGCGGTCTGGCCGTAGTCATAGAGCCTGGGGTCCACGACCTTGCCTTCCTCCTTGACGTACTCCACATTGATGATGGGGTACTCAATCGTGACCAGCTCCTGCTGGCCGTCGGCGTCATACCACTGGTGGTATTTGTTCCTGCCGAGATGCCTGCCAGTCTGACGCTCCACCCAGGACGATGCCCTGTTGATAAGGAGCTCCACGATTTCGTTCGTCTTCTCGTCATCACCCTCGATGCCGAGCATGAGCTTCATCCGCTCCAGCGTGGTGAGTGCGTTATCTGCAAGCATAGAGACCTCCTATCGAGAGGGGCAGCGGCTTACTCGCCGCTGCCCTCCCCGGATTTCTTGGACTTGGAGCCTCTGGCCTTGCCAGCGTCCTGCTTGTTGTCAGGAGGCTGCTTGACCTCCTTCGGGCCGGACTCCTGCTTGTTGGAGGTGGGCCCGGGCGTGAAGCCGTGATAGATTCTCGCCATAGTGATTACCTCCTAGGTCATCCCTTGGGTTCGAGCGTCAGGCCGGTCAGGTCCAGAACTGCAACAGCGGTATCGCCGTCCATGATGATGAGCGGGTCGTTGACATCCTTGATGTTGACGATCCAGTCAGTCTCACCCTGCGAGGTGTTGTTGCCGATCTTGACCGGGCGGTTCTGATCCTTGAACCACTGATTGAGGACGACGGGCAGATGGTGGCCTTCGACCTTGACCATCTGCCCGCTCCCGTCGTAGTGCTTGAGCTTGCCGCTCACCTTGCCGTTGATGCCGTCCCACTCGACGGTCAGCTCGCCGTCAACGTAGGTGCTGTACTCGCCGTACCGCCCAAAGTCGGTCTTCTCACCGAACTTGTTGACAGCGTTCGCACCGACGGGAGGGCCGTTGGTCACCCCGGTGAAGTCCATGGTGAGGGTATCATCGACAAGCGCGACCGTGGCCTTGTTCTCGTTCAGGTTCTCCAGACGGATAACGAGAACACCGTCATCGTCCAGGGTAGCCGTGCGGTCGCCGCTCGACCTGCCCTTGACGGTGATCTCGGTATTCTTGTACTTGTCTGCGAACTGCCACGGGAAGAAGTGCCCGGTGTTGTTTCCGTCCTTGGCGTACTCGGTCCACGGATTCGTGACTTCGTTCACAGTTCCGGTGACCTTGCAGGTGTGCCCGATCCAGGTGAGGCTGATGTCCTCTCCGATCAGCTCGGACACGCTCTTGTTGCCGAGGGATAGGGTCTGGTCAGTAGCAACAGGCTGTCCAGACCCCTTTATTCCCCCGAGTCAGCATCCGCCTCCACGGGGTACACGCTGGTGTCGCCCAGCACCAGTGCAGAGGCACCCTCGCCAAGGCCGGAACCGCTGACGGTGACCTTGATGAAACGCTTGCACCCGATCAGGTCCAGGTCGAAGAGGATCAGGTCGCCATCGGCAACGGTGGGTACGGAGTTGCCGTCGATGAACAGGCCGGGGTCCTTGGCCTCGGTGAACGGGCCGGCCTTGGCGTCGCCATGCTCGATCTTCACGGACAGGTCGCCGCTGCTCTTGGGCTTTACAGCCAGCACAGCGGACAGGAAGCCGCCGCGGTCGATGACCTCATCGGCTACCAGGGGGATAGGCTTGACGTTCTGGAGCAGTTCACGCTTCATTGTTCTTTACCTCCTTCATTAGACGGGGACAGAGATTTCGGTCGCCACCACGAAGCTCTCCTCGTGACGGAGGCCGGTGTCCACATGGTTGATGGCCCGGATGATGGTCTGATCGTTCTCGAACGCAGACACGATGTTGCCGGCATCGTCGGTCCAGGCACCCTCACGGCTGGTCTCGATCTCCAGGGCGCCCTGCTCACCGATGATGAGGTCGTTCCAGTTTCCGAAGACCATCTTGGTCTTGCCCTTGTCGGTGGTCTCGAACAGGTTGGTGGTGCGGTAGGGGTAGCCAGCCAGGGTGTGGTTGTCGTTCATCTCATCAGCAAAGATGAAGCCGCCCACGTTGTCCCGCAGGGACTTGTAGAACTGCTCCACGCTGGTGTTGAACACAAAACCCAGGCCGTCGGCGAAGACGTTGTTCTTCAGGACGGAGGCGACCATGTAGTTGGGGAACATGGCGGTCAGCTTGCCGTCGGCGCTGGCGTACTCGGTGCCCAGCTTGGTCACGTCGATGTTCCTCACCCGCTTGTTGTTGAGGATGCCAAGGGGCTGGAACTCGTCGCCGGTGCCCATGAAGGCGCCCCAGTCAACGCCCAGAGCCATCTGACGGGTGACGTCCTGGCCGACGATGACATCGTTATCGAAGTTGGTGGACTTCAGAAGGTCGTTGCTCATGGGGATGAGGGCGGTCAGCTTCTTGGCAGAGAGCTTCAGATTGCCGAACTTGGGATCGGACTTGGGAATCTTCCGGTTCTCACCGACGTACATAGCGCGAGCGCCCGCTCTGATCTTGGGGATGTTGAGGTTGCCGTTCGCCATGCCCAGCCGACGGGCGCCCAGGTCGTAGATGACGGTGGCGGGGTACAGGAGCTCGATAACCTCGTCAGCGTACACCTCCGGGATGAGGTAGCCGCCGGCGGAGGGCACAGTCGCGGACAGGGCCTTGAACTCGCCGGCCATCTCGGAGTCACCGAATCTACGCTCGGCGATGAAGGATGCCTTCTCGGCCTCGCCGCCGGATGCGTGGATGCACTTGACAGCGCGACCGAACGCGCCGAAGACAGCCTTGCGGCGGTCCCTCTCGTTCATGGAGGCGATGCGGGACTTGAACGCGGAACCGCCGGTGCCGGAGGCGCTGCCGCGGGAAGTACCCTTGGAGAGGAAGAGGTTGGAATACTTGCGCTGCGCGGGAGCGGGAGCAGCGGAGGCGGGAGCCGCCTGAGCCGGGGGCGCAGCGGGGGGAGCGACGGCAGACTTCTGGTCGCTGGGGCCATCGGCCCCCTTCATGCCGCTGGCATCATCGCACTTGTCGTCAGCGGAGGGATCATCGGCAGACTTCTGGCAGCTCTTCATGGCGTCCAGGACCTGCTTGATGAAGTCGGCGTTGATCTCGGGGAGCCCGGTGTCACCGCCGCCCTTGTCGTCTTCGACAGCATCGTCACCGCCGGTGGCGGCGAGGATACCGTCGAGCTCGGACATGATGTCCTCATTGGTGAAATTGTCGGTCTTGCCCTTCGCCACGAGGTTGGAATACACCTGCGCGATGAGGGCCGCGAGCTGTTCCTGGGTCAGTTTCATGGGGTTTACCTCCTGTCATTTTCTGACAATCTCAAAGACTGTCTCTGCGGTTTTTTTCTGCTTCTGGTGGTCGTCATTCTTCCCGGCAGCCGGACCACCAGCCGGTTCTGTCGGGTCCGTGAGTTCCTGCGGTTCGCCCTGTTCCGCCGGGTCCAGGAATGAAGTGAGAAGTTCCGACATTTCCTTGACCACAGCGATGAACAACCTCAGCGCATCAAGACGGGAGCGGGTGTTCCTGCCAGACTTGACCTCGGCAGAGAGACCTTCCATCAGCGACTTGAAGCCTCCGATCTTGGCTTGGTCGTTCATTGCCCAGGTGACAATGCTGACCTCCCACAGCCTGATCTGCTTCAAGTGACGTACGCCGACGGAATCAAAGTCGAAGTCGATGGCATCGTAGCCAATGGACAGTTCGGCCAGAACGCCGTCTTTCAACAGCGTCTTGATGTCCCGCCCCGCTTGCGTGTCGCTGATCTTGCCCCGAATAAAGAGGCCCTTCTCGTCTTCCCGCAGCTCCAGCGGCTTTCCGATGGGCAGGTCGCAACTGTTGTGCTGGGACAGGATCTTGATGCGGTCGAAGTCATCCACGATGGTCTGAGCAAATGCGCCCTTCTCAATGACATCGCCGCCGCTGTCCACGTTTCCGAACACAGCGGCATAGCCAGAGAACTCACCGTCGTCGCCGGCAGATTCCAGCTCGAACCGGAACGACTTAAACTCTCTCGCCACACCGACCGGTTTCTTCAACGGGTCAGTGGCGGCTCCTTCCTTTCCGTTCGCCATGCGGTTTACCTCCTTTCCTCGATAGTTGGGGCAATCTTAAAAACCGCCGTATGTCAGGTAACAACGGCAGTTGATAAGCTCTTCAGGACGGTCATCCTCCGGGTCCCTGGGGTATCTGAGCCCGTTGGAGAACCGCTCGTCGATACCGACGGTCTCACCGTCCATAGCAACATGGTTCACCTTGCCATCCGAGCCATCCCGGGGATTCTTCTGGGGACGGTGATGCCACGTCTTGGTCTTGGCGCCGGCGGCCTTCATCATATCGAACTGGCCGGTAGCCAGGGCGGTGGATGTCTCCTGACGGGCGATCAGCTTGGCCCGGGTGGGCGTCGTGTCCATCTCATCCAGGATGGAGTTCATCAACGTCTTCTGGCCCAGCCCGTTGGAGATGCCGTCTGCGATGATGTCGGCGATGCTGTCTCTGGTGGTCTGCTCAATACCTACGATCCGCTTGGCGCCGTTGACCTTGGCGGGGGTCAGGAACTCTGGCCGCTCGATGTTGATGATGCCGTAGACATCCTCACTCAGCTTTTCCCCGGCCTCGTATGCCCGTTTCCAGATGGGGGTGAACAGGATCGTCAGCTTCTTGGCCTCGTCCTTCCAGTCGAGAAGTCTGGCAGCCACAGCATCCGTGATGCGCAGCTTCTCATCCTCATCCAGGGCGTTCCAGAGGTCCGTATCGTAGCTTCCATCCGGGAGGATGTAATCCTCCAGCTCATCGAAGACAGTGCCCTCTTCCGCCTTCTCTCCAATTCCAAGGGCTTTCTGGATAGCCCGCCGCTGCTCATCGAAGTGACGAGAAATAGCCGCCTCGAACGGACGGCTGTTCTCACGGATGGCCTGATCCTCTTTCCTGAGCATGGCGGATGCGTTGACCGGCAGGGACTTGGACCCTGATACCGTGTCCGCCGCTGGCTCCGTTTCGGATTGGATGATGGACTGGGATACCTTGGCCGGGTCGTCTGCCTGATTTATAAACAGGTCGCTCATGGATGTTTTGAAGACGTCCCCGCCATCCACGTCCGGCATATCCAGGAGCTGGCGCGCCTCGTTCTTCATCAGCAGTCCGGAGTTCCAGCCATCCAATGCTTTCGCCTTGTCGAAATCCTTGTCGTAGGGGATGACGGGGTCAAACCTCCAAACGAGGCTCCGGTCCCCGTACATGGACAGGAGCTGCATATTGATGGCCTGCCCACGGTTCTGGGCCCGCGGCGACAGCACGTTCTTGGCGTAGATGTATTGAGCGGAATCTGCGGTCGCCCGGTTGCTGTTTTCGGTGATGCCCATGATCTCTCTAGGCATCCCGAAGTGCTCCAGTACAGCGTCCCGCATGGCAACACGGCTTTCGATGAAGCCGAGGTTCTTCGTATCGGTCGAGCCGAGCAGCTTGACATCGACCGGGCCAGTCAGGGCCGCTGCCTTGTGGCTGTTCTCCACGCCGCGGTGTTTCTGGTTCCATCGGGCCATGAAGGCGTCCCTCTGCTCATTCGTGGCGTTGGGCATGAGGAACACCAGCGGGGGCGTTGCGTCGTTGTAGAAGAAGCGTTTCTGAAACTGAGCGGCGTACTCGTCGATCTCAACCTCGTCCGCGATGCTCTCGGCGATGCCGAGGCCCCGCATGAACGGGTCGAGCGGGTTGAGCTGCTTCATAACGAACATATCGTCTACGGATACGCTCATGCACAGGCCGCCCGGGGAAATGATGTCGTAGAACGGGTATCCCATGTACGGGGTCTGCTTTACCCAATGCGGGGGAACATTCCACAGCTCAACGGGAAAGTCGTGCTCATCCCGCTCCACGAGCATGAAGCTCTCTCCGACCAGCATCAGGTAGACTTCGTGGAGCCTCCAGATGGCGGAGTTGGTCATCTCATAGAGGGGATTGGGGTTTTCCATGAGGGTGAGGAATGGGTGACTCGTGATCTCCTGCTCGGAGCCGTCCGGGTTGATGCGGAGCAGCTTCCCTTGCAGATTTGCGAGGTCGCTTGCGATGCGGTCCACCACAGCCAGCCTGGGGCTCTTGGAAAACATCTCCAGCCATTGGGCGGTGTTCATGGTGGGGGGTCTGGTCCATCTGGATACGAAGCTGCTCTTGTCCCGGTCGTATTCCTGGCTGACCCGTCTTCTGCCGATTTCGATGTTGAATAACTTCATGCTTATCACCTCAGAATGAGAAACCGAAGTCCCTGATACCGGTCTCCAGTTCCAAAAATCCGTTTGCTGATGCGTCAACCATGTCTTTGAACTTTCCGTCGGGGAAGTTCTCCATCTGTATCAGGTAGGGCTCGTTCCACTCACCGGCGAGTATATCGAAGTTCCCGGCCTGCCACTGGGCTGCCATCGGCTCTGCCCTGGATGATTTACTTCCCGACTCGATCTCGGTGGTGACGTTAAATCCAGAGAGGAATTTGATGTAGCTCTGAGCCTGCTCTTTCCCGGCCTGCCCAGGGTCCTGCGGCAGTCTGATACGGACGTTGCCAAAGCGGTTCTCATCCAGACGTGCCGTGGTGAGGATGGTCTTTCTGACATCTGACGCTGACATCTGGCGGTTCACCACGTCCGCGATGATGTACCGGCCGTTGCTGCGCTTTCCGATGAGGACTCCGGCGGTGTAAGCCGGGTCCCCCTTCTCGCTCTTCTCGGAGGCCGCCAAGTCCCAGCACCGTACCCAGCGGACAACATCGGATGGTATAGCTCCCAGGATGTCCCCGAGCTGAGTACGCTTGAAGAACAGGCCGGCGGCAGCCTTGATCTTCCAGTTCCCCTTCAGGAGCCGTTCCCGGTCTATCAGCGGCATAGCCATCAGGTTGGCGAGGTAGCTTGGGTCCACCTCCAGCAGAGCCTTGTTGTCGTAGATGGAGGAAGCGATGAACGTGGCCGACTTGGGCTTGCTCAGTTCCTCCGGCGTGGCGAGGTTGAACCTCTCGATCAGCTCCTCCTTCGTGTCTGCCCAGTAGATGGTCTCCTCCTGACGAATAAACCACCGTATCTTGCCGCTCCGTTCCTGGATGGGGTATCCGGTATCCTGGTCGATCCACCACTCAATGAACTTTGCCACCCAGCTATCCGCGTCCGGGTTGCAGGTTCCCTTGACGTATGGCTTGACACCGCAGGTGGAGCGGTTGCGGGATAACATATAGAAGAACTGACGCTCCGTGAAATGCGTCAGCTCATCGAAGCACAGCCCACAGATCTGGCTGCCCTGATAGTCGTAAACAGCATCGTCCCCTCCGATGTGCCTGAACAGGACCTTGGACACGATGCGGTCCCTATTGTCTCTGAACAGCCACTCTCCCTTGGATATTCTGGGCTGGGCCCCGCGAATGTTGTGGTACATTTTGAGAGCTTCATCCCACAGTCCTCCAGGGGAGAACACCTGTTTGTATGTGTGGCGGAATATCGTGCAGTTGTATCCTCGGACCCCCTTGTAGCGGAGGGCAGACAGGAGCAAACCGTAGGTCTTGCCACCACCGGCGGCACCACCGTAGATGGTCACATCGGCGCTGGACTCCATGAACTCCCACTGAGGTCCAGGCTGTGCTCTAAGCTCAATCCTGCCCACCGTCATTACCTCCGTCTACATGGTCGCTGCGTTGGCTATGTACGGGTTTTGGCCCGTCGCCCCTTCCGTTGTCCGGCAGAATGATAAGAACGTCATCTGGCTCTTCATCATCGTCATCCGAGTCAGCCGGATGATAGAAGCCCTCGTCCATCTTCCTGATGCGGGCGTCGCTCTCCTTGTCCCGCTGCTTCTTATCAGGATTGAATCCCCCGTAGTCAGCCAGGGCTTTGAATGCAGCAACGTCGCCTCTGGCAGCCTTCATAGCCAGTCCTACGATGATGCCCGTCAGGTTCGTCTGGTCTTTTTCGTCAATCCCGATGTTCGACAGGTTATTTGCCAGCGGGGTGACGGCAGGGGCATCGAACATCCACTTGATGGCCTGTTGCAAATCCCGCTTTCGCCTTCTGACAACCCCGCTTTTCCTGCCACCGGCGGCCCCACGCTTCTTTGCTTCTTCTTTGGTTTGGACCGGTCTCAGGTTCTCAGGGTTTCCGTTCGGGTTTGCCACATCACCACCCCTCTTCCGCGGATATGAAAAGCCCCTCATGGTTGCCCATGAGAGGCTGTAGAAATGTCGTGTTCGTATGGTTGAATAGGATTATTGGTACAGGTCTGTGACGACCGTGATGCCGTCCTGGATCGCCGTTGTGAGGTCGATTCCAATGGAGGTGTAGAAATTTGGATGGACCATACATTCATAGGCCCGGGCCATCGTGCTCCGCTGTTCCTTCGTGATGCCGAGGCGGAAGTCCTTTGCGATGGACAGCGCCTTCTTCATGTCACCGGCGGCTACTGCCTCACGAACGACGTCTGTCTTCTTGACCATATCAGCCATGTCAGGCACCTCCCGCTCAGTAGTACCGTTTCTTTCCGGCGGAGAAGGGCTTATACAGTGCCTCTTCCCTGGCGGTGAAGTTCCCGGTCCTGCGCTCCTCCTCCACGAACTGCCCCCAGTCGCCATCATCGAAGAGGCTGACCTGATGAGGAGTGAGGGCGGCCTGCTCATCCCGGATCATGTCGATCTTGGTCTTGCCCATCATCTTACCCTTGCGGGTGTGGCAGTCATAGACGTAATCGGGAATTTCGAGGTTGGCGTGGAGCTCGTTGAAGTCGAACTCCTTGATCTCCTCCGGGCTGAGGTTGCGGTCGGGACACATGAAGTTGCAGGTAACATAGTCTGCATCCCTGTTCTTACGGGCCATACAGAGAAGCGTAACGGCCTTGGCGACGAAGAGCCAGTTGCCGTCCTCCTTCTTTCCGTTCACATACTCATCGGCCTGCTGCAAAGCCACGATCTCTTTCGTGATGATGCCGTAGCAATCCTCGGCGGAGACAGTCAGCAGCCGCTTCCACAGGTACTTGCGGAACCGCGGGTGCATCTCTGCGGCGGCGTATGCGGCGTGGTAAACATCTGCCCGGCGAATGGCCTTCTGAAGCATAGAAGAAATGTCGTATAAATTGTAGCCGTGGGTCGTTGTCAATTCCATAACTTTCAGCCTCCAATTAAGCAATAATATGTACGGATTTGGAATATTCCGTAACTTTATTGTCTCACATATATCGGCCGGACGTCAATCGAATTGGAACATTTTAACAAATTGTTTACCTTTACCAATACTCGCCGAACATCGTCTCCATCGAGTCCCGATTCTTCACGAGGAAGAATCCTGCGCCCGGCTCGTACACCATCATAGAGGGTGTGCCTCTGATGAACCTGGGGGACAGGACGTTCGAGTAGGCCCCGACGTTATCGAAAAGGACCTGATCGCCGACACTGAGCGGACCAGTGTACCCGTCCACCAGCCGGTCGGACTCCAGGCATGTGCAACCACACAGGGAGGCGTCCGCTACGCGGCCGCCTCCGTGGTTGATGACGTAGTACGGGAACGTCTTCGTCGATTCTCCGATGACGGTGATGTCCAGCTTCTTGGCGTCGAGTGTGCATACCGTCTTTCCGCAGACGGTTTTGATGTCCACCACGGTGGTGAGCAAAGACTGAGCGTTGGAGATGAGGGTGGTCCCGGGCTCCACGATGATCGCGGGCATATCTGCGTCGCTGTAATAATCGGACAGGGCGTCGTAGATGCAGTCCGCGTAATCCTGGAACGTCGGTATCTCGCAATCGAACTGGGCGGCCAGCTCCGGGTTCATGGGCCCGTACATCCTTCCGCCGAGGTCGATGATGCCGGCGCCGAGCATCTTGGCGATCCGGGCCATTCTGTGCGTCTTCTCCGCCCAGGTGTCCAGTGACCGGCTGAACGCTACATGACAGTGTACGGATGACACCAAGATGTTGTCCAGCTCTTTGATGGCGGAGACGGTATCGGGGTTGATCTCGATACCGAACCTGGAGCGGTCCATACCGGTCATGGGAAGATTGACCCGGATGCCGATGTTGCCGACCGTGTGCAATTCTCCGAGGCGGGAGTTGATGAGGCGGAGCTCGGTCATGTTTTCCACGTTCACGATACCGCCGTTCAGGGCGACCTGGACCTTCCCGTTTACATCCTGGATGACGCCGTTGTAGATGATGTTGCTGTCGTGGACGAACTTCCTGGCGTAGGCCAGCTCCATGGGGGAGACGACCTCCGCATAAGCCCCCTTCCGGTGGACCATGCGGACGACGGCACTGGCGTAGTTGGTTTTGTAGGAGTATCCGACGATGAATCTGCGGAAGCGAGAGCGGAGGGCTTCTTGCAAGCTGGCGATGTTCTCCTCCAGGATGGGCTTGCTGACGATATAGGTCGGTGTGGGGAGGGAGCTACCTCTTAACACCGATTCTTGCAACATTTTTTCGATAGTCATACTCATAATACACTCCCCATTTATTGTGCATGGCGATGGTCATGTCGATGTGGGCTTTTCTGGCGTCCCTCGTTCCGGCATTGGTATCCATGAGGGCCGTGGTGCAGTAATACTTCGGCAGCAGGATGATACGGTTCAGGAGAAGTTCCTGCATAGCCATGTCGATGTCACTGGTGGCCGGGTCATCCTCGTTCAGCTTGGCCTTGAATCCAGACTTGTTCACCCAGCGGATATGACCGGGCATACCCTTGAAGCCGAACTCCCGGTCATAGATGTAGGATGCGTAGTTGGGGTTGTCGAAGGCCAGCCCGAGGCCCAGGTCGGAGAGAAGCTGGCCGATGCGTTCACACTCCATGGTGGCCGTCTCTACATCCGGGTTCCCGTCGCTGTCCACGATGGGATACCGCTTATCATTCCGGTAGCACATGAACTTAACGTCGTCGTCCACGATGCAGATGACGTCCTCCGGGGTGTTCTCAATGATCCAGTAGAAGGTGGTCATAAAGTTGTGGACGGCGCCGGCGGGGATGATGAGCATATCGTCTATGCCAGCCTCCCGGTATTTCTCAGCCTGTTCCTCCCTGACAACATAGGTGCAGTATTCAAACAGGTTCTTGGTCATAATGGCATCCCAGCGGCTCATCGACATACAGTAGATGTTGAAGTTCTCCGGCCGATCAGTGGTAGTAGTGGGCGTCATAGTATTTCACCATCTTCAGTCCGTAGTCGAAGGAGATGTTGGTGTCGATGGGCTCTCCCAGGAGCTGCTTGCAGCGGAGGTACACCAGATTCGCTCCGGCCTTGTCGATGAAGGGGATGGAGGCGTTGATGCGGGGGTTGCACTCCAGCAGGAACGGGTGACCGTCCGGGCGGACGATGAAGTCGAAGCAGGCGTTCCCGTCCAGCTCAAGGACGTTGACGACCTCCTCGGCCATGAAGTAGGCCGGCTCGTTCTTCAGGATCTCCCCCTGGGTGACGGCGCCGTACTCCATGGCGTATCCGGCAAAGCCACACATGAGCTCTACCTTTCCGTGGTCCGCCAGGACGCAGACGCTATAATCGGTCCCGGGGATGTACTCCTGGAGGATGATCTCCACATCAACCTTGTCGGCGATCTCGCAGAGCTGGTCGATGCTGATGTACCGGTTGACGCCCAGCCTGTTGAAGAGGGAGATTTCCAGGTACTTCTTCTCATCCAGGACTGCAAAGCCGGTCCCACCACACTTGTCCGCCAGCTTGCAGCACAGCGGGGTGCCGGTGTAATAGCCGATGCTGCGGGCGAACTCCCTGATCTGATCGGATGACCGGACTACCGTCTGCCTGGGCATATAGCCGCGGAACATGTGAGCCATCTCCACCTTGTCATTTGCGACCATGAGGGTGCGCTCGGAGGCCACGGAGACCTTGGTCCCGTTGGACTCCAGCCGCTCGCGGTTGGCGGCGATGATGGGCAGCTCGGCCGTGATGTACGGGAGGATGACATCGACCTTCTCCTCGGTGCAGAGGTCCAGGAGCCAGTCGATATAGGATGGGTCGAAGCTGGACGGGGCGATGATGGCCTTGTCCACGTCGGACCGCAGGATGTTGGAGGGGTTGTTATTGATGCCGATGACCTGGACCTCTCTGCCGTCGATGTTGTTCTTCAGGGACTGGACGAGGTTCTTGCTGTGTCGGCTACAGCCGGTAATCAAAACTTTCATCGTGGTGATTCTCCTTTTCTACACTTCGTCTTTGGGTACGATCTGGGCCTTGATGTCATCAAACCAGACGGCACGGGCCTGAATCTTGCGCTTCTGGCAGACTATCATCTTGCGCTTCTCCAGGCCGAGAGCCCTCTGTAGGTCCTTGTAGTCGATCTCATTCCGGCACACGATGAGCACATAGTCGTACTTCTCATAGCGGATGAGCTCCATGTCCTTGACGGTCATCTCCTCGGGGTTTTTCTTGGACTCCTTCGGGTCGATACCAAGGTCCATGGTCAGATCGGACGTCCACTCTGCCAACAGGTCCAGGTCCCACTCGCCGGCATGAGTGTTGTCCTTGATGTTGATGGCCCGGAGCTCTGCCTCGCTGTATCCGATGAGCCTCTTGCAGTCGAGCTCCACGTCCGGGCCGTACTTGCGCAGGATGACCTTCAGGCGCTGGTTACCGGCGATCACGTTGTCCTGCTCGTCGATGAGGTAGATGCCGAAGTCTCCGAACATCTCGAAGCTCTGCTCCAGATCCTCCATCTTGTTCCTGGTTATCTTTCTGGGGTTGCCGAAACCGGTCTTGATGTCACCGGCCTTCATGGTACAGCGTTCGATGCGCTTCTCCATCTGGACTCCTCCTATAAACGGCAGAGAGCCAGCCTTTCGGCTGGCCCTCTATGGGTGGGTAGTTATGTTCCCGGAGCTGAGGATATGACCTGTTTCAGGGACAAGAGATCGACAATGATACGGTCGATCAGCTCCGAGGTGATATTCACGCCGCGGTTCGGCTTTACTTCCGGCGCCTTCTGCTCTTGATGCGCCGGAGAGGGTGATGATGATTCGGGATTGTCCTGCGGGATGGATCTAGGAAAATTTCGGATGGTATCGGCATACCCGGTGAACCATCTTTTGAAACCGTCGTCCAGGGCCCGCTCCTTTACGAACTGTACGGCATCATCTACAGACAGGAACCACATCGGTGAGACTCTTCCGACCGTCCTCCCGTCAATGTGCCTGACATCCATCTTCACCTTTGGGACGTTGGTGCGGATGGCGAACTTGCCGCCGGCCTTATACCCACAGCACTTAGCGAGATCGGCCAGTGCTACGAAGTTCGAGCCATTCGCGGCAGCCGTTCGGAACGAGAATTTCCCGTCATAGGAGACAAGAAGGTTGGAGTTTCCGATATCCCGGACAGACACTTCACCCATTTCCTACATCTCCTTTCACTTGGGCAAGCAGCTCATCCTCCAGCATACCGAGGATGGCTACGATTCCTCCGAGCTCATCCGTATCCGGAGTCCCTACGGTATTATCTGCAAGGACGTTCGTTACGATGAGGATGACTTGTAAGATTTGTGCCACACTCATTTCTAAGCTCCTTTCTTGTAATTCCATCGGTTGACAAGGAGCCCGTTTGTGTTATAATCGAGATATGGTGAAGCTCGATTATCGGGCCCCGTATGCCGGTTCCCGCTGTTGGGGCAGCGGGGGCCGGTTTATTTTACCTCCCTGATTCCATTGTCCCACAATGGTTCCGCCAACGTCAATCGAGTTTTGCTACCTTAACAAATTGTTTACGAAAGGAGTTTTTCATGGGATCTAATCTGTACTTCGTGTCGGACGGACTGGCCTCTGCGATGGCTGAGTACCGATACGATACGGAGGATGAACTTCAAAAGCTCATTGCTGACAATCCCAGCCTGCTGTTGAGGGACGGCGACCGGGATGGAGCCAGACTCATGCTCGTAGCCAGGGAGTATGAGATGGCGGTGAGTGAGGACAGTACGGCGTCCTACTACCTGGACCACCTGATGGTCAATCAGGCGGGCGTACCTGTTTTGGTGGAAGTGAAGCGAAGCACAGACACCAGGACAAAGCGTGAAGTTGTGGCACAGATGATCGACTACGCCTCCAGGGTCTCAACCTGGGATGCTGGGGAACTGCGGGAACAGTTCCGCGAGAGCAACGCTGACAGTGAGCTGCTGGAGGAGTACGATACCGACGAGTTCTGGGAGCAGGTGGCGACCTGCCTCAAAGCCGAGCGGTTCCAGCTCGTATTCGCAGCCGACCGCATACCAGTTACGCTAAAGACGATGATCGAGTTTCTTGACAGGAGCATGAGCGACATAGGGGTATATGGAGTGGAGCTCCGTCAATACAAGGCGGGGAACGCTCATCTGCTATCCTCAAACGTGGTAGGCAATACCCTTGCCGAACAGAGGAAGGACCTATCTTCGGCCAAGCGAGTAAACCGGTTCTGGACCTTGGATGAGTGCCTGGAGAATATCCGCGGACGAGGAATGCCGGAGCTGGTTCCGGTGGTAGAAGACATCTGGAACTTTACGGTCAACGACTTGGCGCTGGTCTGCAAATTCCGCCATGGCAAGCGGCCATCTTTCAGGGCGTATCTAGGCGAATGGTCACTGTTCGAGGTCACTGCATGGTGGAGGAAACAGGAGCACGTCTGTACGCTGGACTTCTTCCTGCCAAACCACGTCAGTCATTTGGCTGGTACGGAATGGGATGAAGCGAAGCTGAGGGCGATGCTAACCGACCTTCCGGGAGCCGACAAGGCCAAATCCAAGGGACTGATTTGGGAGACTCCAAAGTGCGTCTACTTCGACTTGCATATCCTGGGGGACCCAGAATTTTTTTACTCGTTCAAGCAGATGGTGATTAAATTACGGGATTTAACTGCCACTGCACTAAATAGTCATAATAGTCAAAATTCCAAATCCGCATCCACTGGAATATAACACTTGTGACTGATTGTACAAATCATGGAGGAGGGGGAGACCGCGTGGGGTTTACCCACGCGGTCTCCTTCGCTTTACAGATTACCATATCGGAATTTCGCGTGTCAATGGTGCGTTTTTTGCAATTCACTCAAAATAGCCAAAGATCAGTGCGCTCAGTTGGCGAATGGCGGATTTGTGGTCCCGGTATATGGTGCTCACGTCTACGTTCTCCTCATCGGCCAGTTGCTGGAATGATTTCTGCTTAGACTCTTCAGCGATGTACGAATAGAAGATGACGCGGTATCTGCGGGCATCTTCCGGCTTCTTGGAGTGTTCGCAGCAGTATTTGAAGTAATCCAGCATCTTGTCGATGTGGTGGACCAGGACGCGGGTACGGGCCGCGCTGTCTCGTACACTGGTGACGACCAGATCGTTGCATCCGGTCCCAGCCTCCATCAGGTCAAGAAGCTCATCCAGGTCATTGTCGTCCTCCACCTTGGATGCCAGGAAGACGGCGTTCTGGCTGTGGATGACAAAGCCCCGGTACTTCTTCAGCAGTAGCTCCGTGTTGTGGAGGCGTTTGTCCTTTGCGTCCTTCCTGGCCTTTTCTGCCGCCTTATGGTACTGCTCGATTGCCACCTTGGATGCTATGCCGATGATCTCTTTTCGCTGTTCAGCGGTGAGCGTGGTACTGCCAGTTTTATTCTTCATGCCTTGCCTCCTATTGACAAATCCGGGAAATTTGCTACAATGAAGTTGCAGATCATGTAGCGGCTTCGGCTCTTTCGGGAGGCGAGGCTGCTCTTTTTTTACGTCTTCAGGCCGATGCTGACTGCGAGGGCGATGTCAAGGCTGATATATGCGCTGGTATTGACGACGGTCCCCTTGTACTCCAGCAGACAGTCCTTGTCTATGGTGATGATGTGTTCACAGAGGATGGTGCTCGGCCTCTTCACGCCATGGCGGGGAAAGATGTTGACGTGAGTGGGGAGATACTTTTTACGGCTGCCTGTCACGATGGCGGCGATCACGCTTCCGCTGTTCGCATTTCCCCGGTCGTTCTGGATGATGACCACAGGCCGAACACCGCTTTTCCTTGTCAGCGGGTCCCTGGTAAGATCGGCTATGAAGATGTCGCCCCTTCGGGGATGCAAATTCTTAGTCATCGCCTGCCTCCAGTCTCCGTTCCAGCCGCCTCAGCTTCTCGTTGTAGAGGTCGGCCATGTAAGTGCGGAGGTACGGACCGACAAAATCCGCGCACCTCACTTGGTCTATCATCAGGGACACATCCGTGACCTCCTCCAGCAGATGCTCCACAGCCTCCTCCTCTGTCACAGGGGTGGGACTTTCGTTCCGCATGATCCTGGACAGTTTGAGGGAAGCATGAGAGAGCTCGGCGCACTCTTCGGCGAGCTGTTCGAGGGTAGCGGGAAGGCCGACCCTCTTCGACATATTAACCATCCGCAGCACCTCCTCAGAACGGGATGTCACCGGAGTCATCCTGCATATCCTGGAAGCCGGACGGTTGCTCAGGGGTATACCCGGACTCATTGCCGTCTTCCGGATTCTTGTCTACAAGGTCAACGTGATTGCAGCAGACCTCGACCACCCTGCGCTTCTCGCCGTTCTTCTCATACGTCCTCGTGATAAGGACGCCGGACACCTCCACGAGCCTCCCCTTCTTGAAGTGATGGTAGATGAAGTCCGCTCTCTTATCCCAGGCCAAGCAACCGATGAAGTCCTCGACGCCGTTGGAGCCCGGGCGGTGAACGGCAAGCGAGAACACTGACACGGGTTTACCGTTCTTGGTACGCCTGAGCTCGGCATCCCGGATGACCCTGCCGGTCAAAGTGACAACATTCATAGGTCCTCACTCCTCCGGGTCCTGGTATTGATAGTCGTCCGGGGTGCTGTGCTCATCCGACTCAATGATGAACAGGACGTCGCCGCACACCTGACATTCGATGGAGATGTTCTGGTGCTGGTCTTCGTTGTGCATCACGCACACCAGGGAGTGGCCGATGTGAGGCTTCAGCTTCTCCGGGGAGCAGTACATCCGGTTCGTGACCGGCAGAGCGGAGGAGAGGATGACGGTGTTATCTTCAGAGCGGACAGTGTAGATGCCCATAGACTCCATCACCCTCATGGCGTTGCCAACGTACTTGGACAGGAACTCGTAGGCGGTCTCAGTGACCGCAGGATCGCCGCCAGATTCGTCCTCAGAGCCGCCGGCGTCCGTATCGTCTGCGGCTCCGCCGCCGTCCTCTACGTCTGTGTAATCAGCATCAACGGCATCTTCGAACGGAGGAAGGGCGTGGTGGGTCCCGCCCTGGATGGACTGCTGGCTGTCGGGAGCATCGTCATCAATGACGGTGTAGGGAACATCGTTGACGACCGTGCCGCCGTCATTGAAAAGGGACTGCTGGCCGTTGTCGATCTCCTGCATCACATACTGGCAGAGGTCGCGGTCCCAGACCATTTTCATGTTGCCGCCCAGGGAGCCGCCTATCTTGTTCTTGACCTGGATCGTGGTGCTGATGTCATGCTTGAAGGTGGGTTTTGTGATGTCCTTCATGGCGTCGATGCCGTTGGCCTCGAAGTCCCGCTCCTTGCCCTTCTCCAGGGTGACGGCAATCTTGATGCCGATGGTGGCCTCATCGCTGTCCAGGCGCTCCATATCGCTCAGGAGCTTGCGAAGCGTCTGGTCGAAGTCGGTCTTGAAGCCGTTGAAGGTGTCCGCGCTGAGGGTGAGGGGATATTTTTTGCTCATGGTCTACCTCCTATGTCGTGTGACGTTTGATGAAATTGTTCCGGCACGACTCGCAGCAGAAGTCGTACCACTGACCGTGAAATTTGGTGGACATCCAGCCGAGTCCTTCGATGAAGCTCTGGGCCTCCCTGTAATCAGGGTGGCCGTCATCAAACTCCAGCTCCTCGTCCGTACCGCAGTTGTCGCAGGTGCAGACAATGGTGCCCTCTCCGTGGATGATGCCCCATTCAACATCTTTGCTCATACCGATGTGCCTCCTGCCTCCGAGATATTGACGACGACCCTGGGAACGTCGTCATAGAACTTACGAACCATGGAATCCACGACCTGAGCGTCATCGCGGTAAGCTATGCCGTTAAGCGAGTCCATGACGATCTTGCAGAGGTTGTCGGAATCAGGACGCTTAAGCGGTCTGATCTGGCGGGAAATCATCATCTCCCGACGTTTCTTGCTGACGCTCTTGGGGATGGAGTAAAATGCGAAGATGCGGACGTCTAGGGCAGCGTCATCCGGGAACCTGTGGCCTGCCTGACGTCGGTACTCGGTCTTCACCAGATTCTCATAGAGGATGGTCTCGTCCGGAGTTCTCGTATTGGACTTTCCACCGCCGGAAGAGAAGCGCGGCCTGCCCTTTCCCTTGGGCTCGCCATAAATGGTGAACTGTGCTGTCATTGTGATTCCTCCTTCACCGGCGGCTCCGGCAGCGGCATCCAGTGTGTGATACCATTGCGCGGTGTCAGGCTATCTCTGAACCAGAAGTACCTACCGTTTTGCGGAGTAAAGAACGCATCATATACACCAACACCTGGCTCGTAGACTAGGAACCGTCCTCCACAGTCCGGGAATGCGTCCTTAACGCTCATCCACTTCTCTGCCTCCATCTGCTTTCTCGCCGCATTGAGCACCGCGCCCAAAGCGGCCTGGTAACCCTCCAGACTGGCGCTGTTGTAGATCGGCGTCAAGTATTCGATTGCTTTCTCAATATCCATGACTTTCCTCCTTTTCCGGCGGGCGGCGGTAGGCCAGCCAGACACGCCCATATTCGTGACAGGTAAAATCGTTCTTCAGGAACAATGCCTCTCCGTCCTCGCTGACGCCTTCCACGATCTCCCATCTGCCGTACTCCGGGACGCCCGGCGACTGGACCCAGACGGGCAGGCCGACCATCGTCCGCAGCACCTCAACGGACAAAGGCTCGTTCTTCTCGTCCTCCAGCTGGACCCGCAGGGCGGCGACTGCCATGTCCATCGCCGTCAGGTCCTTGCTCTCCGGCTCAACAAAAAAGCTCAGGAAGGTCTTGATATTCAACGCAGTTGTGATCGCTTCCTCGACTGTCATGCTGTATTCACCTCCGAAAACCATGACTGCAGAAATCGTTATCGGTTTCCCTGGGCATCTCCCTGCCGCTGATATACCATTGAAACCACATCGGGCAGTTTGGCGTGTTCCGCTTGACGCACTCTCTGCAATGAACGATCTTCGACTCGTTATTATTCGCCTCCTGCTGGGCGTGTAAAGCGGTTATGGCTGTCCATACAGCATCCTCATAGTCAATTTTCGCGGCGTTCTGATAGAGATTGTTTCTGCACGACTTGTCAAACGCCTGCTCCCAATACTCGATTGCTTCCTCAATCTTCATGCCTTTACTCCTTTTCCGTATTTCCCGGACAAGGCGCACATGGTACAGGCCCCCCGGAGCGTCGGGTCCTTTGCGATAAGTCCCCTTGCCATTGGCGTCTCCCAGCACTCAGCTCCGCAGAACGGGCATTTGGTGAGCTTCCATCCAGGTTTGCCAGTGTCAACAGCCGATTTCCTGGGGAAGCAGACGGTGCCACCGTCTCCGATCTTATACGGCTTCATGGAGAGGGGCTGCTCATTGGCGGTTTTTTCTTTCCGTCCCATGTCAAGCCTCCTCCGACTTGCTGCCGGCGGCCGGGTGCTCGGGGTTCGGATAATACTCCAGGTAGAAATACTCCCGGCAGTTCTTGCGCTGGTTGCTGAAACTGCGAACGGTGTACTTGTTCTTTACCAGGATGACGGCTACTGCAAGCTGGTCGGACTCCTCGTCAATGTAGAGCCTCCCGGAGCAATCCTTCTTCGTGCCCAGCTCAAATTCCAGGTAGTAATCATAGCTCCTCGTTCCGGAGCGCCGGCCGGACCCGCCTCTGACCATGTACCCGTTCTTTATGAGGATGCCCGCTACGGTCATACGGTCAGCCTCTGCGTTGATATAGAGCCTATCCATCGTTGCCCTCCAAAAAATTCTTCATTCTTGTGAGTTTGCGGGCCGCGCCTCCCTTTCGCCACGAGCCGCCGGTGAACTCAACCGGAAGCATCTCGGAGAGCCGGTCGTAGATGCGAGAATACCGCACACCGGTCTGTCCCCACAGTTCCTTGGTGTCAAGGTTGGTGGTGATGATGAGGGGACGTTTGGCCCGATACCTGCTGTCGATGATGTTGTAGACGTGCTCCTGGGCGAAGGCGGAGTCCCGCTCCGCTCCAAAATCGTCGATGATGAGCAGCTTGGCCCGGTTCAGGTCTGAGATCAGCCGCTCGTTGTCGTTTCCGTAGGTCTGCATGGTGCTCAACAGCTTCACGAAAGATGTCATCACTACTGAGATGCCGCGGGACAGCAGGTAGTTGGCTATGCAGGCTGCGGCAAAGCTCTTTCCGGTTCCGACTTCTCCGTAGAAAATGAGGCCCTGGTTTTCCAGGAGCATCTTATCGAAGTGCTCCGCGTACCGGAGGCATACCCTGAAGTTGTACTCATTTTCTTCGTCCTTGCGGAAGTTCTCAAACGTGGCCTCCGCAAAACGTGGGCTCATCAAGCTCTCACGCCTGAGACGGTCCACGACCTCCATGTCCTTCTGCTTCTTGGCCCTGTTCTCTTCGGCCTCGAACGCTTCCTTCCGGCACTTGCACATGATCGGAAACCGGGACTTTTCCGGGTTGATGTCATCAGGGCCCCCGGGGAGAGGTATCTCACACTCCTTCCTGGTATGGCACTTACCGCAGCACAGGAAGCCCTCGTCATCGTAATAGTCCCCGTCCGCCCTGGCATTGGCCTGAGCAGCTATGCGGATGATCGGGCCCAGCAGGTCGTCATTGATTCTATCCACGCCTGATATTCCTCCATTCTTCCGGGACCGGGGAGCCAGTGCGCTCAGTTGAGGGCGGGCAGGCTGCCTTCGGCTTGATGATACCGGGCTCCTCTTCCTTGACCCGCTTAACCACCCAGTTGAGGATGGTCATGTAGTCGCTCTTGTATGTCTTTCCGGTGGACCCTTTATAGTTGTTCAGAATCTCTATCATTCGAGCGGCAGCCGACTCGCCGTAATCATCCACGAGCTTTCTGTGCTCTGATTCCGTCATGCTGACGAACTCAGCGTACTTATTCTTGTTCGGCTTCGGCTTAGGAGACTTTTTGGGAGCCTCCTCTTCTTTTGGAGCCGGTGGAAGGGATGGTGGTTGGTCCTGCGCGGGTGGCAGTTCCGGGATGCTTGGGGCAGGCGGGCTGCCCGCAGCCTTCTCCGCTTCCCTGGCCCGCCGCTTTCTGGCGGTATCCTTTTCGCGCTTTTCAATGAAGCGGTAATACATATCCTGCCATTCTTCCCAGTCATGCAGGTACAGGGAGCCGTCACGTTCATCTATCCATCCAGACTCCACCATGCTGTCTACCACTTTCCCTGGGTTCACACCCTTGTGGAGGCCGGAGCCGGATGATATGACATCCGCGATGTCCTGCCTGTCGGTCTCTATCATAAGACCGTCTCTGCGGGCATTATCGACACCCCAGGCCCATACTGAAAACAGCGTACCGACTGCCTCATTTCTGGACATCCCGGAGCTTTTCATCAGCCTTCTCAGCTTCGGGTGGGTCAAAATATCCCGGTACATACTTATCCACACCATTCAAACCACCTGCCTTTTCTGAGGGGGCGGGAGACCCCGCCCCCTTGGTCGATCACCTACCGGATTGGGGACCTTGGTACGGATCATCGTCCCCGATACGTTCCTGCTCCCCGTCACTGGAGTCGTCGATGATCTCCTGTATCCGGGCCATGACCTTCTGGAAAACGCTTTCAGTCATGTCTTTGGTACTGCTGAAGCCGAACTCTTCGATGACGCTCCTCACAACATCGTTGACCACATCAGGGTCAAAGTTGTTGCGGACCAGATCGAAGAGCTGGCGGCGCTGGTCGGCGGTGATTATGGGGTCCGGCGGAGGTTCCGGGGTGGTGGTGTCATCAACTACCTTGTAGTCGGCGGGGATGGCGCCGGAGGCCACCATCTCGTCATCGGCGTATATCCCCTCGAAGTCGTTCGGGAAGGCATCCCGCAGGCACTGGCTGACAGCGACCTTCTCGATCATGGTGGCAGGCTTCGTCTTCCAGTTGGCCTGACCGCTGCTGTACTCAGCCAGGGCGACCTCCCGGTAGAACTCCTCCACGCCGTCGCAGCCCTCCCTCTGACGGAATACCCGGCACCATCCTCCGATGAGGATTTCTTTCAGCACCTCATACACGCAGCAGCCTTCCTTCTGGATGACCTGCCCGTCTCTGACGATGACGATGCCGCTCTTCTTACCGCGGTACTCCGGGTTGCGGTCTGCGCGACGGAGATAGGCGTGTTTGCCAACAACGATCTGGGCGGGTTTCGTGTTGTCGTATTTGATGAGGTACACCTCGCCGTTCTCCATAGGGTCGAGACGTTTGGCCTGACAGGTGCGGAGGAACAGGGCCACTTCCTGGTTCGTGATGTTGCCGTTGCCCCTGGTGCAATACTTGATAACGGTTTCGGCGTCCAGGGAGACCGGAATGCCGGAGATGGATTGGTACTCAACTTTTGTGAGCAAATTTGACATTTTACGACCTCCTGACGCTCATACTGATCGTTTCCCTGTAGGTGATACCAGGGATGCGGATGGTTCCCTTACTGGACCGGATGAGGCGCATGACAATCCCTTTGTCTACGGGGCGGATGACAGTTCCCGCAATATCCACGGGGACCTTGCTGTCGTTGATGCTGACGATATCCCAGTCTCTTCTGGAGCTGACGCCCTTTACTTTCTGGTTCTGGGAGGCAGGGATGCAGACCGTGGCGCTGTCGATAATCTCGGCCTCTTCCAGGGCCATCGCAGCCTCTTCCAGCTTTCCGCTGGACTCAAGGGCGCTTGCCTCGGCCAGCCGGCGTTCCGCCTCCTCCCTGGCTGCCCGGCGGGCCCGTTCCTCCGCTTCCCGGCGCTTGCGCTCCTGCTCATCCAGGTAGGCGGACGTCGCCTTCTTGATGACGGACTCCGCTTTTGTGAGCGGGTCCAGAAGCATCTTCTCCCGGTCACAGACCTCCTTGTGAGCCTTGTGGGCGGCATCCTTCAGAGGTTTGAAGAAGTCCTTTACCTTGGCGGACTGGTCCTTCAGGACCTTCAGGAACTCGGCCGCGTCCCGGAACTCCTCGTCGTTCGTGACGACCAGCGCGTCGGCCCGGACCTCCATGTCGATAATCTCGGCCTTCATGGTGTTCTCCTCGACCACCTGGGGCTTTGCGATTGTGGAGATTACGCGCTCGTTAACATTTTCAGGCATATTCATCCTCCTATTTATATTTTTTGATGAATCCAGACACATTCAGAAGGGAATTAAACACTCTCCAGCACTCGATTCTTGGGGGAAAATCATCGTGGCGGTGGTAGGAGCCGTCCTTCTTGAGCTGGATGATGACCCGGTTCTGGTACTTGATGCCGTGGCTCTCCTGAGCCCGGCAATACGCTTCGAGCTGAACACCGCACAGCATAGGCGAGTATGAAGCCGTGGTTTTGAAATCGACCATGGTGTCAACACCACGCTCTGAACAGCTCATATCTACGGTCCCGGCATAAAGGAGGGCCCGGTTATACGTCCTCGTTTCCGTGGCGTATGGCTTTACATCGAAGTCCTTCGCCCACGACCGGAACGCCTCGAAGTAGCCTTCCAGATCCGGCTCCAGGTCGATGATTCCATATCGGGAATATGTGTCGATGGCGCTGTGGACCGCCGAGCCTCTGTCGGCCGCACGTTCCAGGAGCTTACTGTCGATGCCGCCGTAGTAGGCTTCCGACAATGGCTTCATCAGCGTGGTCACGCTGGGAATGATGAATCCGTCGAGCCGGTATGTATGGCTGGCCTCCTCGAATGTGAGCTCCGGGTAGTCTGGAATCGTCATGCTCATGCGTCAACCTCCGCTGTCTGAAAGGAGAAACCAAGTTCATTCAGCAGCTCGTTGGTGGTCATGTTATCCAGACACCACTCGCACAGGATGTCTCCGTCAGGTTCTTCTATGAACTTGTCCCCGGGGAGGATCGGGTCCCCACACCTGTCGCAGGTATGTACGGCCCTGGGTTCAGGAGCGTTGGGGCAGCCAGGATGACAGGGGTTCACGTGGCATAAAGAGCACATTCTGAGCCACCTCCTTCACAGATTTTCAATTCCTCACCCATTTTCCATCACCTCCAATCCGTCCATGATCTCTACCACCGCACGGCTGTACGCCGTGCTATGAACGCCTTCCGACCAGAGCCTTTTGGCCCCGCTCGGTCCGCAGTTGTAGAACATGAGGACCTTGTGTACATCCTCGCAGTCATTGAACTGGGAAAGCATATAGACGCCTGCCAGGATGTTCTGTTGCGGGTCAAACCAGTCCGTGATACCGAGGTCCCCCTCCAGCCATCCGTGGTTGACTCGGTTTATCTGCATGATGCCGTAATCGTTCGTGCTGCTGACCACATCCGGCTGAAACTCGGATTCCAACTGCATGATAGCGATGACCAGCGGGTAGCTGACACCATAGTCCTCACACAGGTCCTGCGTGTAGTTCTGGAGCTCTTCTGAGAGAGGAACGTCGTACACCGTGTAGCGGGAGTCTTCCACCGGCTCCGGCTCTGGCTCCGGTTCCTTCGCGGGCTCCGGAACAGGTATGGATTCGACCTGGGGCGCCGGTGGCATCATGCGGGCCCGCTGAGGAAATGCGGTTTCATGCAGGACAACATCCTGGCCCGGCCCGGTCTCTGCGTTCGCATACGAAGCTACGGCCAGTATGGATAGGATGCAGGCGACGGCAGCCAGCACAGCGAGGCGTACCAGATTCATCCGGCGGCGCCGGCGGCGATACCTTCTTCGGCAATCCCGTTCGGGATTATTTCTTTCAAAGATTCCGTTTTCGCAATTTCCGGGCATAGTAAATACTCCTTCCTTTTTGGGGCGGATACGAAGATGGAAATATCCACCGCCGGGGATTCTTTCATGGCTGCCAAGAGTTCCGCTGCGTTGGATATTCCGAAGTCCTTTTTCAGGATCTCCTGGAGCATCTTGACCTTCATGGCCTTCTC
>CANRFC010000025.1 GCA_947629795.1 uncultured Oscillospiraceae bacterium
GTCATCCACGATTTGGATTATCGGAAGAATACTCGTGTGATGCGGGACTACTTCACGCAGTTGGACAGGTTTCACATCCTGGGCCGCTGGGGTGAATGGAATTATAACAACATGGATGTGTGCATGGGCGATGCCTTTGCGCTGTTTCGCAAGGAGTTTGAGGCATGAAAAGGTTGGAAAACACTTTCCTGCATGAAGGTGGATGGAAACGGGCGATACCGTTTGTGATGTTATTTGCATACTGCCTCACAATATATCAATTTATTCCGGAGATGTGGGATGATTTTTATTTTGGCAGTCTGTCTGGATGGGGAATTACTGAAACTGATGTGGTGGGTAACAAGTTTAGCTTTGGCCAATTGTTACACTTCGCCTCGGAATTGTATCAGACCCGCATTACCCGTGTATTGCCACTCGTCCTGATAAACGCTCCATTGCTCCGTGTACAATGGCTTTATAGAATTGTCGATTCGCTGGGAATTACTTTGATGTTTTACTGCCTTTATCGATTCAGCGGGGTAAAGAAAAGCGTTGCAAGCGCTGCTATATCCGTGGCGCTATTTGGACTATTTCCTCAGCGCATGTATACAGAGGGTGCGTTTTGGTTTGGGACAGCGCTCACGACATTCTTTGCAAATGCGCTTATGTTCTTTTCCATTTTTGCATTTAAAAGAGTTCAAAGAAAACCGGATGCAATATGTGTCGTTGGCTGTGCTTTCCTTTCATTGCTTACATGCCTTATGCAAGAAATTACGGCATTTACGCTTTGCGGAACCTTCGCATTGCTGATTCTCTATGACATATTAGAGAAAAAAAGAATTCCGGTTGGACAATGTGTTATCCTCTGTTTTTCTGTGTTGGGAGCATCAATCATATGTTTTGGGCCAGGCAACTTTAATCGCTATCAGAATGAAGCCGCTATAACACTTAGCGAGCGTGTTGCGGCGAATTTGGATGGATTTATCACGACAGTATTCCACAAAAGCAATATGCCTTTTCTTATAGTCTTATTAGCCTTCGTTTGTTATCTTAACTATAAACAGGAGAAGACAGGGAAAAAGTGCTTTCCAAGCACCATGGTTTGGTTATGGTCGATGGCGTTTTTGCCACTGTCGCTTTATTATAGTCCAGAATCAACCCTAAATGTGATGAACTACAATTATTCGGTTCATTCAGCATTTTTTGTGGTAAACGGGTCCCTATATATTGGTTATGCAGTTTACCTGATTGCAATAAAACTAATAGAAATAGACGATAGGTATCTGATATTCTTTGGGGTGTCAGGACTTCTGTCAGTAATAACTGCGCTTGTATATTCCAACTATATTGCCCCAAGAATGGAGATATGTTTCTATCTTTCGATTTTCAGCATTATACTGCGGATCTTTTCGGAAGAAACTGGTCTAAAAAGAAATTTTATCTGCGGGAGTCTAAGTGTGCTTGCCTGCCTTTGGTTGTCGGTATTTTGGGTTGGTTATGCAAATAATGCTCCAATCCTACAAGCAAACAGGGAAATATTACTAAGCACTGGTGCAAGAGCAACTGCAGGTGAGCCAGTCGTTTCCCCGAGGATTAATATTAGCTATGATCACTATTTTACGCCTGAATTTGTTTATCCAGGCGAGCCTGGTTACCCTGATTTGCCAGATGACGTAAAATGTATAAAAGAATACTATTGCTTGCCTGATGATGTGGAGATTATTTATATCCCCTAATTGATTTATTCTTTTGCGTTAGATTGAGGTTTATGAAAATGAGAATTAATGCCATGAGAAGTGAGAACGGTTGGACAAGAGCGATACCATTTGCACTTTTGTTTTTATACTGTCTGATAATTTACCAATTTGTCCCGGAAATGTTGGATGATATCTATTTGGGAAGTTTGTCCGCTTGGGGTGTAACCGAGCCGAACGTGACGGGCACGAACTTTACTTTTTCACAGTTGCTTCACTTCGCACTAGAACAGTATAACACGCGGCTAACGCGGGTGGTATCCCTGGTATTGATGCATGCACCGTTGCTACGGGTTCAGTGGCTGTACCGAATTGTCGATTCGCTGGGAATCACATCTGTTTTCTATTGTGTCTACCGCTTTTCCGGCGTGAAGAAGACCACCTTCAATGCTTTTGCGTCGGTGCTCCTGTTTGGACTGCTTTCGCAGCGCATGTATACGGAAGGCGCTTTTTGGTTTAACGGCGGGTTAACTGTTTTTGTTGCCAATGCGCTGATGTTTTCATCACTCTTTCTCTTCAGAAAAATCGCTAGAGGCAAAACGGACGCGATTTATATTGCCTTCTGTTGTGTACTGTCGGTGCTTACATGCCTGATGCAGGAGATTACCGCATTTACGCTTTGCTGTACCTATTTTTGCGTGATCGCATATTATACTGTTAAGAGGAAAAAACTGCCTGTTTCCCAATGCATCGTCTTGCTATTCTCTGCCTTGGGAACTGCTGTCGTGTGCTTTGGACCCGGCAACCTGAACCGTTTCGAGGCCGAGACCATATCCACTCTGAGCGAACGGGTGGCTAGAAACCTGGACGGCTTTGTCACAACGATATTCCATAGGAGCAATATGCCGTTTCTCGTGGTATTTCTGCTGTTTGTATGCTATTTGAATTTCAAGCGACGGCCAAAATCCGAATATGTGTTGTCTTCATTACTCGTCTGTATGTGGTCGGCGTCATTCGTACCTTTATCACTGTACTATAGTCCCACCTCACTTCTAAATATGATGAACTATAACTATACGTTCAGATCTGCATTTATGGTGGTGGACTGTTTCCTTTATCTCTGTTACGCCGCATATCTAATTGTTCTGGAGATGAAGGAATACGGTTGCGTGTACCTCAATGCGTTCGGGTTCGCGGGATTAATGAGCGTAGTCACGGCGTTGTTCTATTCCAGCTATATTGTCCATCGCATGGAGATACTCTTATATCTCTCCTTGTTCTGCATCATGCTCCGCGTCTTTGCGATGGTTGAGGACGGCCTTCGAAAGCAGATGGCCTTTGGCGGGATAGCGTGCATCTCATGTGTATGGCTTGCTGTTTTCTTAATCGGGTATTGCCAAAATGCGCCAATCCTTATGGAGAACCGCAACACACTGCTAGAGGCCGGAGAAAAGGCAGCTGCGGGTGAGAAGGTCGCATTACCCGCTATCAACATAGATTATAACCACTATTTTACTCCGGAATTTGTCTATCCTGGAGAACCCGGTTACCCGGATTTACCACAGGACATTCAATCCTTAAGGGAGTACTATAACATTCCTGATACGCTTGAGATAATATATGGCATTGGAGAGAAAAACTATATACCAGGGACGGCATCCATGGAAAGTTGGGCCAAACGCGGCCCATTAAGTGTGATTACCGGCGAAGATGGGGCGGCCATCATGGACTGGCAGGCCAATCCAATCCTGGAGTGGAACGCAACGGACACTCCTTCCATCAAATATTCGGAGTTGCGCGGAAAAGAGGTAACCATCTCGCTCGACGTGCGCAGCGACGATGCGGATCTGATTGACAACACGCTGTATGAAAACGGAGGTGGACTCTTGGTGGATATCTGTGTCGGCTCTGAACCCGGTTTGCGCCAGCGCTGGGCGTTCCTCGACCAGATTTCTTACCCAAAACTCAGCACGCAGTGGCAACGCATTAGCGCCACATTAACGCTGACGGACGATGCTTTCACGTTAGTGGATGATCCGAATTTTGTTCTCAGCGACGATTCGTGGGTGTACATCTCTATCACAAATCGCTCTACCTATCGGATGCAGATCAAACACCTCAAACTGGAACTCGGAAACAAAGCGACAGCATGGGTACCAGCATTGGAGGATATGTAAGCCGTTTTCGTTGATTTGGAAAATGGCGTGCTGTGTGTGTGGTACCAGGATTGGCCATGTGAAAAACAACGTAGGGAGATAAACATGAATATTATCGATAAGGTCAAAAATACGTTCTTCACAAAAAATTTTCTGATATTTGTATTCTGCGGCGGTATGGGAACACTGAGTAATATGCTGATTTCCAGCTTGTGTTCTATGAAAATCGATCCCACTGTATCATATGTCTGCGGCTATTTTGGCAGTTCTCTGGTGACCTATACGCTGAACAGTAAGCTGACCTTCCATGAGGGACTTTCCTTGCATCGCTATGTGCGCTTTGTAATCTCCTATATACCAAACTTTTTGATTCTGTTCAGCTTTGTTGCGATATTCATCAATGTCCTCCATTGGAACCATATTTTCGTATACGGTTTCGCTGCGGCACTCGGCCTACCGCTTACATACGTCATTGTGCGGATTGTTGCGTTCGCTAAGAAGACGGCGTAAGGAAGGGAAACCGCTTCTTGCTCAGGCGCGCCGGGATACGGACTGGGTCGTAAGTGGCCTTGCCCACATTCCAGCGCGCTTGTCTTGTTTTTCCTCCTGGCCGCGGCTGCTATTTCAGTGGAGTTGCGAGTAGGGTCAAAATAACTCCTTTTCTCTGTCTTGATGTATCTGTAAGGTGATCCCTTCTGGGGGTGTCCCCCTGATATCCTCCTGGGGTCAATAAAAGGCAGGAGTTCCCCCTTGGCGGGAAATTCCTATCTCTCTCATAGCGTTATTGAACGTAATATCGATTGGATGAGCTGCTGCCGTTCTCCCTATACCTCGGTTCAATCTTGATCCAGCCGCCCCCTTGAAGGTCGCGCAACGCTCTCTGGACAGTGGAGCGGGAGAGATTCAAGTCAACAGAAATTGTCCGTATCCCCGGCCAGCAGACCCCGTCCTTGTTCGCACGGCTTTTGAGGTACATATAGACCGCCACCGCCCGGTGGGACAGTTCTGCGGCGTAGATGGAATCAAAGTAGCCCATGTCATATCACCTCGTTGGTTGATTTAAGGCCGTCTTGCGGAGGTTTGCCTTCTGTATGCCTCTGTTTTCGTATGGCGCTAACGAGTTCCCGTTTAGTGGCGTATGCGACAGGCCGCTGGACCCGCTCCGGCGCCTCATAGGGCTTTCCAAAGGTGATACCCCAATCCAGGAACAGTTTCAACTTGACCTTCATGGGGTGCATCCCGGTCTTCATCACGATGAATTCTCCTTTGGGCATGGCTTTGAGCTCATCCGCGCTCATAAGGGGCCGCTCCATCATTTGGAGTGACTGGCTTTTGTCCTTTCCTTTGTTGATGGAGCCGGAGAGCACGGTGCGATTGCCCAGGGCTTTGGACATTTCCTCGGCGGTTTGGGATGCCGGGGCGAAGCCGCCGAAAATGTTGAGCTGGCAGTTGTCCACGATGATCTCGCTGCCCTCCTTACCGTAGTTCTTCTGGAGCTGCCCAGTGATAGACTGGACGATGGGTACCAGCATGAGCCGCCGTGACCTGGAGGCGGAGAACATCAGCTCCAGTGACTGGATGGGCGGGATCGTCCCCAGCTCATCGCAGTAGAAGACCACCCGGTTACGGAGCTGCCCGCCGTTTTCATCGGCCACGGCCAGGATCTCCCGGTAAAGGTTTTGGAGGAGGAGGGATACGATGGCATACTTGGTGTTGTCCTCCTCCGGGAGCACAATAAAGATGGCGGACTTCTCATTACAGAATTTTTCCGCGTCGATGGCCGTGTCGAAACAGAGAAGCTGTTCCATCTCGCTGTCCAGGAAGGTATTGAGCCGGGAGAGGACAGTGGAGAGAATGGAGGCCATCGCCTGGTCGGAGGAATTGAGGGCGGCCCCAGCGAACCACTTGGCTTTGTGGTTTTCCGGGAGCCTTTCCATCAAGTTCTGGAATTGGCTTTTCCCATCATCCCGCTGGCTGGGTTCGAGAAGTTCCTGGATCAGCTTAAAGGCACTGACGATGTGCCGCTTGTAGCAGGGCTTATGGTCCGCCCCCTCATCGGAGAGGTACTCAGCCATGAGGAGGAAAACGGAGGTCAGGAGCCCTTCAGCGGAGTCATAAAAGAATTGGTTTTGTCCGTAATTGGCATCGCTAGAGTTGATGAGGGTCTTGGCCAGTATCTTGGCGTACTTCTCTGATTTGGCTTTGGCAGAGAGGTTCTTGTGATCTTTCTTATAGATGTCCATATATTTGTTAATGAGGTGGAGAAGGTTATTGCCGTCAGAGCGGGTGGGGTTTCGGAGATCCAGGATGGCCACATGGTAGCCGTAGCACTCCTGGGCAATCCCAGAGTAGTTGCGGTAAAGGTCGCCCTTGGTGTCGGTGCAGAGGAAAGACATTCCGCTGGCGCAGGCGTACTCGATGTTGGGGTAAAGGAAAAAAGCGGTCTTTCCGGCTCCGCTGGCCGCGGTGACCATGGCATGGACGTCACCGGTCTCCACCAGGGCCTTGACTGATTTTTTCGTACCCGCACACCCCACAACGAGACCCTGCTCTTTGGGCAGTTCCTTCCCCTGGCGCCATTTCGTCACCTGATATGGCACCAGCTTGTAACTATCCGCAATCTCCTTCTTGGTGGCCCAGCGGGCCGTCCCGTGCTGGCCGTCGCCAACTGTTTTGGACTTGATCCCGTTTAGGTTGTATCCCCCGGAGACTGTGGTCACCAAGAAAAGAAGGAGCAGAACCCCCCCGGCGACAGCGGCCACAATGAAGGGCGTGTAGTTCATAATCTTATCCCTCCCATAGCCATAGTTGGGCCTTGATCGACTGCTCTCTGGAGTTTCCGCGTAGACTCCATTACGCCCAGGCATTGGGCGGCGAAGGTGAGCCAGGACTCCGCGAGCCTGCGCTTTTCCCCTGCGGTGTGGATGCCCTGAGCCTGCTTTTGGATGTTCGAAAGATTTCCGGCAAGACGGTCGGCACCATCAACGTCCATATATGCCGCCTTAATGTGGGCGGCCGCGTCCTCCTCCCGGAATGATTCTCCTATCTGGCGGTATTCCCGCATGGCGGCGGAGATGGCATAAGAGGCCGCGGCCATGAGGCATTCGTTGGCTTTAGATCGAACTCCCAGCTGTAGGTAGCGATTCCGCTGGCCAAGAAGAGCGGGGATCTTAATTCGGGCCAGCCTGCCCTTTTCCGGAGAGGAATCCTTCGCCAATTCATCCAGCATATTCTCGTCCGGCTTTCGGGCGGAGACCGGTTCCGCTTGCGATATCCCCTTGGCGGTTTTCAGATTCTCGTTCCAGTCCTTGCAAGTGGGGAAGCAGGCTGTGACATTGTCATATCCCCTGACAGCACACCTTTTCCCGTTTGCGAAATGAATGTATTGTCCCATAGGACATCCTCCTTCCATAAAGTAGGATAGAAAAAGATTTGCAACGCCGAGGCTGGTGTGGTATACTATTTTCACCCTTCGACAATTGGAGGTTGCGGTGTGAGTAAATATGAGTTTTCTCTCCGGCAGGAAGTGCTGATGGAGCAAGGGGCCTCCGTGCTGGGTGATTTGTTCCGTTTGAAGCGCGCCCATGGCATCACGGATCGTACTGACCCTGTTTCGGTCATGTATGAGCTGGTGTGGTCTGCCAAACAGGATATCCTTATCGCAAAATCTGAGCCGGAGTTGGACCGCATCAGGGGTCAGTTTGACCTGGCCAGCGGTTTTATCTCCAAGATGGGGTCTGTGACCTATGCGTGAGATGGCAGAGTTGAGCGCGTTCACATCAGAGGATGTGGACGCGCTTTTGGCAGATGAGACGTTTCTGAACGCCGGCCGGTATCATGCCCAAGAGTCGCCCCGCGCTGTCCTGCTGGCAGGCCAGCCGGGAGCGGGAAAAACGGAGCTTTCCACCATGATGCTGGCGCAGATGGGCGGGGACGCCGCCTTCATCAATGGCGATGACTATCGCCGCTATCATCCGAACTACCGACAGCTCTTTGCGGAATATGGCTCAGACGCCGTGTCCATGACATCTCCCTTTTCTAACACGGTGGTGGAGCGTCTGATCGACGATTTCTCTGACAGGCGGTTTCACCTGATCATCGAAGGAACGGGGCGGGACGCCGACGTGCCCCGTGCCACCGCGGAAAAATTGGCCGGGAAAGGCTATCATGTGGAGTTGGCTGCCATTGCGACACGCCCAGAAGTATCCCTGACCAGCACCCTCTTGCGCTTTTGCCGTATGAACGCCAACGGCACTATTCCACGTGCCACCGCGATAGAGGCGCATGACGCCGTGGTGCGGCTCCTTCCGGGCAATTTGGATGTCCTCCGCGCCTGTCCCAGCATTACGCGCATTCGGATTTGGAACCGAGATCAAGCCCTGCTCTATGACAGCGTAGAGAGTCAGGCCGCACCCTCTCAGGCCCTGCTGGGCTACTGGAACAGCGAGTGGTCGGCCCGAGAGATCGATGAAATAGAGAGGCAATTGCGTGAGCTCCGTTCTGACCCTGTTCTGCCAACGCTGGGCCAGCAAGAGGTGTTGGATGAACTGGTCAGGCGTGTCCAGGCCGCTGCCAGGGGCGTATAGATCGTGAAGCGGGCCATCCCCTCATGGAGTGGCCCGCCTTTTTCGCATAGTCGATCGTTCTTCGTGGCCCAGACAGAGCGGTTACAGAGGTCAGGAGGCGCGGCGCCGCCCCCACGAGAATGGCTGCCGGGTGTTCATCAGCAGATCCCTCCCATCTCCATAGTCAGCGCCTGATCCGCCGCCCGCTGGAGCTCTCTGACGGCCTTCAACTCCTCGTTCCAGTCCTTACGGTCGGGGAAGCAGGTGGTGACAGCGCCGTATCCCCTCTCGGCCAGGACGCCGGTGATCCGCTGGGCCGCGTTCCTCCCAGCCTGGTCGTTGTCCAGGCCCAGCTTGACTGTTCTGAGGCGGGGGTATTGCTTCAGCATCCACAGGATGGGTTTCTCACTTAGGCCGCAGAGGGCCACATAGCTGGAGTCCTCCCAGTCCTCCGGGTGGAGGGAGAGGTAGGAGAGCAAATCGATAGGCGCCTCGAAGGCGTAGAGAGTATCGTTCTGGCCCAGCCAATGGAAGCTGTACTGTAGCTTACTCCCCGTCTCGTTGATGCGGAAGGTCTTGCCGACGCTTTGGGTGCTCCTGCTGTGGGCATGGCGGGGCGTTCCATCCCAGTCCAGGCCCACAAACACGGCGTTGTGGTGGAGCGCGTCCTCAAAGATCAACGCTTTCTTGGCGAAGGCGGAGATGACCTTGGGATCGATTCCCCGAGACTTGGTGAGATAGGCAAACACCCGGCGCATATCCCCATTGGCTGTGGGAAGGGCGAAGGGCCTTTCCGGCTCCGGCGCGGAAAGCTTGACGGTAGAGAGGGGAGTGGAGATGCCGCATCCGTCCAGCAGGAACTGCATGGCCTCTGGGTAGTTCATGCCATAGTAGGTTCGGACAAACTCCACCGGCCCGCCGCCCCGCTGTGTGGCGTGGTCATACCACTTGTTCCCTCGGATGGTGATGGAGTGGTCGGACGCCATCCGCAGCTCCGGCCCGGAGCGGAGGAGGCGCTCTCCCCGGCAACGGAGGAACTCAGCCAGGTCAACGCTGTTGGCGGCATGCTTTTGCTCGTCTGTGAATGGGATGTAAGACATTCGTTTCACCTCACCGTTGCATTTTTACTTGATATCGGTTATACTGGAAACAGATACAGGGTGGGAGGAGGTCTTGCTATGCCGCCCGCGGTCTATACTGTTTCACAGCTGCAGGATGTTCTTGCGCCGGTCTTTAAGCGTAACGGCGTTAAGAAGGCTATCCTTTTTGGCTCTTATGGGAAAGGCAACGCTACTGAGAAAAGTGACATAGACCTGCTGGTAGACAGCGGCTTGAAAGGACTTCGTTTCGTTGGATTTCAGGATGAGATCCAGCGGGCCTTGGGCAAGGACGTGGACTTGTTTGATGTGTCTCACATCGAGCCAGACTCCTTGATCGATCGGGAGATCCAAGCCACAGGGGTGATGGTCTATGAGAAATGAGGTCATCGTCCAGAAACTCCAAGGCTACACGGAGAAAATCCTTGTCTACTGTGAGAGCGTGACCTATGAGGAGTTCTGCCGCGACACGAAACTCGTGGAGGCATGTGTTTTCAATCTCAGCCAGATGGGGGAGTTGGCCAATCGGATCGATACCGCCTATGCGGAGAACCATCCGGCGATCCCTTGGCGGTTGCTTTATGGACTGCGAAATCGCATTGTTCACGACTACGAGGGCGTTAACCTTCGGTTGATTTGGGAGATTATTCGTGATGACCTGCCTGAACTCAAAGTCGAGTTGAACAAACTATAACCCCCGACCTTTTGAATGGCGTCCGTGCCGCAGAGCATGGACGCCATTACATTTTCTGTTCGTTATCCTCTATCCGCAGACCCCGCGCCGCTTTCAGCTCCATGAGCTGCCGGCGGCGTTTTCGATCCATGCGGAGGTGCGTCATCGTCAGCGGCGGCCTCTTGTCCTCGAAGATCCCGCTCATATGATGGAGCAGACGGATCACCGACGCAGCGGCGGTGGGGTTCCGCCGATGGAGGAAGTAGTCGAAGCGGTCAACGAAGAATTGCGCATACTCGTTTCCCTGCTGGGCAGAGGCGGTCAGCCACTTCCACGCCAGCTCACTGTCTCTGGGGATGACCTCCCCCATGAGGTACAGCTTTCCCAGGGCGTATTGGGCGTACTGGTTCCCCTTCGATGCCGAGACGGTCAAGTATCGGACTGCCCGCTCCACATCCTTTTCCAGACCATCGCCGGTCAGGTACAGTTTCCCCAGTCGGTAGTCAGCGTACTGATTTCCCTGGGCAGAGGCTTTCTCATACCACTCCACCGCCTCGCTGATTCGGCCCTGTCCCTGGAGGAGTTTGCCGAGGGCGTATTGGGAGTAGTCATTCCCTGTCTCCGCGGAACGGCGGAACCAGAATTCCGCCTTGGCCATGTCCATCTCTCCATACAGGAGGCCATCCTGCCAGACCTTACCAAGCTGGTGGGCGGCCACGGAGAAGCCCTGTTCCCATAGCCGCTCCAAAGTCCGGATGGCAAGTCGTTTCCCCTCCGTAGGCACGTTCTCATCCATGAGCATAGCCTTGGCCTCCTGGTACTCCACCGCCTGTTGATACAAGGTTCGATGGCTTGCCCCACTCGTCGCCTTTTCCTCTGCCTCTGGTTCACCATCCATCTGCTGTTCCTCCGGCTCGTCCTCCATGCCCTCGTCCTCGATGATGATGGAGTCCAGGTTCAGGCGGAGCGCCTCCTGGATGACCATGTTTTTGATGACCTTGAACTCCTTCTGTTGGGACAAAGGCAGACGCTCTCTGAGCTTGTCTTTGTAGTAGCTTTCTAACTGATCCCGTAATGTGTTCCATTCCTCATAGCATCGGGACACCTCCGGGATGGTGGCGAGGCCGTCCACGATGGAGTCGATCTTGTCCTTGACGGGCCGTTTCAGATAACCGTAGACCTTCTTGCCGGTAGTCCTTTTGAGCATGGTGGAGAGCTCGACCAGCTTTTGCTCCAGCGCAGGACTGTCCGGCGTGACACGGCTCAGCGCCGTGGTCAGATCCTTCAGGGCGGAGCGGCTCTCCCGCGTGAGTTCTCTGTACGAGATATCCTTATGCGCGTAAAGGTTGTACAGATCTTCTTTGAAGATATCATTGGTAAGCGCGGAGCGGATGGCCTTGATACCCGATTTGGTGAGATACCCCTGCCTGGGATCATCCGGCCACAGCATCATGTGTAGGTGTGGATGGTGACCCTCATCGTGGAAGGCTGCGTACCAATGGAGAGTTCCCTGCGGAATTTTCATCGCCTGCGCAATCTCATTGACGTGGGAGAGAATCAGACCCCGCCACGCATCCGCACTATCATAGTCCAGGCGAGCGGCATCCTCCCGCCGCAGGGAAAGGATCATCGTCCACACATTTCCCGTGTGGGACTCCATCTCCTTCAGGGCGGCGTCCAGAGAGACATTCATGTCCGAACTGAACAGGCCATGCTCGCCGTGCCGTTCCACCCTGGGGCGGGTGGCGATGTACTTCATATAGCCGTCCCGCTCCAGAGAGATGTGCGCGTTGGCATCCAGCGTGGCGGCGATGAACTGAGACGCCGCGCCAAAGGTAGGCGCCTTCTGATAGTCTCGGTACTCATAGGACGCTTTGCTGTCCGGGAAGTCGTGGAGCAGCTCGGCGATGAGTTTCCGTTGCGCTGTTGTTGCCTGACCGTTCCCCTTGAGGATCTCGACCCGCTCACGGGTGGCGATGTACTTCAGGTAGCCGGCAGCGGCGCCGCCAGATTTGATATAGCCGCTTTTGATGATGAGCCTGACCATGCGCTATCACAGATCCTTCTGGAACTTCAGCGCGTCCTCAAAGTCGATCTTGCCGTTGGTGCGTTTCACATCCTGGACGCACTTGCCCTGGAGCTCCCGGAGCGTTCCCATGCTGATGTCCGACTCGTAGGCGAGAATGTTGTGGGTGACGGCTTCCCCCACAGAGAGCTTGAACAGATGACTTGCGATCCGATCCCCCAGAGAGCGGAGCTTGCCCTCCAGCACATCCGAGAGGACGCGAGGCAGATATGCCTCTGTGTGAGCAGTATTGAGATAGCCAGTGTAGAACAGGATGGCTTTTTCAATGTACTCGCTCTGTGTTTTGCAGTTGTCCGCTTTGTAATTGTGTTTCACCAGATCCAATACATTTGTTCCCACCCATAGAGCGAACCGCTTTTTCTCTGTCATGATCCGACCTCCTTCCTGATGGTTCTGACACACGGGAAACCCTTGGAAATTGGGCGTTTCAGGGACTTGCGACACAGAACGCCTCAAAATCAGGCTCTCGTGACGCACTTTTGAAAGCCCGGAACCGCCCGCACTGCGGGCGGTTGTGAGCGAGAGGGGGCGCCCGCGACCCACTCTCTTTCTCCAGCTTTGTTTTCGACCCTCCCAAAACCGCCGAAACGGGGGAGAAATCCCGCCCTGGGGTAGTTACTCTCCCAGGACGGGAACCGGGGCGCAAACCGGCTGCAACGGCGTAACAACGGCCTTACTGTGTCGGTTTGCTCACATGGTCTGCTCCATGACAGGTTCTTGGCATCCGCGACCCGGAGATGCTAGGCCGCTCATTTCCTCCGTCATGTACTGCTCGCCGGCCTGCTCCAGAGAGACCCCCAACTGCTCCATACAGTAGTTGTCCATCCGGGAGCGCAGCATCTCCTGTTCCTCCGATGTGAGGCGGTACAGGCAGTCCAGCTCGGAGCCATCGCCGCGCACCAGGCAGATCTGCAGCGTGTCGAGGACTTTCCCGCTTTTGAAATCGTAGTCGGCATAGACGTTCAGGTAGTCATCGTTCTCTGTGGTCGCCACATGTGTGCCGAACACCTTGTCTGGGTCAAAGGTGACCGGGATGTAGAAGTTGAGCAAGTGACCGATCTCGCTGATTTCATCCTGAAAGATCAGCGCGTCAACAGGGATCCGGTGTTCTCCCTGGATAAAAACAGGCTGATAGGTATCCGTCAGTTCTTTGCCCGCCAACCGGTTCTGAAATACCTCGCCTCTTTTCCGCCACTGCCCTTGGGCCTTCGTCGCGAAGTAGACGGCGGCGCTCACATCCTTGACACGGAAACAGTGCCAGCCGTCCTTTGGGTTCAGAGTGGATGCTCTCCCGCTGTCCAGGTCGATATCAAAAACACCAGTCACCCGCGGAGAACCGCTGACCATCTCAGCGGTGTATCGCTCGAACTGCTCCAGAGGCATAGGCGCTGCCTTTGGTATGAGTTGGGAGACATCCGGCGTATCCCTCCGCAGGTATTGGCGCAGCCGTATGCCCAACCCAAGGAAGTCTTCCCCATGATCAGAACGGCAGTAATGGGTTTGTCCATCCTTGGTGACGCGGAACACAGCAAAACGGCGATTGGCATCCAGCTCATGTGCCCGCTGCTGTTCCTCCCGCCGGATGTCGGCCTCAATGGGCAGCCGAACTTCCGGGGGGAGCTGCTGGATGAGTGCATCCACCCGCTCCTGAAGGATAACTTCCATCTTGCGTCCGGTGGCGGACTCCAGAGCATTGCACCAACGCTCATCCAGGTAGACGGTGATGTCACGACTGTTCATGCCCGGTGACCTCCTTCTCTGTGATCGTTTTCGGCCTGCTGGCCGGCCGGGGACGGGGAGGGGCGGAACCGCGCCGGGGCTTACCGCCGCTGGTGGCCTCCACAAATTTCCGCACCTCATCCGGCACGGCCTGCTCGTAGAGCTGCTGGAGGGATCCCTCCAGCTTTTTCTGGACGGTAGTGTTCTCGTCAGAAAGGAAGACAGCCATCGCGTCCAGTTTCTCCTTTTCGAAGGAGAGGGTAATCGTTACTTTTTCCATCGTGTTGACCTCACTTTCACATCGTCATGTTCATTTCCATCTTCGGCTCCGGGCGC
This sequence comes from uncultured Oscillospiraceae bacterium, assembly GCA_947629795.1. Classification (GTDB taxonomy): domain Bacteria; phylum Bacillota; class Clostridia; order Oscillospirales; family Oscillospiraceae; genus Vermiculatibacterium. The sequence goes on from CANRFC010000025.1 coordinate 14,306, forward strand.
ACCACTAGCTGGTGACCGAAGTCCAGGTTTCTCACAGCCGTCTGAGTTACAAACCGATCTCCCGCCTCCTGAATGATTGACAGATCGAACTCGCTGGCATCCCGCAGAAACCGCCCTCCGCACCCCGCGTAGGTTACGCAGAGGGCGGGCCAGAACCTCCGCTCCGGGTGTTGGGCGCAAAACCGCCGGTAGAACTCGGTGTCCCTGACGGCCTGGGGCGTGACCACGCTGCCGGATACAAAGCCACTTTCGCAGGGGCCTGTCTCCGGCCCCAGAAGGACTCGAGTGAAGCGGATGGGCTGTCTGGCGGTGACTTGGACGAGGGCGCTGGCCACTTTTTCCCTCGCTCCGCTCAGCCCCTCGTCCCGGCCACCCCACAGCCGATCCAGGAACATATCAGTGAGAAGTTCCCGCACATCCAGCAGTTGGCGCCGGTGATCCCCATCGGCGCCAGCCAGTGCGGAGACATACCCATGTAGGGCACGCAGGGTCGCCTGCTGGGTCGTGGCATCAGCGAGTTCGGCATAGCTATGCCGGGCCACCCCCTCCAGCCGGCGCGTCAGTTGAATTGTGACGCTCTCCGGATCCATACCCTGATACTTCGCGGCGCAGTAGAGGATGTGGGACATCCATTCTACCCTGGCCTCCTGCCAGGGCTTTTGGCCGATTGGCAGATGCCGTTCCTCATTGCTGTTTTGCCTCTCGATACCGTAGGCTGTAAAACCAATCAGCAGAGAGTCTACAGTACCTTCCGCAAGCTGTATTTCTTCTTTCATGCCGCACCTCTCAATCGTAGTTGATGTAGGGGATCTCCAACCACTCCTGCCAGCCCCGGCCCTCCAGCTGTGTCTTAACAACGCCGCGGCGGGTACTGCTGGCCTCGATCACTTCACCGCCGCCGATGTAGACGCCGATATGCCCCTCCATCCAGACGGCGAGGCCGGGCGTGTCCGGCATGGAGCCCATGCTCCCCTTAACCGCGGCGTTACGGCACATGGAGTTGGCGCCGATATCCGGCATCCCGTTTGTCCCGTACTTGATGTCAAGGGAGCCAGGATCCAACCAGCCGTAGCCTTTGATGAGCCCCACACAATCTGTAGTACGCCCATTCAACCATTTGGAGCGGATGATATCCTCATATTGGCCTACTCCATCAGGGTATTGAGCGATTTTATAATTCAGCTGGGATTCCGTGAGGATATTTCCGTAGGTTCCCCATACATAGCCCCAGCCGTTTTCCCATGCCTGGATCGCATAGGCGACCAGGTCGTGGGCGTTCTTGGTAGACGGATCGGTGAAGCCGGATATGTTGATGGCGGTACTGTACCCACTCCCACGAAGGAAGTCCCCGTCGTAGCTTTCTCCGCTCCGGCCAGATACCTGATAGTAAAGAGACTGGGCGCCTGCCATGTCATCCTCCGTTACCTCCCGGCCCAGCAGGGCGGAGAGGTTGGCGTAGGAATCGGTGAGGGAGTTGGGAATGACCACGGTGTATTCCTCTACTGTTTCGACCTCGTTACCCTCCTCATCCGTGGTGGTGACGGTACGGGTGCGGGTCGCCAGCGTGTAGAAGCAGTCTGTCACATCTTCCGCTGTTATGGAGGGGGCCTCCACACACAGGGCATAGTAGGCTGCTTTGATCTGGACGGGGTCGAGCTCGCCGGACTCCGCGTCCTGATTTAAGCCCGCCACCAGCGTGTCGATCTGGCCAAAGATCCCGCCTACCCGGTCGAACTCAGACTGAATCTCCGCGGGCGCGCCGGGTGTAAGGGAGCCGCCAAAAAAGAGAGCGTCGGCCATTGCCTGATTGTGCTGGGCGGCGCCGGAGCCGAGGGAGCAGAGGACAGCCACCAATAGAATGAGCGGTGACAGGATGGCGATGACTATGCCCCCAATGACCTTCCGGGCCTTCGGGTCGTTGAGTGCGGCAATACCGGCTTTGGCAAGCGCCGCGATCATATTTGCGCTCATACCGCTGCATCACCTTCCCCCGGCGTTTCCGAAGAGAGACTTCTTATACTCCGGGGCGTGAACCTCCAGCAGATACCGCTCACTGCCGCATTTATAGAGGCACAACCCCTGCACCGCCTGCCGGATGAGTTCGAACTCGGACGGCTCCAACTGGAGGGAATCCATATAGAGCCGCTTGTCGATGGCCCCGGCGTTGAACAGGAATTGGTGGGTGGGAATGGCGAACAGGGGCTTGGTAAACTCCGCCACACCGGGCAGCAAAAAATCCTCCAGATTCTGGCTTGCCAGAATCATGGAGGAATCTTTCTTCCGTGCCCGTTTCAGGATGTTGCGGATGTATTCGATTGCGATCTTGTTGGACAGCCACACATGGAGCTCATCCAGGGTGGCCACTGTGTTTCCCTGGGTCAGCAGCCGGTGGCTGAGATAGGACAGCACATTGAACAGCATGGCGTCTTTCACATTCCCACCGCTCTGGAGCAGGCCCTTTACCCCGAACACCACGAAACGGTCTGAGGTGATGTTGGTGTGGCCGTTGAAGAACCGGCTTTCCGCCCCCTCGCACATAGAATGGAGACCCAGCAGGATCTCTTGGAGCAGTTCCCTGGTGTAAAGGGGATTCTTCTCCCTGCCGTAGTTCTCATAGGCGGTTTCCATGATGGCGTAGAGATCCGAGAGTATGGGATACTCGTCCGGCGCCAGGCTGGAGAAATCGGTATCATCCGTAATGTCGAAGTGGTTGTAGAGCCGCTCCAGCATGATCTCAATGGCGTCGATATGCCTGTCCTCGAAACCCTTATAGCTGCGGAAGAAGTCCTTGAGGAAGGAGATATGCTGGGAGAGGACAGTCCTCTGCCGGAAGGCGGCCGGGGCCGTTTCGTCGTCTTCGGTATCCTCGTTCCACAGCTTGGGTTCCAACGGGTTGATCTTATACGCTCCATCCATGAGGTCAATGAAGCAGCCGCCCAGATTGTGACACAGTTCCACCAGCTCATGCTCCGGATCCAGGCAGATGATATTCTTCCCGCCCTCCAGGATATTGCACAGGAGCAGCTTGAGAAGAAAGCTCTTGCCCTGCCCGGAGTTGCCGAGGATGAGGGCGCTGCCGGTGGTCTTGTCCTCGGCCCGGCGCTCCAGGTCCACAATGATATTGCTTCCGTACTTGTCCCTGCCCACGTAGAACCCCTGGGGATCTGTTTTTCCGGAGTAGTTGAAGGGGAACAGGTCGCCCACGGAGGATGCCGGGAGGACGCGTTCAAACTGGCTGCCGAAACGGTTACTGCCCATTGGGTTAACAGAGAGGAACCCGTCCCGCTGCCGGAGGAGGAGGAAGTCCACCCCCAGCTTGGCGCGGGCAAGCTCGGCGGTCACCTCGTCCTTCAGGGCCTTCAGGCCGTCCATCTCCTTGGCCCGGAGCTCCAGGAATACAGAGCAGTGGACGAGAGGCTCCTGGTTCCTCTGCATGGTGGTAATGAGGGTCACCACGTCTTGAAGGTTGACCTCGGCGGTGACGCTCTGCTTGAGATCATCGGTGTTGCTCCGCTCCATGCGGCTTTTGTTGCTGGCATTGTGGAGGATGGCGTTTTCCTCGGCGGGGGTGACCTTTCTGGTGTAGATCCGGAGGGTCACGCCGCTCTTTTCCCCCAAATGCCGGAGGATGGCCAGGTCCTCCGTCTTAGTGGGGTAGCTCTTGACTGCCATGGCGCAGCGGTAGGTGCTGCCCAGGATGTAGTGGTCGGTGTTGAATTTCACCGCCGTGGGCGCAATCATGTCCAGGAAGTCCTTGGGTTTCCACGTGGCCTGGGCTGCCTTTTCCTTGGGCAGGTTTTTTTTAACCGTTTTCTTCTGTGTCTTCATGTTCCGTCACCATTCCTTCTCCATCGTGATTTTTGAAGTCTTCGGTAAAGGCATCCTGCTGGTAATACACCGCCAGGATCCGCTTGATGTCCTGGCGGCCGGCCAGACGGACCGTGAAACCACAGCCGTGGATCCGCTTTTCCATCTGGGCAAGCTGGTTATGATCCATGGGCAGCTTGCTGTCCGGCCTCACCAGCAGGGCGAACTCCCGAGATGAGGCGGCGCCGGTCTGGATGGCATCCAGGTGAGCACTGTCCCTGCGGAGCAGCTCCAGCACCGCTGGGAGGTTCTCATGTTCCATGCGCCGCTGGTAGTAATCCTTGTTTTGCTGAAAAGATTCTCTGGAGTCAAGAGCCACCATGGTGAGTTCGGCGGAGGAGCGGAGAAGGTTTGTCAGGGAAAGGACACGGTTCCGGATCGATTCTTCCGGCATGACCGAGAGGTTATCTGGCCGGATGAGGTAAAAAATAAATTCACCGTCTGGGGTGCTGGCCCCGTGTTCAGTGAGTTCCCTGACCCCCATGAGCTGCCGGGTGGATGCCCTCTGGCGGGCCTCTTTCTTTTGTTTCCGATTCATGTCTCTTGCCTCCAATCGTAATATTGCTGTTTCAAAAACAGGAAGTCGGCGGCGAACCGAAGAAAGTCCAGGACGCTGGTGTCCTCCACTTTGATGGAGAGGAACGCATAGAGGGCGGTGACGACAAGCGGAAGACCGCTCAGCCCATTGGCCAGGGCGAGGACAGAAAGAATGAGGCCCACGCCGATAAAAGCGAGGGAACGGAGTTCCCACAGCCACATCTTCGGTTTGGCCTTGAGGTTACTGGGGTAGATATACATGGTAAACACCTCTTTGCGCAAAAAAGCCGCCCTTACGGGCGGCGGAAATTGACGATTTACATATCCAAAAAGATTGCTGACCACCCGGCTTGCGCCCAGGCGGTCAGCGGTTTAAGTTGACTTGCTCTTGGAGTTAACCGTTGAGAAACAGCGCTCTTTTTATGCCTATTATATCGTTTTCAAGTGTTTCGTCAACAGCTTTCACAGGGGGTGTCGGTTTCCGCTAAGTGGTCCTTCTGTCCCGCCTTTGGATTGGCCGTGCCGTCCGCTGCCAATGCCCTCTGGATACACTCCACGAAGAAGGCGTTTTGCTTGATGCCTTTGGCTCTGAGAAACTCCTTAAATCTTTCAAAGAGCTCCGCATCCACTTGGAACGCCACGGTACGCTGGTTGCCTTTCACTTTCATCATTCCTTCCTGTCTGTAGAATTCCGAGATGAGCCATGTCATGTACTCGCCAAGGTTTTTGCCTGACTCTCCCTGCCTTTGGCGCACCTGTTCGTGGAGAGCGGCAGGGATGGGGGCGCAGAGGTTTTTGAGCTTTTCCGTTTCCATGGTTTTCGCCTCCTTCGCAAGCAAGTATATCCAAAACCGTACCACAAAGCCATTACCAATACCAACGATAAATGTCTGCCAAACCAAGCAAAATGGACAAAGACATCAACTGCAAAGGATGGCCATAACAATGCCGGCCAGAACGAACTCCACACAGGGAATGGCCACGCTGTTGCCCAGGGCTTTGTACCGGGCCGAGTCGGACGCGTCGGGTATATCCGTCCAACCGTCCGGGAAACCTTGGAGCCTTTCGCACTCCAACGGGGTCAGGCGGCGGATCAGCATAGGGCCGTTCACCACCAGCTTGTCCTGATTGACATACTGAGAATTTGGCCCCTTGCGGTCGTCACAGGTGAGAGCTCCAACTGTCTCTTGGTATATGAGGTCGGTGACATCCTTGTGCTGTCTGGCACTTTCGGTGGACGCAACCTCGCTGTCACTAAATACATCCACCCGCTGCCGTGAGAACACGGCGTGGCGGTCGGTGGCGGTGAGGGTGAATGCCACACCCTCATCGATTCCAAGCCCGTTCCCGCCATTCTGCGGCTGGCGGTCTATGGCATTACCGGTAATGCAGATGACGGGGATCTTTTCCACTGCGGTTTCTTCAGCCACCAGAGGCAGATTATTGCCGCCTGTTCCCGCTCTTGCGGAGAGAGTGGGCGCGATTGGGTGGGGACCAGTGTATCTTGCATCAATGCCGTGGTTCTCAAACATGAGAGGCTGTGGCCGATTATTCCTCTGCTCTCCTACGATGAGAGGGGTGTTGCCGCCACCCATGCCGAAGGCCGCTGTGACGGTCTGGGACGTTTCTACCGGCCCCTGGAAGCGGCTGTCCTGCCCGTGGGTGTCAAACACCAGCGGCTGATGCCCATGCTCCTGGGCCCGGAGCGTCCCTGACACGTCCTCGGATACATCCATCACCGTGCCACCCTGGTCGTTGAGGCAGAGGACAGAGGGCATACAGTTGCCACTGGGGGAACCTTTCAAAGTGGGAGCGACCTCCTCGCTGTACCCGATGCTGCCCGCTGTGGCTCCGGCTCCCGCGGAAAACGCGGCGGCAAACGACCGGCCACCCGGAGTACGCCCGCCTCCGCCATCCGCTCCCGCCACATCGTGAAGGTCTCTTAGTTCATCCTGCTGATTGGTGGTGAAGGTCACCGACGCCCCGGTCACGAAGGTTTGCATCTGCATATTTGCGGTAGCCATAAGAGCCCCGGCTATGCCATCCAAGTCTATTCCCTCGTCCCGCTGGTTGATGTGGTAGGCTTTCAGCGCCCCTTCAACAATATGGAAGTGAGCCAGCCCCGCTTGGGCCATCAGGGCCGATTTAAGCTGGGCGGGGAGTTCTTTTCCTCGCTCGTCCGCACGGCGCAGGATACCCAAACAGGCCGTCTGGCTGAGATAATACTTTTTGGCTGGATGGTCCTCCAGCACACTGGCGAGGGAGGAATAGACGGAATTGCGGGGCGCCACGCCGGTGTTTAGAATGGTTCCATCCTCCAGAACGTGGGAACGCAGATCCCAATAGGCGCTCCCCAGCAGATCACCATGTCCTGGCGTGAGGTCGCAATACTGATAGGGGAGGGCGATGAGTTCCAATTCGTTTACTCTGCGCTTGACCTTGACGGCATTTCTCTTGCCCCCGTCCTCCGCCATGGGCTCCAGGAAGGAAAATTGGCCCTCGCTTTCATAGAGTTTCAGTTCCGTCCCTGTATCCAATTTCCTTGTCACCTTCTTCCTTATTCAGGCTGCCAAAGAGCAGTATAGGAGCGGAGTTTCCGGCAAAGTCGGCAACGAGAAAAATTCGTTTTCGCCGCTGGGCGACGCCCCAGTATTGCGCGTCCAGGCATCGCCATGCCAGGGACATCACACCCTGGATCTCTAAGCAGCCCGCTTGTGCCCAGCCGCCGGGGTATGGCCTGGGTACGGTGGCGCCTCCTGCCATGACCCGGACGATCTCCTCCAGAACGATGCGGAAATCCTCATACTTGGGTGCCCCGCTGCTGAACGCCCCCGGTACATTCTCCCAAATCATATACCGCGGGCGGATGTCCTTTCCGGTGCGGCCACGCTCCTTCTCTGCCTGCCGCATCTCCTTGATGACGCGAATTTGCTCCATAAAGAGGCCGGAGCGGGCGCCAGCCAAGCCAGCCCTCGTTCCGGCCACGGAGAGATCCTGACACGGGCTGCCCCCGCAGATAATGTCTACAGGAAGCAGTTCCGAGCCTTTTAGCTTTGTAATGTCACCGCAGTGGTTCATGCTGGGGAACCGTCGCTTGGTGACCTCGATGGGGAACGGCTCGATCTCGCTGGCCCATAGGGTCTTGATGCCGCACCGATCCGCCGCCAAGGGGAAACCCCCGATGCCATCAAAGAGGCTCCCCATCGTCGTCACAAGCTCCGCATCACTCGCCCCGGCCCTGGGGCCAGGGCTCACTCGCTCCGCTGCTCCTCCTCTCCCCACGCAACCCGCTTCGCTGGGCTTGCGCATGGGCCCCGTAGCATTGAGTCCTTTTTCGGCCATCGCGGGAATCCACCTCCCTTATGCCGCCGCGGATGCCGCATGCGCGATCCTCTGTGTTGTGTTTACGACCGTCTGTACTGTGTAGACCGCGGACATGAGGTTGGCACGGGTGTTGGTGTCCAGCCCGAAGGCCCCGGCGATTCTGGGTACCTCGCTGGCGGAGAGCAGCAGGCCAAGCCCCAGGAGCAGATGATCCTTGAATACCAGCATCCCAGCCACAAGGATCGTGGACTGGAGGAATGCCGTCAGGCACAGCCCGATGATCTGCTTCATCCACATGAGAAAGCCGTCAGTGTATCCCCGCGGTACGCTGAACATATAAAGGCTGCCCACGGCAATTTGGATGAGTAGGATGCCACCCCGTTTCAGGTTAGCGAAGAACACCTTGACGATGCAGTAGGCCGCCATGATAAGGCACAGGACAAGCATGATGGGACCCACGGTTACCGACCCGACCGTCACCGTGGCGGCGCCCTCCATGATCCCCTCGGTGGTGGTGAAACCGTCCACGATGCTTTGCCCCAGCGCCCCAATGGTATTACTGTCTCCTACCAGCCCCGCGGTGAGAAGCCCCTGGAGGGATACACAGAGGGAGTAGAGCTTGACAGGGACGGTGGAGAACAGGCTCACCGCCAGAAAGCCCTTGATGATGTTGAGGGCGGTTCGCTTGACGTCCCCTCTGCCGTTGGAGTATTCGATGCCGCACTCAAAGGCGCAGACCACCAGGCTGACAGCGAAGAGCGCCCAGCCCAGGTTGGAGAAAAAATGTACGATGGACTGGACCCACGAGAGCTCGAAAAGCTCCACGCCCATGTTTTCCATGAGTACGAAAAAGTCTCCCAGGAAACCGACCATCAAGTCGTAGAACCAATCGATGATGGCATTGAGGACAGTGGATGCCACAAAGTCCCAAATAAACACGGGCAGTCACCCCCTGTCACATGGACTGCCCGGTCATCGTGGGCGTTTCCTTTGCCCGCTGCCTCATGACGGGCGTCTGGAACAGTTCAACGTAGTCCTCTACAGAGTCCCCCAGGACAGCGATGTCCTTCTCGCTGGGCTGGACATACCAGTGAACCTTGCCGCCGTAATCCCAGATATAGGGGGCGGTGGAGGCTGAACAGTTCTGTCCTCTGGTGGTAAATATATCCGCAAAACGGACGGCAATCTGATCTACCTTACCCTCGTCTGGCCTGAGAATGGTCATCAGGAGCCGGTCATAGTGATCCGCTATGCGGCCTGTGGCGAAGGTAAGCTTTGCCCTGTTCCCGCCACGGAGGGGGAGGAAACAGGCCCTGCCCACATAGACGGCGTCGGGGAAACGCTTTCCCACAATACGCCGGAGTTCCTGTTCGTAAAAGTTCATGGCGCACCCCTCCTTACATCCCGATAATCTGCCATACATACAGCGGGGCGGTGAGAGTGAAGATGAGGCAGGCAAAGAGGATCACTGGGCCCGTCCATTCAAACTGCCCGTGCTTACGATAGTCAAAGTAGGCCATCCCCAGTTTGGCAAAAAAAGCAATGGCCAGAATCATATCCAAGGCAGGGAACACAACGCTGTCCACCACCGTCTTAATCTGACCGGAGGCGCTGGTCCAGGCATCCTCCACCGCTCCGGCCACATCGCCGCTTGCAGCGAGGGCGGGGACGCAGAGAACCCCCGTGCAGAGGGCAAGGGCAGCGGCCATCGCCAGAAACTTTTTCTTCCTGTTGTTTTTCATGGTGAGATACCTCCAATTCTCTGGGCGTCAGCCCATCTTTTGTTCCATCGCTTGGGATAGATGCGTGACTCGGTGTTGCGTTCCCATGGTGGGGCCGGCAGGCTGGACGGTGCAGCCGTCGCGGTCCATGATCTCAGCAAACTGGCAAACGTGGTAGATCTCAGACCTCTCGAAAGGGGAGCCGATCTCCACATGGGTGTCATCGATGTACCGGCAGGATAGTTCCAGTTTGCTTCCGTCAGAATGAGTGATTCGGATATGCCCGCCGTCAGGGATGCGGAACAGCTCCCTATAGTCCGGGTCAATAAAGCGGATTCCGCGCTCCGCATGGGCCATGTGGCTGTCCAGCCAGCCTTTGTGGTAACTATATGCATAGAAGTTGTAATCCCCTTGTTCAGGACAGCACTTCATCAAATAGGCGTAATCACTGCCATCTGTGCGGAAGCCAAACCAGCGGATATTTTCGGCGAGGCGGCAATCCCCGTTTTGCCGGCAGAGGGCGGCAATCCGATTACGGCTGGAGAATTCCCCGGTGTCGAACCGCAGGCTGTCAATGACTCTCTGAAGATCTGCCTTAAACTCGGAGGTGTTCCAATCCTCACGGAAACCAAACCATGTGGTCCAGAATTCCTTCCCGCTCCGCCCAAAATCTCCCCTAAGATAGCCAACCAGCCCGGTCTGCTGGCTGATCTGCTGGGATTGACGATAGACGTAGAGCGGCTCGGAGCCCCTCAGTTTTCTAAGTTCCATTTTCAACCTTCCTTCGTCTGGGGGAGCAGGCCCATCTCCCGCATAATTTCTCCGGTGCACCAGCCAATACATGGCCGATCCCGCCCATAGGGGCAGTTATCGCATTCGCTGGTGTGCTCCTTTGGGGCTGTGTAATAACAGGAATCCCGCCTGCAGGCGCCCCGTTTCGTACCCCAATAGCAGAAAGCGCAGGACTTGGGCCTCAACTCCTGTAGATTATGATTTGTAAATGTACGAGCCAAAGCGCTCACTTCCTTGAAAATAGGTTGACGGGGCGTCCCGTTTGGGACGCCCCGCCTGGCCGCTTCTTCTCGCTGTTTTAATACCCCGTTCTTGGCAGGGGCTTGCTGGGGGCATAGACCTTGGTTACCCAGCGGGTCACCGCCTGCACCCACGAACCGTTGTAGGTTCCGCCGGCGTCAGCCTGGTTGGAGAACTGATAACCGTTGGGAAGGCCATTTACAACAGTGAAGTCCAAGGCGGGGTTTTCAACCTGGTGGAATCCGGCGGGCACCACGCCGAACACCGCCATGATCTCAGTGACATACTCGTTGGATGCCAGCCGCAGAGCCGTGGGGGAGGCATCCAGGGTGTAGTTCTTGCTGGTGGATAGGTTGTCGGCCAGGGTCCGGTACTGTCCGCCGCTCATGTTGGTCAGGTAAACCAGCTTATAATTCTGAGGCACATTCCAGGTGCCAGTAATCACCTTGCTGAGCCGGAGGGCATTAGTGGGGAAGGAATCCCTCCAATAGAAGTCCTGGAGGGACACAGTGGAATTATTTCCGATGCCCGTAAAGGTGAATCGCTCCGTCTGGCCGGACATGACCTCTTTGTAGCCAGTCTTGGTAATGGACACACCTGTGGTGATACTCTTATTGGTGGCCGCGGCGCGGACAATCTGGCCGGCAAACTGGATCTCCACATAGACGGGCGTCTTATCCAAAGCGTAGAAGTTGGCCGCTTTGCTCTCTACCAGCTTATACTGGCCCAACGGAAGGGCTTTGGAACTGGCCACGCCGTTCTTGTCCGTCCGCACAGTATCCACCAGATTCCCGGCCTTGTTGTAGATCTCGAACTCACAACCGGGGATGGGCGTTCCAGCAGGCCAGCCATTTGTGGAGTTGTAGTCTGCGGAGGTCTTAACGATCTGGATCTGACCGGTGGCGGGGGTATTCTTCCAAGTGATGGTGCTGCACCCGCCGTACTCCACATAGAAGGTCTTAACGGTAGTGTCGGGCAGGTAGCCTTCCGCCTGCTGGATCTCCCGGATGGTGTACTTTCCGTCCGCCAGCTCACCGTCGATATAGACATAGCCATCCTGGTCGGAGGTGTATTGGCCCACGGGGTTGCCTTTGCTGTCGGAGACCAGGAAGGTCACGCCGTAGATGCCCTTGCCGGTCACGCTGTCCACCTTGTGGATGAGGGCGGAGCCGGTGAGCCTGTTGGTGACCTCCAGCGTGGCGGTCTTGCCGTCCTTGACCTCGATGTCCCTGGGTTCGTCGTCCAGCCTGTAGTCCTTGGCTGCCTTGGTCTCCTGCACGGTGTACCAGCCCGGCTCCAAGTCCTCCAGGTAGATGATACCCTTGCTGTTGGTGCGGTAAGTGCCAAGCCGCTCCCCATTGATTTTGCTGATGGAGAACTCCACGCCGGAAATGGGCTGCCGGGTCTCCTCGTCCAGTTTCAGGATCTTCAGGTCACCGATGGGGGTGGGTTTATCGTAGAAATAGAGCGTTTGGGTATCGTTGGCGTGAACGGCCACCGTCTGGGGCGTGGCGTCCAATTCATACCCGGAAGGGGCTTTGGTTTCGGTGACAACGTAAGTGGCGGGTTCCAGCCAGGTGAGGACGATTTGCCCCTCTTTATCTGTGGTATATAGGCCGTTAGAGCTGACCGCGCCGCCTTGGGCTGCGACAAAGGTACCGTCTGATGTGGTCACCCGGAATTCCGCACCCTGCAAGGGTTTATTGGTGTTGGCGTCCCGTTTCACGATGACCAACCCGCCGCAGGGCTGGTTACGGAATTCCAGCGTCACTGTCTGGCCAGCCTTGACTTGGGCGGTCTGGGGGGTGTCGTCCAGGACATACCCAGCTTTGGCGCGGGTCTCTTTGACCACCAGCGTCGTGCCGGGGTCGATGCCGCTGACCGTGAAGCTCCCAGCGGAGTCGGTGACGAACTTGCCGTTTGCGTCGCCCACCACAGCGCCATCGCTGGTGGTGACCATGAATTCTACATCGGACAGGGGCTTGCCGGTGACAGCGTCCACCTTCTTGACCATGAGGCCACCCTTGGGGCTGTTGCCAAAGTAGAGTTGCACCACGTCCTGATCCTTTCCGCTGATGTAAGCGGTCTGGGGGGCGGTGTCGATGACGTGGCCACTGTCGGAGGATAGTTCCTCCACGATGTACGTTCCAGCCTGGAGCCCGGTCACGGTAAAACTGCCGTTGACGCCGGTCTTGTAGGTGCCAATGACTGTACCGCCGGTGCCAGAGGTTCCGGCCAGATAGCGAACCTGGAAGGTTGCCCCCTCCACAGCTGTCCCGGTCACGCTGTCGTACTTCCACACCACCAACGCTGAAAGGGGCGTGTTTTCAAAGGTAAGCGCTTTGGTAGTCCCGGCTTTGATGTAGCAGTCCTGTATTGCCGGATCTTTGATGGCATATCCACTTGCGGGTTCCGTTTCCTCTACCCGGTACCACCCGTCTTGAAGATTCGCGATGAAGAAGGTTCCGCTTTCATCGGTAATGTAGCTGCCGAGATCGTTGATCTCTCCGGTAAAGGTGTTGTTGCTGGCGTAGGTCACATGGAACTTGGCCCCTTTGATGGGGCCGCCCGTCACGCTGTCTAGTTTGGTGACGGACAGCCCTGGCTTGGGATAGTTCTGGAACCGGAGAGTGCCGGTTCTATTGGGGACAAGGGTGATAAGCTGGTGTTCCTCGTTCAGCAGATAGTTGTTGGGGACGTTCCGCTCCCATACCTCCACCACGCCGGGGTCTATGTCCTCGATGACGATCTCGCCGCCGCGATCAGTTGCCGCTGTGGTGATGGTGTGTCCATCCGCCTCCTTGATGGTGAATGTTACCCCGGCCACAGGCTCCCCGGTGACAGCGTCGGTCTTGACAATTTTCAGATCCGGTTTGGCATCGTTCTGGATGACAAGCCGTGGATCATCAGCGGTAGCGGGATCGTAGAGATCAATATTGATTCCGTAGACCTCGCTGTTGAGGGTGTAGCCATCCGGGGCGATGGTCTCTTTTACCTCGTAGTACCCTGTTCCAATGCCGCTCACATAGGCGAGGCCGTTCTCATTGGTGGTAACGGTGTCGATGAGGGAGCCGTTCTTGTAGATCTCGAAAGTGGCTCCTGGCAGAGAATAGTTGGTTCGGGCGTCCTGTTTGTTGATGATGAGGGTGGGTTTTCGGGTATTTCGGAAGGTCAGGGTCATATCCTGCCTGCCATCCCAGTGGACGGTCTGGACGGTGTTGTCCAGTTCATATCCCTGTGGAGCGGACACCTCAGACACACGATAGCTGCCGATGGGAAGCTGATCGGCGTTGAACTGGATGTTGCCCGCGGCGTCAGTGGTGCCGGTGGTCTTGAAGCTGCCGTCAATCCGCTCAAACTGGATGACACAGCCCCGGAGGGAGTAGCCGGTCTGCCGGTCAATCTTGTGAACCGTGAGGGTATGCTGGGGGTCGTCCTTCACAGTTTTATAGGTGACTTTTGCAGCCTGAACGGTGAGGGTTTCCGGTTCCACGGCGGAGTACCCTGCCGGGGGATTGGTTTCAGTCAATGTGTAGGTGATATCGGGCGATAGGTCATCCCAGCAAATGATACCTTTCTTGTCTGTGGTTCCGGTTCTGGAACTTCCATCTGTGCCAGTCAGAGTAAAAGTGGCTCCTTCCAGCGGGACATTGCCGCCGCCGACTTTGAGGATCTCCAGCTTTCCTCTCTCAGTAAGGGGGCCGCCCCAAGAGAGAACGGCGTCGGCCTCCATCGCCCCCTTGCTGGGATCGGCAATGATATAGGATTGCTCGGAATAAGTCTCGTTCTCCGCCAGATAGATCTCATACTGCATGATCTGACCGGCGCAGTGGATGGTGATCTCACCGCTGGGTGTGACAGTGTCCACAGGGATACACAGCTTGGCCTTTCCGGAATATTCAGAGCCATTGTAGTTGAGGTTGGTGCTCTTGAACTCCACCGGCACCCGCCAGGTCTTGGTGTCATGCCATGTGCTGCCCACGAGCTCCACATTCTTCAAATCTGTGAAGATGGTTCCGGCTGGGCAGTTGGTGGCCCACACATCAATGGTATAATCCTGATAGTAAGTGCTGGTGGCGCTGGCGAAGGTGTACTCCTTGGTGTAGTAGGCAACACCGTTGATGACTTCCCGCTTGATGCCGAAACGTCCGGCATCCGCGGCGAACTCCAGCGTCATGTCCGGGTCAATGGCAACATTGCCGTCCAGTTTGTTGTCCGTGACACGGATGTACATTCCAGTCTTATAGACTTTGTTCCATCTTTTTGCCGCGTTCAGGATGCACTGGACGGCCCGGAACACCCGCATCTGCTGGGCATCTCCAGAGGGCTGGGCGATACGCTCCCTGCCGCTGTTGAAGTCCGTACCGTCAACGGCAAGCTGGCCAAGGGTAGCCCATATCGCAAGCTGCGTGGCGTAGCGGTATTCATACTCAGTCAGTCCGGAGAGAATAGGATTTCCGTCCAGATAGAGTTCCAAAAAGGTAGACAGTGAATGCTGGGGATAGCCGTTGGCGAATGCCCCGGCTGTCTGTGGGGAGGCTTCATACTTACCTGTGATGGGCAGCACCTTGGAGGTGTAGGACAGACCGTGGTCGATGCAGTAGGCTGGGCCGGTTATCCCATCGTTGGTGGTGTAGTCGTATCCACCAGCCCGGAGCCAGGTGCCCGCTGTGGTTTCAAGGTAGTTGTGGATGGGGGCCACAGCCACAGTACAGGTTTTGCTCCCGTCTTGGATGGAGGTGGCCTGGGCCGGGAGGCTCATGCCGAGGACGGTGCAGACCACTAACAGCATGGCCACCAGGCGGTTCTTCATGGATTTCTTCATTTCTGCTCTGATCTCCTTTCGAACAAAAATAAGGCCGTATGCCTTTCGACATACGGCCTGTGGGGGCTGTGCTTTCGTCTATTTACTTGGTAGAGCCAGGGACGAGGACTTCCTGGGCGAAGGCGGTGATCTCTGGGATGCTGTCAACATATATCGAACCCTGGAGGTCTTGCGGCTCGTTTAAGACCGTCCAGTATTCGCGGGCCATGTCATCGCCGGCATCATCGCCTGTCACATCCACATCCCACCATGTACCATCTACATAGACCTTGTTCCACTGATGGGTAGGGTTGCTGACGAAGAGGCAGGGGATTTCGGCCAGATCGCAGAGGGTTTTAAAGCTGTATGCATAGGCCATACAGCACCCCTCCACCTGACCGTCCTGTCCGAAGATGATGTCGGGATATGGATATTTGATGGCGTAGGTGAGGTGATCTGCCACATAGTAGGCCATCTGCGTGACTTTTTCTCGGTCGCTCATGCCCTCGATGCTTTGGAGGAACGGGGCCACGGACTTCCTGGCCCGTTCATTGGCATCCGAGGTGTGGATGTCGCAGATGTAGCCGCCGTTTCCATCCGTTTGCAGTTCATAGACCGGCTGGATGCTGATCTTAGCTAACAGATTGCTCACCTGAGTGGTGTCGATTCCGCTGGGCAGCTTGACTTTGGGGCTTGCCCCTGAGAGGATGGCATCCTCATTCACCACGATCTCCCGCACGGCGTTGTAAACCTCTTTTGTCAGCATAGAGGTAAAGACGGCGCTATTGGCTGCTTGTGCATAGTCGGTGGCCGTATGTGTTTCTGCCTCTGTGGGCAGGGCAGTCGGTTGGTAGCCGGTCTGCTCCTTGGCTTGTTGGTCATCGTAATAGGGCCGGGTGGAGTCGATGACCGCGGCGTTGAATTGGGCATCATAGCTTACATTAAAGCCTACTGCTTTACCGATGTCCCGTAGTTTCACATAATTGTATCCGCCGATGGCGTATGCTTCCAGCTCCGTGTTCTGCCCATCTACGATGAAGATCTGCGTGCTGGGCGTGGCCTTGAGCCAGTTTTCCGCGGCGCTTGCCAGGGGCGGACTCAGCATCATGCCCACAGCGGCCCCCACCGCCAGCAGGAGCCATTCTTTCTTTCTGCTCATACTGTCGACCTCCTATATTTTTGATTGCTATGCTGCTGCAACGCAACCATACCATAGAGAGGTGTTCAAGTCGAGAGAAATCAGAAGGAAAAGCTAACAATTTTTAAGTCCGGACACTGGGCAGATTATCCAACGGCCACCGCTCTCACACACCAGCGGTAAGCACTCTGGTTTCGCACACAAGTGAACAGCGTAACACAGTTCTCCACGGTGGGAGCCAGCATGGAAGTGTCCGTTTCCAGCACCTTGCTCACGCTGGTGACGGCGTATGTCCTTGTCCCCAGCTTGGTAGCCAGCGTGATTATATCGCCAGCCTTCAGAGTATGGATCTCCCCGAAGTAGCAATTGGCGCCCCGATTGTGTCCGGCGATACAACAGTTTCCCTCCCAAATGGAGGTGTCCTCAAAATGGCCCGCGCCTTTGGCGAGAGCCGCGCTGTCCGTTCCCTGATAGATTTTTACATTCACATTCAGGGAAGGGATCTTGAGCCTGCCGAGGTAGCCGCCGGAGTAATAGAGATTGGAGGTCACCTCGGTGAAACCATAGGTGAAGGCGTCATCAAGGAACACACCATCCCCGCCAGTGGGATAATTCGCTGTGGAGGTGGTACTGGGAATAGGAACCGTTTCCGCACCCTGTGCGGCCTGCCCAACCCCGGTCATATTAAGGAAGGGATAGAGTGGTTCCCCGCTGCCGGGGAGGTAGCTGGTGTTGCTCCCAAAGGCAGGAGCGACAACAGGGTTGTTTTTGCTCAAATCCTCGTTGGTCCGCTCTCCGCCATCGGCGGTGATAACCGTCTCCACCGAGGTGGGGGAGGCGAATTCGGCGGAGACAGGGGCGTCCACGGAGTATTCCAGAGCCGAGGCTGGAACTGTAGAGAAAGCAAGCAGACAGGCCAGCAGTACAAACAGGCTCAGACGTTTCATTCCGCATCCCCCTCGCTTTCCTCATGTTTTTTCTTGAAGAAGATGCCGGCACCGATGCCGACCCCCACTACGGCCACGATGCCTACCGGGATGAGGACAGCCTTCCAAGGGAAGGGCAGGGACTCGGCGGGGGAGGTGTCTCCGGCCCCCTGGCTGGGGTCGGGGGTCGGCTCGGCTGTGGGGACAGGATCCAGCGGCTCCCCCTCGAAGATGGCCACATAGCGGATGCGTTTCAGGTTGATTCTGCTCACCGTCCCGGTGTAATCGGCGGTCACCGTATAACCTTTCACATAGCTGCTGGTGGTAGTTCCGGTATAGGTAGCCATTCCAGTAAAGTGGCCTTCGGCATCACTTTGCCAGTCAATGGACTGTAGGGTCAATTCTGCCCCGGCGCTCTCCACGGTCTTAGGGATGTTGGAGGTGTCCTGATTGGACAGGCCGGGGTAGGTGCGTGTGGCGGTGAGTTCCTTAGTAGAGCTTCCATAACCGGCAACTTCCACCTTGACGGAGTCCAGTTGGAGGGTCAGGATCCCAGAGAGGCCGTCCTCGGTGAGAAACTCCCGTTCCTGGGGGAGTAGGGCCAACACCGCCCCCATATCCTTGCTCTTGCTGGGGATGGACACGGTCTCGGTCTGCTGGCGGCTCTCGTTGGCCGGGAGTTCCTGTTTCAGGAGATCTACCAGAGTAAAGTGGAAACCCGCCTGGTCGAAGTCGGAGCGGGGGATGCCTGCAGGGTCATCCTCTGGGCCGAGGTCATACATCTTGCGGATCTCTGTTCCGTCCTCACTCCGGGTGACGGCAGTGGGATAACAGGCTGTTGCTTTGGCCCCTGTAGGCTGGGTGGTTTGGGAAACTTCGGCAGCGAAAGCTGGGGTGGCAGAGAGGGCTACAGTGAGCGCCATGAGCATGGCGCAGACAGTTTTTCTAGATTTCATGGTCAGTTACCTCCTACGTTCACATACTCATCTCAGGTTCCTGCTGAGACGGCTTTTGGGTGTGTTGCCGCATTTGCTCCTCCATCTTCTGGTCATAGGCGGCAAGGATGGCGCTGTTAAACACAGAGTGGAACTCCTTGGTGCAAGGATAACAGATATCCTTGTACTCATCACCCACCCTGCGACTGGGCATGGACACAAAAGGCTGATCCTCTTTGCCTTTCCTGATTTGTATGCCGGTGATGGCGAAGCAGCCGCCAATGGTGGCGCTGGCGCGGGCCAGCAGGCTGCCGCCGCCTTTCACCGGGTAGATTCTGGTGTCGATAGTTATCTTATCCATGGATGATATCTCCTTTCTTCAGGTGCTGTCCCAGCACGCAGAGCCGCATATCGATGTCCCCCAGTGCATCCAAGATGCTCTGGGGGACATCAGAGAGACTGGCGGCGTAGTCGGCTTCCGAGAAGATCACCTGATGGGCCTCCTTGTCCACCTCGGCCATGATCTTGGCATCCTTCGGGATACCGGCGGCCTCTTTGAGGATCGGGTCCAGGCGGTACTGATCTTCAAAAATCTGCCCATAGGGGCAGAGGTTGTTCTGTTCATCCTCGCCCACGCACTCATTGCAGGAGCCGCAGCAGTCGGTCAGTTCGGTGAGCAGCTTGTTGGTGAGCTTGTTGAGGGCATAGATGGCATTGCTCATCTCCAGCGCGGTCATCTGGTGTTTCAGGGTGACCAGCACATCCTTTGCCACAAGAAAATCCAGTTGCTCTCTTGTGCCAATCCCAGCCAGTTTCAGAGCGGCAGAAGGGATGCGGAAGCCCCTGTCATTGGTCCAGTTGGAGAACTTCAGATTCTTCATTCCCTTGCGCCTCCTATTACAATATATTTGGGTTGGGAGCACGGCAGCCAGCCGTGCCTTTTTCCATATCGTTGCCAAAGCTGTTAGAATGGGAGGGTCTGGGCCTGACGTGCGCCTCCAAGGACCAGTTGCGTCCGTGAGAAAGTCCGTCAGCCAGCCTCTCATTCGCAGCGTTCGATTTATGCAGATTGAGCCACCTCGTCGGGACAAGCACCATATCATTCGCTTTCGCGCAAGCGCAAAAGCTCATTTATTCCGCTGCCCATCCTCTCCCCCACAAAGCGTTGCCGCCTTGCGGGGACCCCGGTTGGTTTTCCCGGCAAGCGCGTCCGTGTCATCAAATAGATTGAATCGGCAATGATGGAAGGGCTGGCCGCCAAAGACAAATCCAAGACAGGGAGCGTTGCGTATGAACAATGTGGCAGGGATCGATATCTCCAAGGGGAAGAGTACGGTGTCCGTCCTCCGCCCATTTGGAGAAGTGGTGGCAAAACCGTTTGCCGTTGGTCACACCGGCAGTGAACTCAGGCAGCTGGCAGACTACCTGAAAAGCCTGGACGGTGAGACCCGTGTGGTCATGGAACACACCGGGCGGTACTATGAACCGGTGGCCCAGTTCCTTCACAACGAAGGCATCTTTGTCAGCGCTGTGAATCCGAAACTCATCAAAGACTATGGCGGCAACACGCTGCGCAAGGTCAAGACCGATGCGGCGGATTCCCGGAAGATCGCCCGATACGGTCTTGACAACTGGGCCGAGTTGCGGCAATATGCTTCCATGGACACGATTCGTTACCAACTGAAAACGCTGAACCGGCAGCAGGGGCTGTATTCCAAAACCAAAACGATGATGAAGAATAACCTCATCGCCCTTCTGGATCAGACTTATCCCGGCGCCAACGCCCTGTTCGACAGCCCTGTCCGTGAGGACGGGACGCAGAAGTGGGTGGACTTCGCCGCATCCTTCTGGCATGTGGACTGCGTGCGGGGCATGAGCCAGAGTGCTTTCACGGAGCGCTACCGCAAATGGTGTAAACGGCACGGCTATAACTTTAGCAGCGACAAAGCCGATGAGATCTACACCGAAGCGCGGGATTTGATTGCCATGCTGCCCAAGGATGCCATGACCAAGCTGCTGGTGCAGCAGGCCATTGACGCTCTCAATGCTGTTTCCACGGCCCAGGCCCGGCTCAAGGCCGAGATGCTGAAGCTGGCTTCCCAGCTTCCTGAGTTCCCCGTGGTAATGGCCATGCGCGGCGTAGGTGAATCCCTTGGCCCTCAACTCATGGCGGAGATTGGGGATGTGACCCGCTTCCCTCACAGGGGTTCCATTACAGCCTTTGCCGGCGTTGATCCCGGCGCCAACCAATCCGGCTCTCATGAGTCCCAAAGTGTGAACACTTCCAAGAGCGGTCCGCCGGAACTGCGCAAAGCCCTGTTCCTCGTTATGGACTGCCTTCTGAAAACCATGCCCCAGGATGACCCGGTATACCGATTCATGGATAAGAAGCGTTCCGAAGGAAAGCCCTACCTGGTTTACATGACGGCTGGCGCCAATAAGTTCCTGCGCGTCTACTATGGCAAAGTAAAGGAGTATCTCTCCCAGTTGGAGAATTTGTGAAGCATCCTTCCTTGAGTCGGAAGCACATTGCCCATACTCTAAAAGCATCTTATGACAGAAAGAGAGAAAGTAAGATGTTTTTAGACAATTTATCCACCTCTGTACTCCAACTTTGCGACGCCCGCAAACTCAGCTACGAAGCAGCTTCCGAACGATGCGGCCTCAGTTCCCGGTATTTCGGTGATATTGCCAGAGGCAAGACCGCCCCCACGGTCCCCACGCTGGAAAAACTCTGCGTTGGCTTTGAGCTGACGCCAAACGATCTGCTTATTCCCTCACCTGTTTGGAGGGAGATAACCTTTCGCACCCCCATGCCTGTGACGCATATCCGCTGTTTCCGTTATTCTTATCCCGATGGTCTCACCAGCTTTCCTGTTTGCCCTCGGTGCGGGAGCACCATGGAACGGGAATACCAAGCCTACTGTGACCGCTGTGGACAGTGTCTAAGCTGGAAGGGCTTCTCCAAAGCGGCCATTATCCTCCCGAAAAAATAGATTTGATTACATATCCTCACGGCCAGTTGCTTTTGTCTGCTGGCTGCTCTTGGCTTGCCCTTCTCTCTGCAAATTTTCTTCATTTACCTATTGACTTTTTATTTGCAGACTTTGTCAAATCGTCAAAAATGGTGAGCTGCACCATGGCCCGTTTGCGCTCGGCGGTATCATAGTTCGAGATAATCAGTTCCTCAAACTGACAATTGGGGTCGAACCTCTGCCGAATGTTATTGAGTCGGGTAACTGGCTCGATGTAGATGCCTTCATGATCGTAGAGGTCACGCACAAAGGCGTCATCGTTGTATGAGAGCAGGAACTTGCCGTGGATGGAGAGGAGGCTGTCCCGGAGCCGGATGTGATCCCTCTCTGTGAAACCGCCTTCTCCAATGTTCTGGTAGTAACCTTCCGTTGCATGGTAGGGTGGGTCGCAGTAGAAGATGGTGGTGTCCCTGTCATAGTGCTGGATGAGCCTCTCAAAGTCTTGGTTCTCCAATAGCACCCTTCCCAGTCTTCTGCTGGCCTGGTCGATGAGGGGGAAGTCAGCCCATATATCATGGGGCATTGCCCCGTAGCTGTTCAGGCCGGAGGCATAAGAATAGCGGATGATCTGATAGAACCAGGCAGCCCTTTGGACATCTGTCGTCCGTTTCTTTCCCAGCGAACGCCGCGCCATGTCAAAGTCAGACCTGGAGTTGAGGACATAGCGGAGAGACCGTTTCAGCAGATCAGGCTTGTCCCGCACCACCCGGAAAAGATTGACCAGCAGTTCGTTCCGATCATTGTAGACCTCAAAGTCGCCGATAGGAGAGGCGCGGGCGATGGCGGGGTAGCCGTAGGCTGGGGGCTTGTGGAATAGCACCCAGCCACCTCCGCCGAACACTTCCACATACTTTTCAAAGTTCAGCGGAAAGCGGGAGAGGATTTCGTCCCGAAGTGCTTTCTTGCCACCTACCCAGCTCATAAAGCTGTTCACTCTCTGCCACGCTCCCCGAAACTATCCAGGCTCCCCTCTAGCCCGCAGACGGCAGCCTCCAGTCCCGCCATCATCTTTTCCAGATGCCGGAGAGTGGAGAACACTTCCCCGGCGGTCTGGGCGTAGTAGTAGCCAGTCTGGTCGCTGGCGATGGGGACACCCGCCCGCCGCAGGCGGTTCACCTGCTTACGGAGCTCGTTCTCCGAAATGTGGATAATACGCCGCAGACGCTCCCCGCTCACTGCGTTGGCCTTACCCAGGCAGTGGGACTTAAGGTAGTTATTCAATTCTTCTTTCTTCATCTTCTGTCCTTTCCGGAACCATTTCCCGAAAAGGGCATAAAAAAAGAAGGGGCCGCAGTCCCCATTCGGGAATACGGCCCCTTCAAATCAAGTGTAGTTGTTTGGGTCGAACAGGGAACACTGCCTGTCCTCCCATTGAAAGCCCATGTCGATTTCGTCGATCCTCTGGGTGCGGTTGAACCGTTCTGTGGCCTTGTTGGGCGCCTGTTGGAGCGCCAACAGTTTTGCCCACAGGTCAGGATGGTGGTCGTAGAGGTGCCGGAGCTCCTTCCGTGTCGCGTTAGGACAGAAAAAGCAGCCGTTGCGGGAGGTGAATTTGTAAATTGGCGAGTAGAGGCCCGCCCGTTTACAGAGCGCGGCGGCGTCCGCCTCGCTCACGCGGTATTTTGCCAGCAGGGAAACTTTCTTGCCTCCATCCAACCGCATGAGCCGCTCCTGCTCATCACAGGCATACCCGATGTATTGTACGGTATCGGGCCCCAGCGTATTTTGGTAGGCTGTGATGGGTGGGAGCTTGCAGTCCCGTTGGATGCAGCACCGCCCGCACAGCGGCCAGCTGTTTAGCTTTCCCGCCGCCGCGCCCCGCTGGACCACACGGTAGAAGGAGTCCAGATAGGTCATGGAGGAGCGGAGGACGGTCACCTTCACGCCGTGCGCGTCCAGGAATGGGATCCCTTTCTCGCGGATGAAGTCCCGGTGTTCCGGGATCTCTCCCGAAGTGGCCGCGTCAAACATGACCTCGCAATAGACTGCCTCCTCCAGGGGATCTCCATGCTCCAACGCCAACAAGACCGTGGCCAGACTGTCCTTCCCAAACGAGCAGGACGCAATGTGATAGATGGGGAACTCACCTCCTGTGGTGAGCCGTCTCCTGTGGGGGCAAGAAAAAAGGGCCGCTGTCCCTTTCAGGAAAACGGCCCCTGCAAATGTGTATTGCCTTGCTGAACCCACCTCTCACTGCGGCGGGTGTGCTGCCTCCTCCTTTACTTTCCGCTACATCGTCATTCCCTCCATTCCTCCTATCTCCGGCTTGGCGTGCTTTTCATAGGCCATGGGATCGGCACCGGGGGTATTCCAGCCGAACATGGATCCATGAACCATAGCTGCCTCCTGTTGGGGCGTGACGCCCAGTTCCTGGTTTTTGTAGTCGGCGATGCGGCGGTTTCTGGCTGGGTTGCCGGTGTCCCACTCAGACAGGGTATAGCCGGATTTCCCCCTTTCGATATAAATGAGTTTACTCTCTGTTTCCGTCACAGACCAGCACAGATCGGGGAGACGTTTCGAAAACTCCGGATCGAAGCGATCTTGCTCCACCATAATGCTCCAGTTATCGTCGTTCCAGAGGTGGATATACAGTTCTCCCTCTCCGGTCCTGATTTCCCTCTGCTCAAAGCCCTCGCCCCAACCATCGCTGGCCTGTCCGGATATGAAGTCGATGAGGTTGACTTTCTCGTTGGCGGTGAGTTCGCCCACCACTTTGCACTCGGCCACCCCCCACAGCCTGCGATCCCGTTCCTCCACAGTGAACTCCATGCGTTTCACTTTCTCGCAGACAGCATCCTCTTTATCGTACCAATGCATGATGCCGCTTTCCGTTTCCTCTGGCGCGGCATTGTTTTGAAGAGCCTTGAGGATGATGCCCTCGTACTCCCGGAGGGAGAACCCATCCAGCGGAGTTGGCTCATTGGTGAGGTCTCCCCACTCATCCCTCTCATAAAGGTCAGCGGTAAGGGGGAAGAAGAACTTGACCGTCTGCGCCTCCGGGGGCAGAACGGTAAAGCTGTCCTCTCCGGGGATGACCCCCAGCATCCGTCCATCGTCCCACTTCACATGGAAGGTTCCGATGTCATCGATGCTCTCCAACGTCCCCATCGTTCCGGGCATCACAGGTTGAGGGTCATTGCCCATTTCCCGGAGCCTGATGCGGCTGCCTACGGGGTACTGCTCCTGAAGGAACTTCACCCAGCCTCTACTCAGCTCTTTCATAGCGTCATACCTCCAATTTTCATATCCTGACTCATCGGGGCAGGGCGGTAACCCAGCCCAAGGCATGGGTTCAACTGTTCTTGTGCCTGGCCTTGCTCCGGGGTGTTCAGGGTGAAGAACTCCGCGAAACCCGATTCCTCCGCGCACTGGAGATAGCCCAACCGGGTTATCTGGCCGATCTGGTGGAGCATGAGGAACTCCCCAAGGGCTTCGTAGTTATAGTAGAGCTCTAGCGCTGGGTCATACTCATACCGCCCAGATTTCTGGATCATGTACCTGCCCAATCCCTCGGCGTCTTTTACGCCGGGACATAAGGTAAAGTCATGGATGTTGTTGATGAGCAGTTCCGCCTGTTCGGGGCTGTCCGGGGCCATGACTTCAAAGGCAGCGAAACAACGCTGCCGCTCTGCATCCGACAGATCATCCAGTCTTTCGCAGATTTCGTTCCAATCCCACAGATCGGCAAGGCTGCCGATGAGGTCGAGCTCATCACCCTTCCTGAGTCCCCAACTTAGGCTGTCTGGCTCCAGCCCTTCCAAACTGATGCCGCTCCGCTCACAGAAACGGGAGAAGGCCAGCCGGGTGGTGGGGAGAAACACGGTCACTGACTCGCCCTCCCGCTGGGTCAGTTCCACCTCCGCAACCGGCCTGTCCCACAGAAACCCTGGGAAAGCATGGCCATTGTAGGGTTCCTCCATCCGCATTCCGTTGCGGAAGAGGACACCATAGGGGGTCAACTTTCCCTCGCCAGACTGGAGAAGCCGCTCGGACAGGGTCCTGCCATTCTGAGCGTTTATCTCGTCCACTGGCGCGGAGCCGCCGTGAATGGTGAGATAATGCTGTTTTCCGGCTTCCTCCAGTTTGGAAAAGTCGCTGATGACTGTGACATTCTGAGAACAGAAGGTCATGTTGATGAGCGACCGGATGTCCTCGCACCCGAAAGCATGGCAAGCCGCCTGGAATTGCTGTGCTTCATATACATCGAAACTGTCCAGACGTTTGGCCAGGTAATCCAACTCATCCAAATTGACCCGTTGGCCTTTCAGACAGCCAAGGATGTTGTAGTCTGAGTCGATGTCTTCCACCATGCAGTCCTGGGCTATCGCGTCCCCGGCATTAAGATCCTTGAGGAGTCCGACGGCAATATCGTACTGTTGCCGGGAGAGGGGGAACATGATTTCGGCGCTGCCTTTCTCCGGCTGCTGGGCGTTTCGGAGGAAAGCTTTGATTAGATAGGACATGATATCCACCTCCATTCTTCTTGATTTTGTGGCAGCCACAACACATACCACAACCTTTGGGACAAGTCTACGGAAGTTTTACTTGCCTCTCTGTTTTTCCCTGGAACCCTTGCGGCAGGGGAAGATCTTCTTCCTTTGGGGCTCATTGACCTTCGAACATTTTCGAGGTTCCATCATCATGCGCTCGAACTTCTCATACCGGGTGCCACCCATAAAATACTTTGCCATGGTGCCTCCTTTCCGGCCGCGCTCCCAAAAGGGCAGCAAAAAAGGCCGCTGCTCCTTGCAGAACACGGCCTGATGTGTGAATTGTCTCGCGGTCAGATCTGCTGGGTCATACCGTCCATCCCCCCAATTCGTTGTCTCCCTCCACGCTGGTCCTGCGTCAGCTCGTTGGCCAGGTCGATCACTTGGGGCAGAGCTGCCTCAATCTGATCCATGATCTGCTCCAGAAGCTTTTCCTGCTCCTGAGTTGTCACAAGCCCCAATGTGGTCATGTGCTGGGCGGAATCGTAAATCACCGCCAGCTGACGGTCATTAAACGCCCGCTCCGGGGGAAGGAGACCGCTCCTTGTGGCAAAATCCCTCCGGGCGGCGTCGAGATCCTCACCATAGTAGTGCCCTTGCCACAGATTGGTATGATTCTGAACCCATTCCCAGGTCACGAACTCCATGCCATAGGACGTCCGATGTCCGGCCAGCACCACATTGTTGAACTCAGCAAGGGAACGATAGTCGCCGCTCAGACCATCCGCCTGGATGAGAGGGGCCCTGTCCATCATCTCCGTGATTTTTTCCTGTTCCATGTTGCAACCTCCTACAATAAAGATTACGGTGAAAGGCACGGCAGCCAGCCGTGTCTTTTTCCAACTCAAAGCCGAAGCTGTTA
>CANRFC010000026.1 GCA_947629795.1 uncultured Oscillospiraceae bacterium
ACGGAGGTGAAGCCGCCGTCGATACAGGCCTTGCAGGTCTCGAAGTCGGGGCCGTGGTCCAGATGCAGCACGATGGGGATCTCGGGGCACTCGATGACGGCGGCCTCCACCAGCTTCACCAGATAGGTGTGGTTGGCGTAGGCGCGGGCGCCCTTGGACACCTGAAGGATGACGGGAGCGTGCTCCTCCTTGCAGGCCTCGGTAATGCCCTGTACGATCTCCATGTTGTTGACGTTGAAAGCGCCGATGGCGTAACCGCCGTCGTAGGCCTTCTTGAACATTTCGGTAGAAGTGACCAGAGGCATGGGTATCAACTCCTTTATTTTATTGCGCAATAATTTTACCAGTTATGATTGCGAAATGCAAGAGAATGTGCTATTCTAATTGGGTAAATTTTTCACAAACTTTTCCCCAGCATCGAAAATCTCATTTTCACACCTGAAAGGGAGGAAAACAACATGAGTGAACTGAAAGGCGCGTGCATCATCGGACAGTCCGGCGGCCCCACCGCCGTCATCAACGCCAGTGCCTTGGGCGTCATCCGCACCGCCCTGGACACCGACTGCATCACCCAGGTCCTGGGCGCCGCCAACGGCATCAAGGGCGTGCTGGACGACAAGCTCTATGATATGGGCAAGGAGGACCCCGCCGAGCTGGACCTGCTGAAGTATACCCCCTCCTCCGCCCTGGGCTCCTGCCGGTATAAGCTCTCCGATCCCGACGTGGACGACACCGACTATAAGCGCATCCTGGAGATCTTCCAGAAGCACAATGTCCGCTACTTCTTCTACAACGGCGGCAACGACTCCATGGACACCTGCAACAAGATCTCCAAGTATATGCAGAAGATGGGCTACGAGTGCCGGGTCATGGGCGTGCCCAAGACCATCGACAACGACCTCAACGGCACCGACCACTGCCCCGGCTTTGCCAGCGCTGCCAAGTTCATCGCCACCTCCTGCATGGAGGTCCACCGGGACGCCCACGTCTACGACACCGGAATGATCACCATCATCGAGATCATGGGCCGCCACGCCGGCTGGCTGGCGGGCTCCGCCGCCCTGGCCACCTGGGCCGGCTTCGGTCCCGACCTGGTCTATCTCCCCGAGACCGACTTTGACATGGACAAGTTCCTGGCCGATGTGAAGGCCATCTACGACAAGACCGGCAAGTGCATGGTGGCGGTCTCCGAGGGCATCCACTATGCTGACGGTACCTTCGTCTCCGAGGCCAAGGCCTCCGCCACCGACGGCTTCGGCCACGCTCAGCTGGGCGGCCTGGCTGCCATGCTGGCCGATATCGTGAAGAAGGAGACCGGCGCCAAGGTCCGGGGCATCGAGCTCTCCCTGCTCCAGCGCTGCGGCTCTCATGTGGCCTCCAAGACCGACATCGACGAGGCCTTTATGGCCGGCAAGACCGCCGTGGAGGCCGCCGTGTCCGGCGTCACTGACAAGATGGTGGCCTTCCAGTGCACCCGGGAGGGCGGCTACAAGTGCGAGTACGTACTGGAGCCCCTGGATATCGTGGCCAACATCGAGAAGAAGGTCCCCCGGGAGTGGATCAACGCCGCCGGAAACGGCGTGGAGCAGCCCTTCATTGACTACGTCCTGCCCCTCATCCAGGGCGAGGCCAACGCCCCCAAGGAGCACGCCCTTCCCCGCTTCGCCAAGCTCAAGAAGGTCTTGGCCGAGTAAGGCGTTCTTCGGAAAAACACGCGGCCGGGCCGTACAGGCCGGCATCACGAATCGATCCTCACAGTAAAAGGCGGGAAAGAGGCCAACGGTCTCTTTCCCGCCTGATCTATGTCCTGAAATGATCATTTTTGCCTGTCAGAATTCCTTTTGTTGAAGAGCGTTACTCCGATCCCGGTCAGGAGGAATACGGCCAGGATGGTGAGGACGCAGTAGTAAACCCCGATGATGCCGTAATTGTGATAGGTCCCTCCGCCAAAAAACAGGATCAGCAAGAGGATATTGCCTGTGATGAGCCCGATGAACGCGGCCAGCAGACAGTTCAGGCAGCCATCGATCCTCCGGTTGGCCCGGAAGCAGAGCATTCCGGCGGAGTACAAGACACCTGCAAGAGAGAACACCAGCACGATAAAACCAACTGTGACGCTGTCCATAAATCGGAGCATCACAGCAAAGGAGATCCCCCAGGCGGCACAGCCCGCCACAACGATGAGGATCAGCTTTTTGAGCAGAGCCCGCTCCCTCAGACTGCTGTAATCGGCAGCTTTTTTCAGGGTCTCGATCCGTTCCTTTTCCATATTTTCCCGTTTCCTTTCTCCATCAAGGATCTCCCGGATGTCAACGGCGTAATAGTCTGAAAGCAGGAGCAAGATGTCTAAATCAGGCATGTTGGACCCGGTCTCCCACCGGGAAACTGTCCGTCCGGACACGTTCAGATGTTCCGCGAGCTGCTCTTGGGTGAGTCCCTTTTCTCCACGCAGCTCCTTTAAAAAGGCCCCGATCTTTTTCAATTCCATGGGCACCCTCCTTTCAATGAGGAGCATAACAGAGTGATGGAGAAAGGAACAGGACACAAAACGGGAATCGTCAAGATCTTCTGTCGGACATGGAAAGCGTATGCGTCCCCCGGTACGATATAGAAATCCTCCCTATGCTATCAGCGGCACAGCAATAGCATAGGGAGGAATTTCTTATGCACTCCGGGATCAAGGGTGAAAACCGAAACGTCCCGCCTCCCTGTCCCCTTTCGACTGATTGACAGGTCTCAGCCGATGCCGGTGAGGGCACGCATGACGGTGTAGGTCTGGGGGTCCAGGCTCTTCTTCATCTGAAGGGCCTCGGTGATATCGTAATCCACGTACTCGTCCCCCTTCATGGCCACCACCCGGCAGGTCTTGCCCTCGGCCAGGAGACGGACTGCCTCGTAGCCCATGTAGGTGGCGGCCACCCGGTCCCGGAGGGTGGGTGCGCCACCCCGCTGGATGTGCCCCAGGATGGTGACCCGGGTATCCACCGAAGTCTCCTGGCGGATGTGCTGGGCCACCTCGTAGGCGCCTCCGGCCACCCCCTCGGCCACAATGACCATGAAGTGGGTCCGGCCGGTGAGCCGGGAGCGGCGGATGGGCTCGATGATATCCTTCTCGTAATCCACCGGTTTTTCAGGCACCAGCACCGTGGTGGCGCCGCAGGCCACACCCACGTTAAGGGCCAGATAGCCCGCCCGGTGGCCCATGACCTCCACCACCGAGCAGCGCTCGTGAGACTGCATGGTGTCCCGGAGCTTGTCGATGCACTCCAGGGCGGTGTTGCAGGCGGTGTCGTAGCCAATGGTATAGGTGGAACAGGCGATGTCGTTGTCGATGGTACCGGGGATCCCGATAACCGACAATCCTTGCTTGGCAAGGCAGAGAAGGCCGTTGAAGGTGCCGTCCCCGCCGATGCCCACCAGGGCGTCAAGCCCCAGCAGCTTGCAGGTGGCGGCTGCCCGGTCCTGGCCTTGCTTGGCCTTGAAGTCCTCGCTGCGGGCGGAGTAGAGCATGGTGCCGCCCCGGCGGGACAGGCCGCTGACGCTCTCAAAATCCAGTTGGACAAAGTCCCCGTTGATCAGGCCGTGATAACCCCGGCGGATGCCGATGCACTCGATGCCCATGTGCATACAGGTACGCACCACCGAACGGATGGCGGCATTCATGCCAGGGGCATCGCCGCCGCTGGTAAAGACTCCGATCCTTCGAACCGCGCTTGCCATAATGGGTCCTCCCTTCCTTTTGTCAGACTGTAAGTTCCGCGTCCTTTTCCTGCAAAGCCGAGGCGTACCGCTCCAGCACCGGACGGACTTCCCGGGCCAGGAAGCCATCCACCTGCTGGGGGCAGCGGCCGATGTAACGCTTGGGGTCCAGATGGGCCTGGATCTCCTCCAAAGTCAGGCCGAACATGGGGTCGGCAGCGATGCGCTCCGCCAGGTCGTTGGGTTTGCCCTCTTCCTTCACGGTGTGGCCGGCCTCCAGAGAGAGCTGGCGGATACGCTCGTGGAGTTGCTGGCGGTCGCCGCCCCGTTTCACCGCGTCCATCATGATGTTCTCGGTGGCCATAAAGGGCAGCTCCTCCTGGACGTGTTTGGCAATGACCTTCTCGTGGACCACCAGACCGGAGGCCACGTTGGCGTAAATGTTCAGGATGGCGTCCACCGCCAGGAAAGCCTCAGGCACGCTGAGGCGCTTGTTGGCCGAATCGTCCAGGGTGCGCTCGAACCACTGAGTGGCGGCGGTGATGGTGGGGTTCATCACGTCGGCCATCACGTACCGGGCCAGACCGCAGATACGCTCGCACCGCATGGGATTTCGCTTGTAGGGCATGGCCGAGGAACCGATCTGGCTCTTCTCAAAGGGCTCCTCCACCTCCTTCAGGTGGCACAGCAGCCGCAGGTCGGTGGCAAACTTGCTGGCAGACTGGGCGATACCCGAGAGGGTGGCAAGCACCGCGGCGTCCACCTTCCGGGAATAGGTCTGCCCCGACACCGGCGCCACCTTGGAAAAGCCCATCTCGGCGGCGATCTTTTCCTCCAGGGCCTCGACCTTCCCGTGGTCGCCGTCAAAGAGCTCCAGGAAGCTGGCCTGGGTGCCGGTGGTGCCCTTGGAGCCCAGCAAAGCCAGGTTTTCGATGCGGAATTCCACTTCGCTCAGGTCCAGAAGCAGATCGTTCATCCAAAGGGTGGCCCGCTTCCCCACCGTCACGAGCTGAGCGGCCTGGAAGTGAGTAAATCCAAGGGTAGGCATGGATTTATACTTGTCGGCAAACTCTCCCAAATAGGAGAGAACCTTGACCAGGCGATTTCTGACAAGGGAAAGCCCTTCACGCATCAGGATAATGTCGGTGTTGTCCCCAACATAGCAGCTTGTGGCCCCCAGGTGGATGATGGGCATGGCCTTGGGACACTGCTCGCCGTAGGCATGGATGTGGGCCATCACATCGTGGCGAAGCTCCTTTTCCCAGCGCTGGGCGGCATCGTAATTGATGTCGTTGACATGCTCCTCCAGCTCGTTGACCTGCTCCTGGGTGACGGGCAGGCCCAGCTCCATCTCTCCTCTGGCCAGGGCCACCCAAAGGCGGCGCCAGGTGGAGAATTTTTTATCCGGGGAAAAGATGTATTGCATCTCGGCGCTGGCGTACCGGGACGACAGCGGGGACTGATATCGGTCGTTGGGCATGGGTTTTCTTCCTTTCTCAGCCGTTGAGGAACTCTTCCAGGCGGTCAAGGCCCTTTTGGATGTTCTCCATGGAGTTGGCGTAGGACCAGCGGACAAAACCGGGGGCAAAGAAGCCCTCACCGGGAACGGTGGCCACCATGGCCTTCTGCAGAAGGGCGGTGGAGAAGTCGGTGCCGGACCGGATCGCGGTCCCGCCCACCGTCTTTCCCAGTAGGTCTTTGATGTTCATCATTACATAGAAGGCTCCCTCAGGCTTCAGGCAGGAGATCCCCTGCATGGCGTTCATCCGGGTGACCATGTAGTTCCGCCGCTCCTCAAAGGCCCGGCGCATGGTCTCCACCTCCTCCTGGGAGGCGTCCAGGGCGGCCATGGCCGCCTTCTGGGAAATGGCGCAGGGGGAGCCGGTGGAGTGGCTGACATAGTTGGACATGATCCTGGTAATGTTCTCAGGGGCCAGGGCGTAGCCGATCCGCCAGCCGGTCATGGCGTAGGATTTGGACACGCCGTTGATGAGGATGGTCCGCTCCTTGACCGCCTCCCCCAAGGAGGCCACAGAGGTAAAGGAGCCCCCGTCATAGATGAGGCTGCAATAGATCTCATCGGAGATGATGTAGAGGTCGTGCTTGACGCACACGTCAGCCAGGGCCTGGAGCTGTGCTCGGTCGTAGACCATGCCGGTGGGGTTGGAGGGGTTATTGAGGATGATGGCTTTGGTTTTGGTAGTGATGGCCCCCTCCAGCTTAGCCGGCGAGAGCTTGAACTCCTCGGCCTCCGAGGCGGAAACGGTCACCGGGACCCCGCCCGTCATCCGGATGAGCTCGTAGTAGCTCACCCACGCGGGAGTGGGCAGGATGACCTCGTCGCCGGGGTTTACGATGGCCCGGAGAGCCAGGTAGACCATGTGCTTGGCACCGCTGGAGACCACCGTCTGACCCGGCTGGTAGTCCAGCCCCCAGTCGGCCTTCATCCGGCGGCAGATGGCCTGCTTGAGCTCCGGAGCGCCCGAGGCCGCGGTGTACTTGGTATAGTTGGTCTCGATGGCCTGGATGCCGGCGTCCTTGATATGCCGGGGCGTGGGAAAGTCAGGTTCGCCGGCGGCAAAGCCCAGCACATCGCGGCCCTCGGCTTTCATCTGCTTGTAGAGCGCGTCGATGGCCATGGTGGAGGAAGCCTGGACATCCATCGCGATCCTGGAGAGTTCTTTCATCTATGATCCCCCTCAAATAGCGTTAAAGACCAGTCACATTATAGTAAGCGCCGGGGCAAAATGCAAGGCTTCCACGGGATTTTTCACGGTTTGTCCCGATGTTTTCCCTGGGTATTTTTTTGATAGAGGAGATAGAGGCCATCCAGCAGCAGGTCCGGGTCCCGGATCAGGTCCCTGCGGCAGTAAGGCAGCACATCGTCCATCACCGCCCCGGTGGCCACCACTGCGGCGGCGGGGCCGATGGCCTCCTCCATCCGGAGCAGCACGCCCTCCACCAGGCCGGCGTTTCCATATACCACTCCCGCGCGCATGGCGTCCTCGGTATTGTGGCCCAGGATGTCGACCGCGGGCTTCGCCAGGGAGATGTGGGGCAGCTCGGCAGCCCGGCGGGACAGAGCCTCCAGCCCGACCCGGACGCCGGGAGCGATGACGCAGCCCTCATACACGTTGCCCTTCAGGGCCGAGAAGGTAACGGCAGTGCCGAAGTCCACCACGATCACCGGGGAGGGGTACTTGTCCACCGCCGCCACGCAGTAGGCCACGATATCGGCGCCCAACTGGGTGTGGAGGTCGGCCTTGATATTGAGCCCGGTCCTGAGACCCGCCCCTACGATGAGAGGCGCGCGGCCGATGAGCCGTTCCACCGCCCCCGCCAGAGAGGCGGTCACCGGCGGGACCACGCTGGCCAGGATCCCCCCCGTGATCTGCCGGGGGTCCACATGATAGAGCTGAAAGACCGAGAAGAGGGTAACGGCAAACTGGTCCTGGGTGGCATGGGCGTCGGTGGAGACGCAGGCTCGCATCGCAAGTCTGCCCTCCTCATCAAACAGTGCTACCGTGGTCACCGAATTTCCAATGTCGGCAGCCAAGATCATATTCCTCTCCCCTTCCCAAATCTGAGCCGCAATTTGGCATCTTTGCGACTATTATAAACGAGTGAACACCAGAATTCAAGGTTGTCATTCTCTCCCGGAACATACTGCATCGTTTTGCGAAAGCACAGGAGACGACATCCGGGGAATCGATATGCGTGGTGAGTATGTTTCCGGCGAACCCTCACAGCCGTTCTCTCCGCGGCGGACCTTTTGGCCTATTATGTGCTGAAATAAAGCTGAAATTAAGCTGAAGGAATGTTTTTTCGGCTCAAAATGTTGCAGAATGTTCATACATTTTTTCAGCTTCACTTTAGCTTTTTGCCGTATAATGGGCCATGTTTTCCAAGGCGATATTTGATTCTAAAAGCGAAGAAGGAGAGAAATGCCTATGGACTATCGGCACGAGTGGAAGCATGAGGTCAACTATTCTGACCTGATGCTTCTGCGTCAGCGGCTGCGGGCGATCATGGCACCCGATCCACACGCTGTGGATGGAAGGTACGTGATCCGAAGCCTTTACTTCGACACCCCCACAGACAAGGCCCTGCGGGAAAAACTGGATGGAGTGGACCGAAGAGAAAAATTTCGCATCCGCTACTATAACCGGGACACTTCCATGATCCATTTGGAAAAGAAGAGTAAGCTGGGTGGTTTGGGAAATAAGCAAAGCGCCGCGCTGACAGCGCGGCAGGCCCAGTGCATCGTGGACGGTGATCTGCATTGGATGGAGACCCATGAGCATGGTCTGGTCCGTGAGCTGTATGCGAAAATGCGGGTCCAGGGGCTGCGGCCCAGAACCATTGTGGATTACACACGGGAACCCTTCGTGTTCGCTCCCGGCAATGTCCGGGTCACTTTGGACTACGATATCCGCACCGGGCTCTATTCCACCGATTTTCTGGACCCCGACTGTATCACCATCCCTGCCGGGGACGCCCCCATGATCTTAGAGGTCAAATGGGACAACTTTCTGCCGGACATCATCCGGGACGCTGTCCGGCTTCCCGGACGGCGCGTCTCTGCCTTTTCCAAATATGCCCAAAGTCGGATCTACGGCTGATATCGAAAGGAGAAAAACAACATGCTGACCTTCAACGACATTTTCAAGTCCAGCTTTCTGGAGAATGTGACTGCCATCAGCATTCTGGACATGGTGCTGGCCCTGACCCTGGCCTTTGGCCTGGGATCGTTCATCTTCCTGGTATACAAAAAGACCTATCAGGGGGTCATGTACTCCTCCAGTTTTGGGGTCACCCTCATCGCCCTGACCATGATCACCACCTTGGTGATCCTGGCCGTGACCTCCAACATCGTACTCTCCCTTGGTATGGTGGGTGCCCTGTCCATTGTCCGCTTCCGCACTGCCATCAAGGAACCGCTGGACATTGCCTTCCTTTTCTGGTCCATCGCCGTAGGTATCGTATTGGCGGCCGGGCTCATTCCCCTGGCAGTTATCGGCAGCGTGGTCATCGGGGTGATCCTGCTCGTCTTCGTCAATCGCAGATCCCACTGCGACCCTTACATTCTGGTCCTGCAATGCAGCGGGCATGACAGTGAGGCTGCGGTCCGGGAATATCTGGAGACTGTGACCCAGCGGTGCGTAGTCAAGAGTAAATCGGCCCGGGTCGGCAGCGTGGAAGTCACTTTTGAGATCCGCCTGAAGGACGACAACACCGATTTTGTCAACACCTTGTCCGAGACCCACGGGGTGGAAAGCGCGGTGCTGGTAAGCTACAACGGCGATTACATGGGATGAGGAGGCCGCTATGTCAACCAGCAAACACATTGATAAGATCTGCCTTGCTGCCGCCCTCTTCTCCATTGTTCTGACTTTTCTGTTTATAAACGGGACTGCCCTGGGGATCGCAGCCGTCACAGACGGCGATGCCGGGGACGATTGGTTTACGCAGAACGACCTGACCGCCGACTGGGACACCGCCGGTGCTACCCGGATCACCCTTGCTGGAGAGGACGGCACCGTCCGGGGCAACGGCGCTTACATCACCGATGGGGACGTCCATATCCTCTATGCCGGTAAGTATATCCTCTCCGGGGAGCTGACAGACGGCAGCGTCATCATAGATGCCGATGGGGATGACAAGATCTGGCTGCTGCTGGACGGAGTCTCTCTCCACTGTGAGGATGACGCTGCACTGCGGGTCGAACAGGCGGCAAAGGTCTTTCTCACCCTGGCCGAAGGGAGCGAAAACACGATCTCCGCCGGCGAATCTTACAGCGAAGCCGCTACGGCTGCCGGAGTAGACGGCGCCATCTACTCCAGAGACGACCTGACCATCAACGGAAACGGTAATCTGACCGTGACTGCCCGGTACCAGCACGGTATCGTCTGCAACGATGATCTTGCCATCACCGGGGGCACCCTTGCCATCACTGCCCCGGAGGATGGTATCCACGCCAACGACAGTGCCCGCTTTACCGGAGCCAATGTGACCATCTGCGCCGGAGACGACGGTGTGACGGTCTCCAATGATGAGAACACCGGTTATATCTATATTGCTTCGGGCGTTCTCTCCATCCCCTCCTGCTACGAGGGTCTGGAGGCCATCACCATTACCATCGACGGCGGGACCATCGACATTGCTCCCACCGATGACGGCATCAACGCCGGCGGTCAGGGGGGTGAACCCGCCATTGTCATCCATGGCGGCGATATCACTATCATCAACACCGACGGTCGGGACGCCGATGGCCTGGACTCCAACGGCAGTATTGAGATCACCGGCGGACGGCTGTTCATCAGCGTTTCCAACAGTGGAGGCAGCTGCGCCATCGACTACGGCAGCGAAAATGGCGGGACATGTACCATCAGCGGCGGCACTGTCATCGCCTGCGGTAGCAGCACCATGGCCGAAGGCTTTGACTCCGCATCGGAGCAGGCCTTCCTTATGTGTGCCGCCTCCGCATCGGCGGGGACAGCGGTCACCCTGACCGACGCCGACGGTACGGTGCTCCTTTCCGAGACCATACCCTGTGCCTTCTCCTCTGTTCTGCTCAGCACGCCTGAGCTGGTGCTGGGAGAAACCTACACCGTCACTGAAGGTGATAACATCACCCAAGTGCTTGCCGACAATTCCTCTGCCGGCGGTTTTGGCGCTGCCGGTATGTTTGGAGGCAACAAGATGTCCGGCGGTGGCCGGGGCAATCGAGGCAACATGGACTGGAGTCAAGAAGATGGCATGTCCACAGGGCAGATCGGCCAGCCGGAAATGCCTGCGAGGGGGCAGGAGCAGTACGTCAAACAGGAAAATTCGGACCGGGACTCCTCTGCTGCGCCCAGCCTGAGTGAAGGCTCGGAGAGCTCTGACGGACAGGCGTCCGTTCAGGAGGATGACAGCCAAAGCATCGACAGTCAGCTGCCTGATCGGGGAGGTATCCGTCAAGACTCCGATGAACAGCTACCCGATGACTGGGGCCAGGAACAGCAAGCGCCCCGCGGCGGATCACCCGAGCGTCAAGTCCCGGAGGGTGCGCCGACAGACGAAGACTTCTCTGCTATGGTCGGACAATTCCATGATCATGCGGCGGACGGCGCGGACAGGCCAACCGGTGGCCGTTTTCAGATGATGGGGAATGAAGAAAACCCTGTCGCTTCCGAGAACGAGCCCGCGATCTCCTCCTCCGCACTGGCACTGGTAGGGATTTCAGCCCTGGTCCTTCTGATGGGCCTCCTATTTGCGGTAAAGATCAAACATTGAGCATTGGGTGGAAAGCTGTGCAGCCTTGGATCACAGCGGATACCGCCCGGTTATCCTCCTCTTCTTCTCCACTCTTGATTTCCTCATTTCTTCCAGCTTTTTCCAAAAAGCAGCATCCAGTTTCCGTTCCTTTCCGCCGGTCCCCGAGGCCAAGCGAATCCTTCGTCAGGACGAGTTAGAACAAAATGAGGACCGCTGGCTTTTTTGCCGTGAGTATTACCTGAAAAGGATCCGGCTGTCCTACAAAAGGGAAAAGCCCTGTACCTGTCGCGGTACAAGGCTTTCCTGGTTGCCGTAATGCGTTAAAGGAGCTCTCAAAAAATAGCCAGGGATAATGGACACATGCTGCTTCGGCCAGGAGGCAGTTGAAGGTCAGGTTGCCTTTGGCGCTGCAGCCGCCCCAACGCGTTCTTTGATTGCGGATCGTGATTTGTCCATAGGTGACGCCGAGCTGCAGAGATCTATATCGTAGGTTCTGACTCCCTCGCCTCGTTTTTTGAGCCGATTTATTACAAATCAGGCGAAACTGCTTCCAGTTCCTTTTTGATCCCATGATACCGATATATTTGCCGGGAAAGGACTTCCTCTCTTTTGTTCATTTTCCGATTTGTTTCATTCAGGAGCTCCTGCATCTTTCTCACGGTTATAAAACCATCTGTTGGGTGGATATGAACATCATAAATGCTCGTAAATACCAGATAAAAGTCCCCGCCGATCATTTGGTAGAGCCGCTCCTGTGCTTCCGGATAAAATGCGGCAATCGCACCATTTACCTCCTGCGTGGTTGTGAGTGTCGGCGCAAGCGAACTGTGAAAGTCTAATTTTACATCTTCTTCTAGAATTTTATAACGTTTCAACTGAAAACGGGTCGCACTTGTCAGCTGACACAAAACAGGTGCCTGCAAACGCATCGTATTCTCCAGCGCCTGGTCCAGGATCTCCGCCTCACCGACGTCCCAGATCTGGAATAATTCTCTGGAGACCATCGTACTCAAAACGTCTTTTGATGTTTCATTTTCAGAAGTTCCTAAGCTGATATACAGGACCAGTGCTATGTCCCCGATCCTGCGATAGATGCCCTTGCTTAGGACCGTATCATTGTTGTCATAGTTCAGTGGCCGGAGGATCAACCGCTCCCGGATCGCATCCAGATCATGGAACTTTTTGAGTAGCTCAGCTCTCCCATACGCACTGTCCCGCAGCTGCTTCAACGTCGCCGTAACCTCTGCCAGTACAGGCTGGAGGCCGTTTCTCCGGTAATTTCTATATAGATCTCCCACAGAAAGACTGAGATACTCGACACTGCCGCTCACGGGCAATTGAACAATCAGGAGACTGTTACGTATGATATTGGAATCCGTATTATAATGTCTCGCATTTTTCCATTTGATATGGTCGTCCAAGCATTCATCATCCGCCGCGGTTGTCCCCTTCTCGTAAAACCGCACATCCTTGTCATCCAGTTTCAAGTCCTCACAGTCCAATAATCCCTCGATCAGTTCGATTATAAAATCCTGTAATGCCATCATCTCGCCCCCGTTTCATATGACTCAAACTTTTTTAAACAGTATATCACAGCCTGCTCAAACTGTCGAGAAAAAGCCCTTAGAAAAATGACGTACCGAAACACGAAGCGTTGCAACCCTTGCAGCGCAAGGAAAAATCCCCTGAACCGCAATGGTTCAGGGGATTTTTCCTTATGGTCCGAGTGGCGGGATTTGAACCCACGGCCTCATGGTCCCGAACCATGCGCGCTACCAACTGCGCTACACCCGGATATTCGATCAGAAAACAAGCCCCATAAAAAGGCAAGATGTATTATAGCGGCATTTGGCTGGAATGTCAAGTCCCGCAAGGCAAGCACGCGGAACGGAAAATTTTCCTTTTCACCTGTAAGGACCTGTGATATACTGGTAAAAAGCAGTTTGCCTCTCCCCCACTGGTTTTTAGAACGAAATGAGGAATTTTCATGCGAGATGAGCATCGCCCCATCCACGCTCCCATTCCCGGCCTGGGACTGCGGAGTCTCAAGACCGCCTTTTCCTGTCTGCTGACCGCCCTGCTTTATGCCTTCCTGCCCAGCCGCAACCCCACCTTTGCCTGCATCGGCGCCATCTTCGGCATGGGCAGCGACATGGGGGAATCTCGTCTCAACGGAGGAAACCGCTTCTTCGGCACCATCATCGGCGGCTTCATCGGCCTGGCCCTCTACGCCCTGGAGCACGCCCTTTTCCCCGAGGGCAGCTATTGGCTCCGCCTGCCTCTGATTGCCGTGGGTGTGGTGCTCCTGGTGGTGTTGTGCGTACTCTTTCACTGGCCGGGCGGGGTCCAGCCAGGGGGTGTGGTGCTGTGCATCATCCTCTTCAATACCCCTCCGCATCACTTTGATTACGCCATCGACCGAATGATCGACACAGGCGTTGGCGTGCTCATCTCCCTGGCCGTCAACTGGCTTTTGCCCCGGGATCGGCTGGAAAAATGGCTCCATATGAGCCCGACGGAAGCCCAATAGAAAAAGCACAAAACATCCGCCTCCTGGAAGGATTTCCAAGAGGCGGATGTTTTTTGATAAGCAAGGACGGTATCACACGATCCCCTGAGCCAGCATGGCATCAGCCACCTTCAGGAATCCGGCGATGTTGGCGCCCGCCACCAGGTTGCCCTTCATGCCGTACTTCTCGGCAGCGGCGGAGGCGGCGTTGTAGATGCTGACCATGATGCCGTGGAGTTTCTCATCCACCTCGTCAAAGGTCCAGCTCAGGTGGAGGTGGTTCTGGCTCATCTCCAGGCCGGAGGTAGCCACGCCGCCGGCATTGGCCGCCTTGGCGGGAGCAAAGAGGACCCCCGCCGCCTGGAAGGCCGCCACGGCCTCGGGAGTGGAGGGCATATTGGCGCCCTCGGCCACGGCAAAGCAGCCGTTGGCGATAAGGGCCTTGGCCCCCGCCTCGTCCAGCTCATTCTGGGTGGCACAGGGCAACGCCACATCACAGGGGACGGTCCAGATGCCCTTGCAGCCCTCCACATATTTCGCGGTGGAGACATAGTCCAGGTAGGTCTTGATCCGGGCCCGCTTGACCTCCTTGATCTCCTGGATGACCTTGAAGTCGATGCCCTTCTCGTCCACGATATAGCCGTTGGAGTCGGACATGGCGATGACCTTGGCCCCCAGGGCCGTGGCCTTCTGATTGGCGTAGATGGCCACA
Organism: uncultured Oscillospiraceae bacterium; assembly: GCA_947629795.1. Taxonomy (GTDB): domain Bacteria; phylum Bacillota; class Clostridia; order Oscillospirales; family Oscillospiraceae; genus Vermiculatibacterium. The sequence continues at coordinate 14,181 of CANRFC010000026.1, forward strand.
TTGCCGCTGCCTGAGATGACCACCTTGGCGCCGGCAAAGGACTTTCCGGCCGCCTTGAGCATCTCGTCGGTGAAATAGCACAGACCGTAACCGGTGGCCTCGGTCCGGGCCAAAGAGCCGCCGAAGGAAAGGCCCTTGCCGGTAAGCACACCGCTCCACTCATTGCGGATGCGCTTGTACTGGCCGAAGAGATAACCGATCTCCCGGCCGCCCACGCCGATATCCCCGGCGGGAACATCGCAGTCGGGGCCGATGTGGCGGTAGAGCTCGGTCATAAAGGACTGGCAGAACCGCATGACCTCGGCGTCAGACTTGCCCTTGGGGTCAAAGTCGCTGCCGCCCTTGGCGCCGCCCATGGGCAGGGTGGTCAGACTGTTCTTGAAGACCTGCTCAAAGCCCAGGAACTTCAGGATGGACAGATTCACGCTGGGATGGAGCCGCAGACCTCCCTTGTAAGGCCCGATGGCCGAGTTGAACTGGATGCGGTAGCCCCGGTTGACCTGGACCTTGCCGGCGTCGTCCACCCAAGGCACCCGGAACATCACGATGCGCTCGGGCTCCACCAGCCGCTCGATGATGCCGTTGGCCTCCAGCTCAGGGCGCTGCTCCACCACCGGCTCCAGGGACTCCAGGACCTCCAGGACGGCCTGAAGGAACTCAGGCTCATGGGCGCTCTTCCGGGAGAGCTCATCGTAAACACGCTTCAGATATTGGTTTTTCAATGCCATTTAGACCAAACTCCTTTGTCTGGGGCGGGGTGCTCCCCCGCCGGGTCTCAAAATGTCCATCCCGCACAGGCCGCCGCCGGCGCCCCACGGAATTTTCCTTATTATACACTTCACCCTTTTAAAGTGCAAGAGAAAATTGGAGAACTTGCAAAAAAGATGAAACGGCGAAGCGCCGAAGCGTGATATGATAGGTGAAGGCGCTTTCAAATCGACAGACCGGAGGTGGTGGGTACGGAGGAGCGCAAGCTGCTGCGCCGCCTGATTCAAAGGGACCCGGCGGCCCTGGCGGCTCTGATAGACCGATACGGCTCCTATGTTGCTGCTGTGGTCTGGGCCATCCTCAAGGGCGTTATGTCCCCGGAGGACGCCGAGGAGGTGGTCTCCGACGTGTTCCTGGCCGCCTGGGACCAGTCCGGCGACCTGCAGCCCGGAAAAGCAAAGGCCTGGCTGGGAGCGGTGGCCCGGAACAAGGCCAGGAACAAGCTGCGGGAACTCTCGCCTGCCCTCCCCTTGGAGGACGACGTCCTGGAGCTTCCCCAGCCGGACAGCTTTACTCTTCTTCTGGAACAGGAAGAGTCCGACAAGCTGGTCCGGGAGGCCGTGGATTCCCTTCCCGGTCAGGACCGGGAGATCTTCCTGCGGCACTACTTCCTCTTTCAGAGCGTGGGGCGCATCGCCGCCGACCTGGGCCTGAAAGAGGCCACCGTCCGCACCCGGCTCTACCGGGGGCGGGAAAAGCTGAAAACATTTTTGACAAGGGAGGGTTTCGTCTATGAAGCATAGGATCTCTGACCTGCTGGACAGCTATGTCCCCGAGGACCTGGCGGAGGATACTCCCCTCTCCCTGTCCCGGATCAAGGAGTTGACTATGAACAAATTGGAGCAAGAGAGCAAGACCACCCGCCGCTTCCCCCTGCGGGCCCTGGCAGTGGCCGCCGTCGCAGCCGCCCTGTGCGGTTCCGCCCTGGCCGCAGGCCATATACTGGGCGCCGGCGACCTGTTTGCCAACTACTTCACCCCCAAGGAGGATGCGCTTTCTCAGGGGCAGATCCAGATCATCGACCAACTTGGCCTGACCGCCGAAGAGGAGGGCTCCCTTCCCGCCGCCGTCACCAGCGGCGGCGCCACCATTACCCCTGTGGCCGCCCTGGCCGACGAGAACGTCTATTACCTCCGCCTGCGGGTGGAGGCCCCGGAGGGGACGGTGCTGCCCGACCTGGACCCGGAGGGAGCCTGCTATCAGGTCTCCGGAGAGGGAGCGGAAAACGCCCTGTCCCTCACCTGCGCAGAGGATGCCTATGATAGTTTCGGCTGGAACCTCTCCACCCAGGTCCTGCCTGACGCCGACCCCACCGACAACGTGAAGGACCTGGTCCTGCGCTGGACAGCCCAGTGCGATGGCATGGACTTCAACGACGGGGTGTCCAAGCTCCTGACCATCCATGGTCTGTGGATCCAGTCGGCGGATAAGGAGTATACCCCCGTCTTTACCGGCGAGTTCACCTTTGACATTGGCCTGCACTTCCAGAGCCGGCTGGAGACTTTGGACTGCAGCGGAGCCCGGCTGACCTGGACCGCTCAGGGAGAGACCTATACCGATACCCTGGAAGCGCTGACCCTCTCCCCTCTCAGCCTTGCCTACACCATCTCCACCGACCTGCCTGCCAACCCCTGGGTAGGCGTGGGCTCAGCCTTGAAGGTGGTTATGAAGGACGGCTCGGTCTTCCTGGACAACGACACGGACGATAGGATGGTAGATGAGTACCTGGCCTCCGTGGGCAAGACCCTTCCCCCTCCCGGCGGAGCGGCCACTGCCGACAGCCTTCTCCCCCCGCCCAATGGCACGGTCAGCGGGGACCGGATCTCTGCCTTCTGCGTCTTCGACGAGCCCCTGGACCTGGACCAGGTGGACTATATCCAGTACGGCGAGACCAGGCTCTACCTGGAAAAATAGAGCAAAATATGCCGTCTCTACCCCCTATAAAAAGTCCCCGGTGGGTCTTCCACCGGGGACTTTTTGCGCGTGTTGAGGGGCCTCTTCGGCCTTGTTATTTTGCCGCGGCCTTCTCCTTCTCCTCCACGGTCTCGCTCCACAGCTTTTCCGCCGTGGGGGTCCAGCACTGGGCATACCGCTCGCACTTGGCGCACAGGTGTTCCGGGGTCTCGGGGGACTGGAGATCGGTGGAGTGGGCGCCGGTGGCGTGGACCAGCTCGGTGATCTTTCCGGGATTCTCCAGCATGGGGCAGGGCCGGAGCATGTTGTCGTTGAAGGGCTGGTTGTCGTGATAGGCCATGAACAGCGGGCTCTTCAGGGCCTCCAGAAGGGTGCAGTCGTGGATGTTGCAGTTGGAGAAGTGGATGAACACACAGGGATCCACGTCGCCGTTGGCGTTGATGTGCAGATACCGCCGGCCGCCGGCGATGCATCCGCCCACGTACTCGGCGTCGTTCTGGAAGTCCATGGCAAAGATGGCCTTGCTCTTGCGGTACTCCCGGATGCGGTGATACATCATCTCCCGCTGCTCGGGGGAGCACATAAGCTCGGGGACGGCGTCGTTGCCCACAGGCATGTAGTGGAAGAACCAGATGAACAGGGCCCCCAGGTCGATGATCTTGTCGTAAAACTCCTCGCTGCTGATGTCGCCGCAGTTGACGCTGGTGTAGCAGGCCGAGATGCCGAAGGGCAGCTTGTGGGCCTTGAGCAGCTCCATGGCGTGGGTGACCTTCTGATAGACCCCATCCCCTCTCCGGGAATCGTTGGCCTCTTCAAAGCCCTCCAGCGAGATGGCCGGGACGAAGTTCTTCACCCGGAGCAGCTCCTGGCAGAAGGCCTCGTCAATGAGGGTGGCGTTGGTAAAGGAGAGGAACTCGCAGTCGGGGTGCATCTCACACAGCTTCATCAGGTCGGCCTTGCGCACCAGAGGCTCGCCGCCGGTGTAGATGTACATGTAGGTGCCCAGCTTCTTGCCTTGGGTGATGATGGAGTCGATGTCCTCCAGGGTGAGGTTGAGCTTGTTGCCGTACTCGGCGGCCCAGCAGCCGGTGCAGTGGAGGTTGCAGGCCGAGGTGGGGTCCAGGAGAATGGCCCAGGGCACGTTGCAGTTCTCCTTGGCGGAGATGTCGTCCTGGATAGCGGAACCGTTGAGACTGGCATTGACGATGAAGTTGCGGAAAAAGACGTCCCGCACGCCGGGGTCCAGGTCATAGACCCGCATGATGAGCTGATACCAGTTGTCCTTGTTGGCGATGGCGTCGCGGATAGCCCCCCGCTGGCCCTCATACCAACCCTCGGGAGAGAACTTGTCTACCAGGTCCATGACCTTGGGGATGTTCTGCTCCGGGTCCTTGGAAAGGTACTCCAGGGCCTGATTGACGGCAGCGGCCATGGCGGCCCGCTTTGCCTTGTCCATAACTCCCATACGTAATACACTCCATTTCTATTCATAATTTTGTAAAATCTATCTTCTGCTGTCGAAAATTGTCTTTGCCTGTCTTGGGCCAATTATATCACCGAATCTGCAAAAAACAACGAATTGAGATCAGAATTCATTTTCCTTCATATTCTGCCGGTCGTTGCGCACCATGGGGTTTTGTGATAAACTATTCTGGGTGATCTCTATGCTGAAAATACAAAATCTATCCCTCCCCCTGGAGTACGGCTCCGGCGAGCTGCGGCGCAAGGCCGCCAAGGTCCTGGGGCTCGATCCCGCCTCCCTGGGGGCGGTACGGCTGCTGAAGCAGAGCGTGGACGCCCGGAAAAAGGACCAGGTGCGCTATATCTGCACCCTGGGAGTGGAGGTGGAGGACGAAAAGGCCCTTCTCTCCCGGCGGCATGACCCCTCTGTGAGCCTTTACACCCACGAAGCCTATGCCTTCCCGGCAGTGTGCCGGCGCTCCTCCCTGCCCCCGGTGGTGGTGGGCATGGGCCCGGCGGGGCTCTTTGCCGCCCTGTTTCTCGCCCGCAGCGGCATCCCCTCCATTGTCCTGGAGCGGGGCCGGGACGTGGACGAGCGCGCCGGGGATGTGGAACACTTCTGGAAAACAGGTCAACTGTCCAACACCTCCAACGTCCAGTTCGGCGAGGGGGGCGCGGGGACCTTCTCCGATGGCAAGCTCAACACCGGCACCCACGATAGGCGCATCACCGCCGTGCTGGAGGAATTCGTCCGCCACGGCGCACCGGAGGACATCCTCTGGCAGCAGAAGCCCCATGTGGGCACCGACCTGCTGCGGGGGGTGGTGAAGTCCATCCGGCAGGAGCTCATCGCCCTGGGCTGCGACGTGCGCTTTGAGCACCAGCTTGCCGGGCTCCACAGCCAGGATGGTCGGCTCACCGGCATCACAGTGATGACCGAGACCGGCCCCTATGAACTGCCCTGTGACGCCCTTATCCTGGCCCCCGGCCACTCGGCCCGGGACACCTTCCGGATGCTTGCAGGCTCCGGTGTCCCCATGGAGGCCAAGAGCTTCGCCATCGGCTGCCGCATCGAGCACCCCCAGGCCCTCATCTCCCAAGCCCAGTACGGCCCCGCCTGGGAAAAGCTCCCCCCGGCGGACTACAAGCTCTCCTGCCACCTCTCCAACGGCCGCAGCGCCTTCACCTTCTGTGTCTGCCCCGGCGGGCAGGTGGTGGCGGCAGCAAGCGGTTACGGCCAGGTGGTGACCAACGGCATGAGCCTCCGGGCCCGGGGCGGCGGGAACATCAACGGCGGCTTCCTGGTGGGGGTCTCCCCCGCCGACTTCGGCCCCGGCGTCCTGGACGGCGTGGCCTTTCAGGAGAAGTGGGAGCGCGCCGCCTGGGACCTGGGCGGCTCTTCCTTCCACGCTCCGGCTCAGACGGTAGGCGATTTCCTGGCCGGCCGGGCCTCCACCGCCCTGACAGGGGTGAGGCCCACCTACCGTCCCGGCGTGACCCCCGCCAGCCTGGAGGACTGTCTGCCAACCTATGTGACGGAGACCCTCCGGGGCGCCCTCCCCCTCTTTGACCGCAAGCTCCACGGCTTTGCCGACGGCGGCGCCCTTCTCACGGGCGTGGAGACCCGCTCCTCCTCTCCGGTGCGCATCCTCCGGGATGAGGGCTTCCAGTCCGCCCTTCGGGGGCTCTACCCTTGCGGCGAAGGTGCGGGCTATGCCGGGGGCATCACCTCGGCGGCGGTGGACGGCATCCGAGTGGCCGAAGCTGTGGCAGGCGGATAAAATAGGAAACGGCCCCGGTCAAACGACCGGGGCCCCGTTTTTGTTCAGTTGAAAACCACCGGCGAGGTGGTCAGGTCCAGCCCTCCCGGCTTCACCTCCGGGAAGCAGAGCCCGTAAAGGTCTGTCGCCTTACACTCCATGGCAAAGAGCTGCCGGGCCTCCGGCCCCAGCTTTTTCACATGGGCGCTCTTGGTGAGGATGGGCAGCGCCGCCCGCGTTTTCATCTCCCGCAGAAGGGCCTGCCCCCGGCCGTTCATCCCCAGCACCCGCAGATATGCCGGAGCCTGGGGGCGATTGGCGGCGGTGAGCCCCAGGAAGGCCCACAGGGCCAGCCGGCGGATGCGGGCGTGGGCATACCGCCTGGTCTTGGCCAGGGCGTAGAACTCCTCCAGCGCAGAGGCATTCTTTGCGGCGCGTACCAGCCGATCCGGCAGGCCCTCCCCCACTCCGCCGTCGGGCAGCGCGGCAAAGTCGGCCTCGGTCATGGCCCGCAGCCGGGACAGGATGGCCCGCTCCACATATTTCATATCGGCGATCCCCGCCTGCTGCAGGACCTCGGCGGTCCCGGCGGGGGTCCACTTTTCCACCCCCGCCCACTTGCCGGAGTGGGCCAGCTCCCGCACCAGAGATGCCGAGGCAAATCCCTCAGTGGGAGTATGGCTGTCATGGGAAACACCTTTCCGGAGTACTGCCACCGCGTTCAGGTCATCCCCCGCCGCCCGGAGGTATTCCACCGCCAGGTTGTCGTTGGCCCCCCGCAGGCACTCCGCCTGCTTTCCCACCGTTTTAAGAGCGGCCCTCTGTCGGGCGTCTGCAAAGGAATATCCCTTGTCAAGCTCTTCCCGGAGAGCCTTTTGATAGGGCTCCCCCTCCAAGCCCCCCGCCACCTGCGAAAGCGCCTCAAGCTGCCCGCTTTCACTCCCGAAGGAAAGGGTGTCAACTACTCCCGCGGCCTTGAGGAGGGAGACCGCTCCATGGGCAAAGCCCTCCGCCGAGGAGACCGCCCAGGGCAGGGGCAGCTCCAGCACCAGGTCGGCCCCGCCCCTCAGGGCCAGCGCGGCCCGGGTCCACTTGTCCGTCAGGGCGCACTCCCCCCGCTGGACCCAGCTCCCCGACATGACACAGACCACAGGCCGGTCCTTCCCCAAAAGCCGCCGGGTCTCGGCGATATGCCAGGCGTGGCCGGTATGAAACGGATTGTACTCGGCGACGATGCCCACCGCGCCCATGGCTCTTCCCCCAAATCTTCTCAAAAATATGCAAAAAACAGTTGTCCTTTGGAGGAAAAAGTTATACAATAATTGCGATAGCCTTTGTCCTCACTGTGAAGAATTTAACACATTTGAGGGCATATGACAAGTATTCTAAAATTTTTGTTTTGAAGGAGAGAGTCCATCCATGAAAGTCCTCGTCATCAACGCCGGCAGTTCCTCCCTGAAGTACCAGCTCATGGACCCCAGCACCCAGGAGGTCTTTGCCAAGGGCCTTTGCGAGCGCATCGGCATTGACGGCCGTCTGACCCACAAGGTCCCCGCCAAGGACCTGAAGAAGGAGTTCGAGATCCCCATGCCCACCCATGCCGAGGCCATCCAGTCTGTGCTGGACGCCCTGGTCTCCCCCGAGCACGGGGTCATCGGCGACGTCAAGGAGATCGACGCCGTCGGCCACCGGGTGGTCCATGGCGGCGAGGCGTTCAACAAGTCGGTGCTCATCACCGACGATGTGATGAAGGCCATCGAGGACTGCATCCCCCTGGCCCCCCTCCATAACCCCGCCAACCTCACCGGTATCCGGGCCTGCCAGAAGGTGATGCCCGGCGTGCCCATGGTGGCCGTGTTCGACACCGCCTTCCACCAGACCATGCCCGAGAAGGCCTATCTCTACGCCCTTCCCTATGAGTACTACGAGAAGGACAAGGTCCGCCGCTACGGCTTCCACGGCACCTCCCACCGCTACGTCTCCGCCCGGGCCGCCGCCATGCTGGGCAAGCCCATCGAGGAGCTGAAGATCATCACCTGCCACCTGGGCAACGGCTCCTCCATCGCTGCCGTGGACCACGGCAAGAGCGTGGACACCTCCATGGGCTTCACCCCCCTGGCCGGCCTGCCCATGGGCACCCGCTCCGGCGACCTGGACGCCGGCATCCTCCAGTACCTGATGAACAAGTACGGCTGGAACATTGACGAGTGCCTGAACGTGCTCAACAAGAAGTCCGGCGTGCTGGGCATCTCCGGGGTCTCCTCCGACTTCCGGGACATTGAGAGCGCCTCCAAGGAGGGCAATCACCGGGCAGAGGTGGCTCTGGAGGCCTTCCAGTACGGGGTAAAGAAGCTCATCGGCGCTTATGCCGCCGCCATGGGCGGGGTGGACGCCATCGTCTTCACCGCCGGCGTGGGCGAAAACGACGCCAAGACCCGCATGGCAGCCGCCTCCGGCCTGGAGTACATGGGGGTCAAGATGGACGAGGCCGCCAACAACGTCCGGGGCAAGGAGGCCGTCATCTCCGCCGCCGACTCCAAGGTCAAGGTCCTCCTCATCCCCACCGACGAGGAGCTCATGATCGCCATGGACACCGCCGAGATCGTCAACGGCTGAGCCCAAAAGGAACTATAAAAATGACGCCATCCCGCGGGATGGCGCCATTTTTTGCGTCCAAAAGCAACTTTAAGGACTACCGGCCGGGCCGTATTTACTTTTCCTCCAGCAGCTTGTTCAGCTCGGCCATGAAGGTGCTGATATCCTTGAACTGCCGGTACACCGAGGCAAAGCGGACATAGGCCACCTCGTCCACATCCTTGAGCCGCTCCATGACCATCTCGCCGATGCGGCTGGAGGGGACCTCCCGATTCATCTCGTTCTGGAGAGACTGCTCGATCTCCTCGGCGATCTTCTCCAGGGTATCAAAGGACACCGGCCGCTTCTCACAGGCCCGGATCATCCCGTTGAGGAGCTTGCTGCGGTCAAAGGCCTGGCGGCTGCCGTCCTTCTTGATGACCACCACGGGCAGAGACTCCATGATCTCGAAGGTGGTAAAACGCTTGTGACACTCCAGGCACTCCCGGCGGCGGCGGATGCTGGTGCCGTCCTCGGCAGGCCGGGAGTCCACGACCTTGCTGTCGATGTAACCGCAAAAGGGACATTTCATGCTGTCCACACTCCTATGTATGGGATAAGTTCCTGCCGCGCGGCTGCTGTCCAGCCGCCGACGACAGATTATTTTATCACAAGATCCGAAATTTGAACAGACCCTTAGCGAAGATTTTGCCGCCTTTTTGCCGAGAGAAGGGTATTTTCCATCAGCATGGCCCTTGTCATGGGCCCCACCCCGCCGGGAACCGGCGTGATATACGCCGCCCTGGCCGCGGCCGCCTCAAAGTCGCAGTCCCCGTGGAGCTTTCCGGCCTCATCCCGGTTGATGGACACATCCACCACCGCCGCCCCGGGCTTTACCATCTCGCCGGTGATGAGCCCCCGCCGCCCTGCGGCAGTGACCAGGATGTCGGCCTGGGCGCATATCTGGGCCAGGTCCCGGGTCCGGGAGTGGCACACGGTCACCGTGGCGCTGCGCTCCAGGAGCATCAGGGCCATGGGTTTGCCCACGATGTTGGACCGCCCCACCACCACCGCCCGCTTGCCGGCGGGGTCGATGCCGTACTCGTCCAGCAGCGCCATCACCCCGGCGGGGGTGCAGGGCCGGAAGCCGGGCCGGCCCAGGAGCAGATTGCCCACGTTGACGGCGTGGAAGCCGTCCACATCCTTCTCCGGGGAAATGGCGGAGAGCAGCCGCTCCTCATTGAGCTGCCCCGGCAGCGGCAGCTGGATCAGGATGCCGTCAATATCCGGGCGGCCATTGAGCTCCTCCACCAGGGACAACACTTCCCCCTGGCCGATCGCTGCGGGCAGGGCATATTCTTCGCTGTAAAATCCGCAGGCCGCGCAGTCCTTGCGCTTGCCGTTGACATAGATGCGGGAGGCCGGGTCCTCCCCCACCAAAATGACCGCCAGGCCGGGCTTTCTGGGCAGCTCCGCCGCCTCCCGGGCCACCCGGTCCTTCACCTTGGCCGCCAGGGCCTTTCCGTCAAGAAGGATCATGTGGGACCTCCTCCCTCTCGGTCTCCTCTTCCTGTTCCACACAGGTCTCCGTGGGGACCTCCACAGGGGTCTTTTCGGTCTCATCGGCGCCCTTCAAGGTCTCGTCAGCGCTCTCCTGCTCGGCAATCCTGGCCGCCGCCGCGGCGTCGGAGCGGGCCTTGACCTGATTGACCCAAAGCTCCTCCGGGGAATGGGGCCGGCGGGACTTGATCACCAGGGCCGCCACGCCGACCACAAACAGGGCCGCCGCCAGAAGCTGGGAAACCCGGATGCCGGTGCCGGGGAGATAGAGGCTGTCGGTGCGCAGGCCCTCGATCCAGGCCCGACCCAGGCCGTACCAGGCCATGTAGCTCCAGAAGATCTGTCCCTCAAACTTCCTCCGCTTGGCCACCACCAGGGCCAGGAGAAGGAATCCAGCCAGATTCCACAGGGATTCATACAGGAAGGTGGGGTGGACCTCCATGTACTGGAGGGTGCCGTCCACCGTCTCGTAGATTCCCATGCGCCAGGGCAGATCCGTGGGACCGCCGTAGGCCTCCACGTTGACGAAGTTTCCCCACCGGCCCACCAGCTGCCCGATGAGCATCCCGAAGGAGCCCATGTCGGCAAAGGCGTAGAAGGGGATCTTTCTCAGCTTACAGAACACCGCCACCACAAGGATGGCCATGATCACCGCGCCGTAGATGGCCAGCCCGCCGTCCCAGATGCGGCACATCTTGGCAAAGTCCAGGCTCCCGTCGCTCCTGCGGTAGAGGTCCAGATAGAAGATGACATAGTAGAGCCGGGCCCCGATGATGCACAGGGGGACCGCCCAGATGAGCAGATCCAGGATATCGTCCTCCCTGATGCCGTACCGGGGGGCCTTCCGGGTGCAGTACCACACCGCCAGCAGAAAGCCGGCGGCAATGATGATTCCGTACCAGTGGATGGGCCAGCCAAAGACCCGGAAGGCGATCTGCTTGACGTTGACGGTAAAGCCCAGGCCGGGGAAAATGACGGTGCTCATGCCCTCGCCTCCTTGGGCCGGATGACGGCCAAAGTGGTCCTCTCTCTGGTGACCGCCCGGCGGAGCAGTTCCTCCACGTCGGCCTTGCTCACGCTGTCATAGACCTCCGGGAAGGAGAGGTATTCATAGCTCTGGAAATGGCCCATGGCCTGGTTGACGCAGATGTTCTCAAAGGAGTTGAGCCCCCGCACCGCGTTGCCGTAGGCCGCACGCTTGAGCCGCTGGAAGAGGGCCTCATCCAGCCCCTCCTGGGCGATGCGCGTCCCCTCGGCCAGCACGGCCTCCCGCACCGCCTCCGGGTCCCGGCTCTCCCCGCCGGCACACAGGAAGGCCGCGCCGGGATAGGCCTCGCAGCCATAGCCAAAGCTCTCGTTGATCAGCCCCTGGGCATAGAGCCGGGCGTAAAGGGGGCTGGAATTGCCCAACAGCGCCTCGCAGGCCAGCTGTCCCGTGAGGTTCCAGCGCAGCCACTCCCCGCCCTTCTGAGGGGGCGTATCCTTAAAGCCCAACTGGAAGATGGGGGTAGATACCGCCATCTCCTTCTCCCAGAGGGCCTTGGCCGCCTGGGGGGGCTCGGCCTCGCCGTAGTCCCGCTCCACCGGGGCGCGGCCCTCCCGGGGCAGGACCTCCCGGGCGATCTCCGCCACCCGCTCCGGGTCCACGTCTCCCGCCACGCACAGGACCATATTGGCCGGCTCATAGAAGGCCCGGTGGCAGAGGTTCAGGGTCTCGGCGGTGATGTGGGAGATGGACTCCACCGTGCCGGCGATATTCACCTGGATGGGATTGTGGGCGTAAAGCCCCTCCAGCATCCCGTAAAAGACCTGGGTCTCGGGCTCGTCGTCCCCCATGCGGATCTCCTGCCCGATGATGCCCTGTTCCTTGTCCACACTCTCCTGGGTGTAATAGGGCACGCTGACAAAGGACAGGAGGATGCGCAGATTCTCCTCAAATTTCTCGGTGCTCTCAAAGTAGTAGCCGGTGATGGAGGTGGAGGTGAAGGCGTTGGGGCTGGCGCCGTTGGCCGCCAGGTCCTGGAGGGCGTTGCCGTCCTCGGTGTCGAAGGTCTTGTGCTCCAGGTAGTGGGCCACCCCGGCGGGGGTGTCGTGCCACACTCCGTCCAGCTTGAAACGCATATCCATCCCGCCGTAGTTGGTGGCGAAGAAGGCGTAGCTCTTCTGGAACCCGGGCTTTTTGTCCACGTAGATGGAAAGGCCGTTGGGGAGCACGCAGCGGTGCAGGGTCTCCCCCACCCGTTCGTATCTGATCTGGTCCATCACGCCTCCACTCCCTTCAAAAAGTACACGGTATCCAGGCTCAGGGCTTTGGCGGCGGCCACGGCCTGGTCCAGGGCAACGCTCTCCACTCTCTCTGCCAGCTCTTGGGGGCCCTCAGTGAGGCCGGCGGCAGCCTGGCCCAGCCACCAGTCCTCCTGACGGCCCTGGCTGTCCAGAATGGTCAGCAGGCTGCTGACGGTGTTCCGCCGGGCGCCCTCCACTTCCCAGGGCTCAAATTCTCCCCGGCGGCAGGCCTCCAACTGGGCCAGGATCTCATCCTCGGCCTTTTTCTGGTTGGCAAACTCCACTCCGGAGGAGACCATCAGGAATCCCTTGTACTTCTGGACCATGGAGCTGGCATAGTAGCACAGGGACAGTTTTTCCCGCACGTTGAGGAAGAGCTTGGAGGTGGTGGTCCCTCCATAGAGGGCGTTGCAGAGCATCAGGGCGGGGTACTCCGGCGAGGCCGCCGTGATCCCCCCGGTGCGGAAACCCATGGTCAGCTTGCCCTGGGCCACGTCCAGGGTCTCCGCCACCCGCCGGGGCTCAGCGGCAGAGGGGACGACCACGGTCTCGGGCAGGTCGTAGCCGCCCTCCCGGGGCAGGCCGGTCAGGGCCTTCTGGAAGACGAAACACACCCGGTCGGTCTGGGCCGAGCCGCAGTAGTAGAGCTCCAGCCGGCTGTGGGCAAGCAGCTCCTGGTACCGGGCCCAGAGAGAGGCCGGGGTCAGGCCCTCCACGTCCTCCTCCCGGCCCAGGCGGTTCACGCCGTAGGGCTCCCCGGCGCACATCTCCTCCACCAGGCGGTTGGCGGCGTACTGCCGCTTGTCGTTGACCTCGGCGCGGATGCGGTCCAGAAGGTTGCCCTTCTCCTGGCGGGTGTAGTCAGGACAGAAAGCCCCCTCCCGGGTATAGGGACGCAGCAGGAGCTCTCCCATGAGCGCGGCGGCCCGGTCCAGAACGGTGGTGCCGTCCAGGCTGTAGGCATCGTCCAGGAAGCTCCCGGTAAAGCCCAGGGCCTGAGCGTCCCCCTTCTTGCGGACCATGGGCTCGATGGAACCGCCGTAGAGCTGGTCCAGGGCCGCCGAGATGGAGGAGAGGTCGGGATGGGCCTCGCTGCCCCGCCGGAGGAGGTAGGGCAGGATGGCGTTGGCCGTGGCGGTATCCGCCCTCAGGGGGGTCAGTAAGGTCATGGAAAGCACCGAGGATTTGAATTTCTGGGTGTGGACCGAGGTCAAAAAGACGCCCGGCATCAATTGTGTTCGAGTCACAGGAGCCATGGGGCCACCTTCCTTTCCTTCGTAACCTGGCGAAGAGCGCATGCCCCGGAATGTCCAGCTCCAAAGCCCTTGACTCTGGCAGAGACTTCCAAATTGGTCTCCCCTCGCCATGATTGGCTATTATACATCATTCTCCGCACTTTTGAAAGCCCCTTGCCGTTTTATTCGCAGACGGTAACTTCCAGGATGTGCTCCCCCTCCAGGTCGTCCAGGGGCACGGAGGGCACAGGGCGGCCGTCCAGGCGCATCCCGGCCTTCTTTCCCCGGGAAATGCGGATATCCAGGGTCCAGCCCCGGCCCTTCCAGCCCAGGGAGCAGCCCGGCCAGGCGGCCGGGATGGACGGTCTGACTGTAAGGTGTCCTTCCCTTACTTCCGCGCCAAATAAGGCGTTGAAGGCGGTCTGGAAGTACCAGCCCGCCGCGCCGGTGTACCAGGTCCAGCCGGCGCGGCCAAAATGCTGGGGATTGGCACAGACGTCGGCGGGAAGGACATAGGGCTCAGCCTTGTAGACGGTCCGGTTGTGGGTCTCGGGAAGAAGGTTTTTGAGAATTTCGTACCCGTTTTCCGGCATTTTGGCCCGAAACAGGGCCAAGGCGAGCCAAAGCGCGGCGTGGGTGTACTGACCGCCGTTCTCCCGGACGCCGGGGGGATAGGCCCGGATATAGCCGGGGTCCTCGGCTCCGTCGAAGGGTGGAGAGAGAACTTTTACCAGAAATTGGGCCTGCTCTACCCCGCTGTCTTTTGTCTCTACCAGGCGCTTTTGGGCCGCAAGGAGGGCCTCCTGCACCCGGTCTGGGGAACCCATCCCGGAGAGGGCCGCCCAGCTTTGGGCGATGGAGTCGATCCGGCACTCCTGGCAGGTATGGCTGCCCAGGGGGGCGCCGTCGTCATACCAGCCCCGGAGATACCACTTCCCGTCCCAGGCATTTTCGGCGGCCTCACCCAGGGCGGCGGCCCAGTCCCGGCAGAGGCCGGCGGCCTCGGCGTCCCCCACCCGTCGGGCCAGGGGAATGAAGCAGGTGAGAGTGGTGGCGGTGAACCAGGTCAGCCACACGCTCTCCCCCTGTCCCCGGACGCCCACCCGGTCCATGCCGTCGTTCCAGTCCCCGGCGCCCATTTTCATCAGGCCGTGGTCCCCTACCCCTCGCTCCAGGGCGCAGCGGATGGCGTTGAGGGCATGGCCGTAGACCGTATTGCCCTCGGGGGAAGTCCCGGCGGAAAAGTAGCGCTGGAGCTCTCCGTCCTCCAGGGGGGCGCCGGAGAGATAGGGGACCTGGACGTCCAGGAGGGCGTAGTCCCCCCAGGTCTCCACATATTGGGCCAGGACATAGGGCAGCCAGAGCAGGTCGTCGGAGATACGGGTGCGCACCCCCCGGGCCCTTTCCTCCCCCACCTCGTGCCACCAGTGCTGGACATCCCCCTGGGGAAACTGGTGGGCGCAGCAGCGCAGGATGTGCTCCCGGGTCCGCTCCGGGGAGGTCCAGCGCAGGGCCAGTACGTCCTGGAGCTGATCCCGGAAGCCGTAGGCCCCTCCGTTCTGATACCGGGAGGTGCGTCCCAGCAGGCGGCAGGCCATGACCTGATAGAGACACCAGCCGTTGAGATAGTGGTCCAGGGCGGGGTCGGGGGTCTCCACCCGCAAGGGCTGGACCAGCTCCCGCCAGCGGCTCTGGGTGAGGGCAAGGCCGTCCTCCTCCCCCAGGTCCTCAGGGGACAGGGCTCCGGTCCCCCGGGGGTCGGTGACCAGGAGGAGCCTGCCGGAGAAGGGAAAGCGGGTCTCGGTCCGGCCGTCTATACTGTAAAGGAGTTCTCCTTTTCCCTTACCTTCGATCAAAAGAAGGCGGCGCTCCCCTTCCCAGGGGACCCAGGCGGTGACGGTGACAGGGCCCGCCGGCCAGGTCCGCTCCCAGCGGGCCCAGCCGAAGCCGTAGGTCACTACGGTGGGCAGGCCGTCTCCATCGGCAAAAAGGCTGTGGGTCTCCCCCGCCAGGGTGAGCAGAAAGCGCTCCGGACCGCCGATGGCCAGGGGGTCGTTGTTCCAGGGCGTGAGCTGGCCCTCCCGGGCGTTCTCCCGCCAGAGGTGGCCGCAGCCGGTCTCGTCGGTGAGCCAGCCGAAGCGGGGATTCACCAGGTAATGGCTCCAACCCACGGCAGGCAGATCGCCGGATAGGTGTAAAGCAAATTCACCTTTCGGTCGGAAGGACCACCGGGGCGGGCCCTCATTGAGCTGAAGGGGCAGAAGAGGCGGCTGGGCGGGGGATAAGTCCCGGCGGTCCTCCCAACGGCCTGCGCTGTCCAGCTCGGCCGCCGCCCAGGCGCGGAGGACGGCGGCGGTCTCGGGAGAGGCGTCCACCAGGTGGATGCCCCCCTTCTTGCCCAGGAAGGGCTCCAGGCCCAGGTCCTTGAGGGCGCGGGTCAGGGCGGCGCGCTGGGGACGGCGGTAATCTCCGCCATCCCGCAGAAGGAAGACCAGATCAAAGAGAAAACCGCACCGGGTCAGAAGGGCATAGAACTTTAAGGGCTGTGTGTCAAGGTCTTCTCCTTGCCGGTTTCCATGGGCCAGTGCGATGGGATGATCCCCCGAGATGCCGTAGGGCCAGAGAGCAGACTGGGGAACTTCTCCCTGGCGTTTCCCAGGAAATGCCAGGATCGAGAGAAGGTCCATGGCCCGCAGCCCCTCTGCGGCGGTCATCTGGAGCGCCCGAAGCTGCCCGTCCAGCCCGCCGATGGACTGCTGCGGAGCCCTGAGAGCCCGCTGGGCGGTCCGCTCTGCCAGAGGGGCGTTTTCCTCAAAGCCCAGGGCCAGTCTGAGCCGAAAGCGGTCCCGGTCCACCGGGAAGCGGACCAGCAGACAGGGATCGACCACCGCCCCCTGGGTCCCCAGGGACGGCCCAATCAGGCTTTGGGACAGGCGGCGCAGTCCGCCCCGGCCCAGGGCGGTCTCCCGCGACGTATCCCATCCCGAGGGATGGCCGTCCCAGGCTACCGCCAGGGCGGGAGAGCGCTCCTCCCTCCCCGGCCGGCGTGTAAAGGTAATTCCCCTGTCGGATTCAGTGCTCTGGATGGCCTGCTTGGCGTAGGCAGGATGGGCCTGATAGTCGGCTTTTTTCAGCAGGACCGGCTCCAGGTATGCCACCAGTTCATACCCCCGCAGCCCTTGCAGTTCCAGGCTCCAGAGGGCCCCCCGCTCTCCCGCGGGCAGATGGAACCGAAGAGCGGCTGTAAAGGTCTCTTCCTTTAGGGCCCACTCCGCTCCGGCGCCGTCAAAGCCCCAGGCTCCGTTCCAGTTCTCCGGATAGAACGGGGCGGCGGTGAGGCTCTTCAGCGCCCCGTCGGGCCCCCGAAGGAAAAAGAGGGCTCCCGCCGGGGCGTACCGCTCCCGAAAACAAGTGAGCACCGGGGTCTCTCCCCTGTCGTCGGTGAGCTCTGCCGCCCCGGCATCGGTACACAGGGCGGTGACCAGGCCGTTGGTGAGCAGGTGACAGGCGGGGCGGGCCAGGCCGAAGCCCTCCCCTGTCCGGCGGAGCTGGCTGCGGCGGGCGGGGCCTTGCCGCTGGGGCTGGACCTCCCCCTGGATGCGGCGGATGGGCTCCCCCACCGGGACCTTCTCCTGGAGCAGCTCCCGGAAGGCCCCCAGGGCACTCTCCCGAAGGAAGCGCTCCTGCATGATCCCGCCCCGGAGGACGTTGTCAATGGCCAGCAGGCTCATGCCCAGGTGGTGGACCATGAAGGACCAGACCGGGGCGAAGGGCTCCCCCTGGTGGAGACGCTGGGGGGTAAAGTCGGCGGCCTCGCACAGGCCGTAGGTCCCCTCCAGGCCCAGGTCCCGGAGACGGCGGAGGTTCCGGGCGGCGCTGCGGGGCGCCAGAAGGAGGGCCAGGAAGGAGGCGTAGGGCGCCACCACCAGCTCGTCGTCCAGCCCTCGCTTCAGGCCCAGGGACTGGACGCCGTGGGCCTTGTACTGGTAGGCCATGCCGGGGTCGAAGGCAAAAAAGCCCGATTCGGAGATCCCCCAGGGGACCCCGGCCTTGGCCCCCCGGCGCTTCTGGGCGTAGACGCAGAAGGCCAGGGACTCGTACATCAGGCTCCCCTCCTCACTGGGCAGGAGAAGGTTGGGCATGAAGTACTCGAACATGGTCCCCGACCAGGAGACCATGCCGCAGTAGTCGTTCTCCCCCGCCAGCATCCGGCCCGGCCGCCGCCAGTGGCGGGGCTCCACCTCCCCCAGGGCCACGGCGAGGTAGCTGGTGAGCCGGGCCTCGCTGGCCATCAGGTCATACCAGCCGGGGGTGAAGGAGCCCTGTTCCGCGTCAAAGCCGATATAAAAGAGTTTGCGACCCTTGTCGTAGAGGGCCGAGAGGTCCATGGCCCCGGCAAGGGCCCCGGCCCGGCGGGCCAGGTCCTCCTCCCCCCACTCCAGAAGGGCGGCCTTGAGGGCGAAGAGACAGCCCCGGAGGTTGCCGCTGTCCACGGTGGAGACGTACCGGGGCCAAAGAGGCTTGGCCAAGGCGGTGTCGTACCAGTTGTAGAGGTGGCCCTTCCACTTCTCCAGGGATTCGATGGAGGTGAGGATGCGGCCGATGAGAGCGGCGGCCTTTTTCCGGCCGGTGAGCTCCAGGTCGGCGGCGGCCACGCAGCTCAGAAGAGCCATGCCCATGTTGGTGGGAGAGGTGCGGCGGGCGGGGCCCAGGGCGGGCTTTTCCTGGACGTTGTCCGGGGGAAGCCAGTGGTCCTCAGGGCGGAGCCAGTCTTCAAAATAGCGCCAGATGAGGCCGGCCTGGTGGAGGAGAAAGGGACGGTCGGCGGCGGGGGCCTCCCAGCGCCGCCGGACGGGCTTGGACAGGCTCCAGGCAAAGGCGGGCGAGGCCGCCCAGATGAGCCCCAGGGCGTTTCCCGCCGGAAAGCCGGCGAGGGCCATACAGAGGCACCCCACCGCCACCGCGCTCCACTGGGCGCGGAAATTGGCCCAGAGACTGTCGGTCTTTCGCTCCGCGTCCGCCGCTGTCACCCACTCCAGCAGCCTGCGGTGGCTCACCAGGCTCCGCCACAGGGCGGTGAGGATGGCCGAGAGGCAGATCCAGGCCTGGTAGGGCAGGAACAGGAGCTGGAGCAGGGTCTGGAGCAGGGTACCGCCCAGGCCGGCCACCACGGTGGAGTGGTAGCGGCGCTTGGCTCCCACCCCGCCCCGAAAGGCCAGGCCCGCTCCGGAGAGAAGGAGGTTGGACCAGGCTGAGAGCACCGCCAGGGTCCCCGCCGCCGTGAAGGCGGGGGTGGAGGAACACATGCCCAGGATAAGGGCGGTGAGGGTAAAGATGGGGGAAAGGCTGCGGCGGAGGTTGTCCAGTATCTTCCACTTGTCCATGGGTGAAATGGGGTTGGGAACCTTCTCCCCTCCCTCGTCCCGGACCCGGCGGCCCAGCCAGGGCAGGAGCTGCCAGTCTCCCCGCACCCAGCGGTGGAGACGGGAAAAGTAGCTTGAGACTTTGTATGGGTAGCCGTCGGTGAGCTCCACGTCGCCCAGGAGGCCGGCGTGGAGGTAGGCTCCCTCCAGCAGGTCGTGGGAGAGGATGCGCCCATCGGGAAAGCGGCCGTCCAGACACCGGGCAAAGGCCTCCACGTCAAAGATGCCCTTGCCGGTGTAGCTGCCCCGGTCGAAGAGGTCGTGGTAGACGTCGCTGCAGGCCCCGCCGTAGGGGTCGATCCCCCCCAGGCCGGCAAAGACCCGGGCGAACTGGGAGCGGTTGGCGGCGCGCAGCTCCACCCCGATGCGGGGCTGGAGCAGTCCGTAGCCCTGGGTCACCACCCGGCGGCGCCGGTCCACCACCGGACGGTTGAGGGGGTGGAGCATGGCGCCGATGAGCTCCCGGGCAGAGCCTACGTTCAGACTGGTGTCCGAGTCCAGGGTGATGACGTATTTGGTGCCGGCGAGGGCCCTGGCCTCCCCGGAGAGCACCCGGAGACTTGTGGCCCGGCGGCGGAGCAGGCGGGTGAGCTCGATGAGGGCGCCCCGCTTCCGCTCCCAGCCCACGTAGCGCTCGTCCCCGGTCTGGAAGACGGGAGAGCGGAAGAAGAGGTAGAAACCCCCGCCGTACTTGGCGTTGAGGGCGTCGATGGCCTTTTGGGCCCCCTTGACCCAGCGGCGGTCGCTCTCCCCCATGGGGCGGGCGCTGTCCCGCAGGTCGGCCAGCAGGCCGAAGCTGAGCTCCTCCCCGGCATCCCGGTTGGCCAGACGGTAGCGCTCCAACAGGGCGGCGTACTGCCCACCGCTGTCCTCCCCGGTGAGCAGGCCGCAGATGACGCACAGGGTCCTGCCCTGGGGCGGGACCCCCTCCTTCAGGGCCATTTTTGCCACCGGGCGGGGGTGGACCAGGCGCAGAGCCAGAAAGTCTGCCACATTCTTGCACAGGTCGGAGGCAGGCAGAAGCAGGAGGAAAAAGAGGGCGGGGCTGTTCAGCTGGAAGCCCAGCCACAGGGCCAGGACCAGGGTGGGCAAAAGGATGGCCCCCACGTAGAGGGCCCCGGCGGCCTTTCGTTCCTCCCTGCCCAGAGGCTTTCGGAAGAGAAACCAACCCACATGCCGCTCCGGACCTTCCCCGGCCTGGGCAAGGGCCAGAGCCCGCTGGGCGGTCTCCTGCTCTCCCAGGCCCTCCCGCCGGGCAAGAACGCAGACCTGACGGCGGTAGTGGGCGCGGGTCTCCTCGGCCATTTGGGGGTAGATCCCCGCCGGGTCCCGGCTCAGGACGGTCTCCACCGCACTGGCCCGCTCCAGCATGGGGCCCAGATTGGCGCCGGAGAGGGTCCGCAAGGCGGTGAAGACCTCCTCAAAGGGACCCGGCGCCTCCTCACCGGCTATGCAGAGCTGTGCCAGGCGGCTGCACAGGGCGCCTTTGAGAGCGGGTATGAAGAGGGAGAGCTCCATTTCGGTCAGGGGCTGTTCCCCCTGGACCCCGGCCAGGAAGGCGGAGAGTTCCTCTGGGATGCAGAGAGGACATTCCGCCCTGACCCGGAGGGCCAACGCCTCCACATAGAGAAGGCCGCCGCATTGCCGCAGGCGCTTCCCCCGCCGCAGGTCGGACTGAGCCTGACCGCCCTCCCGCTGAGCCAGCCAGGCGTTGTCCAGCAGCCACTCCCCGGCGGGAGTCTCTCCCTGGGCTGGAGCGGCGGCCAGCCTCGCCCGGGCACGCTCCACCTGAGCCAGAGAGCGGCGGAGACGGTGGGCGGCGGCACGGCCGGAGCAGCTTCCCACCGGGGAAAGCTCCTTGGCCGCCTGACGTCCCGCTTGAAAATGGTCCATTTTTCTCCCCCCTATGGTCACTTCTTCCCATTTTTCCCAGAAAAATGGCTTTCATGCACGGGGAATCCCTTGCGCTTTTGGCCGAAATGTACTATTCTTTACACATGTGGATCCGGTCTTAACATGGGGAAAAACGACGCGGGGAAGGGGAAATCAGGATGCCGAAGCTGCTGGCCCTCTCTCTGGGCTTTTCCACGGCGGTCTTTGCTCTGGTCTGCCTGCCCGGCGGCCAGTGGCCGGCGACGGTGGGACTGGCCTGCGCGCTGATGGCCCTGTTCCTCCGGGAACGGCGGGACTGGCGGACCTCCGCCGCCTTGCTGGCTGCGGGCCTGGTCCTGGGGCTGCTCTATACCGGGCTCTACGGCGCTCTGTTCCGCTCTCCCGCCGAGGCCCTGGCCAGTGAGGAACGGCAGGAAGTGACCTGCACCGTTCTGGACTACCCTGCGGAGACCTCCTACGGCGTCCGGCTGTCGGTGAAGCTCTCCCTCCCCCACGCCCCCGACCCCAAGGTGGTCCTCTATGCTGACAGCGAGGCCGGCGGTCTGCTGCCGGGGGATGTGATCACCACCTCCGCCGTTCTGCGTCCGGCGGGGATCTACCGGGGTGAGAGCTCGGACTACTATCCCTCCCGGGGCATTTACCTCACGGGCTACGCCGGGGAAGTCACCCTTTCGGAGCGGCCGGAACACATTCCGGTGAACCGCTGGCCCCAGGTGGCGGCCAAGGCCTTGCGGGACTCGGTCCGGGCAAATTTCCCCGCCGATATCGCGGGCTTTGTCACCGCCCTCATCACTGGGGATAAAAGTACCATGCCCACCGGGCTCTACGCCGCCTTCCGCCGCGCGGGTCTCTCCCATGTGGTGGCGGTGTCCGGTCTCCATGTGAACTTTCTTGTGGCTCTGCTCACCCTCCTGTTGGGCAGGCGGAGCAGGCTCTCCGCCGGAGTCGGCATGGCTCTGGTGTTCTTCTTCGCCGCAGTGGCGGGGAACACCCCGTCCGTTCTCCGGGCCTCCCTCATGGAGGGGCTACTCCTCCTGGCGCCTTTGGTGGGGCGGGAGGAGGACCGGCCCACCAACTTCTTCGGGGTACTGGCCTTTCTTCTGCTGCTGTGCCCCTACTCCGCCGCCAGTGTGGGGCTCCAGCTCTCCTTCGCGGCGGTGGGCGGGATCTATCTCCTCACCGGGCCCCTGTGCCAGGGGTGGCTCAAGCTCATACCCAAGGCAGAGAGACCCCAGGGAAGGTTTTTCCGGAAGGCGGCCGTTTTCCTGCTGTCCGCCCTGGCCACCACCCTGGGCGCCCTCCTCTTCACCACGCCCCTGGTGGCCTGGTATTACCGCTCGGTGTCCCTGGCCGGCGTCCTCACCAACCTGCTCACCCTGTGGGCGGTGTCGGTCACCTTTATGGGCTCCCTCATCGCCGCAGTGGCAGGAATTTGGCTGCCGGGAGTGGGACAGGCCCTGGCCTGGGTGATCGCCTGGCCGGCCAGATGGGTATGCCTGACAGCAAGGGCGGTGGCCAGGCTGCCCTTCGCCGCCCTGTCCCTGAGCTCGGTCTATCTGGTGGTGTGGTTCCTCTTCGCCTACGGGGTGGCCCTGATGTGCTTCTTCTTCCGGAAAAAGGGCGTCCGGCCGGTGATTCCCGTGTGTTCCTGCCTGCTCACCCTCTGCGCTGCCATTCTCATGACGGCCTACCCCGTCCTCACGGGGACCCTCACCGTCTCGGTGCTGGATGTGGGTCAGGGGGCCTCCGCCCTGTTCACCTCCAAGGGCCACTCTGTGCTGGTGGACTGTGGCGGCAACAGCGCCGACGACCCCGGCGACATCGCCGCCGACGCCGTCCAGGCCCTGGGCACCTCCCACCTGGATGCCCTGGTCCTCACCCACTGCCACACTGACCACGCCGGCGGGGTCCCAGAGCTGCTGGGACGGCTGGACGTGGACCTGCTCTTTCTCCCCGAGAGCGATTTAGACGACCCGCTGCGGCTGGAGATCCTGGCCTTGGCCAAAGAACATGGGTGTAAAGTCACTTCCCTTTCCAATGATGCCTGCCTCACCTTTGGCGACGCGACCATGGAGCTCTATGCCCCCTTGGGCGGCGGCAGCACCAACGAGGCCGGTCTGTCGGTGCTTTGCGAGGCTGAGGGTTTCAAGGTCCTGGTCACGGGGGACATGGACCAGGCGGTGGAAAAGAGGCTTGTAAAGTATAAGAACTTGCCAGATATCGACTTGCTTCTGGTAGGGCATCACGGCTCCAAGGACTCCACCGGTGAGGCGCTGCTGCTGGAGACCACCCCGGAGATGGCAGCCATCTCCTCGGGCTGGAATTCCTACGGGCATCCCAGCGAGGAGACCCTGGAGCGGCTGGGGGCCGCGGGATGCGAGATCTACCTGACCAAAGGCATGGGCACCGTTACCTTTACCTACAAGGGACCTGCAAAGGAGAGAAACTGATGAAATTCGTATCGTGGAACGTCAACGGCCTGCGGGCCTGTCTGGGCAAGGGGTTTCTGGATGCCTTCGCCGCCCTGGACGCCGACGTCTTCTGTCTTCAGGAGACCAAGATGCAGCCGGGGCAGGCTGAGCTGGCCCTTCCCGGACACTATCGGGAGTTCTGGAACTCTGCCGAGAAGAAGGGCTACTCGGGCACCGCCATCTTCACCCGGGCGGAGCCCCTGTCGGTGGCCTATGACATTGGGGACGAGGCCCACGTGGGCGAGGGGCGGTCCATCACGCTGGAGTTTGCGGACTACTACCTGGTGACCGTCTACACCCCCAACGCCCAGGACGGGCTGAAGCGGCTGGACTACCGTATGGCCTGGGAGGACGCCTTCCGGGCCTATCTCCTGTCCCTGGACGGGAAAAAACCGGTGGTGGTGTGCGGGGACCTGAATGTGGCCCATGAGGAGATCGACCTGAAGAATCCCAAGTCCAACCACATGAATCCCGGCTTCTCCGACCAGGAGCGGGGCAAGTTCAGCGAGCTTCTCTCGGCGGGTTTCACCGACACCTTCCGCTATCTCAACCCGGACCTGACCGGGGCCTATTCCTGGTGGAGCTACCGCTTCCACGCCAGGGAGAACAACGCAGGCTGGCGCATCGACTATTTCCTGGTCTCGGACCGGCTCCGGGAGCGGATCGAAGGGGCTGCCATCCATGCCGACGTCTTTGGCAGCGACCACTGCCCGGTGTCACTGACGCTGAAATGACCTTTTTGGAAAAATGACAAATCAATGACAAAACGCCCGCCGGCATTGTGCCGGGGGGCGTTTTGCATTAAAATAGGGATAACCTTGTAACGGAGGAAAACCCTATGAGACGAAACCTCTTTTCCCGGCTGACCGCCTCTGCTCTGGCCCTGTCCCTGCTGGCCCTGCCGGCGGCCCAGGCCCTGACGCCCAGCCAGGCCGGGACCCTTTTGGAGCGCTATTATGTGGACGACGTGCCTCCGGCCGTTTTGGAAAAGGAGACCATCCCGGAGATGCTGGAGACTCTGGGAGACCCTTACACTGAGTATTTCACTCCCCAGGAGTACAGCGACTTCCTGGCCAGCATGTCGGACACCCGGCTGGTGGGCATTGGCATCTCCTATCTCAATCTGGAGGACGGCCTTCATGTCAGCGAGGTGTTTTCCGGCTCCCCCGCCCAGCAGGGCGGGCTCCAGGCCGGGGATATCATCATCGCCGTGGAGGGGGTCTCGGTGGTGGGTGAGAGCACGGAATTCTCCTCGGGGCTCATCCAGGGTGAGGAAGGCACCGATGTGTCGGTGACCTTCCTTCGGGACGGAAAGGAGCGCACCGTCACTCTGCAAAGAGCCCAGGTCACCGTCCCCGCCACCACGGGAGAGCTCATCGACGGGCACATCGGCTACATCCGCTGCACCACCTTCGGCCAGGAGACCGTGGGACATTTTGAGGAGCTCATCGACCAGATGGAGGGCGACGCCACGGTGTGGATCGTGGACCTGCAATCCAACTCCGGCGGCATCACCAACGCTGCCGCCGACGCCGCCGGGCTCTTTGCCGGACGGGGAGAGATGGTCTACTTCCGGGACGGCCAGGACCAGTATTCCTGCGTGCGCCACGAGGAGAACAGCCGGACCCTCTACCCCGTCATCGTGCTGGTGGACGGCCTGACGGCCAGCGCCTCGGAGATCTTTGCCTCAGCTATCCGGGAGTACGGCTGCGGCATTGTGGTGGGCACCCGGACCTTTGGCAAGGGGGTGGCCCAAAGCGTTCTGGACAAGGACTCCATGCCCCTCTTCTTCCCCGACGGGGACGCACTGAAGATCACCTCTTACCGCTTCTTCTCCCCCGATGGCAACTCTACCGACCAAGTGGGCGTCATCCCCGATCTGCTGGTGCCGGCAGACTACACCGCCGATGTAGCTTATCTTCTGGCCGGAGAGGATCCCGGGAAGGACAATAGCAACACTCTCCGGGCCGACTTGGGGGTGGATTTCCCCTGGCGGTGGTTCATTGACCTGGACACCGCCTCCAGCGATGAATACAAGGACACCTTTGAGGTCCTCCTGAGCGCCATTCCCTCCACCATGAACCTCTCTCTGGGCACCGGCGCGGCGGAAGGGTGGGTCCGTACCTCCCACGAGGAGGTGGCCGAGCGCTGCGGGGTCAGCTATACCGAACCTGAGTTCAATGACCACGGAGATACCCGTCACGGCTTGGCGCTGAGCATTTTGAAGACTTATGGATTGATCCACGGCACTGATGACGGCGGGTTCCATCCCCAGGACTCCCTGACCCGGGCAGAGCTGTGCCAGATGCTGGCGGTGGCGCTCAACTGCACGGTGCCCACCAATCCCTGCCCCTTCACGGATGTGCCAGAGGATGCCTGGTACCGGGATGCAGTCACCGCCATGAGCAATATGGGGCTGGTCCAGGGAATGGGCGACGGCACCTTCCACCCCGGAGATCCCATCGACCACCAGCAGTTCATCACGGTGATGGGCCGGCTGGGGCAGAAGCTCAACCGCCACCTCTATGATACCGCCTCCACCGCCCCGGAACCCCTGAAGTATATTGTGGGGGTCATGGAGTACGAACCCTGGGCCCAGCTTTCAGTATGGCTGCTGTGCTACGGCCAGCAGGACATTCTGGGCCGCACGATAAACTTCCTGTGGGACGACTCGGATAAGATCGAGCCCACCGCCCCCACCACCCGAGATGAGGCGGCCTATACCTTCTACCGCCTGCTCTCCTATACCGGCATCCTGCCGGCATGAACCCACCTTGAATGACAAAAGGGAGCGTTGCAGAATGAGAAATTTTGCAACGCTCCCTTTTTGCCAGCAACGGGGGATGCGGGAGGAAAACA
>CANRFC010000027.1 GCA_947629795.1 uncultured Oscillospiraceae bacterium
GCCCCATCGCTCCATGCCTCAGTGAGTTGGGCGGCCAATTCCTGCGTCAGACTCATATTGCAGACCTCCTTTATAGGACGGCTCTAAAATCCATCCTGTTGTTTGAAGAAAACGCTCCCATGACGTTTTCCCAAAGAGCGATAATTGGATATTGACCTCCAGTGGCATCCCTCATTTCTCTTATGATCCTGATCGCGTGAAAGAACAGACTGGACTTTTCCCCGGCAAGGCCGTGGCGGTTCCCGATCTGTGAAAGGTTTTGACACGGGGAGCCAAAGGTGAGCACATGGACGGGCGGGACGGCCCCGCCGTCCAGTTTCGTAATGTCCCCCAAATGCTCCATGTCCGGGAAGTGCCTCCGGGTAATGGACACAGGGGCCTTTTCGATCTCGCTGGCCCACAGCGGCGTGATCCCCTGCCGCCGGGCCGCCAGCGGGAACACCCCGATCCCGTCGAACAGGCTCCCCAAAGTGATCTCGCTGCCGGTGATCCCACGCTCCTTTCCACGGGGCTGCCTTTCTCAGTGAGCCCCAAAAATACTTTTCGCTATGCTGCCCGTCTTGAACAGCATGAAGGTCAACAGGACGGTATAGCCCACGGTGCTCCAGATGGCCCCGATGGGATCTCCCGTCGTAACAATGCCCTGCACCAAAACCGCGTAGATCGCCACGCACACCAAAATGAGCAGCCCTTGGAAGCCCACGGCGAACAGGGAGCGCAGGTAGTTCTGGCCTGTGCCGCCCATCTCCCGGTTGGAGAGGGTCGCCACGGGGATGGGCGCTAAACTGGTGAGCAGGTAAATCTCCAGCATACGGCCATAGGTGATGACGAAGATCACGATGCTCAATATCTGCATCAGCGTGGAGCAATTCTTATCTGGCCTGGACATTGAACTGGGTGAAAATGTGCTGGAGGCAGAAAGCGCTTGACAATGGCTCTGCAAAGAAATAGACTATATACAGGCCGAGGAATCCTTTGGTTGGTGGCGTATGCAAGGGCATAGAAACTATGACTTGGGAGAGCGCTTGAATGGCATTCAAGAGGTCAGCGGTTCGATCCCGCTTATCTCCACCAAAGGAAATGGACACCTGTAAAGGTGTCCATTTCCTTTGATAAGGTGAAGTCTGCCCGAACCGCTGACCTCTTGTATTCCAATTTGTCAACGGCCCCTTTTCCAACGCTCGCCCGCGAGCGTTGGCGGTTCCATCCCGCTCATCTCCACCATCTCATGACCTGCCCTCCCCCGCGGCCTTCCCTACTGCCCAGCCCGGCGGTTTTTCGCTCCACTTGGGACCAAGCGCTCCCCGAGCAGTTTTCTTCATTTTCTTCGAGCAAAGGAGCTCATTTTATGAAACGCATCCTTTTTCTCTCCACCGGCGGCACCATCGCCTCCGAGGCCACCGATGCCGGTCTGGCCCCCGAGCTCAGCGGCGCCGACCTGCTGCGCTGCGTCCCCGCCCTGAAGACCCTGTGCCACGTGGATTGCCAGCCCATCTGTAACATCGACTCCACCAACATGACCCCCTCGGTCTGGCTCACCATCGCCAAGGCCGTCCAGGCCCGGTACGAGGACTATGACGGCTTCGTCATCTCCCACGGCACCGACACCATGGCCTACACCGCGGCGGCGCTGAGCTACCTGATCCAGGGGGGCGGAAAGCCGGTGGTGCTCACGGGGAGCCAGCGGCCCATCGGGATGGACAGCACCGATTCCAAGATCAACCTCTTAGACGCCTTTTTTGTTGCGTGTGACGGCAGAATTGGCGGAATTTCCATTGTTTTCGGCGGGATCGTTATCCGGGGGACCCGGGCGCGGAAGACCTATTCCAAGAGTTTCGGGGCCTTTTCCAGCATCAATTACCCCATTTTGGGCGTCGTAAGGGACGGAAAAGTGGTTCCCTACACCCCCCAAAAAGACCTCCAACCCCCCGTTTTTTACACCGAGCTGGACCCCAACGTGGCCCTGTTCAAGCTCATTCCCAGCGCCACCCCGGCACAGCTCTCCTATTTTCTGGAAAACAGCCGGTGCGTCATCATCGAGAGCTACGGCGTGGGAGGGATCCCCACGCCGGAGGGAGAGAGAGGACGGATGGGAAACTCCCCTGTGGGGGACGGTCCCGCCCGGGAGGGTAAGGGCGAAGCCGCGGGGTGCGCAGGCTGCCACAGTGCGGGGGACTCCCCCGCCCGGCGGGAGGGCGGCCCGGAGGCGGTCGGGTCCTTTTATGACGTGATCCGAAACGCCATTTCCAAGGGAAAGGTGGTGGCGGTGACCACCCAGGTGCAGAACGAGGGCAGCGACCTGTCGGTCTACCGGGTGGGCCACGGGCTGAAGAACGAGCTGGGGGTGCTGGAGGCCTACGACATGACCACCGAGGCCATGGTGGCCAAGCTCATGTGGGCCACCGCCCAGAAGGACAGGCCGGTGGCAGAGCTCTTCTACACCCCCATCGCCGACGATATCCTGTGCGGCCCCCTGTCGTGAAAAAAGGGCTGCCTGGGGGCGGTTTTGAGACAATTTGCCTTCAAACAAGCCATATTTCACGAATATGACAAAATTCTCTGAATATTTAATGCTTTTGTAACAATTTTTGTTTTGCTTGTTCACAACTCTTGGGTATCATAACACTTGCAAGAGACAGTTTCTTTTCATTTCATTGTATCCTCTTTCCTTACAGGGGCGCCCGGACATCAGGAGCAGGTGTCCGGGCGTTTCTGTACATTCGGGACCAACCAAAAAAGGCAGGCCGCCCATCCGGACGGCCTGCCTTTGGTTTTGGGAATGTCGGCTTACTTGCCCAGCTGCTTGGCGATCTCCTCGGCGAAGTTCTCCTGCTTCTTCTCGATGCCCTCGCCCTTCTCAAAGCGGACGGCATCCTTGAAGGTGATCTCGCCGCCGGCGGCCTTGGCGGCCGAGACGATATACTGCTCCACGGTCATGGAGCCGTCCTTGACGAACTCCTGCTGGAGCAGGCAGTTCTCCTTGTAGAACTTGCCCATCTTGCCCTTAATGATGCCCTCCAGGACCTTCTCGGGCTTGCCGGCCATCTTGGGGTCGTTCTCCATCTGGACCTTCATGATCTTCTCTTCCTCAGCCAGGGTGGCCTCGTCCACCTGGGTCTTGTCCCAGAAGCGGGGGTTCATGGCGGCGATCTGCATGGCCACGTCCTTGCCCGCGGTCTCCACGGCCTCGGGAGCCAGGGCGGTGGTGAAGTTCACCAGCACGCCGATCTTGCCGCCGGCGTGGACGTAGGGAACGCTGACGCCCTCGGCAAAGAAGGCGAAGCGGCGGACATGGATGTTCTCGCCGATGACCAGGACCATCTCCTGCTGCTCCTCCTGGACGGTGCGGCCGTTGCCGTAGGGGGCGGCCATGAGGGCATCCAGGTCGGCGGGCTTGTTGGCGGCCACAGCGGCAGCCACGCCGTGGACGAACTCCACGAACTTCTCGTTCTTGCCCACGAAGTCGGTCTCGGCATTGACCTCGACCACCACGCCCACGCCGTTGATGACGGCGGCATAAGCAGCGCCCTCGGCGGCGATGCGGCCGGCCTTCTTCTGCGCGGCGGCCAGGCCCTTCTCCCGCAGGAACTCAACGGCCTTGTCCATGTCGCCCTCGGTGGCGACCAGGGCCTTCTTGCACTCCATCATGCCCACGCCGGTCATCTCGCGCAGGGCCTGCACTTCTTTTGCGGAAATGTTCGCCATAATTCAAATTCCTCCATCAAATCATTTTTGAGCTTGCGCTTGGGAAAAGGAAGAGCTCGCCCGCAGCGGGCGGGCTCTTCGCGGATCTTTTTATGTTACTCCTCGACGGGAGCCTCGGGGGCAGCCTCCTCGGCGGGCACGGCGTCCACGCCCTGGCGGCCCTCCTGGATGGCGTTGGCCATCACGCTGGAGATGAGCTTGATGGCGCGGATGGCGTCATCGTTGCCGGGAATGACGTAGTCGATCTCGTCGGGGTCGCAGTTGGTGTCCACGATGGCCACGATGGGGATGTGGAGCTTCCGGGCCTCGTTGATGGCGTTGCGCTCCTTGCGGGGGTCCACCACGAACAGGGCGGAGGGCAGCTTCTTCATCTCGGTGACGCCGCCCAGGTACTTCTCCAGCTTGGCGATCTCGCCCAGGTGGTGCATGACTTCCTTCTTGGGGAGCATGTCGAAGGTGCCGTCCTCCTGCATCTTCTTGAGCTGGTTGAGACGGTCCACGCGGCCCCGCATGGTCTTGAAGTTGGTGAGCATGCCGCCCAGCCAGCGGGCGTTGACCCAGTACATGCCGCAGCGGCCGGCCTCTTCCTTGATGGCCTCCTGGGCCTGCTTCTTGGTGCCCACGAAGAGAAGGGTGCCGCCCTCGGCGGACATGTCCTTCACGAAGTTGTAGGCCTCCTCCAGCTTCTTCACGGTCTTCTGCAGGTCGATGATATAGATGCCGTTTCGCTCGGTGTAGATATACGCGGCCATCTTGGGGTTCCACCGACGGGTCTGGTGGCCGAAGTGGACGCCGGCCTCCAGGAGCTGCTTCATAGATACGACTGCCATTGTGTTTGCTTCCTCCTTTAATTGTTTGTGCCTCCACCCCAGTCATCCGGGTCAGGCCCACCTCGTCAGAGGCAACCGGGCCGCCGTCCCAGGGTGTGTGTTTTTTCACAGGCTCTGGTATTTTATCACAGTGCGCCCCGGAATGCAAGGGTTTTTTGCGCCGGAATGGGACTTTCGGGCAAAAAACTCCGCCCGCGTCAAAACACGGGCGGAGGTTTGGTTCAGCCATTGAGGGCCTGCTGCTCGTCCAGGTGCTTGTCCACCTGCTCGGCGAAGGACTTGGCGGCGTTGTAGCCCATCTTCTTGTGCCGGTTGTTCATGGCGGCCACCTCCAGGATGACGGCCAGGTTCCGGCCGGGCTTCACCGGGATGGTGACGATGGGCAGGTTCACGTCCAGGATGTTGATGGTGGGCTCCTCCAGCCCCAGGCGGTCATAGACCTGGGTGTCCTGCCAGGGCTCCAGCTTCACCACCAGGTCGATGTTGGCCTCGTCCTTGACGGCGCCCACGCCGAACAGCCGGCGGATATCCACCACGCCGATGCCCCGCAGCTCCATGTAGTGGCGGATGAGCTCGGGGGCGGAACCCACCAGCTGGTGGCTGGCCACCCGCTTGATCTCCACGGCGTCGTCGGCGATGAGCCGGTGGCCCCGCTTGATCAGCTCGATGGCGGTCTCGCTCTTGCCCACGCCGGAATCCCCGGTGAGGAAAACGCCCTCGCCGTAGATCTCCACCAGCACCCCGTGACGGGTGATGCGGGGAGAGAGGTAGCTGCGCAGGGCCACGATGAGGGCTCCCATGAAGTTGGTGGTGGTCTCCTGGCTCTGGAGGATGGTGCGGTCATACTTGTCGGCCATCTCCATGCACTCGGGGAAGGGAGCCATGCCCCGGGTGATGACCAGGGCGGGAATGTCCTGGCTGAGGAGCTGCTCAAAGCTGCGCCTGCGCTCCTGGGAGGAGATGCCCGCCAGGTAGGTGTTCTCCACCTTGCCCAGGATCTGCACCCGCTGGGGGTCAAAGTAGTCGAAAAAGCCGATGAGCTGGAGGCCGGGCCGGTTGACGTCGGCGGTGTGGACCAGGGTCTGCTCATAGCCGGCGGCCTTGCGCAGGGGGGTGAGCTCAAACTCCTTGACCAGCTTGGTCAGCTCTACATGATAGGGATTCAACACGCGCGCTCCTCTCTGTCTTTGGTTTGCTTCAGTATATCACGCCCTGGAAAAAAGAGCAAGGGCCGTCACAGTCCCGGCCGGCCCTCCCGGTCCAGGAAAAAGAGAAGGCAGGGCCTTCCCTCCAGCTCCCGGACCTGGGCCAGGCAGAAAATCGGCGGTAAGGGGAAAGGCTTGTCAGTCTCGAAGGGGACCGCCAGGCAGCGCCCCT
Source organism: uncultured Oscillospiraceae bacterium (assembly GCA_947629795.1). Lineage (GTDB taxonomy): Bacteria > Bacillota > Clostridia > Oscillospirales > Oscillospiraceae > Vermiculatibacterium. The sequence goes on from CANRFC010000027.1 coordinate 5,913, forward strand.
CCCCCTCCTCCCGGAGAGCCACGCAGCCCAGGCGCTCCAAGGCCCGGCGGAGAACGCGGTCCTCCGTGAGCCGGCCGGGGCAATTCTCCCAGCAAAAGCCCTGGGGGAGTTCCTGTCTGTAAGGGCATTTTCCTTGTCGGGTCTCCCTGTCCCCCTCCGCAGGCGTGAGGCGGTAGGCCATGGCGATCTCGGCCCCTGTGGGGGGCCAGACCCCCTTCTCCCGGAGCTGGGTAAGGGTCACGCTGCGGCGGAGCTTGAGGGCGCCCCCCTCGGGGATGAGGGTGCCCAGGAGGAACCGCCTGCCGCCCTGGCCCAGGAGCCAGGCCTTGTAGAGCCCCTCCCCCGTCATGGCCCGGAGAGCCTGGCAGCTCGCCCGGTCCCCCTCCTGGCGGACCCGGACCGCTCCGCCGCAGGTCTCGAAGCACCACTCCATGCCCACACCCCCTCGGGGCAGTTTATGGGGGGATCTCCTCCGGTATGTCTCGGGCAGGGCAGCTCTTTTACTCCTCCAGGGTGGTGAGGGACACATCCCCCATAGCGGTGGAGAGGGTGACCCGGCTGCCTCCCTCCCCCAGCGTCCCCTGGGCCGGGGAGCGCCGGGTATCCCAGTTCACAAAGATCTCTCCCATATCGGTGGACAGGTCGTAGTCCACATCGGTCTGCTCATTCAGGTCCACATCCACGTCTCCCAGGTCGGTCTCGGCGGTAAGGCTCCGCACCGAGGTGACCCTGGCGATGATCTCCCCCATGTCGGAGGAGAGCGCCACGTCCCGGGCCGCTCCGTCGCAGTACCAGGTCACGTCCCCCATGTCGGAGTGGAGCGTCACATCCCTGGCCCCGGTGGAGCCCGACCAGTAGATATCCCCCAGGTCGGTGGACAGGTCCACATCCCGGGCGGTCCCCTCCGCCCAGCAGTCGATGTCCCCCAGGGCGGTGTGGAGCGTTACGTCCTCCAGCTCGTGGCCCTCGGGAAGGGTGACGGTAACGCTGGCCGCCGTGGCGTCGGCGCCGGGGACGATGCCCACGGTCCCCTCTCCCCAGATCTTCAGCCTTCCGTTCTCGTCCTGCTCATAACGCAGGGCGTAGTTATCGGTCTCCCAGTTCATGCTCAGGCCGAAATAGTCTCCGCTCTGGATGGACACGTCGCCCAGGTCTACGTCAATATCCACATCGGTGATAGCCGCCAGGCCGTTGTTGTAGACCCAGCCCGGCTCCTCCACCTGGGTGACCTCGGTCACGGGCCGCTCCGGGACCCGACTGGCGGTGATGCCCCCTATCACCAGTCCCCCCACCGTCCGCACGGCGAAGATGGCGGCAGCCACCGCCAGCAGCACCTGCCAGAGCTGGACCCGCCGCCGGGGGGCCTGTGGGGTCCAGATATCCTCCCGGACGTCCTGGGCCTGCTCCCAGTCCTCTCCGTCCCCATCCGGGACCTGAAGGGGCGGGAGCTGGCCCTGACTGGCCTGGCCGCTCTCCCACTTATTCTCCTCCATGCCGCCACTTCCCTTCCGTTTGGGCTCTTTGAATTCGATTATACGCACCCCTTCGGGGCTCTGTCAAGGGATTTCCTCCATTGGCAGAAAACCCTCCCTCCCGCGAAGCAAATAGAGGTTGTCTTTTTCCCGATTTTGCGGTACAATATGTGCTACGTAATAGAAATTCCTTTATTAAATGTTCTGTTTGAGGTGTAACAAGCATGGATCTGCGCGTAGGCATCGACATTGGCTCCACCACCGTCAAGGTGGTGGTCCTTGACGAAACCGATCAACTTCTCTTCCGCTCCTACGAGCGGCACTATTCCAAGACCCGGGAGCGGGCGGCGGAGACCCTCCGCTCCATCCACGATATGCTCGCCGGGAAAAACGTCCACATGGTCATCACCGGCTCGGCGGGCCTGGGGGTGAGCCGGGCCAGCGGCATCGACTTTGTCCAGGAGGTCTACGCCACCGCTGCCGCGGTGAATACATATATCCCCGGCACCGATGCCGTCATCGAGCTGGGGGGCGAGGACGCCAAGATCATCTTCTTCGGCGGGGCCCTGGAGGAGCGGATGAACGGCTCCTGCGCCGGCGGCACCGGGGCCTTCATCGACCAGATGGCCTCCCTGCTCAACGTGACCATCGACGAGCTGGACGAGCTCTCTCTCAAGCATGAGAAGATCTACCCCATCGCCTCCCGGTGCGGCGTGTTCGCCAAGAGCGACATCCAGCCCATCCTCAACCAGGGCGGGCGGAAGGAGGACATCGCCGCCTCCATCTTCCAGGCCGTGGTGGACCAGACGGTGGCCGGCCTCACCCAGGGCCGGGAGCTCAAGGGCAAGATCGTCTTCCTGGGCGGGCCCCTCCACTTCCTCCAGGGCCTGCGGGAGCGGTTTGTGGAGACCCTGCAGCTGGACGCCGAGCACGCTGTGTTCCCGGAAGACGGCGACTGCTTTGCCGCCATGGGTGCCGCCCTGTGCGCCACCGACTACGCCTCCCGCCCCTTTGAGGAGTGCCTGAGGCTCCTGGAGGAGAGCGTGGACGCCTCGGGAGCTCTGGACGTGATGCCCCCCCTCTTTGCCGACCAGGCCGAGTATGACTCCTTCCTGGCCCGGCACAACTCCAACCACCCCCCCGAGGCCGACCTGGATACTTATGTCGGCCCCGCCTGGCTGGGCATCGACGCGGGAAGCACCACCACCAAGATGGTGCTCATCGACTCCCAGGGGGGCATCCTCTACAATTACTACCACTCCAACCAGGGCAATCCCGTGGCCATCGTGCTGGAGCAATTGAAGGAGATCTACCACCGCTGCGGCGACCGGGTCCGAATCAAGGGCTCGGCGGTCACCGGCTACGGCGAGGACCTGATCAAGAATGCCTTCCAGTGCGACCTGGGCCTGGTGGAGACCATGGCCCACTACAACGCCGCCGCCCACTTCAACCCCGACGTGGACTTCATCATCGACATCGGCGGCCAGGACATGAAGTGCTTCAAGATCCGCAACGGGGCGGTGGACTCCATCATGCTCAACGAGGCCTGCTCCTCGGGCTGCGGCTCCTTTATCGAGACCTTTGCCAAGGCCCTGGGGTACGACATCGCCGCCTTCTCCAAGCTGGGGCTCTTCTCCCCCCGGCCGGTGAATCTGGGCTCCCGCTGCACCGTGTTCATGAACTCCAGCGTGAAGCAGGCCCAGAAGGACGGGGCCAGCGTGGAGGACATCTCCGCCGGCCTTTCCATCTCCATCGTGAAGAACGCCGTCTACAAGGTCATCCGGGCGGCCAACGCCGACGACCTGGGCAAGAACATCGTGGTCCAGGGGGGCACCTTCCTCAACGACGCGGTGCTCCGGGCCTTTGAGCAGGAACTGGGAAGAAATGTCATCCGGCCCACCATCGCGGGATTGATGGGCGCCTTCGGCGCGGCCCTGGCGGCCAAGAACCTGGGTCTGGAGACCTCAGACCTGCTGGATGAAAAAGCCCTGGAGACCTTCTCCCACACCGCCAAGCCCGCCACCTGCGGCCTGTGCACCAACCACTGCTCCCTCACCGTCAACACCTTTGACGGCGGCCGGCGGTTCATCTCGGGCAACCGCTGCTCCCGGCCCCTGGGCAAGGAAAAGCAGCAGCTCCCCGACCTGATGAAGTACAAGTATGACCGGCTCCGCGCCATGGAGGGCAAGGGCTCCGGCACCGGGGTCCGGGGCCGCATCGGCATCCCCTTCGGGCTGAACATGTACGAAAATCTCCCCTTCTGGTATACCTTTTTCACCCATCTGAACTTTGAAGTGGTCCTCTCCCCTGAGTCCTCCCGGAAGCTCTATCTCAAGGGCCAGAAGACCATTCCCTCGGATACTGTGTGCTACCCCGCCAAGCTCCTCCACGGCCACGTGGAGGCCCTGGTGGAGGCAGGGGTGGACGCCATCTGGTATCCCTGCATGTCCTATAACTACGACGAGGGCATCGGGGACAACCACTACAACTGCCCGGTGGTGGCCTACTACCCCGAGCTCCTCTCCGCCAACGTCCCGGCCCTGAAGGAGACCCGGTTCCTGGACCCCTACGTGGGCCTGTGGCGGCACAAAGACTTTGAAAAGCGCATCGCCAAGCTCATGGAAGAGGAGTTTTCCATCCCCAGAAAGGAGAGCGTCCAGGCCGCCAAGGAGGCCTACGACGCCTACGACGCCTACGTCCACGACGTGCGCACCACCGGAGCCAGATACGTGGAGGAGGCCCGCGCCCAGGGCCTTCCCATCCTGGTGGTGGTGGGGCGGCCCTACCACATCGACCCGGAGATCAACCACGGCATCAACGACCTCATCACCGGCCAGGGCTTCGTGCTCATCACCGAGGACGCCGTGGCCTATCTGGAGGGCTACGAGAGCCGGAAGGTCCTGAACCAGTGGACCTTCCAGTCCCGGATGTACAACGCCGCCCGGTACGTCTGCACCCAGCCGGACATGCAGCTGGTCCAGCTGGTCTCCTTCGGCTGCGGCACCGACGCCATCACCGCCGACGAGGTCCGCTCCATCCTGGAGGAGGGCGGCAAGCTCTACACCCAGCTGAAGATCGACGACATCAACAACCTGGGGGCGGTGAAGATCCGTATCCGCTCCCTCATGGCCGCCATGGAGGCCCGGGGGCTCTCTGCCGCCGGGAAGCGGGATGCCTGAGATCGCCCCCGCTCTGCCCGCCGCCCTAGCCCCTTGCCGGGCGGCGCTGGAGGCCGACCCGGCCCGGTATCTGGACCTCACAGAGCCGGTGCGCCGGGGAGAGGGCAAGGTCCTCTCCGCCTCCCCCGAGGGGGCGCTGGTCTCCATTGACAACTACGACAGAGACGGCACGCCCCGCGGCTTCTCCCTCTGGTGCGCCCGGGAGGACGCCGGGGAGGCCCTTCTGGACCTCATCTCCGGCCCTGTGGACCTCCTCTTCTACCACGACGATTTCTGCACCCCCCTCATCGCCCGCCGCTTCGGGCTGACCGCCATGGGACCTTGCCGGCAGGCGGGATACTTCCGCCGGGAGCCCCCTCCCTTGCCCCAGACCCCCTGGGAGGTCCGGGCCCTGGGGAGAGAGTATCTGGACGTCCTCACCGCCAACTATGGCTACGGGGACGGGGAATACCTGTCCTGGCTCATCGGCCGGGGGGAGCTCTTCGGCGCCTTTGACGGCGGGGAGCTGCTGGGCTTCATGGGCCGCCACGCCGAGGGCTCCCTGGGCCTTCTGGAGGTCCTGCCGGGGCACCGGCGCAAGGGAGTGGCCTTCCTCCTTCAGCGCTGGATGCTCCGCCGGGAGCTGGGCCTGGGACACATCCCCTTCGGTCAGGTCTTTGCCGACAACGCCCCCTCCCTGGCCCTCCAGGAGAGGCTGGGCATGACTTTCGCCCAAGGGCCGGTGTACTTCGCCCTGGGCGAGATGTGAGGGCCTGCCATGAATAGTGCCGACATTCGCAGCCTGGTCCGGGCACAGCTTGCCCTGGACCTGGGGTGCGCCCCGGAGGTGCTGGACGCGCCGGGAAATACCGTTCTGGAATGGCGGGAGCTGCCGGGGCGGAGAAGGTATGACCCCCACCCGCCCAAGCTGGAGATCGCCGTGTGGGGCGGCAAGCTGGTGTGCGCCTGCGCCCCCGAACTGCTGCCCTGGGCCGGGGAGTTCTTCCCCTCCCTCCCGGCGGAGTGGCTCATATCCCCCAAGTACCTCCGGCAGATGGACGCCGCCCTGGGCCACGTGGGCTATGAGATCGGCGAGGCCCGGCGGTACTTCACCCCCATCCTCCCCTGGCCGGAGGCAAGGCCCATCTGCCCCGTACGCTGGTACGAGGCCGATGAGCTGGAGCAATTCCGGGGGGACCTCCGCTGGGACGGCCCCCTGGCCTTCGACCCCCTCTTCCCCGATATGCTTGCGGTAGCCGCCTTAGATGAAAGGGGCAAGCCCGTCGCCATGGCGGGGGTGAGCCGGGACGGAGAAAAGCTGTGGCAGATCGGCATTGTGGTCCTGCCGGAGTTCCGGGGGAAGGGCCTGGGAGTGAACCTCACCGCTCTCATCAAGGACGAGCTCCTTCGCCGGGGGATCGTCCCCTTCTACGGCACGGCGGAGAGCCACATTGTCTCCCTCAACGTGGCCGTCTCGGCGGGGCTGCGGCCTTCCTTCGCCTACCTTCACGCCACCCCCCGCGGCTGCCGGCGCGCCTTGCCATAGCCGCCCATCCCAAACGTTCGAAAGGAAACAGAGACATGGCTAAACTGGAATACGACAAGACCGGCCGGCTCCTCTTCACCAAGGAGATGAAGAAGGAGTACACCATCCTGGCCCCCCAGATGCTCCCCGACCACTTCGCCATGATCGTGGAGATCATCCGCTCCTACGGCTACAAGGTGGAGATGCTGGAGAACACCGGCCGCCCGGTGATCGACGCGGGACAGAAGTACGTCCACAACGACGCCTGCTACCCCGCCATCCTGGTCATCGGCCAGCTCATCAACGCCGTGCAGTCCGGAAAGTATGACCCCCACAAGGTGGCCCTGTGCATCACCCAGACCGGCGGTGGCTGCCGGGCCTCCAACTACATCCACCTGCTGCGCAAGGCCCTGGAGAAGGCGGGGCTCTCCTATGTCCCCGTCATCTCCCTGAACCTCTCGGGACTGGAGTCCAACCCCGGCTTCCAGCTCACCCCGGGGATGCTGCGCAAGGTGGTCTTCGCCATCATCTACGGCGACCTCATCATGAACGTGGCTAACCAGGTCCGGCCCTATGAGGTCAACCCGGGAGATGCCGACGCCGCCGTAAAATCCTGTATGGATTTCCTTCTCCACGACATGGCCCAGGGCAAGGGCATGTCCTTCAAGTCCATGGAGGAGAACTTCGACCGCATCACCGCCGCCTTCAAGGCCGTCCCGGTCACCGGGGAGGAGAAGGTCAAGGTGGGCATCGTGGGGGAGATCTACGTGAAGTACGCCCCCCTGGGCAACAACAACCTGGCCGACTTCCTCCTCTCCGAGGGGGCCGAGCCGGTGATCCCCGGCCTGATGGACTTCATCATCTTCAAGGTCAACAACCGCTCGGCCGACGTGGATATCTACGGCGGCAAGTGGGTGAAGGAGAAGTTCTGCCTGTGGCTGGAGAAGTACCTGATGAAGTACCAGCACGCCATGATCGACGCCCTCAAACGCGCCGGCTTCCGGGCCCCCGGGGACTTCCACGAACTCCACGAGGGCATCAAGGGCTACCTGGGAGACGGCAACAAGATGGGCGAGGGCTGGCTCCTCACCGCCGAGATGATCGAGCTCATCCACGCCGGCATCCCCAATATCGTGTGTACTCAGCCCTTCGGGTGCCTGCCCAACCACATCGTGGGCAAGGGTATGATCCGCCGGATCAAGGACGACTACCCCTGGTCCAACGTGGTGGCCATCGACTACGACCCCGGCGCCACCAAGATCAACCAGGAGAACCGCATCAAGCTCATGCTGGCCAACGCCCGGGCCCTGGCCAAGGAGCAGGCAGAGCACGCCGGGGAGAAGGAGAGCGCCCCCCAGGCTTAAACAAAAGACATCGGCAAGGGCGGGGCGCCGGGCGTCCTGCCCTTGTTTTGAAAGGACCGATCCAAAATGGAGGAACTGCATTTTGCAGATGCCGTAAAGGAAGAACACTTTATTGCTATGTCCCGCATCCATGCCGCCGGCTGGCGGGACACCTACGTAGGCTATGTCCCCCAAGACTTTCTGGATACGGAGATCACCGATGACCGGTGGGTGAAGACCTTCCGGACAAACTATGAGACCCGAAATGGCTGTCACGGGCTTCTCCTTTACAGAGGTGATACCCCCGTGGCCTGCATCAACTACTGCAAGGCCCGGATGGTGAACTACAACCCCGGGGATCTCTGCAAGTTTGACAACGATGCCTATGCCGACTGGGGGGAGATCGCGTCCTTCTACACCCTCCCGGAGGAGCGGGGCAAGGGCTACGGCGGGCTCCTTTTTGAAGAGGCTCTCCGGCGGCTGAAGGCCGAGGGGTTTCAGAACGCCTTTGTCTTCGTCCTGCGGGAGAATGAGGGGGCCCGGCGGTTCTACGCCGCCCACGGCTTTGCCTGGGACGGCACCTCCAATGATATTCCCTTCCCCCACGGGTATGTGTGCGTGGACCTGCGGTACGTGAAACAGCTGTAAGGAGGGCTTTCCTTGAAGGACTTGAAGCTGCGGGAGGAGATCTGCCGGGTGTGCCATCTGCTCTATGAGCGGGGGTATGTGGTCTCCAACGATGGGAACGTCTCAGCCCGGACGGAGCGGGGCACGGTGCTCATCACCCCCTCCGGAGTGGGCAAGGGCCGGATTGAGCCCGATATGCTGGTGGAGACCGACCTGGAGGGGCACATCCTCGCCGGGGGCCGGCACCCCTCCTCCGAGGGGAAGATGCACTGGATGCTCTACCGGGAGCGGGGGGACGTGGGGGCCGTGGTCCACGCCCATCCCCCCGTCTCCACCGCCTTCGCCATCTGCCGAAAACCTCTGGCCAGGCCCTATCTGGCCGAGATGGTCATCGGCGTGGGAGAGGTCCCGGTGGCCCCCTTTGCCATGCTCTCCACCGACGAGGTCCCGGAGTCGGTGCGGCCCTTCGTCCACGACCACGTGGCCGTGCTGCTGGCCAACCACGGGGCCCTGACCTGGGGGAAGGACCTGCTGACCGCCTTCGACCGCATGGAGGTGGTGGAGCAGACCGCCAAGGTCTGTTACTACGTGGAGCGCCTGGGGGGCGGCGTGGAGCTCACGCCGGAGCAGGTGGAGACCCTGAAGGACAAGTCGGGCTACTATGCGAAAATGGCCCAAAAGCTGGGAAAGGACGTGGAGCAATGACCGCGCAGGAGATCATCGACGCCCTGGGCCTGGTGCCTTTGGCCGGCGAGGGCGGCTGGCATAAGGAGCTGTGGCGCGCCGGGGACGACAAGGGCCTGAGCTGCATCTACTACCTTCTTCAAAAGGGAGAGGTCTCCCGCTGGCACAAGCTCCACACCTCCAACGAGGTGTGGACCTGGTGTGCCGGCGGAAGTATGGAGATGACCCTGGGAGGCGGCGGCGAAAAGCCCGTCCCCGGCGAAAGGCGGGTCTTCGGGCCCCGGGTGGGGGTGGATGACGGCTTTTGGGCCGTGGCCCCCGCCGGGGTGTGGCAGACCACCCGGCTCGCCGACGGCGACTGGGCTCTGGTCACCTGCGCGGTGGGCCCCGCCTTCCGCCCGGAGGACTGCCTGCTGCCCTTACCGCCCACCGAGGACACCCAGTAAAGGAGGAGCTTGGTTATGGATTTTTCTCTCACCGGCAAGGTGGCCGTGGTCACCGGCGTGAGCCGGGGGCTGGGCCGGGCCATGACCCTGGCGCTGGCCCAGGCCGGAGCCGACATCGTGGGGGTGGGCCTGCACGGCATGGGCTCCACCAAGGCTGAGGTGGAGGCCCTGGGCCGGAGGGCCGTGGAGCTCCCCCACGACCTGGCGGACAGCGATGCCGCCCCCGACCTGGCCCGGCGGTGCATTGACGCCTTCGGCCGGGTGGACATCCTGGTGAACAACGCCGGCATCATCCGGCTCACCGCCGCCCAGGACCACTCGGCGGAGGATTTTGACGCCGTGATGGACGTGAACCTCCGCTCCCTGTTCCTGCTCACCCGGGACATTGCCCGGCAGATGATGGACCTGGGGGGCGGCAAGATCATCAACGTCTGCTCGGTCCAGTCCGTCCGGGGCGGGTCTGGGGACGCGGCCTATGTGGCCAGCAAGCACGCGGTGCTGGGCCTCACCCGGGCCTGGTCCAACGAGTGGGCCAAGTACCACATCAACGTCAACGCCATCGCCCCCGGCTATATGGTCACCGACAACACCGCCAACCTGCGCAAGGACAAGGCGGCGGTGGCCCAGATCGACGGCCAGATCCCCATGGGCCGCTGGGGCCGGCCCGAGGACCTGATGGGCCCGGTGGTCTTCCTGGCCTCCTCCGCCTCCGACTACGTCAGCGGTCACATGCTGGCGGTGGACGGCGGCTATCTCAACTGGTAAAGGAGTGTTCTGCATGTCCGAGAGCCTGGAACAGGTAACACACATCGAGAGCGTCCGCCTGGGGGAGGACGGAAAGAGCGTGGTCATCATCGACCAGACCCAGCTCCCCAACCGGCTGGAGTACCTCACCCTGCGCACCCGGGAGGAGATGTTCGACGCCATCAAGCTGCTGAAGGTCCGGGGCGCCCCCGCCATCGGCATCTGCGCCGGATACTGCATCTACGCCCTGGCCGCCCGGTACGGCGTCTCTGAGCCCGACAAGTTCCTGACCCGGTTCCGGGCCGACAAGGACTTCCTCAACGCCTCCCGGCCCACCGCGGTGAACCTGAGCTGGGCCTTGGGGCGCATGGAACAGGTGCTCCTCGCCCACATTTCCGAGCCCATCCCCGCCATTCTGGACCTCCTGCGGGCCGAATGCATCGCCATCCACCGGGAGGACATCGCCATGTGCCGGGCCATCTCGGAGTACGGCCTGTCCCTCCTCCACGACGGTGACGGCATCCTCACCCACTGCAACGCCGGCCCCCTGGCCACCTCCCGGTACGGCACCGGCCAGGGCCCCCTCTTTCTGGGCAAGGAAAAGGGCTACACCTTCCGGGTCTTTGCCGACGAGACCCGGCCCCTCCTCCAGGGGGCCCGGCTCACCTCCTACGAGCTCCAGCGGGCGGGAGTGGATGTGACCCTCATCTGTGACAATATGGCCTCCATCGTCATGAAAAACGGCTGGATCGACGCCTGCCTGGTGGGGTGCGACCGGGTGGCCGCCAACGGGGACGCCGCCAACAAGATCGGCACCTCCGGCGTGGCCATCCTGGCCAAGCACTACGATATCCCCTTCTACGTTCTGGGCCCCACCTCCACCATCGACATGGCCTGCCCCGACGGGGACCACATCCCCATCGAGCTGCGGGACCCGGAGGAGATCAAGACCAAGTTCTACGCCCAGCCCATGGCCCTGCCGGAGGTCAAGTGCTATGACCCCTCTTTCGACGTCACCGACCACTCCCTCATCACCGCCATCATCACCGAAAAGGGCATCTGCCGCCCCCCCTTCACCGACTCCCTGGCGGCACTGTTCCGGTAAAGCCAAAGGCCGCGGGAATGATTCCCGCGGCCTTTTGTGCCCTTGCAGAGGCAAAAACGGAGCCCTCTCACCCGGAGAGGGCTCCCCTGCTTTTCTGCTCACTTTCTGCCGTAGAAGGCGTGGTCCCCAATGACGTAGAGGCGCTTGGCAAAGCTGAACACGTGGCCGTTGACGCCGTTGAACCAGTAGGCGCCGGGGACCACTTCCGCCCCGTCGGCCGCCAGCTTGGCAGCGATGATGGATTGGGCGTTGGGCGTGCAGTTGGTGGCACCGGTGAACTGGTTCTTCTGGTAGAGGACCCCGGAGACCGTGTCTGCAAAGCCCAGGCCCTTGCTTTCCACCCGGTGGAGGATCACATCGCCCACGGCGATCTTGCCCTCCAGGGACTGGTTGCCCGCCTCATGAGTGATGACCCGGGAAATGAGGTCGATCTCCTTGTCGGTATAGGGCCGGTCCTCCTCCTTCAGGGGAACGGCGCCCTGGGTGTTCAGGTTCACCTTACCGTCCCATTCCACTCCCACGCCCAGGGCCCGGCACAGGATCCGGACGGGGACCATGGCCTCTCCCTCGGCGGAGGTCAGGATGGTATCGGGGATGTAGAGATAGCGGTCATTGACCACCAGGTAGCTCTCCCCCGCCTTGGCGGTCATGGTGAAGTCCTCCGCCGTGGCGGTATAGCGGCCGTTCTCGCACACCACCTGGGCGTCGGGCCGAAGGGCCTGAACGGTGACGGCAAAGGGCACGTGGGTGGTGCCGTCAAAATACATGGTGCCATTGAAGCCCGCATCGGCGCCGTCGATGTGAAGCTCGGCTTCACAGATGGGCTCGGGGGCCTGGACCGCCAGGGCCGGGACGGTAAGGGCCAGGACCAGAGATAGGCAAAGCAGGATGTGGGCGATACGCTTGTGCATCATCGATTCGCTCCTCACTGTTTTTGTTTGTTTCTTTTTGTAACCGTATTGTAACCTATTTCCCCGGCAATTGCAAGACAAATTTTGGAAATTCCTCAAATGAGCATGAAAATGCCCCGCCGGAGCCTCTTTTGAGGACTTCGGCGGGGCGTTCAGGGCTGTTTTCAGACGCAGAGCACACGGTACATCAGGATAAAGTGACACAGGCTCCCGGCCAGGATGAAGAGGTGGAAGATCTCGTGGCAGCCGAACCGGGGATTGTCCCGTCCCGGCCACTTCACGGCGTAGAGCACGCCGCCCACGGTGTAGAGCACGCCCCCGGCCACCAGCCAGGCCATTCCGGCGGCGGAGAGGGTCTGGGACAGGGGGTAGAGGGCAAAGATGGCCAGCCAGCCCATCACCAAGTACACCCCGGAGGTCAGCCACCGGGGGGAGCCGATCCACACCAGGGACAAAGTGCAGGAACACAGGGCCATGGCCCAGATGACTCCGAAGATGGCCCAGCCCCAGGCGCCCCGGAGGGCGGTGAGACAGATGGGGGTATAGCTGCCGGCGATGAGCAAGGCGATGGAGCAGTGGTCCAGCTTCCGCAGGGCCAGCCGACCCGCCACCTTCACGTTCAGGCAGTGGTAGAGGGTGGAGGCGGTGTACAGGGCGATCATGGAGGCCCCGTAGATGGCGAAGGAAACCATGTGCCAGGGGTCCAGCCCCAGCAGCGCCGCCTTGCACAGCAGCACGGCAGTGCCTGCCATGGCCAGGACCGCCCCCACGCCGTGGGTGATGGCCGACCAGGGCCGCAGACCGTCATAGGGGTCTCTCCCCTTCTCTCCCCGACTGGAAAGGCGCTCCCGCCGGGTCAGGGGGGCTGAGACAGTGTTGGGTAAGACATATTCCATAAAGCGTCACCTGGTCTTCCTGAAGGATATCATCAGTATACCCTCTTTCCGAAAAACAATCAAGAGAATTTTGAAATATAATTCTTAATATTATATGAACTCATGATTTAGATTTCGGCTTAAAGATGAGGGCCACCAGGTAGCCGAAGAAGATGGCGGCAGTGATCCCCGCCGAGGCGGCGGTGACTCCGCCGGTGAGGGCGCCCAGGACGCCATGCTCCGCCACCGCCTTCCGGACCCCCTTGGCCAGCAGGTAGCCGAAGCCGGTAAGGGGCACGGTGGCCCCGGCGCCGCCGAACTCCGCCACGTACTTGTAGAGCCCCAGGCCCCCCAGGATGACTCCCGAGACCACGTAGGCCACCAGGATGCGGGCGGGGGTGAGCTTGGTCTTGTCGATGAGGAGCTGACCGATGACGCACAGCAGCCCCCCGCAGAGAAATGCCTTCAGATATTCCATTCAAAGTTACCTCCGAGTTCAAAATGGGGTCCCCGCGGAAACGCGAAGCGTTTTCGTGGGGAGAGGAGGAGTAAGGGAGCGGGCGCAGCTTTCGGCAAAAGCCGGAAGCGGAGCCAAGCGGACTTTACGACGACGAAATTGCCACCGCGTGACAGATACAGGGGATGGACTCCCCCTGCTGGGTGGAGGTGGGGGACAGCAGCGCCCCGGTGGGACAGAAGAGGATGTTCTTCCACCGCCCCTGGCGCATACCGTTGAGCAGATAGCCGGTGAGCACCGTGGCCGAACAGCCGCAGCCCGAGCCGCCGCAGTGGACGTCCTGGTTCTCCAGGTCGTAGATGAGGGTGCCACAGTCGTCGTAATTGGCAAGGTCTATCCCGTCGGCGTGGAAGAAGTCCAGCACCACCTCCTTGCCCAGCTTCCCCAGGTCGCCGGTGACGATGAGGTCATAGAAGGACGGAGCCCGGCCGGTGTCCTGAAAGTGGGCCTGAAGGGTGGCGTAGGCCGCCGGGGCCATGGCCGCCCCCATGTTGTTGGCGTCCTTGATGCCCTTGTCGATGACCTTGCCCGTGGTGATGTGGGTCACGTGGGGGCCGGGGCCCTCCTTGGCCAGCACCACCGCCCCCGCCCCGGTCACCGTCCACTGGGCGGTGGGGGTGCGCTGCCCGCCGTACTCCAGGGGGGTGCGGTACTGCCGCTCGGCGGAGCAGAAGTGGGAGGAGGTCACCGCGGCGGCAAATTGGGCAAAGCCCCCGTCGATCATCATGGCCGCCAGGGACAGGCCCTCCCCCATGGTGGAGCAGGCCCCGTAGATGCCGAAGAAGGGCACGTCCTGCCCCCGGACGGCAAAGCCCGAGCCGATGCACTGGTTCAGCAGGTCCCCGGCAAAGAGGTAGTCCAGGTTGGATGCCGCCTGGCCCGCCTTGTCCAGGGCCATGGCGAAGGCCAGCTTCTGCATGGAGGTCTCCGCCTTCTCCCAGGTCTTCTCCCCGAAAGTATCGTCCTGCTCGATGTGGTCAAAGCTGTCTGCCAGGGGGCCGTCCCCCTCCTTCTTCCCCACGATGTTGGCGTGGCCGATGATGGCGGGGGGATGGGCCAGGGCCACCGTCTGCCTTCCCAGTTTTTTTGTCGCCAAAGTGTCCACCTTCCTCAGAATCAGTGTGCTCTCAGTATGCGCCGGAGGATGAAAAATACTCCCCCGCCGTTTACTCTTGGGAAAAAATGTGGTATGATAGCCGCAAGCGGCTATCATACTTGACTATAATATACATGCCACAACGCCGCTGCGCGGCTGTGGCATGATAATCAAAAATTTACGCAAGAGAGGGGATCACCTTGATCCGTCACGCTGTGAAAGCGGACATGCCTGCCATCGCCCGCATTTTCGACCATGCCAGGGCCTACATGAAGGCCACCGGCAACCCCACCCAGTGGGGAGACAAATACCCCCTCCCCCAGCAGTTGGAGGAGGATCTGGCCCTGGACCGGCTCTACGTCATCTGTGACGGCGCCGGAGCCCCCCATGCCGTCTTTGTCCTGGCCCTGGGGCAGGAGCCCAGCTACTCCCACATCGAGGGAAAATGGCTCCACGAGCGGCCCTACGGCACCATCCACCGCCTGGCCTCCGATGGGGTCCTCCACGGGTGCTTTGACGCCTGTGTGAAGTTCTGTCTCACCCAGGTCCCCGACCTGCGGGCCGACACCCATGAGAACAACAAGACCATGCAGCACCTGCTGAAGCGCCACGGCTTTGTCTTCTGCGGGAGGGTGAATCTGGACCACCACGACGGGGACGCACGGCGCATCGCCTTCCAGTACGTGGGAGCAGATAAGGAGGGAGCCTGACATGGACGAACCCAAACGCACCCTGGCCTACCTCTGCCCCAAGTGCCGGCAGAGCGTGGTGGTGGAGCGCACCGAATTTCAACTTGCCGCCGCCCCCAACAGGCTCCCCTGCCCCTGCGGAGGCTCGGCCCTGCTGGTGGAGCTGGAGGCCAACGAGGCCCAGCTCACCGTCCCCTGTCTCTACTGCGGCCGGGACCACCACATCCGGGTCCCGGTCCACGCCCTGCTCCATGAGAAGGCCCTGGCCTTTTCCTGTAAAGCCACTGGCCTTGACTGTCTCTATGTGGGAGAGGAGCAGGCAGTGTTCCAGGCCCTTCGCCGCCTGGAGGAGGCCGCCGCCGAGATCAGCGAAAACCCCGAAGATAACGGCACTTTCCTCAACGAAAACGTGATGACCGAGGTCCTGGGTGAGCTCAGGGACATCGCCGCCCGGGGCGGGGTGTCCTGCACCTGCGGCTCCAAAAAGTATAAAGTCAAAATACTTTACAGTGCTGTGGAGCTCACCTGCGCCGACTGCGGCGCCAAGCTCCGCCTCCCTGCCGCCACCGGCGAGGATCTGGAGGACCTGTGCTGCAAATACACCCTCCTCATCGGCGGAAAAGAGGCATAAGAATGGGCCGATCCTATCTCTACGAGACCAAAATCAGCGCCGCCCAGGCCGGGCTTTGCTTCCAGTGCCGGCCCTCGGGGATGCTGGATATCCTCCAGGAGGCCGCCACCCAGGCCGCCTGCCAGTTCCACGGCTCCGGCCCCGAGATGCTGGCGAAATACAACGGCCTGTGGATGGTCACCCGCATCTGGTACCGGCTGGACCGTCCCCTTCTGTGGAACGAGGCCCTCACCGTCAGGACCTGGCACCGGGGGGGCAAGGGGGCCTTGCTCTACCGGGATTTTGACCTGCTCCAGGACGGCGTTCCCCTGGGCGAGGCCACCAGCATATGGGTGTTGGTGGACGCCGCCACCCGGAAGCCCATCCGCCTGTCCACCATCGAGGAACTTGCCGGCACCGAGGGCGGCGAGCTGTGCAAGGATATAAAGCTCGCCGGACTCAGGCTCCCGCCGGACATGGCCCTGGCTCAGGAGCGGCAGTTCCATTACAGCGACACCGACTGCAACGGCCACGTGAACAACACCCGCTACGCCGATGTGGCCGCCGACGCCCTGGGGCTGGACCGCCTCCTCCCCCAGGGGCAGTTCGTCTCCTCCCTCCAGGTGGGCTACCTCCACGAGTGCCTGGCGGGGGACTCTCTGCGCGTCCTCACCGGGACCCAGGAGGGCCGGCACTTTGTCCAGGGAGTGGACCCCGACGGCGTCAGCCGCTTCGACGCGGCTCTGACCCTCTCTCCCCTGCCTGAAAAACAAGTCCCTTGACCTGCAAATCTATTGCCCAAAGTCAAAATCAGTGGTATAATAAGACACTTTAGAGAAACCGGAAAGGAGAATCCCGCCCATGGTCAACACCGACGCCTCCCAGAAATTCGTCAAACAGGGCCTCACCTTTGACGATGTGCTCCTCATTCCCGCCGAGAGCAGCGTCCTGCCCGCCGATATCGACCTGCACACCCACCTGACCAAGAAGATCGTCCTCAACATCCCCCTGATGAGCGCCGCCATGGACACGGTCACCGAGTCCCGCATGGCCATCGCCATCGCCCGGGAGGGCGGCATCGGCGTCATCCACAAGAATATGTCCATCGGCGCCCAGGCCGAGCAGGTGGACATGGTCAAGCGCAGCGAGAACGGAGTCATCACCAACCCCTTCTGGCTGGCCCCCGGCCACACCCTGCGGGAGGCCGACGAGCTCATGGCCAAGTACCGCATCTCCGGCGTGCCCATCTGCGACAAAGGCAAGCTCATCGGCATCATCACCAACCGGGACATGAAGTTTGAAGACGACATGGACCAGCTCATCGACAACGTGATGACCAAGGAGAACCTGGTCACCGCCCCCGAGGGCACCACCCTGGAGGAGGCCCGGCAGATCCTCCGCCGGCACAAGATCGAAAAGCTGCCCATTGTGGACGGTGAGTTCCGGCTCAAGGGCCTCATCACCATCAAGGACATCGAGAAGGCCCAGGTCTACCCCAACTCCGCCCGGGACGAGAAGGGCCGGCTGCTGGTGGGGGCCGCCATCGGCGTCACCTCCGACGTCATTGACCGGGTGGGCGCCCTGCTGGACGCCGGGGCCGACGTACTGGTGCTGGATTCGGCCCACGGCCACAGCCACAACATTCTGGACTGCGTCAAGCGGATCAAGGCCCTCTACCCCGACTGCCAGCTGGTGGTGGGCAACGTGGCCACCGCTGACGCCACCCGCGCCCTTATCGAGGCGGGGGCCGACTGCGTCAAGGTGGGCATCGGCCCCGGCTCCATCTGCACCACCCGGGTGGTGGCCGGCATCGGCGTGCCCCAGATCACCGCCGTCTATGACGCCGCCCGTGTGGCCCAGGAGTACGGCATCCCCGTCATCGCCGACGGCGGCGTAAAGTATTCCGGCGACATCGCCAAGGCCATCGCCGCCGGCGGCGACGTGGTCATGCTGGGCTCCCTGCTGGCGGGCTGCGAGGAGTCCCCCGGGGACACCGAGGTCTACCAGGGCCGCCAGTTCAAGGTCTACCGGGGCATGGGCTCCCTGGGCGCCATGGCCAAGGGCTCCAAGGACCGGTACTTCCAGGAGAACAACAAAAAGCTGGTCCCCGAGGGCGTGGAGGGCCGGGTCCCCTACAAGGGATTGGTGTCCGAGACCGTCTACCAGCTCATGGGCGGCCTGCGTTCCGGCATGGGCTATACCGGCTGCGGCACCATCCCCGAGCTCCAGCAGCGGGCCCAGTTCATGCAGATCACCGCCGCCGGCCTCAAGGAGTCCCACCCCCACGATATCTATATCACCAAGGAAGCCCCCAACTACACCATCAATCCTCAGTAATGGAACGAAGCATATGAAAAAGGAGCGTTGCAGAACAAGACATTCTGCAACGCTCCCCTTTTTGTCTGAAAAGAGGGATCCAGATCATTCCCACAAACATATCATAATGCTAACAGCGAGGTTAGGCAATCCTTTAGAATCCTAACCTCGCTGCTTTTTTGTCCTTATTTTGAAGCGGACCATTTTCCTCGTCTTCCCGCCGCCTCCAACGCCGGAGAGCGTCGAAACAGGACATATGCATTTTAAACAAAAAATGAAAGACCGATTTAGTATAAATCACGGTTTTGCAGAAGGCGGATAAATTCCTGGCTGGCAGTGCTGAGTGGAAGCTCCGGATTGGTGGCCAAGAAGATTTTCCGCTTGGGTGGATTTTCGGTAAGGCGAATACGAAACAGGTCGCCCCCGGAGATCCAACGATCCACAAATAAATCCGGAGCGCAGCCGACAGCAATTCCGCTCTGGACAAAAGGGAGAACAAAGGTGGTGGTAAGTACGCTGATCTGGGGAGAAAACTGTAATCCCCACTGGTTGAACCAAGAGGACAGGTTGCTGGAAAAACTGCTTCCGACGGAAGCTGCCACCAGCGGATAGTGCAGGAGCGCCTTTGGCTCGAGGACCTTTCCACGGAGGTCCCAAAAATTAGGACCGGCGAAGAAGGCATCTTGAAATTCCCGGAGATAGGTAATGGAAAAAGGGAGGTCCGCTGGGATGGGCGTTACACCCAGGGCCAGATCAATGGTCCCAATCTTGAGCATATCCAAAAGCTCCTTACTTTGGCTGCCCTTGATCCGGATGCCGATGTTGGGATACCGGCTTTGAAAGACCGGGAGCCTGGGAAGGAGATAGTGGGTCAGGCCGGACTCGGTGGCGCCGATGGTGATCTCCCCCTCCGCCAAGTCCCGGATCCGTTTGAGTTTCCGCTCTCCTGCTTCTACAGAGGAAAGGGCCACCTCTACATGGGGCAGCAACTGTTCTCCCTCATTGGTCAGGGCCATCCCATGTGGGGCTCTTCGGAAGAGGGATACGCCCAGTTGGGCCTCAAGTCGGTGAACAGACTGGCTGACAGCCGACTGGGTCACACAGAGTTTCTCGGCTGCTTTCGAGTAGCTGCCTGCTTTGGCGGCGTAGTAAAAGGCCCGGTAGTATTCCAAATTGAGTGCCATTGTGCGGTCCCCCTGTAAAATCTATATTAGCTTGTCTAATATCAACATTATTATATATAATTTGATTTTAACATGAACAGCTTATAAAATGCAAGCAGAATATAGGCATTGCTTGCCTTGAAAAAGGAGGTTGCAAAACATGAAGAAAGTAGCTATTGGCGGCGGACAGGGCTTTTGGGGGGACTCCCCTGACGCGGCCATCCACATGATTCGTAGGGCAGATATTCAGTATATAGCTTGCGACTATTTGGCGGAACTGACATTATCCATTATGGCGAAACAGCAAATCAAGGATCCCTCCAAGGGGTTTGCGCCGGATTTTATTACCAGATTGCTGAAGGAAGCCGGCAAGGAGGCTTGGCAGAAGAAGATCCGCATCTGTACCAATGCCGGCGGCATGAATATCAGCGGCTGTGTATCGGCCATTAGGGAATGGGCTGCCGCCGAGGAGATGAAAGGGTATAAGGTCGGCTATGTTACCGGCGACTCCATTAAGGAAAAGATCCCCCAGCTGCTCAAGGAGGGCTGGACCTTTCCCAATTTCGATTATGACGGAGATTTTAACAGCATCGTAGATAAAATATATAACGTTAACGCCTACATCGGCCATGAGGCAATCGAGCAATGCCTGGAAGATGGTGCTGACGTGGTGGTGACTGGTCGAGCAGCAGACTCCGCCTTGTTCCTTGCGCCTTTGGCACACGAGTTCGGCTGGTTGGACAACGATTGGGACAACTTGGCCCGGGGCATTATGGCTGGTCACCTGTTGGAGTGCGGTGGTCAGGGCGCGGGCGGCAATTTTATGTACGACTGGCGGAGCGTTCCCCATATGGAGGACCTGGGTTTTCCCATCGCCGAGCTTACCGAGGATACGTTTGAAATCACTAAGGCCCCTGACTGCGGTGGCCTCATCAGTGAACAAAGTGTGAAGGAGCAGTTCCTCTATGAGGTACTGGACCCCGCTAATTACCTCACGCCCGATGTGAACGTAGATATCAGCCAGGCCACTCTCACCCAGGTCGGCCCCGATCGGGTCCGGGTGGGGAATATCAAAGGCAAGGCAAAACCCAAGGACCTAAAGCTGTGTGTGGGCTACCACAAGGGCTGGAAGACCGTCTCCATGCTGAGTTTCGCTTGGCCTGACGCCTTCGAAAAGGCCCAGTATTGCGCCGATATCATCATGAAGAAGATGAAAAAGCGGGGTATGAAGGCTGATGATGTCCACATCAGTTACATCGGTGTCAACAGCCTGCATCTGGGCGTGGCCGATACCAGTGAGAAGGCCATGAAGGACCTCAACGAGTGCGTGATGCGGATCGCTGTGTTCAGCGAAGACAAATCCGAGTGCGCTAAAATCATCCCCGAGATCAGCCCCCTCCAGCTCAATGGTCCTCCGGGAGCCTCTTTCTTTGGAGGCCGTGCCCATGTCCAGGAGGTCATGGCCCTGTGGCCCACGTATGTGCCCCGCGATGTGCTGGACATCCAAGCCCATATTCAGGAGGTGTAAGTCATGGCTGAGATCTATTTGAACGAAATTGCCCACGGTCGCTCCGGCGACAAGGGAGACACCAGCAACGTGTGCGTTTTTGCCCGGAAGCCGGAATACTATGCAATCATTGCGCGGGAAGTCACGCCAGAAACGGTCCACCGTCATTTTGGAGATATGGTCAAAGGGGAGATCGTCCGCTACGACCTTCCCAGCCTGGGCGGTTTCAACTTCGTGATGAAACATGCTCTGGGCGGCGGCGCCACCATGTCCCTGCGGCTGGACAGCTTGGGAAAATCTATGGGCAGCGCTTTTATGAGGATGAAGATCCATGTGGAGGACGGTGAGATTTAATGTCTTCCCACATGGCATTGGAAAACCTGACGATATTGGATCTGACCAGAGTGTTGGCCGGCCCGTTCTGCACCATGATGTTGGCCGATATGGGAGCCAATGTGATCAAGATCGAGGTCCCGGGCAGTGGCGACGATACCAGAAGCTACCCCCCCTTCCGGGAGCAGAACCGGAACGGGGAGCGGGAGAGCCTGTACTTTGCCAACATCAACCGCAATAAGAAGGGGATCACCCTCAACCTCAAGTCCCCTAAGGGGAAAGCGCTGTTCAAGCGCTTGGTAGAAAAGGCCGATGTAGTGGTGGAAAACTACCGTCCCGGCGTGATGGACAAGCTGGGGTTGGGATACAGCGTGCTGAAAGAGGTCAATCCCCGCATCATCTACGCGGCGGTCTCCGGCTTTGGCTGTTACGGTCCCTATCACACCCGCCCCGGCTATGATATCCTCGCCCAAGCCATGGGCGGTATGATGTCCATTACAGGAGCGGGCGGACCCACCCGTGCGGGCAGCGCCCTGGGCGACATTTTGGGCGGTCTTCACGCCGCAATCGGCATCCTGGCGGCAGTAAATGCCCGTACCATTACTGGTGAGGGACAGCGGGTGGATATCTCTCTTATGGACAGCGTAATCGCCGCCACGGAAAACACTGCACTCAAATATCTGGAAAGCGGCGTAATTCCGCCACGGATGGGTAACCGTTATGCCGCTGTGTCCCCCTATGACAGCTTCCACTGTAAGGACGGCATCATTATCATCGCCGCCGGAAACCAAAAGCTCTATGAAAAGCTGTGTACCGAAGTGTTGGGGCGGCCCGATCTCATCACTGACCCCCGGTTCACCGATATGCCGGGCCGCTTGGCCAACCAGGATGATCTGCAGGTGGTCATTGAGGACTTCCTAAAGGATTACACCATGGAAGCGGCGACGGAGTACATTCTCTCCAAGGGCATCCCCGCCGGCCCTATCATGGACATCAAACAGATCCTTGCCGATCCTCATGTCAGGGAACGGGAAATGTTCGTCGAGATGGACCACCCCACCCTGGGACACATCACGGTCAACGGCTGTGCCGTTAAGCTCATGGATACCAAACCCTCTGTCCGTATTCCTGCCCCAGCACTGGGGCAGGATAACGAGGCAGTCTATGGCGATATGCTTGGTATAACCAAAGAGGCTTGTGAAGACCTGAAACGGCAGATGGTCATTTGACTGTTTCAAGAGGAAATTGACAAACCGAAAGGGTGTGATTTACTGGACAATTCTCGCTTCCAAGTTAATTTCGCAGTTAAGAAAGGAGAAAAATCATGGGAAAAGACAATAAGGGAAAAGCGAAAGGCTTTGTAGCAACTATCGAACGCGTTGGCAACAAGATCCCCCATCCAATGTACATGTTTACCATCCTTCTGGTCGTTGTTATGATCCTTTCCGCTATTCTCTCCGCAGCAGGTGTCTCTGTCACATACATGGCTGCGGATAAGGCCGGCGAACTTACGGAAACCACGGTCAGCGTAGTTAATTTGCTGAGCCAATCGTCTCTGCAAACCTTCCTGGGCAAAATCATCTCCAATTTTTCCACCAACTCAGTCGTCCCGCCTATCATTGTTCTTTCTATGTTTATGATGGTGGCCGATCAGGCCGGCTTCTTTGAGGCAGGTCTTCGGAAGATATTGAGCAACGCCCCCAACTTCCTTGTGACCTATCTGCTGGCTGTTGTTTGCATTTGTGTCAACATCTGCTCTGCCGGCGGTTATGTGCTGGCTGTTTCCTTGGGCGTGATTGTATACCGCTCCAAGGGACGGGATCCCATCGCAGGCATTTTGGTGGGGTGGGCCGCTTCTGCTGCCGGCTACACCGCCAATTTGCTTCCCGCCACCACCGATGTCACCTTGGCCGCCATTGCTGACACCCTCGCCCAGCCCTACGGTTACTCTGTACATCCCCTCTCTCATTGGTATTTTATGATCACCGCCACCTTTATCCTGGCCGGTGTGACAACACTGATCGCCGAAACCTTCCTGAAGAAGATCTATCCCGATCCCGAGAAGGTCACTCTTTCCGATTCTGATCTCCTGGTGATGAAGACCCATGAGCAGAAAGGTCTGAAGTGGGCCGGTATTGCTGCCGCCATCTTTGTCGTTGCGTTTTTGATCATGGCCGTACCCCAAAACGGCTTCTTCCGCTCCAAGGATGGTCAGTTGGTTCCCTCGTCTCCCCTGATGTCGGGTCTTCTTATGGTGATTGCCATTTTCTTCCTGATGGTTGGCGTCAGCTACGGCTTTGGCAGCGGCCGCTTTACCAAAGCTGCGGACATCCCCAAGGCAATGGCCAAGGGCATCTCCTCTGTCTCCGGCATGCTGGTCGTGTTCTTTATGGCCTCCCAGTTCACCTACGCCTTTAATACCAGCAATCTTGGAACAATCATCTCCATCAAGGGCCAGGTCCTGCTGAACAACATCGGCCTGAAGGGGATCCCCCTGTTCATTTTGTTCGCACTGCTCTGTGGTTTGATCAACCTGTTTGTACCAAGTGCGGCTACCAAATGGATGGCCCTTGCCCCTATCTTTGTACCCATGTTTGCAGGTATCGGAATGGATCCCAATTACACTATGTTGGCTTACCGTATTGGTGATACGATCACCAACAATATTACCCCCCTCAACTCGGGTCTTCCCATCGCCATTTCCAAGCTCGAGGAGGTCAACGAGGGTAAGAAGGATTTCGGGTCCGGGATCGGCACTATCATTTCCGTGCAGCTGCCCTTCTCGGCAGCGTATTTCGTGTCACTGGTCTTGATGATGATTGTTTTCTATACTTTCCATATTCCTCTTGGCCCCGGTATGTAAAGGACGCAGGTAAATGCTATGTCAGATAAATTGACTCCGACTGAACGAGAATACATTTTTGCCGAAAAATGCTACCGGACATGTTCTATCCCCAGCCTCGGCAGGAGTTGGGAAATACGGGAGGAAATGGTCCCTTGTCGTGATGGAGTTCGTCTGCGGACGATTTGCTATTTCCCCGAGGCATCCGGCCCAGTCCCCTTGGTATTTCAGCGCCTTTGCTACCCGCTGAAGGAAAAGCTGATGCGGCTGCACGGAGAGGAATTCTGTATGCGTGGGATCGCATTTGTCTTTCAGTTTTGCCGGGGAACAGGTGGATCTGAGGGAGAGTGGGCCCCCAACACCCTTTATGAGCGCACAGATGGCATTGATTTGATCCACTGGTTGGAAAATCTGGAGCAGGTCGGCGACATCGGCTATTGGGGGTCATCGTATATGGCCATGTGCGGGTGGGCCTTGATGGACGGCCTGTCCAGCCGGGTAAAAACCATGTACCTTACCCACTATGGCACGGACCGGTATGCCTCCATGTACGAGGCGGGCCTGTTCCGACATGACATCGGGACCGGATGGGCAAAGAACAATGCGGGCTTCAAAATTGACGCAGACTATTTGTCCTCCTGTCTGTACCGGCCAAATGTGGAGGTAGACGAAAAGCTTTGGGGGAGGCGAGTGGATTGGTATCGGGACTACCTGACGAGCGTAAAGGCCGACGATCCTCTCTGGAGTAGCGGCTTGTGGAAAGTTCTCCGCGAAGCTCCGGGCAAAGCGAAGATCCCCCTCTATATCGGGGAGGCTTGGTTTGACCACCACTTTGGGAGCGCAATGAAAACCTATGAGGCGCTCAGTGAGGAGAGCAAGGCACACTCCACCCTTCGAATCGGCTGCTGGGAGCACAATTTTATGCCATGCCTCCACGGGCATCCCCAAGAACACCTGGAAAACAATAATTATGAGCAGGCGCTTCAATGGTTCATCCATGTCCTCAGGGAACAAAAGCCAACTGAGCGACGTATTGAGCTGTATGTGATCGGCGAGGACAGATGGCGCTCATTCCCGATATATCCAGTCAAGCCGGAAGAACTGCGCCGGATGTATTTTGCGGCACCCACGGATGATCAGAAGTGCGGAGGACTGAAGGCCGCCCCCACCGCCGAGCCGGCGGAGCTTCACTTCGACTATGATCCGGAAAACTATGTACCCACCTGCGGCGGTGAGTCTGTTTACTCCTCAGTGCAGCAGCGGGGAAGTGTCCTCCAGCCTCCCATCGGTGCCCGGGAAGACGTCCTGTCTTTTCTGTCTGAACCCATTCAGAAACCCTTTGTTGTTATGGGAAAGATCAAGGCACACCTTTTTGTCCGTTCCAGCGCAGAGGATACGTCATTTGTGGTCAAAGTGTCCGAGGTGTCGGAGACCGGTGAGAGTTATAATATCAGAACCGGGATCACCACTTTGTCCTATCAGGAAGCACAGGGGAAAGGCGAGAAAAGGCCGGACGGTTCCAGAGAGATCTGCGTCACAATGTGGGATGTGGCATGGATGCCTGCGGCAGGCTCCCGGATCCGAATCGACATCACTTCGTCTGATTTTCCCCAGTATGCCATCCATTCGAATTTTCCAGGGATCTGGTCCCTCCAAGACAAAACACAGGTTGCGCATCAGACCATTTGCATGGATGCCGAGCATCCCAGTTCCATAGAGATCCCTTGTGTCACTATTTGACGAAAATACCACATCTCTCTTTACAGATGCCGGGGATTGGCCAACGGCCATCCCCGACATCTGCTAATGCTATCTTATTGAAAGAGAAATATTATGAATTGCGCGGAAGAATCCCTGAAGCTCCACTTATCAGCCAAAGTGATGGCCTTCCGTCTCTGAGCCGGAGCAGCTCCGGCCAGCAAATTGGAAACGCCAAAAAAAGGAACGTTGCAGAACGAAAAATTCTGCAACGTTCCCTTTTTGCGTTTTCTGCTCTCTCAGAAGGACACGACCTCCGGGTTGGCGCCCTGGGAGGGCCTGGCCTCCAGCACGTTCATCACCGGGCCCTTGCCCTTGTAGGCCGGGTGCTGGGCGATCTCCATGCGCACCGTGGCGTCGATCCACTGCCGGTCCTTGTAGGGCGCCAGGGCCTCTCCCTGGGCCAGCAGGCCCAGGAACTGGATGTCATTGGCGCAGCAGACCATGGCGAACCGGCCGGGACAGGGCACGCCCCCCCATTTCTTGGAGCGGAACATCACCAGCTTCATGTGGAGCTTCTTGCCGGCGTAGCGCTCGGGGTGGTCCATCACGTCCACATACCACACCCCAAAGTCGTCGTCGGGGATCTCCACCACCTCTGGGGTCAGGTCAAAGGGGCTCTCCTCCCCGGTAAGGTAGTTGTCGCTGGTGCCGTCGGTGTTCTCCAGGTAGATCTCCGCCCGGCGGTTGACCATCCGCAGGTTCCGCCTGCGCAGGGAATCCCGGAGCTCCGGGGTGCAGCGGTTGAAGATGATGAGGTCGGCGTTGGTGATCTTCTCCATCATCATCTGGCCCATGTTCTTGGCGTAGACGTCGAAGGTGTCCGCCTTGACGATGGTCATGATCTGATAGAGCACCCAGTTGTCGGGCAGGGAGCGCCAGAACCCCTCCAGGCTCCACATGCCGTTATACTCCACCATCACCTGCTTGGGGCGGTACTGCTTCTCCCAGGCCTTCATCAGGTCCTTGGAGAGCTCCTCCTCGTCCTCCACGGTGACCACGGTCACGTTGTCCAGAGCGTTCCTCTCGTACTCCAGCTCCCCCTCCTCGCAGCAGACCAGGAGGGTCTTGTCCTCCCGGGCAAAGCCGTCCTCCAGGGTGGAGTTGATAAAGTCGGTCTTGCCGGCGTCCAAAAACCCGGCAATGAGATAGACAGGAATTTCCACGCGCGTCCCCCCGCTTACAGGCCGAAGAGCTCGGCGAGCTTGTCTTCCTTCAGCTCGGCGCCGATGACGCACAGCCGGCCGGTGTAGTCGGGCTTGCAGGCACGGAGCTCATGCTCCTCGGGCACGAAGTCGAACTCCAGCCAGCCCTCCTCGCCGCCGTCCACGATGCCCTTGGCCCGGAGGATATGGCCGTACTCCCCGGAGTCCAGGGCGGTGAGGATGCCCTCCAGCTCCCCCTTGGTGAAGACCTTGGGGGTCTCCTTTCCCCAGGAGGCAAACACGTCGTCGGCGTGGTGATGGTGGTGGTGCTCATGGCCCTCATGGTCGTGGTCATGGTGATGATGCTCGTGGTCGTGGTCCTCGTCATCATCATCGTGGTCGTGATGATGGTGGCACTCGCACGCCGGGTCGTCGCACTCCTCCCCGTCGTGATGGTGGTGATGCTCGTGGTCGTGGTCCTCGTGGTCATGGTCGTGGTGGTGATGCTCCGCCTCGTGCTCGGCCTCCTCCCGCTCATGCTCGGCCCGCATCTGGGCCAGCACCTCGTCGGCCAGGGAGACCTTCTCGATGGCAGAGAGGATGGTCTTGCCATCCAGCTTGTCCCAGGGGGTGGTGAGGATGGCGGCGTCGGCGTTCTTCTCCCGGAGGAGAGCCACGGCGGCGTCCAGCTTCTCGGCGGAAACGTTCTGGGTCC
This sequence comes from uncultured Oscillospiraceae bacterium, assembly GCA_947629795.1. GTDB lineage: Bacteria > Bacillota > Clostridia > Oscillospirales > Oscillospiraceae > Vermiculatibacterium. The sequence continues at coordinate 33,494 of CANRFC010000027.1, forward strand.
GGGAGAGGATGATGGTGCCGGCGGCCTCGATCTGGTTGTTGTAGAACTCGCCGAAGTTCTTCATATAGACCTTGACCTTGGAGGCGTCGGCCACGGTGACAAAGCTATTGAGCTTCATGCCGCCGTCCTCGTCGCAGGTGTTCTCCACCGCCACGATGACGTCGGAGAGCTTGCCCACGCCGGAGGGCTCGATGAGGATGCGGTCGGGCTGGAACTGGGCGTGGACCTCCTTCAGGGCCTTGTTGAAATCCCCCACCAGGGAGCAGCAGATGCACCCCGAGGACATCTCGGAGATCTGGACCCCGGCGTCCTTCAGAAAGCCGCCGTCGATGCTGATCTCGCCGAACTCGTTCTCGATGAGCACCAGCTTCTCGCCGGGATAGGCCTCCGAGAGGAGCTTTTTGATGAGGGTGGTCTTCCCGGCCCCCAGGAAGCCGGAGATAATATCGATCTTGGTCATGCAATGGTCCCTTCCTTTGTTCAAAATGGGTTTCTTTCCAACAAATGATTATACCACAGCCGTCAAGCCCCAAAAGGGGGCGGCCCCAAACGGGTCCGCCCCCCCAAGTGCATGATCCCCTCACCGCTCCATTTTCCACAGATAGACCCCGTAGGGCGCCAGCTCGCTGCCGCCGCCGAAGTCATGTGCCTCCCCGGTGAGCAGATCCACTGCCCTGCCGCACCCGGCGTCGAAGTGGGCGGTGAAGGGCTGGCTGTCGATGTTCACCGCCGCCAGCACCCGCTCCCCCTCCGCCGCACGCTCCAGGATGAGCTGACGGTTGGTCATCAGCACGTTGCGGTAGCCGCCATAGCACAGGGCGGGAGAGCTTTTCTTGATGGCGGAGAGCTTGGCGATAAAGCCGGTGAGCTCGTTCCACTCCGGCCTTTCGATGGCCGGGCGGAGGGCGGCGTCGCCCTGGTCCTTCCTCCCCTCCAGCCCCCACTCGCTGCCGTAGTAGAGGCTGGGCACCCCGGGCATGGCGAAGAGAAGGGTGTAGGCCGCCCGGAGGTGGTTTTTGTCGGTGAGACGGGTGGCGATGCGCTCCACGTCGTGGTTGTCCAGAAAGCTCAGCAGGTGGGCCCCCTTGTAGAGGGTCCACTGCTCAGGCCCGAACTGCCGGGCCAGGGAGTGGCCGATCTCAAAGAGGTTCAGGGAGTTCAGGGCCGACCAGAGCCCCTTGTAGCACTCATAGTTGGTCACCGAGTGGCACAGCCCCTCCCCCATCCAGCGGTTGTAGTCCCCGTGAAGGCACTCCCCCATGAGGACGAAGTCGGGCTTAAGCTCCCGGGTGAAGGAGCGGAGCCGGCCCAGGTACTCGGGGCTCAGGCAGTAGGCCACGTCCAGCCGCAGCCCGTCGATATCGTACTTCTCCACCCAGGAGCGGATGGCGGCAAACTGGTGCTGCACCACCGCGTCGTTCCAGAGGTTGAGCTTCACCAGCTCGTTGTGGCCCTCCCAGCCCTCGTACCAGAAGCCGTCGTGGTACTCGGTGTCCCCGTCAAAGTTCAGGTGGAACCAGTCCTTATAGGGGCTGTCCCAGCCCTTTTCCTGCACGTCCCGGAAGGCCCAGAACCCCCGGCCCACGTGGTTGAACACGCCGTCCAGCATGACCCGGAGCCCCGCGGCATGGAGGGCGTCACACACCTGCTTCAGATCCTCCCCGCTCCCCAGCCGGGGGTCCACCCGGTTATAGTCCCGGGTGTCGTAGCCGTGGCGGTCCGAGTCAAAGACCGGGTTGAAGAGCACGGTATCGCAGCCCAGGGCCTTGATGTGCTCCACCCAGTCCAGCACCTGCAGGATGCGGGGTCGGAGCTCCCCGTCGTTCTCCTCCGGGGCACCGCACAGCCCCAGGGGGTAGATCTGATAGACCACAGCGCGGTCAAACCACATTTGCCTCTCTCCTCTTTTTGGATGGTATCCTCTCTTATTGGGCGCCGGCGCCCTCCCTGGGGCGGATATCCCCGGCGGCGGTGAGGGCCAGCTTGGTCAGGGAGGGCCCCACCAGCTCGTAGATGAGCACGCCGAAGAGGACCACGTTGCGCACCATCACGCCCATCTCTCCCATGGTCTCTCCCACCTGGACCGACATGCCCAGAGCCACGCCGGCCTGAGGCAGCAAGGTGATGCCCAGATACCTGCGCACCTCCGGCTCCCGGTGGGTGATCCCGCTGCTCAGCCGGGCGCCCAGGTACTTGCCCGCCGAGCGGGCCAGGATGTACACCCCGCCGATGGCCACCACGGCGGCGTCGGCCAGGATACCCAGGTCCAGCTCGGCGCCGCTGAGCACAAAGAAGAGAGTGAGCAGCGGGGCCGACCACTTATCGGCCCGGTTCATCAGGTCCTCGGACTTGGCGCACATGTTGCAGAACACGGTACCCATCATCATGCACACCAGCAGGGAGGAAAAGCCCACCTCCACCCCGGCGATGGAAAAGCTGCTCATGGACAGGGCCACCGCCAGGATGATGAAGCCGGTGATGAGCCCCACCCGGTTGCGGTTGGAGTGGAACCACCGCTCCACATGGGTCAGGCACCAGCCCAGGGCCGCCCCCAGGACCACCGACAGGACGATCTCCAGCAGCGGCGCCGCCAGAATGGTCCCCAGGCTGGCCGCCCCGGTGCGCATGGCCTGGGCCGCGCCGAAGGAGACGGCGAAAAGGATGAGCCCCACCGCGTCGTCCAGGGCCACCACCGGCAGGAGGATGTCGGTGAGGGGCCCCTTGGCCTTGTACTGCCGGACCACCATCAGGGTGGCGGCAGGGGCGGTGGCGGCGGCAATGGCTCCCAGAGTGAGCACCGCGGGAACGGGGAGCTTCTCCCCCAGGAACAGGTGAAGGACCAGCAGGGAAACATCCACCAGCACGGTGGCAAAGACCGCCTGGACGATGCCGATGACCACGGCGGCGCCGCCGGTGGACTTCAGGTGGGACAGGCGGAACTCACTGCCGATGGCGAAGGCGATAAAGCCCAGGGCCACATCGCTGATGGGCTGGAGGGCGCTGACCATCTCAAAGGAGTTGAATCCCAGGCCGGGCAGGCCGAAATGGCCCAGGCAGCAAGGCCCCAGCAGGACCCCGGCGATCAGGTAGGCGGTAACGTCCGGCAGATGGAGGTGATTCATCAGCCGGGTCATCAGAAGTCCGACCACCAAGGCGGTGGCCACACAGAGCAGTTCAAGCATATTACTCACCCCACGCGAGAAATTTGCCGGCGGATGACGCCGGCATTCAGAAGCATATGTTACGGCGAAGGGCGGCTTTTGTCAATAGGCGTTTTGGGGAAAAAAGCGGGATGACAGGGGGAAATTTTTGACCATTTTTTCAGTCGTTTCGCAAACGTTGGCGTTCTTGGGGCACAAGCCTTCCGGGAATTGGAAAAAAGGCAGTTCACCCCTCCGGGTCATCCTCCACCAGCACCTCCATCTCCCCGCCGCAGGCCATGCCCTCCCGGGCGGCCACATCGGCGTTGAGCTCCAGGTGGAGCAGCCGGTAACGGCCGGTGCCGGCCAGCTCCCGGCCGGCAGCGATGGCCAGGGCCTCGCCCAGGCCGCCGCCGACGGTGCCCACGATGGTCCCATCGGGCCAAATGAGCATCTTGGCCCCGGCGCCCCGGGGGCTGTGGCCCCGGGTGCGCAGAACGGTGGCGATGGCGTGGGGCCCCTCTGCCCCGGCCAGAGCGGTGATAACAGCGGGGTCCAGGTCGGTGGACCGGGGCATGCGGGAGCCGGCCTTCTCAGGCAGGCGCTTGCAGGAGATGAGCTCGGCCAGGATGGACACCGCGATTTCCTGGGGGGTGACCGCCCCGATGGGGAGCCCCACCGGGGTGTGGATGCGGCCCAGGCGGTCCCTGTCGTACCCCTCCCCCGCCAGCATCTCCAGCATGGCGGCCACCCGCTTCCGGGACCCGATCATGCCCAGATAGACGCTCTCCCCCTCATTCAGCACAGCCCGGAGGGTGTCGGCGTCATGGGCGTGGCCCCTGGTGACGATGACCAGGTAATCATTGGATGTCAGGCACAGTTCCTTTACAGCCTTGGGAAAGTCGGCGCACAGGACCCGCGCGCCGGGAAAGCGCTCCGGCATGGCGAACTCTGGCCGGTCGTCCGCCACCGTCACCCGGAAGCCGCATTGACCCGCAAAGTCGGACAGCGCCTTGCCCACATGGCCGCCGCCGAAGATGATCAGCCGGTCGGCAGGCAGGATGGGCTCGGCCAAAATGTCTCCCTCCCAAACGGCCTCTCCGGAGACCTTGTGGAGGTCCTCTATGCGGCGATCTAAGGCGGTGACGGGACCTTCCGGAGACCCCATTTTTCCCGCCAAAACAACCCCTTTTCCCTCCTCCAGACGACGCCGCAATTCCTGATACAGCTCTCTCAAACCCTCACCCCATCCCCTAAATTATGGAAAATTTGCCGGAAGTCCGGGCCCTCTCCCGCCCCCCGGCGGGGGCGGACCTCAGTCCCTTTTGTCCGCAAAAAGCGCCTCATTTTCAATATTTCTGATAAATTCCTGCACTTCCAGGAAGAATCTGGACAAGTGAAACCCATCGGCCACCGCGTGGTGGATGTTCATGGTCAGCGGCATGATGAGCTGCCCCCGCTCCTCCTCGAATTTTCCCCAGGTGATCACCGGCGCCAAAAACCTTCCCTCGTCAAACACATGGACGTCGAAATGCCGGTAGCGCATCCAGGGCAGACAGGACACGTCAAAAAAGTTGGGCGCCTGGCCCTCCACAAAGCCCCGGCGGTCCTTGTTGGCCTCCCGGTCTGCCAGGAAACGGGCATGGAAGGTGGACAAATCCTCGGAAAACTCCGTCACCAGCTTGGTGAAGCGCTCGTCCTCTCTGTGAAAATCGGCGTAGGAGGGTGAGACATAGTCCCAGCGGATGAGCTCCCCCTTGCTGTCCCAGCCGTACTTGAACTCGTCGTGGGCGTTGACCACCTTGGACACCACCCAGAGCATGGTGGGGTAGAACTTCAGCCCGTGGTCCCTGACAAACTCCACCAGCCCGGTCACATCAAGATCCACCGTCAGGCTCATCACGATGGGCATTTCATTGATATAGGTCCGGAAGAGCTCTCCCCTGTCCCACTGATCCAGGTCGATCCCGGTATATCTGCATCCCATGTCCATCCCTCTTTTCTCCTTGCAGTATACCATGGGCGGAAGGAGAAGTCCATGAAAAAAGAGATTGGTGGTGCCAATCTCTGCCTCCTGTCATATGTTAAAAAGGAATGGGCGGCCTTCAAAACCGACCATTCCTTTTCATTTGAATCAGCAGGTTTCTCTCCATGCTTTTCTACTCAACTCTGTCAATTTGTGTAAATGGCAGTATCGTTTTGTCGAAACCTATGTTATAATGTTTTTGGACGGTGATGAATATGGCAGACCTGAAAGCAAAAGAGTACCAGCGTTTTGAGGACATCAAGCACACGACTGAGGAAGGCGTGGAGTTTTGGTATGCCCGTGAGCTGGCCCCGGTCTTGGAGTACACAGAATGGCGCAACTTCTCCAAGGTCATTGACAAGGCGATGCTGGCCTGTCAAAACAGCGGCTTTGCGGTCACAGACCATTTTGTTGAGGTCAACAAAATGGTCGAGTTGGGCAGTGGAAGCCGGCGGAAGATTAAGGATCATCAGCTCTCCCGGTATGCCTGTTACCTCATCGTCCAGAACGGTGACCCCAGGAAAGAACCTATTGCTTTAGGCCAGACCTACTTTGCTATCCAGACCCGACGGCAGGAGATCGCCGACGCCTTCAATCAACTGGACGAGGACAGCAAGCGGCTTGTCATCCGTGGTGAGGTGCGGAGCTGGAACAGTCTGTTGGCCGATGCCGCTCACCGGGCCGGGATCACCGAGCAAGAGGAATATGCCGAGTTCCAGAACGCTGGGTACATGGGCCTATACGGAGGGTTAAAAGTTTCCGACATCCATAAGAGAAAGGGCCTTGCCCCGGAGCAGAAAATTCTGGACCACATGGGCAGCGTAGAGCTGGCCGCCAATCTTTTCCGCATTACACAGACCGAGGAAATTATGACAAGGGAGCAACCGCAAGGGCTGGACGAGGCCAGCGGTATCCATCACCGAGTCGGGAGCGAGGTGCGGGAAACGATTGAACGGGTGGGCGGCACGATGCCAGAGAACTTGCCCACCCCGGAAAAGAGCATTTCCCAAGTCGAGCGTGAGCAACTGAAAAAACTGAAAGAGGAACGAAAGAACCTCATGCTGGACGAATAGACGATGGCTTGTTGACCTCAGCAAGTCATTAAAATCATTGAAAGAGCCGTTTGCAGAAATGCAAGCGGCTCTCTCACATACCAAAATGAGCGCTGTCCCTTACCGCCACCGGGCTATCCTATTGGCGGACCCCAGACGATTGAAATACAAAAGGCAAGCGGTTCAATATACTTCCACCAAAAAGGAACAGCCATCCTTTCGGATGACTGTTCCTTTTTGGTGGAGATAAGCGGGATCGAACCGCTGACCTCTTGAATGCCATTCAAGCGCTCTCCCGGTTCATAGCAAAAGCACCCCCGCAAGAACCGTGGTGGAGCGACAGCAATGTGAAAGCTACAAGGCGCAGAAACCCACTTATATCAGTGCTTTCCACCAAAAGAATGAACGGAACACACGAAAACGATTATTTCATTCTGACACAACACATTCTAAAATAATGGATTAAATCTATCACAGCACTTACGTCATGTCAATATGCCTCAAACCAAAAGGGAGCGTTGCAGAATGAGAAATTTTGCAACGCTCCCTTTTTGCCAGCAACGGGGGATGCGGGAGGAAAACA
>CANRFC010000028.1 GCA_947629795.1 uncultured Oscillospiraceae bacterium
AACAGGCAGGCGATGTAGGCCCGGTTGATGTTCATCACACTCATGTAGTGGCGGACCTGAAGCTCGTAGTGACGCGGAATTGCGCCGTTGGCCCAGAGATACTGCATATCGTAATGGCTGGTTTTACACTCCAGGATAGAGATATCCCCCTTATGACTCATTGCGGATTCTGTTTCGGATTCGGAATGATCCTTGCGGTGAACACCGCACCCTGCCACCGCAATCAGCGACGTGCGCCAAATGTACCTTTATATAGTTTACAAGAGGAATTATGCGCGTATATATCCTTTCAGTGAAGTCATGGATCATATGGGCCTAAACAAATCTCTAGCATTTGGAAGTTTTAACGGGCTGATTGGGAACGCCAAAAACAAATCTATAACCTCATTTCAACCACGAATCAAGTGTTATGCTAACTGTCTTGGGGAATATTGCATCCGGAACATGAGGATTTTGAAAATTTATGGAACAAAATTGATTTCCGTGGTTTTGACCGGCCTGTGAGGACTTTACTTAAACTCCTAAATGCTACCAAATGATGGCCTTGCCAACTTTTACTTGACACATACTCGATTTTCCTTTCCCTTTATTTTCTCTTGGTTGTGTGCTATACTGGTTATAGGAAAGCGATAGATTGGAAGTTGCAGAGGTGACAATATGAGAAATGTTATGGTATATCAAGAATACTCCGCGGACAGAGAATTCCGATTTGAGGTATATCGCAATCAAAACTCCTATGAGATTTGGGTCCAACGAAAGATAACAGATGAGTATATGGGTCCAGAGTGGTTTGATTACCATGACATTTCAGATTATATGCACCGTGCGGATACCCTTGAGAGGGCAATCGAAATTGGCAAAGAGTGCTTAAAGTGTTTGCTATGACAATTCCAGTTTGTCGCTCGTATGTTTGCTATTGCTGTACAACGGCTTTCGTTGAAAAAGTCTTTTTATAGCATGGAGCCAGCAATCGGCAAGTCCCGCAAGGGGGTTGCCGATTTTCTTTTTACTTTCTCCCCGCGGTGTGCTATACTGGTCACAGAAAGGGGGACAAGTAACATGAACGTCTTAGTGGCCTATTTCTCCGCCAGCGGTGAAACCAAAAAGCTGGCAGAGACCTTGGCGGCCGTGGTGGGCGGCGACCTCTTTGAGATCAGGCCGGAGGTCCCCTACACCACCGCCGACCTGGACTGGCGTGACAAGACCAGCCGCTCTACCTTGGAGATGAACGACACCGCCTGCCGGCCTCCCGTCGCAGGCACGGTGGAGGACATGGACCGGTATGACACCATCTATATCGGCTTTCCCATCTGGTGGTATGAGGCGCCCCGGATCATCCACACCTTCCTGGAGCGCTACGACCTGACCGGCAAAACGGTGATCCCCTTCGCCACCTCCGGCGGCAGCGGGATGGGCAACACCGACGCCATTCTCCGGCAGACTGCCAAGACTGCCGCCTGGAAGCCGGGCAAGCGGCTGCCCGCCGGCGCCTCCGCGCAGGAGGTCGCCGCCTGGGTGAAGAGCCTGAACGCCTGACCCCCGCGGTCCGGCCGATGTCTGTCTTTTGCCCCGTCACGGCCGGGCTTCCCCCGTTTTTCCGTCTTCCGGACTGATATCAAAGGGCAGAGAGAGGCGGCTCCTTCGGGAGCCGCCTCTCTCTGCATCGAGACCTCTACCATCCCTCTTCGGTCCTCATACAGTTCCTCTGCAAGGCGCCTGTCAGACCAGCTCCACACGGAACCGCTCCATCCACGCGTCCAGCATCACCAGCCACGCGAAGACCTGGGGCGTGCGCATGAGCTGCCCGTACCAGGGCTCCTTCAGGGCGTCGGGGCGGTCGGCCAGGTCCTTCAGCGCCGCCGCGTTGACCAGCTCGGGCAGCGCCCCGCCGGGGCGGGCCATCCGCGCCCGGTACAGCTCCAGCACTCTCTTGAAATAGGCGGGGTGGAAGGTCTTGGGGTAGGGGCTCTTTTTCCGCCAGGCCACCTCCGGGGTCAGGAGGTCCTCAAAGGCCGAGCGCAGGATCCCCTTCTCCCGCCCGTCCGGGCTCTTCAGTTCCCAGGGCAGGTTGTAGGCGTACTCCACCACCCGCTCGTCGGCAAAGGGCACCCGCATCTCCAGGCCCCAGGCCATGCTCATGGTGTCCTTCCGGGCCAGGAGGGTCTGCATGAACCAGTCAAAGTTCAGGCGGAACATCTGCCGCATCCGGGCCGCATGGCGGTCCTCCCCGGGCAGCAGGTCGGTCCGGGCCACCGCCGCCCGGTAGGTCTCCCGCAGCCAGTCCTCTCCGTCCTCCCCCACCGCGGCCGGGCTGAGGAGCCCCTCCCGCACCGCCGTGGTGCGGCTCCAGGGGAAGCACTCCTCAAAAAGGATCTCCTCCCGGTGATACCAGGGGTAGCCGCCGAAGAGCTCGTCGGCGCACTCGCCGCTGAGGCCCACGGTGAACTCCTCCCGGATGGCCCGGCAGAAGAGCAGAAGGCTGCTGTCCACGTCCGCCATCCCCGGCAGGCCCCGCTCCACCGCCGCCAGGGGCAGGGCGTCGGCCAGTTCCCCGTTGTCCAGGGTGACGGCGTGGTGGCGGCTGCCGATGCGCTCCACCATCTGCGCTACGTAGGGGGCGTCCTCACTGGGGACGAACCGCCCGGCGTGGAAGTATTTGCTGTTGTCAGCATAGTCCACGCTCCAGGTGTGCAAAGTCTCTCCCCGCTTCCGGTACTCCGCCGCCGCCAGGGCGGAGAGGATGCTGCTGTCCAGTCCCCCGGAGAGCATGGCGCACAGGGGCACGTCGCTGACCAGTTGCCGCCCCACGGCGTCCTCCACCAGGAAGCGGGTGTGCTCCACGGTCTCCTGTCGGTCCTCCGTGTGGGGCCGGGCCCTCAGGTCCCAGTACCGGCGCACCCGCAGGCCGTTTTCGTCATACCACAGGCACTGTCCCGGCTCCAGCTCCCGGTAGCCCTTCAGCACGCCGCTGCCCGGCTTCCGCCCGGGACCCAGAAGGAACAGCTCCCTTCTTCCCTCCCGGTCCAGCCGTGGCCGCAGGCCCTCGCACCAGGGGGCGGCAGCGATCAGGGTGGGGATGACGCTGCCGAACAGGAGCCGGTGCCCGTCCTCGTAGAAGAAAAAGGGCTTGACCCCCACCCGGTCCCGGGCGGCAAAGAGCCTTTGCCGCTTGGCGTCCCAGACGGCGAAGGCGTAGATGCCGCTGAGCTTTTCCAGGCACTCCTCCCCCCACTCCACAAAGGCCTTCAGCAGCACCTCCGTGTCCGAGTGGCCCCGGAAGGTCCACCCCCGGCCCAGCAGCTCGCTCCGGAGCTCCTCCGTGTTGTAGAGCTCCCCGTTGTAGACGATGGTGTACTCCCCCTCCGCCATGGGCTGTCTTCCGCCCTCGATGTCCACCACCGCCAGCCGCCGGTGGACCAGGCCGGCCTGCGGGGCAAGGCACATGCCCCCGTCGTCCGGCCCCCGGCGCTCCAGGGTGGCGCTCATGGCCTCCAGGGCCTCCCGCCGCTCCCGCACGTCCTCTTCCAGGCTGATCCATCCCGCAATGCCGCACATACCTGTTCCTCCCCGCTGGTTTTTCTGCACCAGTATATGCTCCGGCAGAAAATCGGGAACAGCGGCACACCCAAAACCGGCTCCTTCCCGGCAGTTCCCTCCCCCTCCCCGCCAGCGGGACACTGCCCTCCTGCACAGAATGCTTGACAAATCTCCCCTCCCCCACTATAATCCTATTAACCCATTAAGAGAGTAGGGAATATAGATGTGTATTGACCTCTCATCTCTCCGGGCCCTCATGAGGGTCCCTCCCGGGACCCTGTCCGGGCGATGTCGGCGGTCTCCGCAGGCATATCAAACAACTAAATCTATCAGGAAGGGCTGTGATCTCAATGACTCAGCAAGCGGCCCGTTCAGGCGGACTGTTGGCCGCCTATCAGCGCCGTGACCCGGCGGCGCGCGGCAAACTGGAAATTTTTCTTCTCTATCCCGGCGTCCACGCCATGATCTACCACCGCATCGCCCACTGGTTGTGGGTCCACCGTCTCCGGTTCCTGGGCCGGCTGGTCTCCCAGTGGGGCCGCTTCTGGACCGGGATCGAGATCCATCCCGGTGCGGTCATCGGCCGGCGGCTGGTCATCGACCACGGCATGGGCACCGTCATCGGCGAGACCGCCGAGATCGGCGACGACTGCCTTTTGTACCAGGGTGTGACCCTGGGCGGGACGGGAAAGGACAGCGGAAAACGGCATCCCACCCTGGGAAACAACGTGCTGGTGGGCTCCGGTGCCAAGGTGCTGGGCCCCTTCACCGTGGGGGACAACGCCCGCATCGCCTCCGGGGCGGTGGTCCTGGGGGAGGTACCTCCCGACTGCACCGCCGTGGGAGTCCCCGCCCGGATCGTCCGCTCCGGCGGACGCGCCCACTACGCCGACGACGTGGACCAGGTCCACGTGGCCGACCCGGTGGTGGACGAACTGCTGGCCCTGTCCCGCCGCCTGGAGAAGCTGGAAGCGGAAATGCAGCAGGAAAAGGGCCTGTGAGCCCTTACGGAAAAGTTTTTTCTCTTTCTCCGCCGTTTTCCTTGACAAAGGGGCGCATTTGGCCTATAATCCCATTAACCTATTTGAAAGGTAGGTAATTTCTATGGGTCTCCTTTCCCTTCCCCCGCGGCGCTCCGCAGCGGTCCTCCATCCTCTGTGCCTGCGGCGATGTCGGTGACCGGCACCCCCGTACGCGCACAAAATCAATTTTGGATGGAGGAATGAATCATGGGTAAGATCTACACATCCGCCGAGGAACTCATCGGCCGCACCCCGTTGCTGGAGCTGAAACGCATCGGGAAGGAGCTGGGCCTGGAGGCCCGGCTGGTGGCCAAGCTGGAGTACCTCAACCCCGCCGGCAGCGTGAAGGACCGCATCGCCAAGGCCATGCTGGACGACGCCGAGGATAGGGGCCTGCTGAAGCCCGGCTCGGTCCTCATCGAGCCCACCTCGGGCAACACGGGCATCGGCCTGGCCTCGGTGGCCGCCGCCCGGGGCTACCGCATCATCATCGTCATGCCCGAGACCATGAGCGTGGAGCGCCGGCAGCTGATGAAGGCCTACGGCGCCGAGCTGGTGCTCACCGAGGGGGCCAAGGGCATGAAGGGAGCCATCGCCAGAGCCGAGGAGCTGGCCAAGGAGATCCCGGACAGCTTTATCCCCGGCCAGTTCGTCAATCCCGCCAACCCCGCCGCCCACTACGCCGCCACCGGCCCGGAGATCTGGGAGGATACCGACGGCAAGGTGGACTGGTTCGTGGCCGGCGTGGGCACCGGCGGCACCGTCACCGGCGTGGGAAAGTACCTCAAGGAGAAAAACCCGGCGGTGAAGGTGGCGGCGGTGGAGCCCAAGGACTCCCCGGTGCTCTCCGAGGGCCGCTCCGGCGCCCACAAGATCCAGGGCATCGGCGCGGGCTTCGTCCCCGACACCCTGGACACCTCGGTCTATGACGAGGTCATCCCCGTGACCAATGAGGACGCCTTCGCCCTGGGCAGGCTGGTGGGCAGGAAGGAGGGGGTGCTGGTGGGCATCTCCTCGGGAGCCGCCCTGTGGGCGGCGGTGGAGATCGCCAGGCGGCCCGAGAGCAAGGGCAAGACCATCGTGGTCCTGCTCCCCGACACCGGGGACCGCTACCTCTCCACTCCCCTCTTTTCCGAGTGATATCCTACACATCTGAAAGGGCCGCCGCGGCTGCGGCGGCCCTTTGCTGTTGAGAGGAGGTACGCTATGGCCCAAAGAGCGCTGATCGCCATGAGCGGCGGGGTGGACAGCTCGGTGGCCGCCTACCTGATGCTCGCCCGGGGCTTTTCCTGCGCCGGGGTCACCCTGCGGCAGTTCCGCAACGGCGACATTTCCTGGGCAGGGGAGCGCTCCTGCTGCTCCTGGCGGGACATGGAGGACGCGGCCCGGGTGGCTTACCGCCTGGGCATCCCCCACACCGTGCTGGACCTCACGGAGGAATTCCGCCGGGAGGTCATGGACAAATTTGTCCGGGTCTACGAACAGGGCGGCACCCCCAACCCCTGTCTGGACTGCAACCGCTGCATCCGGGCCGGGCATCTGCTGGACTACGCCCGGCGGATGGGCTTTGACTATGTGGTCACCGGGCACTACGCCCGCATCGTGTACGACGAGGGCCTGGGCCGCTGGCTGCTGAAGCGGGGCCTGGATGAGAGCAAGGACCAGAGCTACGTCCACTACGCCATGACCCAGACCCAGCTGGCCCATACCCGGTTCCCCCTGGGAGAGCTGCGCAAAACGGAGGTGCGGGCTCTGGCGGAGGACCTGGGCTTCTGCAACGCCCGCAAGCGGGACAGCCAGGACATCTGCTTCGTCCCCGACGGGGACTACGCCGCCTTTTTGGAGCGGCACACCGGGAGGACCTACCCCCCCGGGGACTTTATCGACCTGGAGGGGAGGGTCATCGGCCGGCACCGGGGGGCGGTGCGGTACACCGTGGGCCAGCGGCGGGGGCTGGGGCTTCCCCTGGGGGAGCGGGTCTACGTCTGCGGCAAGGACATGGCGAAAAACACCGTCACCGTGGGGCCGGAGAGCGCCCTGTACGCCCCGGCGCTTATTGCGGGAGACGTGAACTGGATCGCCTTCGACACCCTGACCGGGCCGATGGAGGTCACCGTCCAGACCCGCTACCGCCAGCAGGACCGCCCCGCCACAGTGATCCCCCGGCCGGACGGCACCCTCCGGGTGGAGTTCGACGCGCCCCAGCGGGCCGTGGCTCCGGGGCAGGCGGCGGTGTTCTACCGCGGCGATACCGTCCTGGGCGGCGGAACGATCCTGCACGCAGCTCCGTAAAAAGCGCCATGGGACGGTCTCTGTCCCATGGCGCCCGATTCAGATCATATCGCTGGTCCCCTGTTCCATCAGATCGGCGATGGTGATGCCGTCAAAGTAGTCATTCACCAGCCTGTTCAGCTTCTCCCACATGGGAAGGGTGCGGCACCGCCCGGCCCGGGGGCATTGGTTCTCCGCCTCCGCCAGACAGGCCACGGGGGCCAGAGAGTCCTCGGTGCAGCGCAGGATCTCACCCACCCTGTACTCCTCCGGCGCCCGGCTCAGCCGGTAGCCGCCCCCCTTGCCCCGGAGGCCCACCACCAGCTTCTCCCCCACCAGCATCTTCAAAATGATCTCCAGATACTTTTCCGAGATCTCCTGCCGCCCCGCGATCTCCCGCAGGGGGATGTAGCCCTCCGTGGGGTGCTCGGCCAGATCCACCATCACCCGCAGAGCATAGCGGCCCTTGGTTGAAACGATCATAAGTTCCCTCCTCCGCTAATCAAACCTATTATACAACACGGTTAATAGGATTTCAATCCGTCGGGCAAAAAATTTTCCAGACCCTCTTGAAATCATATAAACATAGTGGTATTATGGGTTTATCGAGATCCGGAAAGGAAGTGCGATTATGATCTATGCAGACAACGCCGCCACCACCAAGCTCTCCCCCACGGCTCTGGCGGCTATGATGCCCTATTTCACCCAGGAATACGGCAACCCCTCCTCCCTCTACGACTTCGCCGGGCAGGCCAAGGCCGGCCTGGAGCAGGCCCGCTCGGACGTGGCCCGGTGCCTGAACGCCCAGCCGGGAGAGATCTTCTTCACCTCCGGGGGCACCGAGAGCGACAACTGGGCCCTCCGGGGGGTGGCGGAGGCCCTGGGGAAAAAGGGAAAACACATTCTGATCTCCGCCGTGGAGCACCACGCCATCCTCCACACCGGCGACTGGCTCCGCAAGCAGGGCTTCGAGGTGGAGGTCCTGCCGGTGGACGAATATGGGGTCGTCCGGCCCGGGACCCTGGAGAAGGCCCTGCGCCCTGACACCATCCTGGTCTCGGTGATGCTGGCCAACAACGAGATCGGCACCATCCAGCCCATTCAGGAGCTGGCGGCCCTGGCCCACGCCAACAAGACCCTCTTCCACACCGATGCCGTCCAGGCCGCGGGGCACATCCCGGTGGACGTGCAGGAATTGGGAGTAGACCTGCTCAGCCTCTCCGGCCACAAGTTCCACGGCCCCCGGGGCACCGGGGTGCTCTATATCAGGCAGCGCACCCCCATCCTGCCTCTCATCCTCGGCGGCGGGCAGGAGCATAACCGCCGCTCGGGCACGGAAAACGTGGCCGGGGCCGTGGGCCTGGCCGCCGCCCTCACCGAGCGCTGTGCCACCCTGGAGGAGGACATGGCGCGCATCTCCGCCCTGCGGAACCGGCTGGTCTCCGCCATTCTGCGGCTCCCCCGGACCCGGCTCACCGGCCATCCCCTGAACCGTCTGCCCTCCATCGCCTCCTTCACCTTCGAGGCCATCGAGGGGGAGTCCATCCTGCTCCAGCTGGACGCCCGGGGCATCTGCGCCTCCAGCGGCTCGGCCTGCTCCTCCACCTCCCTGGAGCCCTCCCACGTGCTCCTGGCCATCGGCCTGCCCCACGAGGTGGCCCACGGCTCGGTGCGCCTGAGCCTGGGAGACGATGTGACGGAGGAGGACGTGGACCATATCATCCAAAGTCTCACCGAGGTCGTGAACGATCTGCGGGCCATGTCCCCGGTGTGGGACGCTGTGGCCCAGAAACCCACTTGGTAAAGGAGAAAATGCTATGCTGTATTCTGAAAAAGTGATGGACCACTTCAACCACCCCCGGAACGTGGGGGAGCTCCCCGACGCCGACGGCGTGGGCCAGGTGGGCAACCCGGTGTGCGGGGACATTATGAAGATGTACCTGAAGATCGAGGACGGGGTCATCGTGGACGTGAAGTTCAAGACCTTCGGCTGCGGCTCGGCCATCGCCACCTCCTCCATGGCCACCGAGATGATCAAGGGCAAGACCATCGGTGAGGCCCTGAAGCTCACCAACGCCGCCGTGGCCGAGGCTCTGGACGGCCTGCCCGCCCACAAGATGCACTGCTCGGTGCTGGCCGAGGAGGCGGTGAAGGCCGCCCTGGCCGACTACTACACCCGCCGGGGGGAGCCCGTTCCCCCGGAGTGCGTCATCGACCCCGAGGACGCCTGTCCCCTGTGCGGCTGAACCCCTGTGCGCTGAGAGCCCCCACCGCCCCCCGGGCGGCGGGGGCTTTTGCCGTCCCGCCCTTGAGCCCTGTTCCAAAATCTGCTATAATCTCCCTGACCAAACAACACGGAAAGGGGAGCGACCTCCATGGACAGCTCCGTCAAGCCCGCCCCCGACCACATCGAGCTCCGGGGAGCCCGGGTCCACAACCTGAAAAACATCGACCTGGACATCCCCCTGGGGAAGCTGGTGGGGGTAGCTGGGGTCTCCGGCTCGGGCAAATCCTCCCTGGCCCTGGGGGTCCTTTACGCCGAGGGCTCCCGCCGGTATCTGGACGCCCTGTCCGCCTACACCAGGCGGCGGATGACCCAGGCCGCCGAGGCCAAGCTGGACTCCATCGAGTACGTCCCCGCCGCCCTGGCCCTCCACCAGCGCCCCGCCCTCCCCGGCATCCGCTCCACCTTCGGCACCATGACCGAGCTATTGAACCCCTTGCGGCTCATGTTCTCCCGCCTGGCGTCCCACCGCTGCCCCAACGGCCACTCTGTGCCCCCCACCCTGGCGGTGGCGGCGGGGAAATCTCTCGTGTGCCCGGTGTGCGGCGCGGAATTCTTTGCCCCCTCGGCGGAGGAATTGTCCTTCAACTCCCAGGGGGCCTGCCCCACCTGCTCGGGCACCGGGACCGTCCGGGCGGTGGACGAGACCGCCCTGGTCCCCGACGAATCCCTGACCATCGACGGCGGCGCCGTGGCCCCCTGGAACAGTCTCATGTGGTCCCTGATGACCGACGTGTGCCGGGCCATGGGAGTCCGCACCGACGTGCCCTTCTCCGAACTTACCCCGGAGGAGCGGGAGATCGTCTTCCACGGCCCGGCGGAGAAAAAGCACATCCTCTACAAGTCCAAAAAGGGGGACGACTTCGCCGAGCTGGACTTCACCTACTATAACGCGGTCTACACCGTGGAGAACGCCCTGTCCAAGGTCAAGGACGAAAAGGGCATGAAGCGGGTGGAGAAGTTCCTGAAGGTGGGCCCCTGCCCCGCCTGCGGCGGCACCCGGCTCTCCGATGCCGCCCGGGCCCCCAGGCTCCTGGGCCTCACCCTCCCCCAGGTCTGCCAAATGACCCTCACCGAGCTGGTGGACTGGGTGGCCGCCGTCCCCGACGGCCTTCCCACGGAAATGGGGGAGATGGCCCGGAGCATCTGCGCCCAGTTCCAGAACACCGCCCGGCGGCTGCTGGAGCTGGGCCTGGGCTACCTCACCCTGGACCGGGCGGGGGACACCCTCTCCACCGGGGAGCGCCAGCGGGTCCAGCTTGCGAGAGCCGTAAGAAGCAGGGCCACCGGGGTCCTGTACGTGCTGGACGAGCCCTCCATCGGCCTCCACCCCGCCAACGTGGACGGCCTTCTGGGGGTGGTGGACGACCTCACCGGCCACGGCAATTCCGTGGTCCTGGTGGACCACGACGTCCGGGTCCTCCGGCACGCCCACTGGCTCATCGAGATGGGCCCCGGCGCCGGAGAGCAGGGCGGCCGGGTCCTGGCCCAGGGCACGGTGGAGCAGGTGTCGGAAACCCCCGGCTCCCTCATCGCCGGCTTCCTGAACGGCCGGGAAAGCTCCGTCATCCGGGACCGCGCCCCGGCGGACGCCATGTTCGCCCGGGGGACCATCCGGCTCTCCACCTCCCCCCTCCACACCGTCCACGCCCTGGACCTGGCCCTCCCCAAGGGCCGGCTCACCGCCGTCACCGGGGTCTCGGGCTCGGGGAAGACCACCCTCATCCTGGAGAGCCTCATCCCCGCCCTCCGCGCCGCCATTGACGGCGCCCCCCTTCCCGCCCACGTAAAGGCCATCGACGCCCCCGGCATCCGCCGGGTGGGGCTCATGGACGCCACCCCCATCGGGGTCAACGTCCGCTCCACCGTGGCCACCTACAGCGGGGTGCTGGACGACCTGCGGCGGCTCTACGCCGCCACCCCCGCCGCCAAAGAGCATGGGTACAAGCTGGGGGACTTCTCCTACAACACCGGCTCCCTCCGCTGCCCCGGCTGCGACGGCACCGGGCAGATCACCCTGGACGTGCAGTTCCTCCCCGACGTGGACATCCTCTGCCCCGACTGCGGCGGCTCCCGGTATTCCAAGGGGGCAAAGGATATCCGTTACCGCCCCAAAAAGGCCCCGGCGGATGACCCCGGCGTCTCCCTGCCCGACCTGCTGACCCTCACGGTGGACCGGGCCATGGAGGTCCTGAAAGACGTGAAGAAGGTCCGGGAGCAGCTCAGCCTCCTCTCCGGCCTGGGCCTGGGCTACCTCACCCTGGGGGAGGCCACCCCCGCCCTCTCCGGCGGCGAGGCCCAACGGCTGAAGCTCTGTGCCGAGATGGGCCGGGCCCAGGACGACGCGGTCTTCGTCTTTGACGAGCCCACCATCGGCCTGCACCCCCTGGACGTGCGCACCCTCCTCGGGGTCTTCCAGCGGCTCCTGGACGCCGGGGCCACCGTCATCGTCATCGAGCACGACCTGGACATGATCGCCAACGCCGACTATCTCATCGACATGGGCCCCGGCGGCGGGGAACAGGGCGGCCGCATCGTGGCCCGGGGCACCCCCGAAGAGGTGGCCGCCTGCCCCCAGAGCCTCACCGGCCAATACCTCAGGCCCTTGCTGTAAGCGCCGAAAAGCCATCTGAAACAAGAAAAAACCTCCGAACTTTCGGAGGTTTTTTCTCTTCTGCCTGCCCTTTCAAGCGTCCTCTTCCCGCTCCACCAGGATGTCCACATGGGTCTTGCCGCCCCGGTAGCGCCGGCAGGCGTACACCGCCAGCACCGCCACCAGGACCAGGTTCCCCACGAACACCGGCACCGACGTGGCCCGCACGCTGGCCGCCAGGATGCCCACCTCGGTCAGGCCGCTGAGGGCCGTCAGCAGGTAGTACACCCCCTTGGGCATGTGGAGCCAGGACGCCTCCCACTCCCCGGGGAAGCGGTCAGGGACCCGGAAGGCCACCGCCAGCAGCAGAAGGCCGCAGATGCGCTGGGTCATCACCGTGTAGCCGATGAAGGTCTTCAGGCTCACCCCCAGGATCAGGGGCACCGTGCAGATCAGCCACATCACGGTGTAGACGATCCAGGGGCTGCCGTAGCGGTTGGTCCGGCCCACCTCCCGGGGGATCCAGCCGTCCCGGATGGCCCCCAGCACCGGGGCGGAAAAGGAGGACATGGTGCCGTTGAGACTGGCCAGCAGGGCCAGCACCGGGCCAAAAATCATGAACACCGGGAAGAGCGCTCCCGGCAGCAGCCGCTGGGCGGCGTAGGTGATGGGCTTGCCCGCCATCTCCTCCATGGGGATGGCATTGGAGGCCACGAAGGACACCCCCACGAAGAGGACCAGAACCAGGCCCGAGCCCACCAAAATGGCCCTTGGGATGTCCCGCTTGGGGTCCTTGGCCTCCCAGCTGAAGCCGCACAGCAAGGCCGGCGCCGAGGTGGGCTGGATGACCAGGGTGACCGCCATCAGCAGCCCCACGCCGCCGGCGGAGTAGTATTCCGGGGAGGTCACGGCGAAGGCGCCCGGCTGGAGCTGAAACAGGCCAAAGCCGGTGAACACCAGCAAGGCCAGCACCGTCAGGGCGGTCAGGGGCCGCTGGAGCCGGCTCATGGCCTTGAGCCCGAAGAGATTGACCACAAAGACCAGGGTGGTCAGGGCCACGCCGGTCCACTTGGCCGAGACCTGGGGGAACACCGAGTTGATATACAGCCCCAGGGCGCTGGCCGCCGAGCCCCGGGCCAGGAACATGGGCGTCCACCACATGGCGTAAATGCCCCCGGCCAGAGGCCCCAGGGTCAGGGCCGCCATGGCGTAATTGCCGCCCTTGTAGCGGAACATGCTGGTGAAGACGGTGGTGGGAACGGCCCGCAAAAAGCCCCCGATGAGCACCGCCAGGACATAGGCGATCCAGGCGGAGCGGCCGGTCTGGCCGGTGGCCAGGCCGATGCTGGAGAAAATGCCGGAGACCGCGCCGGAGGCGGCAATGGCCACCAGAGTGGCAAACCCGAGGCCTTCGTTCTTTTCTTTCATGGGGACCTCCTTTGGGAATAAAATGGGCATAATTTGCGGAAAACTGCCCGTTTTGTGGAAAAATCGGCCCTTTTGGCATAAAAACGGCCCCGGCCCGCGGTTGGGCCGGGGTCGTTTTGCAAAAAGCGGTCTGTCTGAAAGCGAGCGAAAATCGAAAAAAGTTTATGAAATTAGAAAAAAGTTTATAAAAGCAGAAATAAGTTTGCAAAAAGCGGATATATCACCGGAAAATGTGAGCAAAGAGAAGGGAGATGGCCCGGGGCGGGAGAGGGAGGGCCCCCGGCCCGGGCCAGGGGAAAATCAGAACTTTTTGCTGGAAAACAGCCCGCTTTTCAGCACGTTATGGGGTCAAATGAACAGTTCCGGCTGCTTGGGCTTGGAGGCGGTCATCTTCAGCATGCCCTCCACGGCCAAAAGCATGGTTTTGGGCAGAGAACGGGCATTTTCGGGGCAAATTTTGACACATCGGCCACAATTTATGCACTTTTGGGGGTCGGTCTGGCTGGGGTCCTCCGGGGGGATGGCGGAAACAGGGCAACTATTGGCGCAAAGGCCACATTTTATGCAGGTTTCAGCCGCCGAGGGGTGGGCCCCGGAACCGCCTTTTTTCTTGTCCCGATAGCCGGGATTTCCAGGAATTGGGAGCTTTTTGGCCGTCTCTACCCCCCCTGTCTGGGACTCCATCCCGGCTTTTTTGGACACCATGGCCCCGAATTCCGACGCCAAGGCCAGGTCCTTTTGGTCCGGTCTTCCGGCGGCGATGGAGCGGACGATGGAGTGCTCGGCGATGAAGGCGGCGGCTGCCAAAACCTGGAAGCCATTTTCCTCCAGCGCATCGCTGAGCTCCAGGAGGGCGTCGTCATAGGCCCGGTTGCCATAGACCACCACGGCCACGGCCTTCTGGCCGCTGCCCCTGAGCTGGGCCAGGCGCTCCAGGGCCACGGCGGGGACCCGGCCGCCGAAGACGGGCATGGCGGCCAGGAGGACCTCGTCAGGGCCCACGGTCTGGGCCTCCACGGGGGCGGAGAGGTCCACCTCCCGGGCGGTCCAGGGGGCGCCCTGGGCGATGGCGCGGGCCACCTTCACGGTGGTGCCGGTGGGGCTGAAATGGGCGATGAGCCAACTGTGATTTGCCATGGAAACATTCCTTCTTTACACGGATTTGCTCTCAATATACTCCTTCTTGGCGGCGATTTCAATATGGCCGAACTTGCTGCGCAGGAACCCGTAGAGGAACAGGCAGATGGTGATGATGGTAACAGCCACCTTGAAGTCATTGGATATGAAGCAGTAAGTCACCAGGATGGCGGACGCCGCGATGGCAAGGATCAGAAGCACCCGGTAAATCGTGACAGGCAGTTTGATGCCGCTCTCCTTCCACTCTTTGGCAAAGCGCTCCGGGGTGTTCAGCGCGCAGACATTAGTCAGGGCGATCACAATACCCAACGGCACCAGCTGCATGGTGACCAGGTCGTCCAGATCCAAGCCCAGCAAAACAGGAACAATGCCCACAACGTAAAGGAACGCCAGAACATAGGGAGTCCCCTTTTTCGTGGTCTTGCCAAAGAAGGCGGGGAGCCAGCCGTCCTTGGCAGATGCCATCAGGGGCCGGTAGCTGGCAGACAGACCACCCACCAGAGAGGTACCCAGGGCAAAGATGGCACCGCCCACCAGGAAGAACATATAGAGACCGTGGGGCATCATCAGTTTGGCCAGGTCACCCAGATTGGCACCGGCGGTGTCGGCATAAGAGAAGGCATGGGTGGCAGCAAAGCCAATGAGGGCATAGAGTCCGGCGGCAATAAGAGCAGCCAGGAAGAAACCCAGGGGCAGGTCCCGCTTGGGGTTCTTGGCAGCCTTGCCCATACTGATGACGTACTGGAAACCATTGCAGGTGTAGGACATGAGGGCCGCGGCCATCATCAGGCCGGGCACGCCGTTGATAAGCATGGGTTCCTCGGCGTAGGCGGCAGGATCCATGTGGGTAAAGCCATAGACCACAAACAGGGCCAGAGCGAGGTACATCATGACGCACATGACGTTCTGGACCCGGGCGGCAAACTTGGTACCCACCAGTACGCAGACAAAGGTCAGCGTAAGTACCACGACGGCCACCAACTTACGGTAGGGCTGGAGCCCGGGGAACAGGATCTCCAGATACATAGCCAGGGAAATGACCGTCACAGATTGGGTACCCAACTTGAAAAACACATCGTTGGCCGCTGAAAAGCCCAAAATCACCGTGGGAGAGGTCAGAGAGTCGATGGCATACATACCGCCGTCCAGTTCAAACACACTTGCCAGGATGGGATAGCGGATGGACTGCAGGACCACCAGGAGCATGGCCAGAAACAGGGCGATCGTAATGCCCCGGCCCGTGTAGGCGATGCCGTAGCCCATCATGGAGAAAACACCCGCGCCAATAACAGTACCCACACCGATGGAAGTCAGGTCAAACAAACTCAATTTCTTTTCCACAAAAATCTCTCCTTTCTCGTTATGCCTGTCCGCGCTCGCTCTCATAGGCGGCGAAGGCGGCGCCCATGCGGTCGATGGCCTCCAGGATCACTGCCTTGGGACTGGTCAGACACATGCGCATATACTGCCCGCCCTGCTCAGGGTCGTGGGCCAAACCGCCCTGGACGGCCACGTTGGCCTTGTGGTTGACCACAAGCTGGAGCTCGTCCGGGGAACAGCCGTAATCGGAAAAGTCCACCCAAAGGATGTAGGTCCCCTGGGGGACATAGGCCTTTGCCCTGGGCAGCTTTTCCTTGATCCGCGCCACCGCCAGCTCCATGGACTCATCCAGATACTGGTTGAGGGCGTCCACCCAGTCCTCGCACTCGGTATACGCGGCGATCATTCCCGCCATGGCGAAGGGGGTGGGCATCCCGACCTCGTAGTCCTCCTGGAACTGCCGGCGCAAGGCCTCGTCGGGGATGACCGAGTAGGCGCAGTGGAGCCCCATGAGGTTGAAGGTCTTGTTCACGCCGGAGACCATGATGATGTTGCTCAGGTCGTCCACGGCGTCAATGATGGGGGTGTGCTTGACCCCCTTGCGGACGATGTCGGAGTGGATCTCGTCGGAGACCACCACCACCCCGTTCTTCCGGCAGATGTCGGCCATGCGGCGCAGCTCCTCCGCGGTCCAGACCCGGCCGATGGGGTTTTCCGGGGAACAGAGGATGAAGACCTTGTTCTCGGGCCGGGCACAGACCTGTTCAAAGCCCTCCCAATCCATGCGGTAGTCCCCCACCGCGGGCTGGAGGAGATGACAGGGCGCCACCTTCCGGCCCATACGGCCGATGACGCCGGTGAAGTTGCTGTACACGGGGTGGCACAGGATGACCCCGTCCCCCGGCCGGGAAAAAGCCTGAACGGTCTGCCCCACCCCATCCAGGGCCCCGTTGGAGTAGATGATCCAGTCCCGCTCCAGCTTCAGGCCATAACGGCGGTCGTACCAATGGATGATGGAATCCTTATAGGCGGGCGTGGAGTCGGCCGTGGTGTACCCAAAGGTCCCGAAGTCGGCCACCCGGTGCATGGCGGCAGTGATGGGGGGTGCGCAAGGGAAGTCCGTGTCGGCCAGAAGGAGACGGATGGTGTCCTCATCCAGCCGAATTCCCGGCGCCAAACGGCGGAAATAGCCGGGGTCGTCATATTTCAGAGTGTAGGTGTTCCGACGGTCCAATGCGTGGTCAAAGTCGTACTGCAAAATCGGTTCCTCCTTTGTTTTTTGACATAAGTCGATTCCCATCCCCGGACGGCCGCCTCTCTCGCCCCTCTCATCCTCTCGGTGGAGTTAATTTAGCTGCTAAAGGACATACTGTAAAAAACCGCAACTGCTTTAGTTGCTAAAATAATTTATACACAAAAATCTCCCACCTGTCAAGACAGAGGGGAGATTTTCTGCAATTTCGACAAAAATGCTATATCGGTTTTATGAATATTTCCCGAACGAGCTGCTCGTAATGGATGAGCCGCTCCAGGTCGGCGTCGGAAAATTCCGAGAGGGTCTCGCCGGCGGCAGTGTACTGTCTCCGGTCATAGAGGATGTGCCGGGCGCACAGCTCCTCCCCTTTGGGGGTGAGGGTAACTGTGGTGACCCGCTTATCCCGGGCGTCCTTGGCCCGGGAGAGGTAGCCCTTCTTCTCCAGGCGGGTGACCATCTGGGTCACAGCCCCCTGGGTGACATTGAGCTGCTGGGCCATCTCGCTCATGGAGGGACTGCGGCCGGGGCCCACGGCCACCACAAAGTGGACCTCCCGCATGTAGAGGTCGTCGGCCTCGGCGTACCTTCTGGGCTTTTCCAGATAGCTGTTCACCACCGCGGCGGAAAGGGTACATTCATACAACAGCCTCTCGGCCAATTCAACACGGTCCAATCCATTTCTCCCTCCTTTCCGGGCAGGTATTGAATGATTATACCCCCTTTCCCCGGGAATCGTCAAGGCCGGACGGAAAGAAATGCCCCTCCCCCGCCCTTGACATTTTTCAGGCAAGACCTTATGATGGTCCTGAAAGTCCGTGGAAAAAACTTATCCTTCGACAGGAGGCGGGGACATGACGACCAGAGAGCTGGAGATCTTCTCGGCGGTGGTGGAGTGCGGGTCCATGAGCGCCGCGGCCCGGAAACTGCGCATCAGCCAATCCTCGGTGAGCCAGGTGGTGGTGGACCTGGAGCGGAAGTACGACGTGCTGCTCTTCGAGCGCTACGCCCACTCCCTCCACCTCACCGACGTGGGCCGGACCCTGTCGGAGTACGCCCGGCAGGCGCTGAGCCTGGCCAGGGAGACCGAGTCCTTCCTTCAGGGCTCCACCCAGCGGCCCCACCTGCGGGTGGGCGCCAGCGTCACTGTGGGGTGCAGCCTGCTGTGCCCGCTGCTGGAGCGGCTGCGGCAGGAGCTGCCCCAGATCACCCTGGAGACGGTGGTCTCCAACACCCAGAGCGTGGAGGACCGGCTGCTCCGCTATGAGCTGGATGTGGGCCTGGTGGAGGGGCAGGTCACCCACCGGGACCTGGTGAAGGAGCGCGTGGTGGAGGACCGGCTGGCTCTCATCTGCGGCCGGGGACATCCCTTCTTCGGCCGGGAGACCGTCTCCCCCCGGGAGCTGAGCGGGCAGACCTTCCTCCTCCGGGAGGAGGGCAGCGGCACCCGGGCCCAGCTGGAGCGGGAGCTTCAGCGGCTCAAGCTCCACTACCACGTGGGCTGGGTGTCCAGCAACCCGGAGGTCATCCGCCAGGCCGTCATCCACAACTTCGGCCTGTCCGCCCTGTCCCCCCGCATCCTCCGGGACAGCCTGCGCCAGGGGGAGCTGTGGGCCTTCCGGGTGCGGGAGCTGGACCTGTCCCGGCAGTTCGCCCTGGTCTACCACCGGGACAAGTTCCCCGGCGAGGCCTTCTCCCGCTTCCGCCGCATCTGCGCCGAGCTGGGCAGCAGCGACGAGCTCTGAAAGGCGGACAGCCCCGGTCTTTTTATCCCCGAAGGGCCGTATATATAGGATAGGGCTTGGACAAGGGGGGAGGGGGTATAAGTCTTTTCGCCGGATTCGACAATAACTTACAGGAAAAAACTTATAGTCTTATAAACCTCTTTCGTTCTTTACAAAATTGTCAAGGGCTGTTATAATTTTAACTAAGATCCTTGGGCAAAAACACAATAAAAATTCCACAAGGAGGAGTGCTTGGATGAGTTACATCCTGAACACCCAGCAGGCCGACAAGGTCCTGGGCGCGCTGGCGGAGAAGTACGGGGTCTACGCCCCCAAGCGGTTCGTCAATCAGGGGCGGTATTCTGCCACTGATTCCATCCGCTATGACAAGGTCTCCAGTGCCAGCGAGATCGTTTGGCAGGTCAAGTCGGACTATCCTGCCAAGGAGGTCATCAACCCCATTCAGCAGGCCATTTTCTACTTCACCGAGGACGAGTACCGCGCCAGCAAGGCCAAGGAGCAGCCCGTACTCATCTTCGCCCGGCCCTGCGACATCAACGCCCAGAAGATCCAGGCCAAGATCCTCGCCGGCAACGGCGGCTTCACCGACATGTACTACGAGCGCATGCGGGAGCGGGTCAAGTTCATCCTCATGGACTGCAACGGCGGGGACGACACCTGCTTCTGCGTGTCCATGGGCTCCAACACTGTGGATGAGAGCGATTATGCCGCCGCCGTGAAGTTCTCCGACCAGGGCATGGAGGTCAAGGTCATCGACCCCGAGCTGGAGCCCTTCTTCGCCGGGTGCGACACCTGCGGCTTCACCCCCGAGTTCGTCAAGGAGAACGAGCTGAAGGTCACCGTGCCCGACCTCAGCGACAAGGAAGTCCGGCTGGCTCTGAAGAAGCACCCCATGTGGCAGGAGTTCAACTCCCGCTGCGTCTCCTGCGGCGCCTGCACCGTGGCCTGCTCCACCTGCACCTGCTTCACCACCCGGGACGTCATCTACGGCGAGAACCCCGAGGTGGGCGAGCGCCGGAGGGTCACCGCCTCCTGCCAGATTGCCGGCTTTGACCAGATGGCCGGCCAGCGGGAGTTCCGCTCCACCGCCGGCGACCGGATGCGCTTCAAGGTCCTGCACAAGTTCCACGACTACAAGGCCCGCTTCGGCGACCGCCACATGTGCGTGGGCTGCGGCCGGTGCACCCACCGCTGCCCCGAGCTCATTTCCATTTCCGCGACTGTCAACAAGGTCAATGCCGCCGTTGAGGAGATCAAGGCGAGCATGGGCAAAGCATAAGGAGGTGGCCTGAGATGATCAATCCTGTTCAGCCCAATCCCTGTAAGATCCTGAGCGTCAAGAAGGAGAGCCAGCACGAGTGGACCTACCGCGTGGCCACCGACGCCAAGCCCGAGCACGGCCAGTTCATGCAGCTTTCCATCCCCATGATCGGCGAGGCCCCCATCTCGGTCTCCGCCCAGGGGGACGGGTGGCTGGAGTTCACCATCCGCAATGTGGGCAAGGTCACCAACGTGATCTTTGAGAAGACCGCCGGCGACACCCTGTTCCTCCGCGGGCCCTACGGCAAGGGCTGGCCTGTGGAGCAGTTCAAGGGCAAGCACATGGTGGTCATCACCGGCGGCACCGGCCTGGCCCCTGTCCGCTCCATGCTCAACTTCTTCGCCGCCAACCCCGGCTACGTGAAGGACGTCACCCTCATCTGCGGCTTCAAGAACGAGGAGGGCATCGTCTTCCACTCCGAGCTGGAGACCTGGAAGAGCAAGTTCAAGACCATCTACGCCCTGGACAACGACACCAAGGAGGGCTGGCGCACCGGCATGGTCACCGCCTTCGTCAAGGAGATCCCCTTCGATCAGTGGGGCGACGATTACGCCGTTGTGGTGGTGGGTCCCCCGCCCATGATGAAGTTCACCGGCCTGGAGCTCATCAAGTGCAACGCCAAGGCGGAGAACATCTGGATGAGCTTCGAGCGCAAGATGTCCTGCGCCGTGGGCAAGTGCGGCCACTGCCGCATCGACGAAGTCTATGTGTGCCTGGACGGGCCGGTGTTCCCCTACACTGTGGCCCGCGACCTGGTGGACTGAGAGAGGAGCAAAGGATATGAACAGAGACATTAACGTCAAGAAGGTACGCCTCAACTGCTTCCGCCAGTCCAAGGTCCCCGGGGTGTTCATGCTCCAGATGCGTGTTCCCGGCGGCACCGTGGCGGCCAAGTATCTCACCTACGTACAGCATATCGCCGAGACCTGGGGCGACGGCTCCTTCCACTTCGGCACCCGTCAGACCTTTGACATCCCCGGCATCCAGTACGATGACATCCCCGCCGTCAACGAGTACCTGGAGACCTACATCCGCGAGGTGGACTCCGAGATGTGCGGCGCCGACATGAACACCGTGGCCCACGAGCCCCATCCCTGGGACCCCAAGAGCGGCTACCCCACCATCGGCGCCCGGAACATCACCGGCTGTATCGGCAACTACCACTGCATCTGCGGCAACATCAACACCTTCGAGCTGGCCCGGAAGATCGAGTCCATCATCTTCCCCAGCCACTACCACATCAAGATCAATATCTCGGGCTGCCCCAATGACTGCAACAAGGCCCATATGTGCGACTTCGGCATCATCGGCACCTCCAAGATCGACTACCACCCCGAGCGCTGCCTGGGCTGCGCCCGTTGCGTGGAGCAGTGTGAGCATGCCGCCACCCGGGTCCTCTCCCTCAACGAGGCCACCGGTAAGATCGAGAAGGACCCCTGCTGCTGCGTGGGCTGCGCCGAGTGCGCCCGGGTCTGCCCCGCCAGCGCCTGGACCCGCCGGGAGAAGCCCCTGTACAAGGTCATCCTGGGCGGCCGTACCGGCCGTCAGACCCCCCGGGCCGGCAAGATGTTCCTGAACTGGGCCAGTGAGGACGTGATCCTGGGCGTGCTGAAGAACTGGCAGAAGTTCTCCGCCTGGGTCATGGACTACAAGCCCGAGTACCTCCACGGCGGCCACCTCATCGACCGGGCCGGCTACAAGAAGTTCAAGGAGATCATCCTGGAGGGCGTGGAGCTCAACCCCGAGTGCCTGGTGGCCGAGGATATCTTCTGGCACGAGACCGAGTACCGCTCCAACTTCAACGTAAAGCCCCTTTCCATGCACCACACCGCGGGCCCCAAGGCGTAAAACCCCTCTGACCCGCCCCAAAAGCCTTTCCAAAGGGCTCCGACGGGGGACCGTCGGAGCCCTTTGACTGTAAACGCGGCCCCGCGCTCCCCGCCGGGAGGGGGCCTTGCAAACCCCGAGAGGAGGCCCCCTATGGCCTGGTTCCCCCTGTTTCTGGACCTCAGCGGTAAAAAATGTCTGGTTGCCGGCGGCGGCGCCGTGGCGCTGCGGAAGGTCAGATCCCTTCTGGAGTGCGGCGCCGAAGTGACGGTGGCCGCCCCGGAGGTCCTCCCCCAGCTGGCCGCCCTTCCCGCCCGGTTCCTCCCCCGGAAGGTGGAGGAGGCCGACCTGGCCGGCTGCGCCCTGGTGGTGGACGCCACCGGCGACCCCACCGTGGGCGAAGCCCTCTCCCGGCTGTGCGGGGAAAGGGGGCTCCCCCTCAACGTGGTGGACATGCCCCAGTACTGCTCGGTGATCTTCCCCGCCGTCCTCCGCCGGGGAAAGCTCACCGCCGCCATCTCCACCGGCGGGGCCAGCCCCCTGGCCGCCGCCTGGGTCCGGGACCGGCTCTCCGAGGCCCTTCCCGACTGCTTCGAGGCCATTCTGGACCAGATGGAGGCGCTGCGGCCCCTGGCCAAGTCCTCCCTCCCCCAACAGCCCCGGCGGGCGGCCTTCCTGCGCGCCTGTCTCGCCGCCGCCCTGGAGAAGGGCCGGCCTTTGACCGAGGCGGAGATCGGGGCATACTTATCCAAAGAGGAGGCGAGCCTATGACCGGTTTTGTCTTTCTGGTGGGCGCCGGCTGCGCCCGCCGGGAGCTGCTGACCCTGGCGGGCAAGGAGTGCCTGGAAAAGGCCGACGTGGTGGTCTATGACGACCTGCTCCCCGAGGGGCTGCTGGACTTTGCCCGCCCCGGCGCCGAGCTGCGCTACATGGGCAAGCGCCAGGGAAAACACAGCGCCCGCCAGGAGGAGATCAACCAGGCCCTCATCGACCTGGCCCGGGCGGGAAAGACCGTCTGCCGCCTGAAGGGGGGCGACCCCCTGGTCTTCGGCCGGGGAGGCGAGGAGGCCCTGGCCCTCCAGGCCGCGGGAGTGCCCTTCACCCTGGTCCCCGGAGTCACCTCCGCCGTGGCCGTCCCCGAGCTGTGGGGCATCCCGGCCACCCACCGGCAGATGAGCCGCTCCTTCCACGTGGTCACCGCCCACACCGCCGGCTCAGCCGACGGCCTTCCCGAGGACCTGGACAGGCTGGCCTGTCTCTCGGGCACTCTGGTGTTCCTCATGGGCCTTTCCCGGCTGGAGACCCTGGCCCGGCGGCTCATAGCCGCCGGCAAGGACCCCGCCACCCCCGCCGCCGTGGTGGGGGAGAAGGTGGTCCGGGGGGACCTGGCCCACATCGCAGCCCTGGCCGAGGGCTTCCCGCCCCCCGCCGTCATCGTGGTGGGGGACACCGCCGCTCTGGACCTCACCGGCTCGGCCCGTCCCCTGGCCGGGGTGCGGGTGGGGCTCACCGGCACCCGGAGCTTCCAGGACAAGCTCCGCGCCGCTCTGCTCCCCTGGGGCGGGGAGGTCCTGTCCTTGCAAATGAGCGCCCTGGAGCCGGCCTGCTCCGCCGCGGACCTGGCCGCCGCCCTGGACCGGAGGCCCGCCTGGTTATCCTTCACCAGTCCCAACGGCCCCCAGGTCTTCTTTGACCTTCTCGCCCAGGCCCGGCGGGACCTGCGGACCCTGGCCGGGGTGAAGCTGGCCGCCGTGGGCCCGGGCACCGCCAAAGCCCTGGAGAAGTACGGCCTTTACGCCGACCTGGTCCCCTCCGCCCACGACACCGCCGCCCTGGGCCGCGCCCTGGCGGAGCGGGGGGAGGGCCCGGTGCTCCTGGCCGGGGCGGAGAACGCCTCTCCCGCCCCCGAAAAGGCCCTCACCGCCGCCGGCGTGGCCTGGGAGCGCCTGTCCCTCTACCGTCTCACTCCCGGACCCGTCCGGGACGAGGAGGTGGACTACCTCCTCTTCGGCTCGGCGGGCGGGGTGGAGAGCTACCTTGCCGGCGGCGGCAGGCCCCCCAGAAAGGGCTGCATCTGCATCGGCGGCCACACCGCCAAACGGGCCGAAGCGCTGGGGCTCACCGCCCTGGCCCAGAGCCTGGACACCACCGGCGAGGACATGGTCCGCGCCCTGCTGGACCTGAGAAAGGAGGACGCGCCGTGAAACCACCTGTCATCTTCCCTCTGCTCCTCTGCCTGACCCTGGCCGCCTGCGCCCCCAAGGAACCCGCCCAACCCACTTCCACCCCCGCCCAGACCGCCCCGGCGGAGTCCGCGCCTGCTGAGACCGCCCCCGCCGCCGAGAGCGTCACCTTCACCGACGACCTGGGCCGGGAGGTCACCGTCCCGGTGGGCCCCCAGCGGGTGGCCCCCCTCATCGGCAGCTTCGCCCACGTGTGGAGCCTGGCCGGCGGCAGCATGGTGGCCACCGCCAACGACGCCTGGACCCAGTTCGACCTGGGCCTGGACGAGAGCGTGGTGGACCTGGGCAAGACCCGCGCCATCAGCCTGGAGCTGCTCCTGTCCACCGAGCCCGATTTCATCATCGCCAGCTCCAACACCGACATCGACGTGGAGCTCCTGCCCACCTTTGAGGAGATGGGCATCCCCACCGCCTACTTTGACGTCAACGACTTCTCCGAGTACCTGCGGATGCTGGAGATCTGCACCCGGATCACCGGCCGGAGCGACCTCTACGAGCAAAACGGCCTGGTCCCCCGGGACCAGATCGACGCCGTCCTGGAGCGGGCCGAGGCCCAGGACAAGCACCCCACCGTCCTCTACCTCCGGGCCAGCGCCTCCAGCGTGAAGGCCAAGGGGGGCGAGGGCACCGTCCTGGGCAATATGCTCACCGACCTGGGCTGTGTCAACATCGCCGACAGCGACACCTCCCTCCTGGAGGACCTGAGCCTGGAGCGGATCATCGCCGACGACCCGGAGCTCATCTTCATCGTCCTCCAGGGCAATGACGAGGCGGCGGTGCGGGAAAAGCTCACCGCCGACCTCACCGGCAACCCCGCCTGGAACGGCCTCACCGCCGTGAAGGAGGGAAAGCTCTACTTCATGGACCAGACGCTCTATAACCTGAAACCCAATGACCGCTGGGGGGACGCCTATGAGGGACTTGCCGACATCCTCTTCGGATAAACACCGGCGCTTGCTGGTCATCGCCGCTCTGCTCTGCCTCCTCCTGGCCGCCCTGCTCAGCGTGGCCCTGGGGGCGGTGCCGCTGTCCCCCGCCCAGATTTGGGAGAGCCTGCTCACCGGGGACAGGACCTCGGCGGCGGGGCGCATCTTCTGGTACTCCCGGCTCCCCCGGACCGCCGCCTGCCTGGCGGCGGGGGCGGGGCTGGCAGTGTCCGGGTGCATCCTCCAGGCGGTGCTCTCCAACCCCCTGGCCGCCCCCAACATCATCGGGGTCAACGCCGGGGCGGGGCTGGCCGTCACCGTCTGCTGCGTCTTTTCCGCCGCCGGCTGGGTGGTGTCCGGAGCCGCCTTCCTGGGGGCCCTGGCCGCCGTGGCCCTGGTGTCCTGCCTGGCCCGGCTCACCGGCGCCTCCAAGCTCACCGTAGTCCTCTCCGGCGTGGCGGTGAACGCCCTGCTCAACGCCGCCAGCGAGACCTTGCGGGCCTTCTTCCCCGACACTGCCATGAGCAGCGTAGACTTCCGGGTGGGGGGCTTCTCCGGGGTCACGGGCACCGGCGGCCGGCTCTGGCCCGCCGTGATCATCATCGTCCTTGGGGTCCTGCTGGCCCTGCTCCTCTCCAACGAGCTGGACGTCCTCTCCATGGGGGAGACCACCGCCCACGGCCTGGGCCTGCCGGTGCGCCAGTGTAGGGCCCTCCTGCTGGCCCTGGCCGCCCTCCTGGCGGGGGCCAGCGTCAGCTTCTGCGGCCTGCTGGGCTTTGTGGGGCTCATCGTCCCCCACCTCAGCCGTTCCCTCATCGGGGCGGACTCCCGGTGGCTCATCCCCATGTCCGCCCTGTGCGGCGGGGCCCTGGTGGCCCTGTGCGACCTGGCCGCCCGGCTCCTCTTCGCCCCCTACGAGCTCCCCGCCGGCATCTTCCTGGCCTTCCTGGGGGCCCCCTTCTTCCTGGCGCTGCTCATCCATCAGAGAGGGGGCCGCACCCATGCTTGAATTCCGCCACCTCACCGCGGGGTACGGCAAGCGCCCCGTCCTCCGGGACCTGGACCTCACCCTGAACCCCGGGGAGATCACGGTCATCGGCGGCCTCAACGGCTGCGGCAAGAGCACGCTGCTCAAGACCGCCTCGGGCCTGCTTCCCCCCCTGGGGGGCCAGGTCCTCCTGGAGGGCAGGCCCCTCTCCGAGCTCTCTCCCCAGCAGCGGGCCCGGCAGATGGCCTACCTCCCCCAGGGCCGCAACGTCCCTGAGCTCACCGCCTTCCGCATGGTCCTCCACGGCCGCTTCGCCTACCTCTCCTTCCCCCGGCAGTACCGGCGGGAGGACTTCGACGCCGCCCGCGCGGCCCTGGCGTGGGTAGGGGGGGAGCATCTCTCAGAGCGGAGCATGTCCTCCCTGTCCGGGGGGGAGCGGCAGAAGGTCTACATCGCCATGGCCCTGGCCCAGGACACCGGCGTCATCCTCATGGACGAGCCCACCACCTACCTGGACATCCGCGCCCGGTTCGAGGTCATGGAGCTCGCCCGGCGCCTGGCGGGCATGGGCAAGACGGTGGTCATGGTCCTCCACGACCTGGACCTCACCCTCCGCTTCGCCCAGCGGGTCGTCCTCCTCGCGGAGGGCGGCGTGGCCGCCGACGGCCCTCCGGCCAGGCTGTGTGACGACGGCAGCGTGGAGCGGGTCTTCGGCGTGGCGGCGGTGAAGGTCCCCCTGGACCGGGGAGAGGACTACCTCTTCCGCCCCCTCCCCAAGGCCCCCTGACAGGGCCCACGCCCCGCCGGCCCGCTCCGGGGGGACGCACAACGTCAGACCTGCACTGTCACAAGGGGCGGCTGCGGACAGCCGCCCCTCATTGCGGCGCCTGCGCCGCGAAGGAGGAAACGCCATGGAACTCCACAAGCCCAGCTATTACAAGCACTTCCGCTGTCTGGCGGGAGAGTGTCCCGACACCTGCTGCGCCTGGTGGGAGGTGCCGGTGGACGGGGAGAGCGCCCGGCGCTACGCCGTCCTCCCCGGGGACCTGGGGGAGGCCCTCCGCGCCGCCCTCACCGCAGACGAGGAGGGGGAACCCTGTCTGAAGCTCACCGGGGGAAAGTGCCCGCTCCTTACGCCGGAGGGGCTTTGCGCCCTTCAGCTCCGGGAGGGGGAGGGGGCCATTCCCGCGGTGTGCCGGGAGCATCCCCGGTTCTCCTACGACTACGGGGCGGTCCGGGAAATGGGACTTTGCGCCTCCTGCCCGGAGGCGGCGCGGCTGATCCTGGCCGAAAACCACCGTCTGGACCCCCCTGAGATCGGCGCCGACCCCCCGCTTTCAGACCCCGACCCCCTCCTTTTTCCCCTCCTGGATGCCCGCCAGGTCGCCATAGATCTTCTGGACGCCCCCGCTCCCCTGTCCGCCCGGCTCCGGGCCGTGCTCCTCTTCGCCGACGCCCTCCAGGCGCTTCTGGACGAGGAGGACCTGACCGCCATCCCCGGCCTGTGCCGGGAGTGGCGGGCGCGCTTCCCCACCTCAAAGGGGGGACAGGACGCTTTTGCGCCGGAGACCGGGGAGGCGCTGCCGCCCCGGCGGGCCGTGCTGGAGAAATGTCTGGCCGCCCTGGCGGGGCTGGAACATCTCCGGGAGGATTGGCATACACTGGTAACGGACCGGCGCGCCCTCTCGGCCCCGCCCCCGGAGGAGACCATGGGGGCCCGGGCCGCGGCCTACTTCCTCTACCGCCACTGGCTGCGGGCCCTGAACGACGGCGATGTGCTGAGCTGGGTCCAGTTCAGCGTTCTGGGGACGGCGGCGGCCGCCGCCCTGGCCCCCCTGTGCGGCGGGTTCGCCGAAGCCTTCCGCCGGTTCTGCCTGGAGGTGGAGCACAGCCAGGAAAACCTGGACGCACTCCAGGACTTCTTCTGGGATGACCTCTCCCTCCCCGAAGCCCTCTCCCTGGCCGGCGCGCCGGAGGAGGACGGGCCCGCCGGAGGCTGAGCTTTTCCCCCTCACCGCCGGAAAAAGGCCGGTGCGCCCGGGGCCGCAAACACCTCCACGGCCTTCGGTTTTGGGGAAGGTTTCCCTCCCCTGTGGGGCCGATTGCTTATTCCCTACGAAATTTAGGGTTTGTCAAGAGAAATGTTTCACAAAGTTTTCACCAAATTTTCTCTGTATTATCCAAAGTTTTCCGTCAAAATAGATAATGGCTTGTATTTTTTCATGGTGTGAATTATAATGTCTTTGAACTCGGAAGGGTGTTTGCGATGGAGCTTGCGCCCGCCTCCGGCGGCCGCGCTGCTCCATTGGATCCGCCCCCCGAAAAATAAATCAATAACGGGGTGAAAGTCAATGGAGAAATCAAAATTTATCCGCATCTTGGAAAGTGAAATGGAACTGGCCGCAGGGTGTACGGAGCCTGGAGCCATCGCCTTGACCGCCGCCTATGCAGGCGCGGAGCTCAAGAAGTTGGGCGACGAGGTCAAGACGGTTCGGGTCCAGGCGTCTGTGAACATTATCAAAAACGCGATGGCCGCCGGTATCCCCGGCACGCCCTATATCGGCATCCCCTACGTGGCTGCCCTGGGCTCTCTGGCCGCCGCGCCGGAAAAGCAGCTTGAGGTCGCCAACGGCCTTCCTGCCGAGATGTATGAACAGGCCAACACCATGGCCCAGTCCGGTAAGGTCACTCTGGAGCTGTCCAAGGCTCCCAACAAGCTGTACATCGACGTGGTCCTGGAGGGCGCCCAGCACACTGCCCACGCGGTGATCGCCGATCTGCACACCAACCTGATCCTCCTGGAGGTGGACGGCAAGGTGGTCAGCGAGGGCGGCGGGAGTGCCGGCGGTAATTCTGACAAGATCACCCCTGAACAGATCGCGGAATTCCTCACGGTGAAGAAGATCTTCGACTACTGCGATAAAGAGCTCGACCCCGTACATGACCCCATTGACATCATCCGCCAGGCTGTGGCGGTGAACTCCAACATCTGCGCCGAGGGCCTGAAGAAGCCCTACGGCCTGGGCATCGGCCCCGGCCTGGACAAGAACTGCCGGGAGGGCCTGATGACCCGGGACATGGTGACCAACTCCATGATCGTCACCACCGCCGGCGCCGATGCCCGGATGGCGGGCGCCCCCTTCTCGGTGGTGGCCAACACCGGCAGCGGCAACCAGGGCATCACCGCCACCATGCCCGTGGTGTCCCTGGCCAAATGGAAGGATATCCCCGAGGAGAAGATGCTCCGGGCCGTGACCCTGAGCAACCTCATCGTCATTCGCATCAAGAGCAAGTTCGGCCGCCTGTCCGCCCTGTGCGGCGCCACGGTGGCCGGCACCGGCGCCGCCTGCGGGATCACCTACCTGCTGGGCGGCGGGTATGAGGAGATCTGCCGCGCCATCCACAACATGGTGGGCGACGTGGTGGGCATGGTGTGCGACGGCGCCAAGGCCGACTGTGCCCTGAAGATCTCCAGCTGCGTCAACGCCGCCTTCCAGGCCGCCTTTATGGCCATGCGGGGGGTGCGCGTGATGGAGACTGACGGCATCGTGGAGCGGGATGTGGAGAAGACTCTCGACAATTTCGCTACCCTGGGCAATAAGAGTTCCGGACCCATGGACGCGGCCATCCTGGACATGATGCTGAACAAAGAGAGGGAGGGAGCTTAAAGAGAGTAAGCAAATTGGGGAAATTTGTATCAAACCGGAAACGAAGTGTGCAAATGTGAACAAAAAACTACTGTTTTTGTAGGGAGGAGAATTTCACATGGCTACTGAGAAAAAAGGTATGAGCCTGCCCCTGAAGCTTCTGATCGGCATTGCCGTCGGCATTATCTTCGGTCTGTTCCTGCCTGAGAAGGCCATGGTGGTCGTGGTCACCTTGAAGTACGTGATCAACCAGCTCATCATGTTCTGCGTGCCCCTGATCGTCATCGGCTTCATCGCCCCGTCCATCACCAAGATGGGCTCCAACGCCACCAAGATGCTGGTGGTCGCCATCGCCATCGCCTACATCAGCACCGTGCTGGCCACCACCATGTCCATGATCGCCGGCTTCATCCTGGTGCCCCATCTGCCCATCGCTTCTTCCATGGAGGGCCTGCGGGAACTGCCTGGCGTGGCCTTCCAGCTGGACATTCCCCAGATCATGCCTGTGATGAGCGCCCTGGTCTTCTCCGTGCTCATCGGCCTGGCCGCTGTCTGGTGCAAGGCCAAGACCATCACCAACGTCCTCATCGAGTTCCAGGCCATCGTCCTCAGCGTGGTCAAGAAGGTCGTCATTCCCATTCTCCCCTTCTTCATCGCCCTGACCTTCTGCGGCCTGAGCTATGACGGCACCATCACCAAGCAGTTCCCGGCCTTCATCCTGGCCATCGTCATCGTTATGGCTGGCCACTACATCTGGATGGCCATTCTGTATGGCTTCGCCGGCGCTTACTCCGGCAAGAACGCCATCGAGGTCGTCAAGCACTACGGCCCCGCCTACCTCACCGCCGTGGGCACCATGTCCTCCGCCGCCACCCTGGCTGTGGCCCTGGAGTGCGCCCGCAAGAGCTCTGTGCTCCGCTCTGACATGGTGGAGTTCGGCATCCCCCTGTTCGCCAACATCCATCTGTGCGGCTCCGCTCTGACCGAGACCTTCTTCGTGATGATCGTCTCCAAGGTCCTCTATGGCCAGCTTCCCAATGTGGGCAACATGATCCTGTTCATCCTGCTCCTGGGCATCTTCGCCATCGGCGCCCCCGGCGTCCCCGGCGGCACCGTCATGGCCTCCCTGGGCCTGATCACCGGCGTTCTGGGCTTCGACGGCGACGGCCCCGCTCTGATGCTGGCCATCTTCGCCCTCCAGGATTCCTTCGGCACCGCCTGCAACGTCACCGGCGACGGCGCCCTGACCCTGATCCTCACCGGCTATGCCGAGAAGCACGGCATCAAGGAAGAGAAGATCGCAACCATCGATCTCTGATCGATACAGCCTTTTGAGAGAGATTTCCCCAATCCCTCCAAAGCCCCCGGCGCTCTCGCGCCGGGGGCTTTCCTTTTTCCGCCGGCTGTGCTACAATATTCCCATGAAACCCTTGAATCGACACTGCGAAGGAGCCCTGACCATGACTCCCACCCTCCTGCTGCTCACGGCGGCCCTGGCTCTGAATACGGGCTGCGCCGCCCTGGCCCCTCTCCTTCCCCAGGCCACCGAACCCCCGGTGACCCTGGAGGACCTGCCCGCCTACGACGGCGCCGCCGCCGTGGAGCTCAGCGCCCCGCCGGATTTCCCCCTGGAGGATATCCAGGCCGGGGCCTTTGAGACATACAGCTCCCTGGACTACCTGGGCCGGCCGGGGACGGCCTATGCCAAGGTGGGTGCGGAGACCATGCCCACCCAGGAGCGGGGGGCCATCGGCATGGTGAAGCCCGCCGGGTGGCACACGGTGCGCTATGGCTTCATCGACGGCAAGTACCTCTACAACCGCTGCCACCTCATCGGCTATCAGCTCACCGGGGAGAACGCCAACGAGGAAAACCTCATCACCGGCACCCGGTACCTCAACACCCAGGGGATGCTGCCCTACGAGGACCGGGTAGCGGACTATGTGAAGGAGACCGGCAACCACGTGCTCTACCGCGCCACCCCCCTCTACGACGGAACGGACCTGCTCTGCCGTGGCATCGAGCTGGAGGCCCTGTCGGTGGAGGACGGGGGCCAGGGAGTGTGCTTCCACGTCTTCGCCTACAATGTCCAGCCGGGGGTGGTCATCGACTACGCCACCGGGGAGAGTTGGGCGGAGGGGGAGAACTCCCCCACCCCGGAGCCCACGCCCAGCCCCAGTCCGGAGCCCACACCCACGCCGGAGCCTACGCCCGCGCCGGCGGCGGGGACCTATGTGGTCAATGAGAAGAGCAAGCGCTTCCACCTCCCCGACTGCCAGGGGGTGGCCACCATGAGCCAGAAGAACCGCCGGGACACCGACGAGAGCCGGGAGGCCCTGATCGAGCAGGGCTACATCCCCTGCGGGACCTGCAAGCCGTAAAAAGACGCACGAAAAGGGCCGACCCGGCGGGTCGGCCCTTTCTGCACGCTGTGTGGGATTCAGTCGTGATGGCTCTCGTGATGCTCCTCGCTGTGGTGGGTGCTCTCCGGCGCCAAGGGCAGGCTGCAGACCTCTGCCGAAGGCTCCGCCGGCACCGCCGTGTCGTGGTGGACGTCGGGATGGTGGGTGACGGTGACGGTGCCCCATTCGACGGTGGTGGCAGACAGGGTGGGCTCCACCAGGGACCAGACGTACTCGGCGCTGACGCCGGAGCAGTCATAGCCCACCACCGTGCCGCCCGCGTGGAGGACCCAGAACCGGCAGCTCTGGCCCCCGGTGTCCTTGTCGTTCATCCGGGCCTTCACCACCTCCAGGGACATGTCCTGGGCCCGGAAGGCGGGCTTATAGAAGTCGGCCTGGTATTCCTGGGGTACGGTGTCCGAGATGGACCCATCATAGAGCCGCCAGTCGTAGCTTGCCGGGACGGCCACGTCCACCGGATCGGGGAAGACCTCTCCCCCCTCGGGAAGATGGGCCTCCACCTCCACATCGTCATAGCCCTTGGTCCAGCGCAGCCAGAAGCGGTCATAAAGGCCCTCCTGGTAGCTGTGGTGGCCGTAGAACTCCCCGTAGCCCTGGGGGCCGGCGGTGGGCAGGAAGTGGGCAAAGTCCCCGTAGCAGGCATGGCTCTGGGCCTGGGCCAGGGTGTCAAAGCCCTCCTCTTCCCAGTCGGGGATGTCGTCACAGTGGGCGAACTGGTCCAGGTAGAACCCGTCGGCGTGGCAGAGCTGGGTGACCACCATCTGGTTGAACTGCTTGGCGCCCCCCAGGGCGGTGGCCTCGCCGGTCCCGGCCGTCATGCCGCCGGAGCCCACATTCTCAAAGCGGAAGCCCACACCGTTGGCGATGAATTCGCTGGTGCAGATGTGCTCGATGACGTCGTCGCCGTCGTTGTCATAGCTCCGGTACCAGCCGGAGACCTCCACCCCCAGCACGTCGGTGGTGACGGCGCCGCCCTCCACCACGCAGGTGGGGGGAACGTGGCCGGGGGCGCAGCGCAGGGAGAAGGCGTCCTCCCCCTTCTCGCCCCAGACCCGCAGCTCCCAGAGGTCGCCGTTTCCGTCATAGACGGCCTCGCCGGTGATCGTATACCCCGCCCAGTTCATGAGCAGGATGGGGAAGTCCCCGGGGTCGGTCTTGGGGTTATCCACGGCGGGCTTGCCCTCCGGGCCCCAGAAGAGCTTCTGGATATCCTCCTTGGTCAGGTCCACGGTGAAGGACCCGGGGTTGTAAGCCAGACTGGCGGACACCTCCGGCTGTCCCGTCACGTCGGCATAGTCCACCCCCGCGATCATGGGGAATATGAGCTTGCTGCCGTCGGCGGGACCGGCGACGGTGAAGCCCTGGAACCGGAAGTCGGCGGCGTCTGTGTCGTCCAAGGCAGCCTGGGAGGGCTCCAGGCTGGCGGCGGTCCCGCCGGGGCCGTTGGCCCAGAAGTCCTCGTCGCCCCCCTCTGCCCCCTGGCTCGACTCCGGGGCGCCGGGGGTGGGCATGGGCTCCACGCCGGGGCCCGAGGAGAGCCAGCGCCCTCCCAGGCCCACCACCAGGGCGGCGCAGGCCGCCAGTGCCGCAAACTTCATCACCCGGCCCCCTCTTTGGGGTCCGGAACGGACGGCCCTCCCCTCCTCCAGCTCCACCAGGTCCCGGTGGGCCTGGGGGGAGAGCTTCTGCCGGTCAAAATAGCTTTGATAGCCCTTCATAGTTCGCTCCTTTCCGCGTCGGAGAGCAATTCCCGCAGCCGCCCCCTGGCCCGGCTGAGCCGGGAGCGCACCGTGCCGGGCCGGATGTGCAGCATCCCGGCGATCTCGTCGGTGGAATAGCCCTCATAGTAAAAGAGATGGATCACCGCCCGGTCCGCCGGGGAGAGCTGCCAGAGCTCCTCCAGCTCCTCCCGCTGGCCCTCGTCGGGGGCGGGAAGGGTGTCCGGAAGGGGCCCCACCAGCCGCCACTTCAGGCGCAGGCGGCTCTTGCAGCCGTTGATGAGCACCCGCATGAGCCAGGCCGGGGGATTTTCCAAATCGTCCGGCGCCTTCTCCAAAAAGCGGAGAAAGGCGTCCTGCACGGCGTCCTCGGCCTCCTGGGGGTCCCCCAGGAGGGCCAGGGCCGCCCGGTAGAGCTTGTTTTCGTTGGCTGTGACCAGCTTCTCCCAGTCCACCGGCCGGTTGGACCTATGGGACATGCTCTCACCTCCCTCTGCACCTATGACGTTTCACCTCCCCCGGTTGCTGCAAAGGGAAGAAAATTTTTTCTCCATCTTACCGCCAAGGGCCGCCCTCTGTCAACGCCGGGGCCCTTGACAGGGGGAAAAAAGCCTTGTATGATAAGGAAAACCCGCGTTTGGAGGAATTTTCCGTGGAACTGGACACCCTGTATTACCGGCTGAAAAGCCTGACTGTCTTCCGCCCCCTGCTCTCCGACCCGGTGCTTGCGGAAGCCCTGGAGCTCCTTCGCTCCCTCCGGAAGGAGAAGGGCAAGGCCGCCCTGGAGCACTGGGCGGAGCTGGTCTCCCTCCTGCAGCGCGCCGGCGCCCTTGCCCTGGGCCCCTGGCTGTGGGAGGCCCTTCTGGCCCTGGACAACCCCTGGGGCCGGCTGGCCGAGGAGGGCAGGACCGACCCCGCCCTGGCGTCCGCCGCCCGCCGGGACTACGAGGCCCTTGCCGCCCTGGCCGGGGACTTTGACGCCCGGGAGGCCCTGGGCGCCCTTCTCGGCGATGCGTGGGGGGAGGTCCTCCGGGACCTGCCCGCCTGGCAGGGGGAGCCTCTGCCCCCCTTCGAGACCTTGGGGGAGGAATACCGCAAAGAGGGCTGCGGCCCCTTCGCCCGGTGCCAGGCCTTCCTCTGGGCGGGGCGGAAGCTGGTGCCCGTCCCCCACCCCGACGCCCCCGGGGCCAAGGAGCTCATGGGCTACCGCCGCCAGCGCCGGCAGGTGGAGGACAACACCCGGGCCCTCCTGGCGGGGAAGCGGGTGAACAACATCCTCCTCTTCGGGGACAGCGGCACAGGGAAGTCGGCCACGGTGAAGTCCCTCCTCTCCCTGCCCAGGACCGGGGACCTGCGGCTCATCGAGGTGGAGAAGACCGGGGTGGCCTCCATGCCCGAGCTCATGCGCACCCTCTCCGGCCGGCGGCAGAAGTTCATCCTCTTCCTGGACGACCTCTCCTTTGACAAGGACGACCTCAATTACAGCGTCCTAAAGACCATCCTGGAGGGCGGCCTGGAGCCCCGCCCCGACAACACCGCCATCTACGCCACCTCCAACCGCCGGAACCTGGTGCGCCAGACCATCTCGGACCGTCAGGGGGACGAGATGGACCTCTCCGAGACCATTCAGGAGAAGACCGCCCTGGCCGACCGCTTCGGCCTGCGCATCCCCTACCTCAGCCTCACCAAGGCCGAGTACCTGGAGCTGGTGGACGCCCTGGCCAAGAAGGCCAGGGTGAAGATGGGACCGGAGGAGCTCCACGCCGCCGCCATGGCCTGGGACGTGCGCCACCCCGGCCGCTCCCCCCGCTCGGCCCACCAGTTTATCGCCAGTCTGGGCCTTTGAGCCCTCTGTCCCCCGGTCCAGGCGCCGGGGGACTTTTTTGCCGCTGTGCCGTTGCCAACCGGCCCCGTTTGTGATATCATTCACAATATAGGAAATTTCGGCCGCGCGCCGCGCTCAACTTATCAAAGGGGGTCCCATCTATGGATTGGAAAAAGCTCTACGCAGAAAAGCTCACCACCGCCGAGGAGGCGGTGAAGGTGGTCCAGTCGGGAGACTGGGTGGACTACGGCTGGTGCACCAACCACCCGGTGGCTCTGGACCGGGCCCTGGCCGCCCGGAAGGACCAGCTCCGGGACGTGAAGGTCCGGGGCGGCGTGACCATGTGGATGCCCGAGATCGCCAAGGCCGACGACGCCGGGGACCACTTCACCTGGAACTCCTGGCACTGCTCGGGCATCGACCGGAAGATCATCGCCAAGGGCATGGGGTACTTCGCCCCCATCCGGTACTCCGAGCTGCCCCGGTACTACCGGGACAACGTGAGCGTGGACGTGGCCATGATCCAGGTCACCCCCATGGACGCTCACGGCAACTTCAGCTTCGCCCTGGCCGCCTCCCACCTGGCCGATATGCTGGATAAGGCCAAGACCGTCATCGTGGAGGTCAACAAAAACCTGCCCTGGGTCTTCGGCCTCACCGGCAGCGAGATCAACATCCAGGACGTGGACTACGTGGTGGAGGGGGATAACCCCCCCGTGGCCCAGTTGGGCGGGGGCGGCGAGCCCTCTGAGGTGGACAAAAAGGTGGCCGAGCTCATTGTGAAGGAGATCCCCGACGGGGCCTGTCTCCAGTTGGGCATCGGCGGCATGCCCAACGCCGTGGGGAGCATGATCGCCCAGTCCGACCTGAAGGACTTGGGGGTCCACACCGAGATGTACGTAGACGGCTTCGTGGACATGGCCCTGGCCGGGAAGCTCACCGGTAAGCGCAAGACCTTGGACAAGGGCCGCCAGGTCTACGCCTTCGCCGCCGGCAGCCAGAAGCTCTATGATTATGTAAACCGAAACCCCGCCGTCATGGTCGCCCCGGTGGACTACACCAACGACGTGCGGGTCCTGGCCCAGCTGGACAACTTCATCTCCATCAACAATGCCATCGACATGGACCTCTT
This sequence comes from uncultured Oscillospiraceae bacterium, assembly GCA_947629795.1. Taxonomy (GTDB): domain Bacteria; phylum Bacillota; class Clostridia; order Oscillospirales; family Oscillospiraceae; genus Vermiculatibacterium. The sequence goes on from CANRFC010000028.1 coordinate 36,640, forward strand.
CGGCCAGGTCAACGCCGAGTCGGCGGGGCTCAAGCACATCTCGGGCACCGGCGGCCAGCTGGACTTCGTCATGGGGGCCTACCTCTCCAAGGGGGGCAAGAGCTTTATCTGCATGTCCTCCACCGTCACCGGCAAGGACGGCACGGTGAAGAGCCGCATCCTCCCCACCCTCACCCCGGGGAGCATCGCCACCGACCCCCGCTCCTGCGTGCAGTACATCGTCACCGAGTACGGCCTGGTGAACCTCAAGGGCCTGAGCACCTGGGAGCGGGCCGAGGCCCTCATCGGCATCGCCCACCCCGACTTCCGGGACGAGCTCATCCAGTCCGCCGAAAAAATGGGCATCTGGAGACGGAGCAACAAGTAAATTCCCCTCAAACAGCGGACCGGGAGCCCCTTGGGCTCCCGGTCCGTTTTTTTCGTTCAGTCCTCCCGCCGCTCCATCTTCACCACGATGGCGGTGCGGTCGTCCCCGGCGCCCACCCGCTTTTCGCTCTCCTCCATGAGCTGCCGGGCCAGGTCCTTGGGGCTCTTGCCATCAAAAGTGAGCAGGGCATCCTTCACCCACTGGTCGTCCTCGGGGGCGGTGAGCCCGTCGCTGAGGAGCACGGCGCAGTCCCCGGGAGAGAGCCGGAAGGGGGTCACGTCGGGCTCGGCGCGGTCGCCGTCGGCCAGCCCCGCCGGCAGCGACGTCCCCGAGACCTTGCCCACCATGGTCCCCCGCCGGAGATAGGTGGGGGCGGCGCCGTACTTGCAGACCTCTCCCTCTCCGGTGAACAGGTCCAGCCGCAGCAGGTCCACGGTGGTAAAGGCCCCGGTCTCCTGGTTTTTCAGGGCCAGGGCGGCGTTCACCGTGCGTAGGGCGGCCGGGGCGGTGAGCCCCGAGCGGAGGAAGTTTTCCAGCAGGCGCACCGCCAGGGCGCTCTCCCGCCGGGCCGCCTCTCCGGAGCCCATGCCGTCGCACAGCAGCACGAACAGGCTGCCGTCGGAGCGCTTGAACCAGGCCCCGGTGTCCCCGCTCTCGGTCTGGCCCTCCCGGCGGCGGGCGGCCACCCCGGCCACCGCCAGGTAGGGCTCGGCCTGCCGGAAGACCACCCGGCCCGGCCCCTCGTCCTCCGGCTCCCGACGCAGGGGGATGCCCAACAGCTGGGACAGGGCCTTCTCCTCCTCCGGGGCCCGCAGCGGCTCCAGGGCCTGGGGGTCCTCCCCCGTCACCTCGGCCCGGAGCCGGCCCGCGGCGTCGTAGTAGACCGCCGCCTCCCCCTCCAGCTCCAGGGCGGTGAGGTGCCCCCGCAGCCGCCTCTCCCGCACCGGGTCGGGGGTGAGCTCGGCGGAGAGCTCTGCCGAGGCCGAGGAGAGGATGTCGGCCAGGGTGCCGTACTCCCGGCACACCGCCCCCCGGTTCTCCTCCACCCGGGCGCGGTACTCCCGGCGGTAGAACAGGGCGGTGAGCTCCTCGTTGGCCACCTTCAGGAAGGCCGGGAAGTGCAGGCACTTGGCGGCAAACCAGCCGGGGAAGTCGGTGGGCTCCCCCCGCCCCCGCTCCAGCATGGCGGCCAGGGCGTCGTTGAGGGCGGTGAAGGTGGTGGCGTAGGAACGCTCCCAGCACTCGTCCCGGAGGGCGCAGCGGCGGCAAACCCGCTCCGCCGTGCGGTCGAAGACCATGGCGGGGTCGCCGTCATTGGCTCCCAGACGGGGCGGAAGGGCGGAAATCAGGGTCTGATAGAGCCCCCGAAAGGCTCTGGAGCAGGTCTCTAACCGCCTGGAAACGATCTCTACCCCCCGTTTTACGGCGCCGTCATTCTGCGCCCTGGTACAACTCTTCTCCAATTTGTGCAACCAGGCCGCCGGCAGAAGGAGGAAGGCCACCGAGGCGATGAAGACCTCATAGAGGCTGGAAATTTTTGGGTTCCCGTCCCAGGTCCAGAGGACGGCGGCGGCGTTGCTGACGATGTAGCTCAGAACGGCGAAGAGCCGGCCCTGCTTCCACCCCGCCCCGGTGAGCAGGCCGGAGAAGCCGTAGGCCATGGTGTAGAAGGGGCTGCCCCCGGCGGCCAGGTCCAGGCACACCCCGGCGGCCACCCCGGAGGCCGCCCCCAGGCCGGGACCCCCGGCGTAGGCCAGGGCCATGACCAGCAGGGCCCCCAGCACCCGCCCCGCCGACAGGTCCCGGAGGAAGGTGACCCCCGCCAGGGCGATGAGAAGGGTGCCCAGGAGGTAGGCAGCGCCCCCCTTCTGGAGGGCGGTGCGGGGCGCGTCCTCCCGGGTGCGCCAGGCGGAGAGGGCCTGGCGGTAAAGCCAGGCCGACACCCCGGCCAGGAGGACCTCGGTGGCGAAGTACACCGCCTGAGACACCCGCCAGGCGGTGCCGCTGAGGTAGACAAAGCCGGTGAGGGCGTCCATCCCCGCCGCCGTCAGGGGGAGGAACCAGGGGCGCCTGCTCAGCCGCCCGTCCCAGAAGGCGAAGGCCACCGAGTAGACCAGCAGGCAGGCGGCGGCGCAGCGCAGGCCCTGGCGGAAGCCCCGGAAGAGCAGGCTCCCCAGGACGGCCCCCAAAAGGGCGCACAGGCCCCCCGCTCCCGCCCCCGACGCCGCCGTGAACCCCACGGCGAAGGGGGACCAGCCCCCGAAGATCTCTCCCCCGGCCAGGATGGCCCCCAGCAGGAAGCGGATGCAGCCCTCCGCCCCCCGCTCCAGGGCCGACGAGGACAAAATGACCCGGCCGGTCCGCCGGGCCTCCTCCTCCAGCCGCTGGGCCCGCGAGCGCCACTTCACCGCCATAGCTCTCTCCTCCTCTGTTTTGGATCAATGGGTAAATTACCATTTATATCCAGTTCCAGGTCAGTATAGACCACCGGGGAGAAAATCTTTGCTGAAAACAGGCGAGAGGGGGAGAGATTCCCTTTGGACGGAAACGGAGCGAAATCAGGCCCGGGGCGCAAAAAATTCCCGGCGGGGGAAAGGCCGCTGCTCGTAAAACAGTATTTGCGTAAAATAGCAAAAGTCCAGTGTTTTCAAGGGGTACGGCGTGACTTC
>CANRFC010000029.1 GCA_947629795.1 uncultured Oscillospiraceae bacterium
CCCTGTCTATCCGCTGTCCGCAAAACCATTGATTTTATTAGCTTTTTGCCGCTATCGCTATCACACCTCATTATTCACAAGACCGGCTTTCATGGAAATTATGGAGCTGGCGGAACAGGGCCTTGTCGCCAATCTGGTGGTCAAGGATCATTCCAGGTTAGGCCGAAACCGTCTTGTAGTGGGTCAGCTTCTGGAAGAAGATTTTGTCCGTATGAATGTTCGGTACATCGCCATCATGGATAACATCGACACCGCCAACGGCGTCAGCGACATTGTGCCCATGCAGGACCTTTTCAATGAGTGGCACGCCAAGAATACCAGTGATAAGGTTCGGAAGGTCATGCAGAGCCGTGGCAACGCCGGGATACCCCTCACCACCAATCCGCCCTTTGGGTACAAGAAGCCCCCGGAGGATAAGAACAAGTGGGTGGTAGATGAGCCGGCGGCAGAAGTTGTGCGGCAGATTTTCAAGATGAGCGTGTCCGGCCTCGGCCCTACCCAGATCGCCAAGAAACTGCGCTCTGACGGCGTGATGACGCCAAGCGAGTATCTGCACAGTATCGGCGTGAACTGTCCCACCAAGCCCCCAACGTTCCCTCACAACTGGTGCTCCGCTACCGTAGCCGCTATTTTGGACAGGCAGGAGTACACCGGGGATACCGTGAACTTTCGTTCCTTCAGCCAGTCCTTTAAGCAGAAGAAACGGCTGGACAAGCCCCAGGACGAGTGGAAGGTGTTTCCCAACACCCACCCCGCCATCATTGACCGGGAGACTTTCGAACTGGTCTGCCAACTGCGTCAGCACCGCCGCAGGCCCACCAAGAGCGGCATTGTGAGTATGTTCTCTGGGCTGCTCTACTGTGCCGACTGCGGTGAAAAACTGTATTACAGTTGCACCAACAACTACAAGCGGGGACAAGCCTACTTCTTTTGTTCCAGCTACCGCAAAAATTCCAGCGTATGCTCCGCCCACTATATCCGGGAGCGCATCGTGGAGCAGTTGGTGTTGGAAAGTCTGCAACGGCTGATGTGGTACATCCAGGTCTATGAAAAGAGGTTTGCCCAAGAGCAAATGGAGCGGTTCGGCCTGCAAGAGAAGAAGGCGCTGGCTGAAAAGAGGCGGGAGTTAGACCGAGCCAAACATCGGGTGGTAGAAATTGACCAGCTTATCCAGAAAAGCTACGAGGACATGAGCAAAGGGCTACTCTCCGAAGAACGCTTTGCCACGCTGACGGTATCCTTGGAAAACGAGCAGAGGCAGTTAAAGGCCGCGATCCCGGAGCTGGAATCCAGCCTGGAGTTCACAACGGACAAGACAATCGACCTGCAACGGTTCATTGAGCGGGCCAGACAGTTCACCCGGCTGACGAAGCTGACGCCTGATATCGTCCACGAGTTCATTGAAAAGATCGTGGTTTCCCGGCCTGACAAGCTAAAGGGCAAGCGCCATCAGCAGATGGACATCTACTACAACACCATTGGCCTGTGGTCCATCCCGGAGCCAGATGTGATGGAACAGCAGTATCTCCACCACTACCGGCGCATGACAGCCAAAGAGCAAAAGACGGCGTAGCCCTTGCGCCACACCGTCTTTGCAGATCCGGATTTCATTTGGGACCACCCCGAGGGGCGCACTTCCTTACGAAGTGTGCCCTTCTTGCGCGGTCCCTCATTTTATGCTATCCTGTAAGGAGAAAAGGGAAGGGGAGGGCTTTATCATGAAGGAACTGGAGACCCTGCAGACCTGGCTGGACGAGAGCAGCTCCGCCGTCTTTTTCGGCGGCGCCGGCGTGTCCACCGAGAGCGGTATCCCGGACTTCCGCAGCGTGGACGGTCTGTACAATCAGAGCTACAAATATCCTCCGGAGACCATCATCAGCCACAGCTTTTTTGTGCAGGACCCGGAGGAATTCTACCGCTTTTACAAGGAAAAGATGCTCTGGCTGGACGCCCGGCCCAACGCCGCCCACAAGAAGCTGGCCGAACTGGAGACGGCGGGAAAGCTCGCCGCCGTCATCACCCAGAACATCGACGGCCTCCACCAGGCTGCCGGCAGCAAGGTGGTCCTGGAGCTCCACGGCAGCGTCCACCGCAACTACTGCCAGCGCTGCGGCAAGGGTTTTGACGCCGCCTATATGAAGGCGGCGGCGGGGGTTCCCCGGTGCGACGCCTGCGGGGGCGTGGTGAAGCCCGACGTGGTCCTCTATGAGGAGGGCCTGGACCAGCACACCCTGGAGCTGGCGGTGGACTACATCCGCCGCGCCGACATGCTCATCGTGGGAGGCACCTCTTTGGCGGTCTATCCGGCGGCAGGGCTCATCAACTACTACCGGGGCCATCGGCTGGTACTGGTGAACAAGACTCCCACCCCTTACGACGCCCGGGCCGACCTCATCATCACCGGCAAGATCGGGGAGGTCTTCTCCCGTCTCAGGGCTTGAGGGGCTCCGCCTCCTCGATACAGTAGAAGGTGTAGGTGCCGGTGGCCAGCAGCTCGCCGTCCTGGTTGGTGATGGACACCTCCGACAGGCAGGTGGTCATGCCCCGGCGGCGGACAGTGCCCTTGGCCTGAAGGGTATCTCCCGCCTTGCCTGAGCGCAGGAAATGAAAATCGCTGGACATGGTCACATACCGCCGACCGTCGGAGTGGGTGGCAAAGCCGGCGGCGCAGTCCCCCATGGTGAACAGGGCCCCGCCATGGACCCATCCCAGCGGGTTGAGGCTGTCCTTCTCCACCTTCAGTTCCATCACTGCCCAGTCGGGGCCGTAGCCTGTTACACGGATGTGGTTATATGCGGCAAAGGCGTTCAGGGGCCACCGTTCCAGCGCCCCCTGCATCATCTCTTGTTCCAAGGTGTTCTCCGTCCTTTCAGAAATTCACATAGAATAATTATAGCGAGGAAAACCTGGGAAGGCAATATTGACAAGAGAGAAAAAATGAGGTATTCTAAAGACCGTGTCCGGCAATTTGCCATGGAGCGGTATCGAAGTGGTCATAACGGCCCTGACTCGAAATCAGGTAGCCCGCAAGGGCTCGTGGGTTCGAATCCCACCCGCTCCGCCAGAGAGTCTGCACTGGTTCTTCCAGTGCAGGCTCTTCTATTTTGACGGGGCAGACCTCCGCCTATCTGAGGCCCGGAAGCGCCGGCTCCCAGAGGGGCAAAGCCTCTGTGCCGGCCGCCGGCAAAGCAAACCTGCCCGCCGAAGGCCTATCTCTTCGGCGGGCAGTCTTTGCGGAGATATGTTTGATTTGTCAGTCCTTATTAAGTCCCGCCCAACTCCCGGAGAACGCCCAGCAGCACATACCGGGCATTGGAAAACTCATAGGAACAGGTGGACAGGGTGACGGTCCGCTCCCCCTCCACAGGCTGCGGGCCGCCCCGGAAATCAGAATCCTCCCAGGCCTTGTCCATGATGGGCCTGCCGTCCTCCGCCGTCTCCCAGGCGGTGGAGTAGAGCAGGGAGTCGGTGGAGGTGACGAACCCCGCGAACAGCTCCGCCTTGTAATTGGCCGCGGGCGTCAGAAGATACCAGACCGGGTGGGCTTCGTAGAACTCCTGCTGGGCGTAGTGGGGCAGGATGCCGAACATGGTCCCGTTCTTCATGTTGTGTCCGTAGAGGATCAGGTTCTCGTCGGAGAGGTCGGCGGCGTTGCGGCAGTCCGCGAAAATGCTCCCGGCGATGTGGTGGCTGCCGTCGCTGCGCCTGCGGAGGTAATAATCGTTGTCCTCACTTTGCAGGACCGGGTAGTTCACCTCCGTGTCCGGGCAGTAGACCCAGGCGATGATATCCGGGTTTTCCTCCCGGAGCAGGGCAAAATCCACCGTGATGGGCGGCAGCTCCGGCGCGGCAGACGGCTCCTCCCGGGAGGGAGAGGCGGGAGCCGGAGCGGCCTCCGACACCGTGACCGCCTTGTCCCGCAGTTCGCCCATGAAGCGCGCCTCCTGCCGGTTCTCCAGCAGATAGGCGGCAAGGCGCCAGACCGAGAGACCCAGCAGCAGGGCGAACAAAACGAGCAGGACCCGGCAGGGCCAACCCGCGCCGGGGCTGACCCGCTTTCCGGCATATCCAAACCGTGACCGGACCCGTTTTCCTTCAGTTCTCATCTCTTGACCCGCTTTCCGTGGTAACTGCGGGAACTGGCATACCAGACGCAGTTGGCGATCCCCAGAACGCTCACGACACACAGCGCCAGCCAGAGCCCGGGCCTGCGCCCGTCATCGGTCTTGGGCACGTCGGGGCCGGGCGGCGGCGAAGGCGTGGGGACGTGCTCCAGAGTGGGAGACGGCGTGGGCGATGGCTCCGGAGCCGGCGTGGGCGTCTCACTGGGCGTTGGAACGGGCTCCTCGCTGGGCGGCGGCGTTTCGGCAGGGGAGGGGGTCGGCGTCCTGGTGGGCGTGGGAGCAGGCGTCGGGTCGGGACGGTGGGGCGGAGGTGTCGGCTCCGCCGGCGGGATGTAGTGGTTGATGATATCCCAGCTTTCCGGAGGGTACTCCGGGCTGAAATGCGCCACCGGCTCCTCCTCCACCCGGTAGACGATCTCGTTCCCGTTGGCGTCATATTTGGGGACATGGAAGGAATACGTCCAGTCCCCGGCGGCGTCCGGCCTCACCGGGACCCGGTCGATCAGCGTGGTCCCCTGGTAGAGCCTGACCCAGATGAACGAGGGCAGGGGGACGTCGGTGTGCCCGCCCAAGTCCCAGGTCTTTACCCCCTTGATGAGCGCCAGATGCCAGGCGTTGACCGCCTCCGCCGTAAGGTCCCCGCCCGTCACCGTTCCGGTCCCGTCGGACATGGTCAGGGTATAGCCGTCGGCGGAGTAGTCCCGCTCCGTGATGACGTAGGTCACCCCCTTGGGAAGGTCGGGGAAGACCGCCCGCCAGCCGTGCCGGAGGGCAAGGTCGCCGCTGCCGGTGACAGCGCCGGAGCCCTGGATGGCGCCGGCAGCGTCATAGATGGTGTAGCTGTGGCTGGCCGTGTCGGAGAAGGTGACGGTAAAGACGAATTCCTTGTCCCCTTCGCCGCCGCCCTCCACCCTCTTGGTCAGAGTCAGCGTCCCCGTCTCCGGCTCCGGGGGGACGTTCCGGAACAGCAGCTCCGCGGTCACCCCGCCCCGGACCGTGCCGTCCGCGGACTGGAGGAGGGCGCGGCAGCCGTTCGTCCCTGTCTCGGTGACGGTGTAGCCCAGCCCCCGGGGCAGATCGGGAAACGCCAGCCGCCAGCCGTGGCGCAGCTTCACCGTGCCGCCGCTGGGGAGCGTCCCGGAGGCCAGCAGGCCGCCCGCGGCGTCCGTGACGGTGTAGGGATAGGCCCCGCCGTCGGCAAAGGTGACGGTGAATTCGAATTCCAGCGCCTTCTGCTCCTCGGTGAGCTCGGTGCCGCCGGGATTTTCCAGGGCCTTTTCCACCACCAGCCCTCCCGGCTCGTCAGGCTCCTCGCCCCAGCGGTTTTCAAAGTCCGCCCGGACGGTAAAGCCCCCCGCCGACGTCCCGGAGAAGGCGGTGTGGAGGGGTCGGTACCCCGCCGGGACCGGCGTTTCGGTGACGGTATAGGTCACCCCGTCAGGGAGCCCGGCAAACACCGCCCGCTGGCCGTGTTTCAGGGTGACGGTCCCGCCGCTGGGAAGGGAAGTGCTCCCCAGATCGGTCCCGTCCCTGTCAAACAGGGTATAGGGATAGGTCCCGCCGTCCGAGAAAGTCACCGTAAAGGGGAAGTCCTGGGCGAGCTGTTCCGCCGTGGGCTCGGAGCCGTCCTCGTTGACGATGACCTTGGTGACCACCAGGCTCCCTTTCCTGTAGAGGTTGCGGAACGCCGCCGTGGCCCCCTCCGGGGTGATGTGCCCCGTGTGGCCCCTGGAGCGGATGCCGTACCCCTCTTCCGGCGTCTCCGTGACGATATACTGCACCCCGGCGGGGAGCCCGGCGAACACCGCCCGCTGGCCGTGCCTGAGCTTCAGGGTCCCGCCGCTGGGGAGGGAAGTGCTCCCCAGGTCGGTCCCGTCCACGTCGAACAGGGTATAGCTGTACGTCCCGCCGTCGGAGAAGGTCACCGTAAAGGTGAACTCCTGGGCAAGCTGCGCCGCCGTCAGGGGCGAGCCGTCCGGGTTCTCCACCTCCTTGGTGACGGTGAGGTCCCCCGTGAGCCGGGGGTCGTAGACCGTGACCACCACCGGCTCGCCGCGCTCCACATCCTCCCGGGTGACGGTGAAGGGATACTTCGTGATGGGGGCGCCGGCGGCGTCAAGGTCGAAGCCGTGCCACGGGGCGGGGGCCCACTCCTCGAACCAGTAGTCCCCTGCCGGCAGCGCCAGGAGGATCTGCCCCAGAGCGTCGGTGGTGTAGGCCCCGCCCACCTGGGTGCCGTCCCCCCGGAAGAGGAGGAAGCACGCGCCGGGGAGGGGAGTGGTGGTGGGCGAGCCGTCCGGGGCCCGCTCCAGCTTGTCCAGCTCCACCGGGGCCTTGGGCGTGTTCCACGCCTCGTTCCGGGCCGACTGGCTCACGCTGCTCCAGCAGAACGTCCCCCCCAGGGACAGGGCCAGCGTCGTCAGCAGAACGCACAGCAGCAGCCCCTTCCGCCAGGGCAGCTTCATTTCCTTCTCCCCCCTCTCTGTCGTGGCCCTCTCCCCCCGGACCGGCCCCGCCCCCGGTCAGCCCGGGGGCGGGGGGTGTTCCTGTGGGTTTGGGAGAGACCGAAAAGATGACCGCCGCGGCAGGCGCCCGTCCGGCCCGGGACCGGCCCATTTAAGGATCCATATTGTACCAAAAAGCGGGGCGGAGACCGCGAGTACTGCCGACGTTAGTATCTTGAGGTATCCCACCGTCGTCAGAAACACAGGCCACTCTGGCTGTCTTGCCGCAGGGCGACCGTAACCACCATAGGTACGGGGTTCCCCCATCATAAACATAGGCCAGTCGGCTGGAAGCATTCGTAAAGTACGGTATCTTGGCACCGTTGTAAGTGTATTCCCAAAGCTGAGGCGACGTATCGTTCGATGCGTTAGACGTGCCGAACATGTCCGCCTCAGACAGCAGGAAGACCTTGTCATTGGTGGCCTGCCTGTTTGCGATTGTAGCATCACTACCGAGACCCCGGGTATAGAGCTCCACCTCCAGGGCCTTGGCCGCCACGGTGGGATTTGCGGTCAGGTAGGTCCCGTTGAGGTCGCTCCTGATTGTACTGTTCGCCCACTGGTGGTCGCTGCCAAATTGAAATTTGTATACACCACTATCATCAGTATATACATACTTGCGCAGCAGCAGGGCGGACTCATGGACGGCCGCGGTGGTCTCTCCGTCCGCCTTGCCGACCACATGCGCCCCCTTCACCAGCACGATATATTCCACGCCGTCCAGCTTCACCGTTTCCCCCACATTCACATCCGCCGGGGTGCGCACCTTCGCCCGGACGGTGAACGTGGCTTTGAGGCTGCTGTCGTCGCTGTTGATGGCGGTGATGGTGGCCGTGGCCCCGTCGGCCACGCCGTAGGGGATGCTCACAATGACATCCACTCCGTTGGCGCCGGCGCTGACCGAGGCGACGCTTGGATCGGTGCTGAGCCAGGTCCAGCGGTTTGTGGGACGCGCTCCCGGCGGCGTGGAGGTCGCGGCCACGGTGAAGGTGGCCGAGGTCTCGGTGAAGATGTCCACAGGGGTGGTGGCCGGGACCGGATTCCCCCCGGCGTCCTGGATGAACACGGAGTAGGTCACAGGGGTGACGGGGATGGAGGCCGTGCCGCTCAGGTTGGGGTAGGTGGCAGTGTCGGTGGGCGTGGCCGTCACCCGGACGGTCCCGGTCTCGTTCCCGGCGATGGTGAGGGTGGCCTTGCTGGAGTCGGCAGGGTCGGCGGTGATGGCCGTGTCGGTGGCATAACTCGCGCCGTTGCTGGTGTCCAGGGCCCAGGTGAAGGTCTGGGGCAGGCCGGTCTGGAAGTCGTTGGTGCTGAGGACGGCGGTGAAGTTCTGGCTGCCGCCGGGCATCGCGCTGGCACCGCCGCCCTCCGGGGTGACCGTGACGATGTAGGCCCGGGCCTGCACCGGCAGGTAGATCGTGCCCTTGAGCCGGCTGTATGTGTTGGACTCGGCCACCACCTTGAGGGTCCCGGCCTCGGTGTTGGTCACCCGGAGCACAGGCGTGCCGCCGGAGGTGTCGATCCTGGTGTTCGCGTCGGTGTTGCCGCTCAGCCTCCAGGTGACGGACTGGTCGGGGCTGGCCATCCCGGCCACCGTCACCTCTGCGGACAGGTCGATGTTCATGCCCTGTACGGCGTAGTTCAGGTGCTTCACGTCTCCGCCCACCGTGACGGTGGCGGCGGGCGTGACCGAGCCCTTCACGCTGGCGGTGTTCACGCCGATGCCGTCCAGCAGGTCCAGGGCGTCGCCCGAGGGATCATCGCCGTCGGTGTAGAAGCCGGTCTTGGGGTCGTCGGTCTGGCCCAGGTCGTCGGCGGTGATGAACTGTCCCACGGCGTTGATGCCGTAATACCACGCCTCAGAGGGCTTGTTCTTCAGCACGATCCGGTCCAGGAGCACGCCGGTGGCGTTGGTGATGAACGCATCCGTCTCGGTGGGGGTCCCCGGCTCGATGGGCTGAGACCAGTAGGCCCAGCCGTCCACGTCGTAGACCCAGCCCACAAAGACGGCCTTTTCCTCGTCGCTCATCTCCTTGTACTCGGCCATGGTGATGACCGAGGCGTTCAGGGTCTCCCTGGCCTTGTGTTCCTCGTCCGCCATGGTGTAGTTCGTGCCCGCCACGCCGGTGCCGCCCGCGCCGCCGTAGGGGCCGCACTCGTCGGTGGTGTCCGCGTCGGCGTCATAGGACGCGCCGTTCGGATAGGTGGTGGTGTCCGTGTCCCGGACGCGGTCGGCGGTGTCGCCCACCGCGTAAGGGTGGTAGTCGTCGTAGGGCGTGCCCGAGCCGGTGCCCGCCAGGGTGCCGTTGATGTCCGCCTTCAGGCTGTCCTTGTTCTTGTTGAAGGTGGGCATATAGATGGTCTTGCCGTCGGGGTTGTCCTCCGCCTGCCCGCCCATGGTCCAGGTCCAGTAGGAGTGGAAGGTCTTGCTGGGGTCCGCGAAGCCGCTCTCCGTTCCCTCGCCGATCAGGGCGGAGGAGTGGCCGGGGAGGTGGGTTGTCCAGGTGGTCACGTCGTCGATCTCGGCGCCGGGCACCAGGGACGCGGCGCGGTTGGCCGGGTTGGGGTTGCCGGGAGTGCCCTTGAGCCCGGCCCCCGTGCCGATCTCCATGTACTCGTCCAGCCGGACCCGGGCGTAGATGGGCTGGCTGCCGAAGTTCTCCACATAGATGTCCTTGGTGTCGGTCTCTCTGTAGCCGCTGAAGTCGTCGTGGAGCCGCCCGCCCGGATTGATGACCTCAGTCGCCTCGTTGAGGGCGGTCTGGCTGATGCTCTGCCAGGCGAAGGTGCCTGCCAGGGCGATGGCCGCCGCGGACAGAACGGCAAGGACCGAGGTTTTGACTTTCGTAGCGCTCACGCTTCGTTCTCTCCTTTATCTTTGAAATCGTATGCCTTGCGCGGGACTTTATTGTTTCAGCCGCCGCCCCTCATTCCGGGAAGTGATGGTATAGGCCAGGAACTTCCCCAGAGCGCCCCAGAGGACCAGCAGAAACAGCAGCAGCGGCCAGTTGTCGCTGACGCCCTTGGCCAGCAGGCCCAGGAGCAGACTGTGATAGACGACCTTGCCCACGATGTTCTCATTTGCCACTGGCGTGTCCGGGGCGGGGTTGTTCACGCCCTGGGTCCGGATGATGGGCCTGCCGTCCGCCTGGAGGTGGATGTCCACGATTCGGTGGGTCACCGAGGTGGTGGGGTTCACCATGAAGGTGATGTCGTCCCCGACCTGCAGCTCCTCCGGCTCCACAGCCCTTGTGAGGATGAAGGAGCCCTTGGGGATGGCGTCCTGCATGGATTCCGACAGCACCAGCATCCCGGAGTAACCGGCGACGCGCATCGGCGCGCCGGCCTGGGCGGACCGGAACAGCACCGCGCCGGCCAGCAGGAGCGCGATGGCCAGGTAGAACCCGATGTTGCCCACGAGGTAAGCAATTCCGTGGGGCCCGGCCGGCAGCGCCCGCCCCCGCCTTCCGGGCCCGGACGCCTCTTCCTTCTCCGCCGCCGGGGGCGGGAGCCGGGCCTCGGACAGCTCCGGCGCGAACTCCAGCAGGATGGCGTCCACTTTGTGCTCGCTGCGTTCCTCCTCCAGCGCCTTCTCCACGTCCTCCAGCCTGAGCCGCAGGTCCGTATTCTCCCTCCGCAGCTCCCGCAGCCGCTGGACGCCGGCGGGCCGCAGCCCTGCTGTCTGTTCCTCCCGCTTCCCCTTCGTAAGGATCACCTCTGATCATGCGGGATTTTTGGGTCACCGAGCTTGGAAGTCCGCTGCCACCCCCGCCCCGCGCGGCTCAGGGGTCCAGGTTGTACCAAAAAGCAGGCCGGACGCCGCCCAAACCGGTAGGGCCGCTGCTCGCGACTGTGCCAGTTGGATTAACTTTAGAAATACCGACATTACTGTAGGCGGGTGACCGTAGCCACCATTCGGATCCAGTAGCGATAGAGGAAAAGTGCGGTATTTGGGTGTTGTTATAGGTGTATTCCCAGAGCTGAGGTGATGTGTCTACGCCTCTGTTCGATGTTCCGAATACGTCTGCCTCGGAGAGCAGGAACACTTTGTCGTTGGTGGTCTGCTTGTTCGATGCCGCATTGTCGTTAAATTCTCCGCGGGTATCGAGCGTGACCTCGATGGCCTTAGCCGCTACAGTGGGGTATGCAGTCAGATAAGTTCCATTAAGTGTTGTTCTGATTGCACTGGTATTCCACTTATTACTGCTGCTGTCAAAATTGGCTTGGCTTCCATACATATTTTTGCTCAACAAGAGGGCGGCCTTGTGGTTAGACGTGGTCGACTCCCCGTTCGCCTTGCCGTTCACGGTTGCGTCTTTTACCAGCACGATATATTCCACATTGTCCACCTTCACAGTCCCGCCGACAGCCACATCCGCTGGGGTGGGCTCTTTTGCCCTAACAGTGAAAGATGCGGTGAGGGTAGAGTCATCGGTATTGGTGGCGTTGATGGTGGCCGTCTGTCCAACGGTGGCGGCGGCAGGGATGCTGACGGTGGCAGAGCTCCCGCTGCCGGAGACGGTTGCGACCGCCGTATTGTCGCTGGTCCAGGCCCAGTTGTTTGAGGGATGCGCTCCCGGCGGGGTGGAGGTCACAGCTGTGGTGAAGTTGGCCGAGTATCCGATGGCGGTATCCACAGTCGTGCCTGTCACTGTGTTCGCGGAGGAAGTGCCGTCCTTGATGTTCACGGTATAGGTCACGGTGGTCATCGGGATGGTGGCCGTGCCGCTCACGCCGGGATAGGTACTGGCGCTGGTGGGCGTGGCCTTCACGGTGATGGGCCCGGCCTCGTTCCAGGCGGCGGTGAGGGTGGCCTTGCTGGGATCGGTGCCGTTGACGTTGACGGAAGTGCCGGATTGATAGGTCACGCCGGTGGTGTTGTCCAGGGTCCAGGTGAAGTCCTGGGGCAGGCCGGTCTGGAAGTCGTTGCTGCTGAGGACGGCGGTGAAGTCCTGGGTGCCGCTGGGAAGGATGCCGGTGGCGCCGCCGTCCGCGGTGACGGTGACGGTATAGGTCACGGGCTGCACCGGCAGGGTGAGCGTCCCCTTGAGCCGGTTGTATGCGCCCGATTCGGCCACCACCTTGAGAGTCCCCCCCTCGCTGGGGCCTACCTTGAGGACGGGAGTGGCCCCGCTGGTGTCGATTTTGGTATTCGTGTCGGTGTTGCCGGTCAGCTTCCAGGTGACGCTCTGGTCGGTGGGGGTGGCGCTGGGCACAGTGACCGTTGCGGCCAGGTCGATGTCCATGCCCTGCACGGCGTAGTTCATGGGCTTGACGTCTGTGCCGACGGTGACGGAGGCCGAAACGGCAATGGAGCCCCTCACGCTGGAGGTGTTCACGCCGATGCCGTCCAGCAGGTCCAGGGCGTCGTCGGTGGGGGCCTTGCCGCCGGTGTAGAAGCCGGTCTGGGGGCTGTCGAGCTGGCCCAGGTCGTCGGCGGTGATGAACTGCCCCACGGCGTTGATGCTGTAATACCAGCTCTCGGTGGGCTCGTTCTTCAGCACGATCCGGTCCAGGAGCACGCCGGTGGCGTTGGTCACGAATGCGTTGGTCGCGGTGGGGGTCCCCGGCGCGATGGGCTGGGACCAGTAGGCCCAGCCGTCCTTGTCGTAGACCCAGCCCACGAAGGCGGCCTTATCCGCGTCGCTCTTGGCCTTGTATTCGGCCATGGTGATGACCGAGGCGTTCATGGTCTTCTGGGCAGTGTGGGTCTCGCTCTTCATCTCGTAGTTCGTGCCCACCACGCCGGTGCCGCCCGCGCCGCCGTAGGGGCCGCACTCGTCGGTGGAGTCCGAGTCGGCGTCATAGGCCGCGCCGTCCGGATAGGTGGTGGTGTCGTTGTCCCGGACGCGGATGGCGGTGTCAGTACTTGTGTACTGCACGTAGTCGTCGTAAGGGATACCGGTGGCGACCACCTTGTCAAGGCCCGCCAGGGTGCCGTTGATGTCGGCGTACAGGCTGTCCTTGTTCTTGTTGAAGGTGGGCATGTAGACGGTCTTGCCGTCGGGGTTGTCGGCGGCCTGCCCGCCCATGGTCCAGGTCCAGTAGGTATGGAAGGTCTTGTTCGGGTCCATAAAGCCGGTCTCCGTCCCCTTGCCGATATCGGCAGAGGTGGCGCCGGGGAGGTGGGTGGTCCAGGTGGTCACGTCGTCGATCGTGGCGCCGGGCACCAGGGACACGGCGTGATTGTTCGGGTTGGGGGTAATGGCGCCGCCGGCGCCGACGGTGCCTTCGAGCCCGGCGCCCTCGCCCAGCTCCATGTACTCATCCAGCCGGACCCGGGCGTAGATGGGCTGGCTGCCGAAGTTCTCCACGTAGATGTCCTTGGTGTCGGTCTCTCCGTAGCCGCTGAAGTCGTCGTGGAGCCGGCCGCCGGGATTGGCCGGCTTGGTCGCCTCATTCCGCGCCGTCTGGCTGATGCTCTGCCAGGCAAAAGTGCCTGTCAGGGCGATGGCCGCCGCGATGGCCGCGGCGATGACCGCGGTTTTTGTCTTTTGGGTCTCCATTCTGATCCTTCCTCTCAGTTTTAAGTTTCTGATCACTGTGCCTCAGCACGATATGCCTTGTTGCGGATCGTCCTGCGCACCTGCTGCCCCGGTGCGGGCCGCCCTCCCGGATTGGCCGTGCCGGCGCGCTGCCCGCTGCCGCCGGCAGGAAGGGCGGCAGGGCCCGGTCGTCGCCGGTGCCCTTTCCCGGCAGGCCGGGGAACAGGCTGACAGACGACCTTCGTATGTACGACCTCTGTTTGTGCGGCAAGGTTGCCTCAGCCTTGGGAGAGCAGGTTGACCAACCGCTCCTTTGCGGCCTGAGCCGTCCGTTCCGGGGGAGCCTTCGTCAGATACGCCAAAGCGTCGTTCCACTCCCGCAGATCCTCCTCCCTTGCGGGGAAGCGCCCCACCCTTTGGGCAAGGTCTTTTCTCCGGGGACCGTCCAGCTCACGCAGGTCGGAGAGGTAAGTACAGCCCATCTGCATATAGAGCAGGTCCAGGAGGGAAAGGTCTGTGACCGACATGTTTTATTCACCTCACAACAGAATCAATATTCTGTCTGCCCAAGTGCGAAGATGGACCGGCTGCCGCCGCCGGACCCAGGCCAAAAAGCGGAGTTTTTGACCATATCTTGCGTTTTTTGCGTAGACAAACCACAAGCCGAGAAAAAATTTCTTTTCTCGGCCGGAGGAACATGCCCAAAATTGAAAAAACCACTTGAAATTTCAGCTATTGTGGTGTATTTTTAATATCAGGCACACTATGTATATGAAGTCTGTCGTGATTTCACAGGGCGTAATATTGATTTTGTCCTGTTTCAGGTCACCAGCCGCAGGTGCTCAAGCTGCCTCCGGTGCTCCTCTCCGCTGGTAAGCAGGTAGATGCGGGTGGTCTCGATGGACGAGTGGCCCAGCACATCGGCCAGTCTGGCGATGTCCTTGCACGCCTTGTAAAACAGGGTGGCGAACAGATGACGCAGGTTGTGAGGAAAGACTTTGGAGGGTTCCACCCCCGCTTTTCCGCACAGGGCCTTCATCTCCGCCCAGATCTGCCGTCGGGAAAGGCTTTTGCCGCTTCGGGTGAGAAAGATCTCGCCCGAGGCGGTTTTTTGCTTCTTGGCGTACTTTTCCAGCTTCCGGCACAGCTTGCCGGGAATGAGGATGGTGCGGATCTTCCCCTTCAGAGCGATCTCCGCCCGCCCTGCCCTGGCAGCCTCCAGGGTGATATACTTCACCTCGCCCACCCGGATCCCTGTGGCGCAGATGGTCTCCATGAGGAGGGCCAGCCGGGTCCGGCCCTCCCGCTGGGCCTGGGCGATGAGGGCTTCGTAGTCCCGCCGGGTCAGCTCCCGTTCAGCGGGGCGGAACAGGCGGTGCTGGACCTTCAGGAACCTGGCCCGGCAGTCCTCCCAGCCCAGAAAGCGGAACAGGCTGTTGAGGGCGGCCAGGGC
Source organism: uncultured Oscillospiraceae bacterium (assembly GCA_947629795.1). Lineage (GTDB taxonomy): Bacteria > Bacillota > Clostridia > Oscillospirales > Oscillospiraceae > Vermiculatibacterium. The sequence goes on from CANRFC010000029.1 coordinate 14,567, forward strand.
TGTGTTGACGGTGGTCGGGGCGTAGCGGAGCTCCAGCAAATGGCCTTTCCATTCCGCCACCGCGTCCCGGGTGACGGGTCTGCCCTCCAGCCATCGGGCGAAAGAACCTGCGTCACGCAGATACTTTTCCCTTGTGGCCGCGCTCTTTTCCTCCCGCCGCAGATAGGCGCCGTATGCCTGGAGCGTCTTCTGGGTGATTTGCTTGTCCATAAAAAAACAGAGCCTCCCTTTTTTGATGGATGGCTCTATTGTATCCATATTTGGCGTATGGTGAGAAAATTCTTTTTCAGGAGCAGGGGACAGGGATGCCCCGCTCCGGCTCCCCGCCCCCGGCACAGCGCACCCCGCGGCCCGCCCGTTCCGGCGCCGTGCAGGCGCCCTCGAAGGCAATGCTCCGGCCTGGGAACAGCCAGCCGCACCCGGGTCCTCCTGGGGCGGCTGCCGGTCGATCCGTGTTCCGTTTCACAGCGCGATCTTCAGGTGGAACCAGCCGTCCCTGGTCTCGTAGACACAGCAGGCGTCGTGCTTTTCGCAGAAGGCGGCGATGCTGCGGGTGCCGATGCCGTGGCCGGGCGTCTGGGCCAGGGGCAGCCCGTGCTCGTCAAAGCGGAGCGGCCCCCGATAGGGGTTGGCGATCTCAAACATGAGGGAGGGGTGGCTGATGCAGGTGCACACCAGCTCCCGCTGTCCCTCCGGGAGGGAAGCGCAGGCGTGGATGGCGTTTTCCAGGGCATTGGCGAACACGGTGGAGAGCTCCGCGGCGTCCACAGGCAGCTCCTCCGGGAGGGAGAGCCTGGCCCTGACGCGGATCTTCCGGGCCTCGGCCTGGGCGAAGTAGGCGGAAAAGACCGCGTCCAGCAGGGGATTTTCGCACCACTTTTCCGGCCTTGTATACTCGACCTCCCCCTGAAGGGTGTGGATATAGGCCAGGGTGGACTCCATCTCGCCGCGCCGGAGCATATCCTCCACGGTGAGGAGCTTATGCCGCAGGTCGTGGCGTTCGATGCGGACGGACTCCTCGGCGGCCCGGGCGGCGCCGATCCGGCTCTCCAGACCGGAGACCTGGGCAGAGAGCAGATCCTGCCGGTTCCGGGCCTCATAGTAGAGCATCTGGCGGTGGAGGGAGCCCAGGATGGCGAGATAGGTGATGGGCATAAGGAGGAGCATCAGCAGGGCCCGCACCAGCTCCTGCCTGTCCTCAAAGGGCACGTCCACGGGGAGAGAGGTGGTCAGCAGGAGCAGATAGAACAGGGCGGCGATGACGGTGATGGTCCACCACCCGCCGGGAAGACTGTCCTGGAGCTCCAGATAGGGCCGGCGGAGCTTTTTCCACAGCAGGAGCCCGAACAGGGGCAGCAGGATCAGCCGGGAGAGGAAGAGCACCACATAGGTCCCGCCGCACAGCCGGTCCAGCAGGTTGGTCACCTGCATCAGCCAGATGCACACGGTGTCGCTGAGGCAGAAGGTGAAGAAGAACCGCCCGTCCCGGTATTTGGAGAGCAGATAAAACAGCACCAGGGAGGGGAGGGTGCAGGTAAAGAGGGTCACCGGCATCAGATAGGGCTCCCCCAGAAGGGCGAACAGAGTCAGCCCGATGGGCAGCAGCACCGCCGCGATGGCAAAAATGGTGAGCCAGGTCCGCCGGGGCGGATACTTAGAGCGGAAGAGCAGGGCGAAGACCACCGCCGAGAAGAACAGGGAGAGAAACGCCGAAATATCCCGCAGAAGCGTCATAGCTCCCCTCCTCCCAGCCAGTAGTCCATCCAGGCGCGCTTCAGTTCAACAAAGGCCGACCGGGACACCGGCACCCAAGTGCCGGAATCCAGCAGGACGCCGCCCTTTTCCACGCTCCTCACATGATGGAGCCCCAGAACAAAGCTGGCCCCGCAGGGGGCAAACCGTCCGTCCGCGAGCAGTCCCGCCAGCTCCTCCCGGAAAGAGCCCCGGATGGTGCGGCTGTCCACAGCCTCCCCGCCGGTGAGGTAATACCGCATGGACCGGTCCACCCGCTCCACGTACAGAATGTCGCTGAGGGGCACCGAGCGCAGACCGGCGGGGGTGTTGACGATGGTGGCCTGGCTCCTGCGCTTTTGCAGGACTTTTACCGCCCGCTCCAGCACCGGGAAGAGCTGCTCCTCCCTTACCGGCTTCAGAAGATAGAAAAAGGCCTGGGTGAGGTAGCTGTCCACAGCGTAGTCGGGGGAGGAGGTGAGGTAGATGATCTCGCCGTCCCGCCCCAGCCGGCGGATGGCCTTGCCCGTCTCGATGCCGTTGAGCCCCGGCATAAGCACATCAAGAAGGTAGAGGTCGAAGTCCGCTCCCTGCTCCAGGGCGCTCACCAGCTCCTCTCCGCCGGAAAAGGAGGTCAGGCCGGCGGTGACCTCCGGCCTCTGGGCAAAAAACGCCTTCAAAAGCTCTGCCGCCCGGGCCAGCTCGGCGGCGTCATCATCGCAGACCGCGACCTTGAGCATCTCTCCATCTCCTCTGTTTCCGGCCTTGGGGTCCTGACGCAAAACGTCCTGCACAGGATCCGAGATCGCCTCTGTTCTGTCAAAATGGTAGCATATGACCGCCCGCGCTGTCAAGGCCGCTCCATGGTCCGGAGGTGCGATCCACGCAGGATCCGTGACATTTCACGCAGCACCTCCCCGAAGGAGGGGCCGTCCCAAAGGGCGGCGGAGGAACAAAATCCCCCGCTGCTCTTCAATTTTACCCTCCATTATGCTATAATCTCCCTGAACAGAGTTCCAGGAAAGGGGGGACCGGGCATGTTGAAGCTGATCCTGGGCCGGGCCGGTGTCGGCAAGACCCAGGCTCTTCTGCGCGCCATCACCCAGAGCGGGGGAGCGCGCCCCGCCTTGCTCATCGTCCCCGAGCAGCACTCCCACGATGCCGAGCGGGCCCTGTGCGCCGCCGGTGGCCCCCAGGTGAGCCTGTACGCCGAGGTCCTCTCCTTCACCCGTCTGGCCAGCCGGGTCTTCTCCATGACCGGCGGCCTGGCCGAGCCCACCCTGGACGCCGGGGGCCGGCTCCTGCTCATGGACCTGGCCCTCAAGCAGGTCCAGGACCGGCTGAAGCTCTACGCCCGCCCCTCCCGGAAGCCCCAGTTTTTGAGCCGCCTGGCCGCCACGGTGGACGAGTGCAAGTCCGCCGGCATCACCCCGGACAAGCTGCTCCGGGTCTCGGAGGAGACCCAGGGGGAGACCGCCGACAAGCTCTGGGACCTCTCCCTTATCTGCGGCGCCTACGACGCCCTCACCGCCGCCCGGGGTGCCGACCCCAGGGACCGGCTGACCAAGCTGGCCGCGGCCCTGGGGTCCAGCGGCTGGGCCCGGGGCCGGGATGTGTACCTGGACTGCTTCACCGACCTGACCCACCAGGAGCGGCTGGTGCTGGAGCAGCTCCTGACCCAGGCCCACTCGGTCACCGTGGCCCTGACCTGCGACAGCCTCCAAGGTGAGGAGGAGGTCTTTGCCCCGGCCAGAAGGACCGCCGCCCAGCTCCTGGACCTGGCCCGGCGGGCCGGGGTGGAGGCCGAGGTGGAGGTCCGCCTGCCCCCGGCGTCCGCCGCCGGCGGACAGGCCGCCACCACGTCCAAAACGGGGGTGTCGGAGCCCTGGTGGGGACCTTTTTCGGGGGGAAGCGTGGAAATTTTCCGGGCCAGGACCCCCTTTTCCGAGGTGGAGCGGGCCGCCGGAGAAATTGTACGCCTGGTGCGGACAAACCCGGGAACCCTTCGCTGGCGGGACATCCAGGTCACTGCCCGGAGCCTGGAGGGGACCTACGGCCCCCTCATCTCCCTGATCTTCCCCCGGTACGGTATCCCGGTCTTTCTCTCCAAAATGGACGATATTCTGCAAAAACCGGTGCTTTTGCTGGTGGTTTCCGCCCTGGATGTTGTGGCAAACGGCTACCGCTACGAGGACGTCTTCCGCCTGCTCAAGACCGGCCTGGCCGGCCTATCCCTCGAAGAAGTTGACGAATTGGAGAATTATGCCCTGAAATGGGACATTAAGGGCTCAAAATGGACACAAAAGTCTCCCTGGACCATGCACCCCGAGGGCTTCGGCCTGCCCTGGACCGACGACCACCGCGCCTGGGTGGAGCGGCTGGATGCCTTGCGGCGCAAGGTCTCCCAGCCCCTGGAGCTCCTGCGGAAGACCGGGGACAAGACCGCCGCCGGCCTGTGCCTGGCCCTCTACAACTACCTGGAGGCCATCGGCCTGCCCCGGCGGCTCAAGGAGCGCTCCGGGGAGCTCCAGGCCCTGGGGGAGGGGGCCCTGGCCCAGGAGTACGGCCAGCTCTGGGATATCCTCTGCGCCGCCCTGGAGCAGTGCGCCGACCTGCTGGGAGACACCCCCATGGACTGGGAGGAGTTCCCCCGGCTGATGAAGCTCATCCTGTCCCAGTACAGCGTGGGGGCCATCCCCGCCTCCCTGGACCAGGTCACCGCCGGGGACATGCCCCGCCTGGCCCACAAGCACTGTAAAGTCCTTTTCCTTCTCGGCGCTGACGACGGACAGCTTCCCGCCGCCGCCCCCTCGCCGGGGCTGCTGGCCGACGCCGACCGGGAGATCCTGGCCCGGTTCGGCCTGGAGAGCGCCCCTCAGCTCACCGACAAGCTCTGGCGGGAGCAGACCATCGCCTACGAGACCTGCTCTCTGCCCACCCTACGGCTGGTGGTCAGCTACCCCGCCGTGGACGCGGAGGGCGGGGAGTGCCGGCCCTCCTTCCTCATCCGGCAGCTCCGGGTTGCCTGCCCCGGGGTGGGGATCACCGACGAGGCCGGGGCGGGGGAGGACTACCGCCTCATGGCCCCCCGGCCCGCCCTGGCCCTGGCCGGACGGGAGAGGGCGGCGGGGGAGGCTCTGCGCTCCCTGCCCGACTATGCCCCCCTTATGGAGCGCCTGGACCGGGCCGCCGGGATGGAGCGGGGGAGCCTGACCCGCCCGGCGGTGGAGGCCCTCTACGGCCGGCGGGTGCCCATGTCTGCCTCCCGGATGGACAAGTACCGCTCCTGCCACTTCTCCTACTTCATGGAGTTCGGCCTGAAGGCCAGGCCCCGGAAGAGCGCGGGGTTCCGGGCCCCGGAGTACGGCACCTTCGTCCACTACGTCCTGGAGCACATCCTTCAGGAGCGCCGGCGGGGGGATGTGCCCACCCGGGCCCAGGTCGCCGCAGTCATCCGCCGCTATGTGGAGGAGGAATTGGGGGGCCTGGAAAACGAGACCCCCCGCTTCCGCTACCTTTTCGACCGCCTGCAGAAGTCGGTCTACGCCGTGGTGGAGAACGTCTGCCAGGAGCTGGACAGCTCGGAATTTGAGCCCATGGCCTTCGAGCTGGGCTTTGGCAAGGGGAAGGCCCTTCCCCCGGTGGAGTTCACCGCAGACGGTCTCACCGTGTCGGTCTCGGGCTTCGTGGACCGGGTGGACGGCTGGGTCCGGGGGGACAAGCTCTACCTCCGGGTGGTGGACTACAAGACCGGCCGGAAGTCCTTTGACCTCACCGACGTGTGGAACGGCCTGGGCCTTCAGATGCTCCTCTACCTCTTCACCCTGAAGGAAGAGGGGAAGGCCCTCTTCGGCGGAAAGGAGATCGTCCCCGCGGGGGTCCTCTACCTCCCCGCCCGGGACGCGGTGATCTCAGGCAGCCGCACCATGACCGAGGAGGCCCGCCGGGCCAAGGTGGACGACGAGCTGCGCCGGAAGGGCCTGGTGCTGGACGACCCCGCCGTTCTGGAGGCCATGGAGGGCGGGGAGGGCGCCCCCCGGTTCCTCCCGGTGAAGCTGACCAAGGCCGGGACCTTTACCGGCGACGCCCTGGTGTCCGCCGAGCGGCTGGGCCGGCTGGAAAAGCACACCCTCCGCATCCTCCGGGACGTGGCCGCCGAGCTCTCGGCGGGGAACATCGCCGCCGACCCCTTCTGGAAGGGCCCCCGGGAGAACGCCTGCCGCTTCTGCGATTACGCCGCCGCCTGCCAGTTCCGGGAGGGCCAGGGGGGCGACCGCCGCCGGTGGTTCCCCAGTGTGAAGGCCCCCGAGTTCTGGGCGGGGCTGGAGGGGAGAGAGTCCCCGGAGGAGAGCGGAGAGTAACGAAACAAAAACCAAGGGAAAGGGGGCCTTTCCATGGCCTTCCGGCTCACAGAGGAACAATACGCCGCCGTCCACGACAGGGAGGGCGCCCTTCTGGTGTCCGCCGCCGCCGGCTCGGGAAAGACCCGGGTGCTGGTGGAGCGGCTGCTGGACCGGGTGGAGGAGGGGGCGGACATCGACCGCTTCCTGGTCATCACCTTCACCAAGGCCGCCGCCGCCGAGCTGCGGAGCCGCATCGTGGAGGAGCTCTCCCGCCGCATGGCCGACGCCCCGGGGGACGCCTTCCTCCGCCGCCAGGCCACCCTGGTCTACAAGGCCCAGATCTCCACCATCGACGCCTTCTGCACCCAATTCCTCCGGGAGGAGGGCCACCGGCTGGACCTGGACCACGACTTCCGCCTGTGCGACGAGGCCGAGAGCCAGATCCTCCAGAACGAGGCCCTTGCCGCCGTGCTGGACGGGCGGTATGAGCACGTGGCCGAAAACCCGGACTTTGCCTTCCTGGTGGACACCATGTCGGCGGGGCGGGACGACTCCCGGCTGGAGCAGATCGCCCTGGACATCCGGGGCCGCATCCAGAGCTACCCCGACCCCGGCCGCTGGCTGGACGCCCAGGAGGAGACCTTTGCCCTGACGGGAGTGACCGACGCCGGGGCGACCCCCTGGGGGGCGCTCCTCCTCTCTGACGCCGCCCGTCTGGCGGACTACTGGGCCCGCCGCCTGGGGGAGGCCGCCGAGCTGTGTACCGGGGACGACAAGCTGGTCAAAGCCTATGTCCCCGCCCTGGAGACGGCTCAGGCCACCCTCCGGAGCCTGGAGGCTGCCTGTTCCCGGGGTTGGGACGCCGCCCGGGCCGCCCTGGAAGAGGTGGCCTTTCCCCGGTTCGGAACGGTCCGCGGCGCCGAGGACCCCCAGGCCCAGGAGCGGGTGAAGGCCCTGTGGGACCGGTGCAAAAAGCGGGTCAAAAAGCTGGAGGACCTCCTGGCCGACGACAGCGCCGGCCTTCTGGAGGACATGCGCGCCGTCTACCCCGCCATCCGGGCCCTCTTCGCCCTGGTGCGGGACTTTGAGGGGGAGTACGCCAAGGAGAAGGCCCGCCGTGGGGTGCTGGACTTCTCCGACCTGGAGCACATGACCGCCCGGCTTTTGTGGGAGGGGGAGGAGCCCTCGTCGGTGGCCAAGCGCTGGGCGGAGCGGTTCGACGAGGTGATGGTGGACGAGTACCAGGACACCAACGCCGTGCAGAACGCCATCTTCGACGCCCTGACCCTGGGGGGACAAAACCTCTTCATGGTGGGGGATGTGAAGCAATCCATCTACCGCTTCCGCCTGGCCGACCCCACCATCTTCCTGGAGAAATACCGCGCCTTCCCGCCCCGGGAGGAGGCGGCGGAGGGGGAGCCCCGGCGGGTGCTCCTGTCCCGGAACTTCCGCTCCCGGCCCCAGGTGCTGGAGGGGGTCAACGACACCTTCCGGGCCCTGATGAGCCGGGATTTCGGGGAGATGGACTACACCGACGACGAGGCCCTCATCCCCGGCGCCGCCTTCCCGGACAGTCCCCAGGGGGACTACCGGGTGGAGCTGGACCTGCTGGACGCCTCCCCCCGGGGAGCGGAGCCGGAGGGGGCCGGACCTGAGCGGGCCGAGCTGGAGGCCCGGTTCGTGGCCCGGCGGGTGGAGGAGCTGCTGCGGGAGGGCTTTCCCGTCTCTGACGGAGCGGGGGGGACCCGCCCCGCCCAGCCCGGGGACATCGTGCTCCTCATGCGCTCGCCGGGGCCGGTGCTCCACTGGTACGCCGGAGCCCTGGGAGAGCTGGACATCCCCTGGGAGGCCGAGGGAGGGGAGGACTTCTTCGCCCAGACCGAGATCCAGGTGGCCCTGTCCCTCCTCCAGATCGTGGACAACCCCCGGCAGGACGTGGCCCTCATCGCCGTGCTGCGCTCGGCGGTGTACGGCTTCTCCGCCGACCGGCTCTCCCAGATCCGCGCCGGAGCCCCCCAGGCCGACTTCTACACCGCCCTCACCCAGGACGGGGGGGAGGACGTAAAGGCCTTCCTGGCCGAACTGGCCGGGCTGCGGGAGCGGGCCGGGGAGGAGGGCTGCGAGGCCCTTCTCTGGCGGCTCTTCGACCGCACCAACCTCCTGGGGGTCTACGGCGCCCTGGACGAGGGGGAGAAGCGCCGGGGCAACCTGCTCACCCTCTCCCAGCTTGCCCGGGACTTTGAGAAGGCGGGGCACAAGGGGCTCTTCGGCTTCCTCACCTACCTGCGCCGGTTGGAGGAGAGCGGCGGCAGGCTCCAGGCCGCCGCCCACGCCGGGGGCCGGGGGGTGCGCATCCTCTCCATCCACAAGTCCAAGGGGCTGGAGTTCCCCATCGTCATCCTGGCGGACCTGGCCCACCAGTTCAACCGCGAGGACCAGAAGGCCCCCATGCTCTTCCAGCCCCGGCTGGGGGTGGGTCCCAAGCGGCTGGACCTGGCGCGGATGGTGGAGTATCCCACCCTGGCCCGGCTGGCCATCGCCCGGCAGATGGACGCCGATATGGGGGCGGAGGAGCTGCGGCTGCTGTATGTGGCCATGACCCGGGCCCAGGAAAAGCTCATCCTCTCGGTGGCCCTCACCCGGGGGACGCGGGAGGTGGAAATGCTTCTATCCGAGGCGGGCCTTCCCGTGGAGCCCCAAGCCCTCATGGGCCGGCAGAGCCCCGGCCAGTGGCTGCTCCTGGCCGCCCTGGCCCGGCCCGAGGCCGCCTTTTTGTGGAACGGGGCGCTGCCCCCTTACCGGGATGTTACGCTGGACCTCGGCCCCGCCTGGGACATCCGCTGGGAGGACTGTGCAGGCTGCCTGGAGCCCTCCCGGAGGACCCCGCAGGCGGTCTCTGCCGACGGGGCGGGGGAGGGGATAACGGCGGCGGAGCTGCTGGAGCGGTTCCGCTGGACCTATCCCCACCCGGGGGATGTGGAGGCCCCCTCCAAGCTCACCGCCACCCAGCTCAAGGGCCGGGAGCTGGACATGGAGGCCGCCCAGGACTCCCCCCAGCCCCCCCGGGAGATGGAGTTCCCCCGGCCCCGGTTCGCCGCCGAGCAGCTGGGCCTCACCCCCACCGAAAAGGGCACCGCCCTCCATCTGGTGATGCAGTACATTGACTTCCGAAAATGTACCGGACCGGAGGCCATCCAGGGGGAGATCCACCGCCTGGTGGCGGAAAAGTTCATCACCCCCCAGCAGGGGGAGGCGGTGGACGCGGAGAAGATCTACGGCTTCTTTGCCTCCCCTTTGGGGCAGGAGGTCCTGGCCTCTCCCACCCTGCGGCGGGAGTTCAAGTTCTCCATCCTGGCCCCGGCGGCGGAGTATTTCCCCCAGGCCGGGGCGGGGGAGCAGGTGCTCCTCCAGGGGGTGGTGGACTGCTTCTTCCGGGACGAGAGGGGGATCACGGTCATCGACTTCAAGACCGACCGGGTCTATGGCGACAAGCTCCCGGAGCGGGCCGGGGAGTACGCCCCCCAGCTGGGGGCCTACGCCCGGGCCCTGGAGCAGATCACCGGCGCTCCCGTGGCGCGGAAGATCCTCTGGTTCTTCTCCGAGGGCCGGGCGGTGGAGCTGTGAGAGCCTGAAAATATCCCTTGACATACCTCGGATATCTATGTATAGTATACATAGATATCCGAGGTATTATTTTTGCGCCCCGGAGGGGCGGCGGAGGTGACAGCCATGGTGCGGACAGGGGCCCGGGGGCCGGAGAAAGTCCAGGGGACCGGGCAGACCCCAAAGTTCCGGGGGCCGGCGGCGGAGCGGTTCTTTGCCGACCTGCGCGCCCACATCCCCCGGGCCACCGGGCGGGAGCTGGCGGCCATCGAGGCCGAGCTGCGCTGCCACCTGGAGGACGCCGCCGAGGCCCTTGGCCGGACCCTTCCCGACCCCGCCCAGGCGGAGGAACAGGCCCTCCGGGCCCTGGGGGACCCGGCGGCCATCGGCGCCGCCCTCAACGCCCAGTTCTCCCCCTTCTGGCTGTGGCTGGCCCGGCTGGCCAGGCTGGTGTGCGCCGTCGCCGCCCTGGGGCTGATCTATGCCCTCCTGGACCGCTTCTGCCCTCCCTTCCACCTCTGGGCTTTGAAATGGATGTGAGGAAGGCCCCGGGAGACGGAACAAAAAACAGGGGGGTCGGGACCCAAAAACGGGGGGCAGAGACCCGGAACAGGGCGGATGAGCACCCGCAACAGGAGGGGTTTTTCATGAAAAAGGCCATGACGAGACGGCGGAAGGCCATCCTCTGGACCGTCCTGGCGGCAGTCCTGGTGCTCCTGTGGGGAGTGGCCAAGGGCTACGTCTTCACCCCCGGCCAGGCAAGGCGGGAATGCTGGCAGGCCGCGGGTTTGGAGGGGATGGAGGAGATCATCGCCCTGCCCCGGGAGAGCGACCGGGGGGTACGGGTCTACGGCGGGCCGGACTATCGCCGATATGTGCTCTTTTCCGATGAAAACACCATGTTTTTGGCCGATGAGTACCTCTATTTGTTCCAAAACGGCTGGACCACGGCGCCCCTGAACTCGGTCCGGTGCGCCCCGGAGACCGCCGTGGACCTCCCAGAGGCCACCATTTGGACCGGATCCGCCCAATATTTCCACTCCAGCGGCTGTTTTTACTTCCGGGCGGACGAGATCAGCGCCGATGTGGCCCGGTTTTCGGTGGTGGAGGAGATCACGGGAGCGGACGGCCAGGTGGGCTATTCGGTCCCCGAGGCCGACGATGTGGACATCGCCGGAGCCTTAGAGCCCCAAGGGCTGACGTACAGCGAAAAGAACCACGGCTACGGGGTGTTCCACTTCTTTTCCTACAAGCTGTTTGACGACCCGCAGGCGGTCGCGCAGCGCGCCTGGGTCCTGAAGGTGGAGCGGAAGGACGGCTCGGCCCGGTACGTGCCATTCCCCGGCCCCGACGGGAAGGAAGGACGGTAATCAGGGCCGGAAAAACGCGGGAAAGAGACGAAAAACAGGAGCTTTGATGGGGAAAAGTTGCGTGGGAAGGAGGGGAGAGAAATGGGCTATTCCTCCAAGTTTGTCTGGCGGGTGACCGCCCTGATGCGCCGGGCCACCCGGGAGGAGAAGGAGATCATCGCCGCCGAGTTGGAGGCCCACGTGGCCGACCACATCCAGGCCCTGGTGGAGGGCGGAATGGACCTTCAGGAGGCCCAAAACCACGCCGAGGCGGCCATGGGAGACCCCCACGAGACCGCCCAAGCCCTGGACGCGCAGCTCTCCCCCTTCTGGCTGTGGGCGGGGCGGGTGCTGAAGGGTTGCGCCATCGCCCTGGGGGTGCTGTTGGCGGTGTTCTGCCTGGGGAGCCTGGGCGAGGTGCGGACCAATCTGGAGGCCCGGTGGGGGTCGGGGCTCTATGACTACCATACCCGGTATTATGAGACCAAGGAGGGCTATGCCGCCTGGGATACCGACTTCCGGCTGGACCTGGGCTCAGGGGATGTGCTGCGGATCACCAGGGTGTACCTGTCCCCGGCGGGGGACCTGGCCGACGTGCAAGGGTGCCTGTACGACAAAAACCCCTTTGGCCGGGTGACCTGGGGGTGGACCGGCCAGTTCTGGGCCAAGAATGACCGGGGGGAGTGGCAGACCTGGGGGGTGTCCGGGGATCTGTTCTATGACAGCGTCTTTTATATGACCTTGCCCTCCCTCCCGGTGGAGCCGGGGCAGGAGCGCATCGACCTGGAATACCGCCGCTTTGGGAAGGCCATCCCCTTCCAGGTGCCCTTGAAGGGGGAGGTGGAGGAATGAACCGAGGAAAGAGGCCCCTGACCCGGAAGGGGCGGGCTCTGCGCCGACTGGCTTTGGCGGTGGGGCTGGTGATGTTGGTCCATCTGGCGGCGGAGAGCCGGCTGCTGCCAAGCTGGGTGCGGACCATGGCCGAGGACGAGTACGCCACGGGGCCCACCCGGCAGGTGGCCTCCCTGGGGGCCTGGGAGGGCCAACAGGTCTATCTCTCCGCCGGGGAGGAGGCGATGCTCCTCTACCGGGCCCACTTTGCCCCCTGGCGGCTGGGCTGGACCCTGGCGGAGTCCCAGGTGCTGGACCTGACCGGGGACAAGGCGCTCCACGTCCAGTTCTACTCCATCGTGACCGATGTGGAGCTGCTCCATGAGCCGCCCCACACCGTCACATACCGGCGGTGCTGCTTCGGCCGGGTGGAGGCCCCCGCGGCCGGGACCTTTGTGCTGAAAAGCTATGTGGTGCAGTTCCTGGGGCAGGAGATGGAGCCCCACGCCGTGGAGGGTACGGGCGAGGAGATGGCCCGGTTCGGCCGGGAGAGCTGCTACTACCGGGAGGGCCGCACCTACTTCGCCTATTCCTTTGAGGAGGTCAGGGACCACGAGGGACCGGGCCGGGGGATCTGGCTGGAGGTCTATGATACAGCGGGAAAGCTGCTCTGCCGGGAGTGGGCGGGGCTTGCGTGAGGAAAGGAGAATGACCATGAAAAAGAAGACCATGGGACACACTGAGCTGCTGGTGCTCTCTCTGCTGGCCGGGGAGGATATGTACGGCTATCAGATCATCACCGAGCTGACCCGGCGCAGCGAGAACGTGTTCGAGATGAAGGAGGGCACCCTCTATCCCGTGCTCCACGGACTGTGGAAGGAGGGGCAGGTGGAGTGCTATGAGAGGGAGGCCGCCAGCGGGCGGGTGCGGAAGTACTACCGCCTGACCGGGAAGGGCCGCCGGGAGCTGAGACGGGAGCAGGAGGAGTGGGAGCGCTATGCCCGGGGGATGTCGGCGGTGCTCAGCGCCTGCCCCCTTCCGGCGGAGGGCTGAGGCAAGGAAAAAGGGGAGAAAATGCGCAAAAAGCCCTTGCATTTTCCAGTTTCTTGTGGTATCATGCTACTTGCGTTTATCAGGCGTGGAGGTATGCTGCGCCGTTTCAGCCCGGAACGTGAAAGAGGTGAACCCAGCATGAAAGAGGGCATCCATCCCAAGTATTATCACACCACCATTACCTGCGCCTGCGGGAATGTGATCTCTACCGGCTCCACCAAGGAGAACATCCGCGTGGAAGTTTGCTCCAAGTGCCACCCCTTCTTCACCGGCAAGCAGAAGATGGTGGACACCGGCGGCCGCGTGGCCCGGTTCAACAAGAAGTTCGGCCTGGAAAAGTGATAACAGCAAAACATGGCTCGTGCCGGGAACGGTACGGGCCTTTTTGCATACCATATAGAAGCGGAAATAAAGGAGGAAAACGCCATGCTGCATCAAGTGGAGATCAAGGGCCTGAAGGAGGACTTCAACACCCTGTTGGGAGAGCGGTGGGGGCTGCTCACTGCCGCCGGGAAGCCGGTGAATCCCATGACCGTGGGTTGGGGCCAGGTGGGCCGGCTGTGGGGGCTGCCCGTGTGCACCGTGTACGTCCGGCCCCAGCGGTTCACCCGGGGGCTCATTGACAGTGCAAAGCATTTTTCCTTGTCATTCCTCCCCGAGGATAAGCACCAGGTGGTGGCCCTATGCGGCTCCAAAAGCGGCCGGGATACGGACAAGGTAAAGGAATGTGGCTTGACAGTGATGAGCGACCTGGCGGCGCCCTACTATGCCGAGGCCGAGCTGGTGCTGGTGTGCCGGAAGCTCTATGAGCAGGACATGGACGCCGGCTGCTTTACCGACAAGGAGCTGGACGGGAAGGTCTATCCCCAGAAGGACTACCACCGGATGTACGTGGGACAGATCGAGGCCGTTCTGAAACAGGACTAAGGAAAAGCCGCCGCCGGCGGCTGGATGGAGAGGTCTATGTTCGAAAAAACCTTTGACGAGAAGAAGATCAACCGGGCCATTCTGGCGGGGCTCAACGCCCCGTGCCTGTCCAAGGAGGACAACGCCACCGACGAGTCACTGGAGGAGCTGGAGGCCCTTCTGGAGACCGCCGGGGGAGTGTGCGTGGGCACCGTCCTCCAGAATAAGGACAAGCCCGACCCCCGGACCTTCCTGGGGGAGGGGAAGGTCCAGGAGGTGAAGGCCCTGGCCCAGGCCCAGGAGGCCGACCTGGTCATCTTTGACAACGAGCTCTCCCCCTCCCAGCAGCGCTCCCTCACCGAGGATCTGGGGGTGCAGGTGCTGGACCGGTCCGCCCTCATCCTGGACATCTTTGCCCAGCGGGCCAGGACCCGGGAGGGGCGGCTCCAGGTGGAGCTGGCTCAGTACAAGTATCTGCTGCCCCGGCTGACCAGCATGTGGAGCCATCTGGAGCGGCAGGAGGGCGCCATCGGCACCCGGGGCCCCGGCGAGACCCAGTTGGAGACCGACCGGCGGCTCATCCGCAAGAAGATCACCAAGCTGGAGGACGAGCTCCGGGAGGTCCGGCGGGTACGCTCCACCCAGCGGCAGCGCCGGGAGAAGAACGAGGTGCCGGTGGTGGCCATCGTGGGGTACACCAACGCGGGGAAGTCCACCCTCCTCAACGCCCTCACCGGGGCGGATATCCCGGCCAATGACCGGCTCTTCGACACCCTGGACACCACCACCAGGACCCTGGAGCTCTCGGACACCTGCACGGTGCTCCTCTCCGACACGGTGGGGTTCATCTCCAAGCTGCCCCACCAGCTGGTGGAGGCCTTCAAGGCCACTCTGGAGGAGCTGGAGTACGCCGACCTGCTGCTCCACGTCATCGACGCCTCCAATCCCCGGTGGCGGGAGCAGGCCGAGGTGGTGGAGAGCCTCATTACCGAGCTCCACGCCTGGGAGACTCCCCGGGTGGACGTGTTCAACAAGGCCGACCTGCTGGAGGGGGACATCCTGCCCCACGGGGCGGACATCGTCACCATCTCGGCCAGGACCGGGGAGGGGCTTCCGGAGCTGTTGGAGGCCTTGCGCCAGCGGCTGGACGCCGGAAAGCTCCGGGTGACGCTGGCCCTGCCCTACGACCGGGGCGGTCTGGTGGACATGCTCTACCGGGAGGCCGCGGTGGAGAGGGTGGAGTACGGCGAGACCATCAACGTGGTGGTGACCTGCACCCCCAAGGTCCTGGGGCAGGTGAAGGAGTACGTGGTGGACGGCTGGAGCGAGGAAAAGGAGCCTTGGGAGGACGGAGTATGACTGAGTATCTGATCCCCACCGCTCCGGCGGAGACCGAGTTTACCGAGAAGCGCTCCCGGTTCATCGGGCACGTGTGGCCGGTGCACTCCGAGGAGGAGGCCAGGGGGCGCATCGAGGAGATGAGGAAGCGCTATCACGACGCCCGGCACAACTGCTGGTGCTATATGCTCCGGCAGGGCGGCGTGGTGCGCTACTCCGACGACGGGGAGCCCCAGGGCACCGCCGGACAGCCCATGCTGGGGGTCTTCCAGAAGGAGGGCATCACCGACTTCGTGTGTGTGGTCACCCGGTACTTCGGCGGGGTGCTGCTGGGGGCTGGGGGGCTCACCCGGGCCTACGGCAAGAGCGCCAAGGACGCCCTGGACGCCGCCGGGGTGTCGGTGGTCCGGCCCTGGACCCTGGCCGAGGCGGCGTGCCCCTATGCCCTCTTTGAACGGGTAAAGCTGGAGCTCTCGGCTGCCGGGGGCGTGGAGGGAGAGCACGAGTTCGGCGGGGAGATCACCTTCCGGGCCCTGCTCCCCGAGGGAGGGCTGGAGCCCTTCGCCCAGCGGCTCCGGGAGCTCTCCGCCGGGGCCATGGAGGTCAGGGCCGTGGGCGAGGCGTGGAAGGCCGTGCCCAGAGGATAGGAGGGACTTATGCGATTTCAATACTGCCCCGACTGCGGCAGCAAGCTCATCCTGAAGCCCATCGGGGACGAGGGGGACACCCCCTGGTGTGAGAGGTGCCAGAAGCCCCTCTTCGACATGTTTTCCACCTGCATCATCGCCCTGGTGGTCAACGAGCGGGGAGAGGCGGCCCTGCTGCGGCAGAACTATATCTCCCAGCAGTACCACAACCTGGTCTCGGGCTACATGAAGCCGGGGGAGACCGCCGAGGAGTGCGCCCGCCGGGAAATTCAGGAGGAGCTGGGGCTGACGGTGACCTCCCTGGAGTTCGCCGGAAGCTGGTGGTTCGGCAAGAAGGATATGCTGATGCTGGGCTTCTTCGCCGCCGCCCACAGCGGGGAGATGAAGCTCTCTTGTGAGGTGGATGGGGCGGAATGGGTGCCGGTGGAGGCCGCCCTGGGCCTGGTCCACCCCCGGGGGAGCGTCTCCTACGCCATGGTGGAAGCCTACTTAGATCGGAAAAATATTTGAAAAAAAGAGGATTTTACCCGCCGGCGGCGTATAAGTAAGTAAAGAGCGAAAAAGGAGGCATGGCGCATGACCATTCGGGAACAGCTGGAGGAGCGGGAACGCAAGGACCTGTCCCCCTTTGCCTGCCAGTCCGTCAACTCTCAGGGCCGACAGCGGCCGGTGGAGCCCTGTCCGGTGCGGACCTGCTTTCAGCGGGATGTGGACCGCATCGTCCACTGCAAGGCCTTCCGGAGGCTGAAGCGCAAGACCCAGGTGTTTCTGCAGCCCGAGGGGGACCACTACCGCACCCGGATGACCCACACTCTGGAGGTGGCCCGGGTGGCCCGGACCATCGCCCGGGGCCTGGGCCTCAACGAGGACCTCACCGAGGCCGCTGCTCTGGGCCACGATCTGGGGCACACCCCCTTCGGTCACGCCGGGGAACGGCTGCTCAACGAGATCATGCCCGGCGGCTTCCGCCACAACGAGCAATCCCTTCGGGTGGTGGACAAGCTGGAAAACGACGGGGCGGGGCTCAACCTGACCTATGAGGTGCGCCGGGGCATCCTGTGCCACTCCGGGGGCCAGATGGCCGAGACCCTGGAGGGCCGGGCGGTGCGCATCGCGGACAAAATCGCCTATCTCTCCGCCGATATCGACGACGCCCTTCGGGGGGGCATCATCTACCCCCTGGATATCCCGGCCTGCGTGGCCCAGGAGCTGGGGGACACCCACTCTGAGCGCATCAACTCCCTGGTCATGGACATCATCCACACCAGCCAGGGGAAGAACGACATCCTCCAGTCCCCGGAGAAGAAAAAGGCCATGGGCCAGCTCTCCGAGTTCATGTTCGAGTCGGTCTACCTCAACCCCCGGGCCAAGGGGGAGGAGGGGAAGGCCCAGGAGATGATCCGGCGGCTGTTCGACTATTACATGGACCACCGGGACAAGCTCCCCCCGGAGTTCCAGGAGATCCTCCTCACCGAGGGGCCCCAGCGGGCGGTGTGTGACTACATCGCCGGCATGACCGACGCCTACGCGGTGGAGACCTACGAGGATCTGTTCATCCCCAAGTCCTGGACGGTGAAGTGAGGCCTTCCCGGATAGAAAATGAATGACCCTGTCATATTTTGGGAAATATAGCTTCGCCTGTCCCGCGGGGAAGGAGGTGGGAGGGAGATGGCGATCCCGGCGCAATTCATCGACGAGCTCGTCGCTCGGTGCGATGTAGTCGATGTGGTGGGCGAGTACGTCCACCTGGCCCCCAAGGGGGCCAACTACTGGGGCCTGTGCCCCTTCCACAATGAGAAGACTCCCTCCTTCGCGGTGTCCAAGGACAAGCAGATCTTCCACTGCTTCGGCTGCGGCAAGGGGGGCGGGGTCATCTCCTTCGTCATGGAGATGGAGCACCTGAGCTATCCCGACGCCATCCGCCACCTGGCCAAGCGGGTGGGGATGGAGGTCCCTGAGACCCACGGGGACGACGGGGGGCGGAAGAAGTACAAGCGCTGCGTGGAGGCCAATACCGCCGCCGCCCGGTTCTACCACGACCGGCTCAATTCCCCCCAGGGGGAGAAGGTCCGGGAATATATCGACCAGCGGCGCATCTCCAAAAAATTCGTCACCCGCTTCGGCCTGGGGGCCGCCCCCGACGAGTGGGATACCCTGACCAGGGCCCTGATGGACCAGGGCTTCTCCAAGCGGGAGCTGCTGGACGCCGGCCTGGCGGTGGCAGGGAAGAACGGGGGCGTCTACGACAAGTTCCGCTCCCGGCTGATGCTCCCCGTCATCGACGTGCGGGGGGACGTGGTAGGTTTTACCAGCCGCATCCTGCCGGGGCTGGAGGGGGCCAAGTACCTCAACAGCCCGGACACGGTGTGTTTCAAGAAGGGCCGGCTCATCTACGGCCTCAACTACGCCAAGAGCACCAAGCGGCCCAACATCATCCTGGTGGAGGGCAACATCGACGTCATCACCCTCCACCAGGCGGGCTTTGACAACGTGGTGGCCACCATGGGCACCGCCCTCACCGAGGAACACGCCCGGGTCCTGAGCCGCTACACCAAGGAACTGGTGCTCTGCTACGACAATGACGAGGCGGGGAAAAAGTCCACCGACCGGGTGTTGGGCATCCTGAAGAACGCCGACATGACGGTGCGGGTCCTCCAGCTCCCCAACGCCCTGGGGGAGGACGGCAAGCCCCTGAAGCAGGACCCCGACGACTTTGTGAAGAAGTTCGGTGCCGCCGCCTTTGAAAAGTGCCTCAACGGCTCGGCGGGGCAGAACGACTATCGCCTGGACGTGCTCCTGCAGAAGGCCGACCTGACCACCGACGGGGGGAAGATGGACTTCCTCAAAAGTGCCGTGGAGGTCATCGGCCTGATGCCAAGCCCCATCGAGCGGGAGATCTACGGCAACAAGGCGGCCGCCGCCGCGGGGATCACCGGAACGGCCTTCGCCCAGGAGGTGGAGCGCTGGCGCAAGCAAAAGGGCCGGCAGGAGCGGAAGAAGGAGATTCGCCGTGAGCTCACTCCCACCACCAATCTCCAGCCCAAGGCCCGGGAGCTGCGCTACACCGATATGCGCTCGGCCCGGGCGGAGGAGGGGGTCCTGCGGCTGATCCTGCTGGACCCTGCCCTACTGGACCGGGTGGAGCTGGCCCCCGAGGAGTTCTCCTCCCCGGCTCTGGGCAAGATCTTCGGCCTGCTCCGGCAGCGGCATCAGGAGGGCTTCAGCGTCCAGATCTCCGCTCTGGCGGGGGACCTGACGGGGGAGGAGATGAGCCTTCTCGTGGCCATCGCCACCCAGCCCCAGTCCATGGCCAACGCCCAGCGGGCCATGGAGGATTACATCAGGACCATCAAGGCCGAGGCTGGGCAGCGCACCGCCCCCAAGGGGAGCGCCGACGCCCTGCTGGAGCTTCGGGCCCGAAAGAGAGAAACAAAAGCAATGGAGGATGGACAATGAACGAGAAAAAGACGAGCAAGGCCCCGGACAAGCATTCCAAGGCCCCTCAGGGGGAGGGCGTCACCCTCTCTCCCGAGCAGATGGAGGCCGGCAAGGCCGAGCTGATGAAGTGCCTGGAGGGCGTCCCCGGCGCCGAGAAGGTGGCCGAGCTGCTGGACAAGGGCAAGAAGAAGGGGAAGTTGTCCGCCTCCGAGATGATGGAGGTCCTGGACGAGCTGAACCTGGAGAGCGAGCAGATGGACAAGCTCTACGACGTGATGGAGAGCCTGGGCATCGACGCCGCCGGGGATGAGGAGGAGCTGCCCGACCTGTCCGAGCTGGACAACCTCTCCGAGACCGACCTGGTGCCGCCCCCCGAGGAGCTGGAGGAGATCGAGGAGGTCCCCGAGGAAGAGGTGGTGGACCCCAACGCCCTGGCCGACTCCTTCGGCATCGACGACCCGGTGCGGATGTACCTGAAGGAGATCGGCAAGGTGGACCTGCTCACCGGCGACGAGGAGATCCAGCTGGCCCAGGACATGGGCCTGGGCAACGAGGCCGCCCAACAGCTCAAAGACGCCGGGCCCGATCTGGACGAGGCCACCCGCAAGGAGCTCCAGGCCGCCGTGAAGAAGGGGGAGCGGGCCAAGCAGCGCCTGGCCGAGGCCAACCTGCGCCTGGTGGTCTCCATCGCCAAGCGGTACGTGGGCCGGGGAATGCTCTTCCTGGACCTCATCCAGGAGGGCAACCTGGGCCTCATCAAGGCGGTGGAGAAGTTCGACTATGTCAAGGGCTTCAAGTTCTCCACCTACGCCACCTGGTGGATCCGCCAGGCCATCACCCGGGCCATCGCCGACCAGGCCCGGACCATCCGCATCCCGGTCCACATGGTGGAGACCATCAACAAGGTCATCCGGGTCTCCCGCCAGCTCCTCCAGGAGCTGGGCCATGATCCCTCCCCCGAGGAGATCGCCGCCGAGATGGGCATGTCGGTGGACAAGGTCCGGGAGATTTTGAAGATCGCCCAGGAGCCGGTGTCCCTGGAGACCCCCATCGGCGAGGAGGAGGATTCCCACCTGGGGGACTTCATCCCCGACGAGGATGCCTCCGAGCCCGCTGAGGCCGCCAGCTACACCCTGCTCAAGGAGCAGCTCATCGACGTGCTGGACACCCTCACCCCCCGGGAGGAGAAGGTCCTGAAGCTCCGCTTCGGCCTGGAGGACGGCCGGACCCGGACCCTGGAAGAGGTGGGCAAGGAGTTCAACGTCACCCGGGAGCGCATCCGCCAGATCGAGGCCAAGGCCCTGCGGAAGCTCCGCCACCCCAGCCGCTCCAAGAAGCTCAAGGACTTCCTCAACTGAGAAACAGCAGCCGCCCGGCATCCCAGGGATGCCGGGCGGTTTTTACCCTCAAAAACGGGAGAAGACGAATTTGCCCGATTCGCTGAGCTGTTCCTCGCTCCAGGGCCCCGAGGACGGGGCGCCGGGGCGCAGAGCCGCCGAGGTCTCTCCCTTGTCGCACAGGGACCAGTTGCACCAGCTGATGCCCCGGCTGTCCAGGAAGTCCAGCCACTGAGCGGACTCGGTGAGGAACACGCCCCCGGAGCCGTCGGCCCGGCTGGTGCCCCACTCGGAGACGAAGACCGGCAGCCCGGCCTTCAGGGCGGCGTCCACCCGGTCCCGGAGCCACTGTCCGTGGGTCCCGGCGTAGAAGTGGAGGGTGTACATCACGTTGCCGAAGTCCAGGGGGGACTTCTGGACCTGGTGGAGGTCCTGGCTCCAGGTGGGGGAGCCCACCAGGATCACCGACTGGGGGCTGTTGGCCCGGATGACCGGGATCACCGCCTGGGCATAGGGCTTCACATTCCCCGTCCAGGTCACGCCGCCGTTGGGCTCGTTGCAGATCTCGTAGAGCACGTTGGGGACCTGGGCGTACCGTTTGGAGGCCCGGTCAAAGAACTCCACCGCCTGCTCCTGATTGCTCTGGGGGTTGCCGTCAGAGAGAATATGCCAGTCCAGGATGACATACAGGTCGTTTTCGATGGCGGCATCCACGGCGGCAAAGGCTTTGTCGGCCAGGCTCTTGTCGGAGAGATAGCCTCCCTCGGCGGTGTACATGGCCACCCGGTAGACGTTGGCGCCGTAGGCGGCGGTGGCGGCCATGGCTTCCTTGGAGGCATACTGCCCATACCACTGAAGGCCGTGGGAGCTCATGCCGTGGAGAGCCACCGCCTCGCCCTTCTCTCCGGTGAGCTGAGTGCCCTCCACATGGAGCCACCCGTGCTTCGAAACGCCTCCGGTGACAGTGGCGGCAGGGGAGGGGACCGGGCTTTCAACCGGCGCCGTGGGAACGGGGACAGGATCGCTGCCGCCGGCGGCGTTGG
Source organism: uncultured Oscillospiraceae bacterium (assembly GCA_947629795.1). GTDB lineage: Bacteria > Bacillota > Clostridia > Oscillospirales > Oscillospiraceae > Vermiculatibacterium. The sequence goes on from CANRFC010000029.1 coordinate 36,186, forward strand.
CCTTTTGGGCCGCCCGGTGGATGAGGGCGCAGGCCTCGGCCCGGGTGAGGGAAGCGGCGGGACGGAACTGGCCCCGGTCATCCCCCTGGGCCACCCCGGCGGCGTAGGCGGCAAAGGTCACGTCGTAATAACGGCCGTTGAGGGCGGAAAAGTCGGAAATGCGGGGCTGCCAGTCGCTGTAATTCCCCCGCGCGTCCGGCAGAAGGGCCTTCATGACCACCTTCACCGCCAACTGCCGGGAGATGGGCGCGTCCCAGCCGCTCACATTGTCCGGGGGTAGCTCGTCCCAGTCATACCAGCCGGCGTTCAAAGCGGCCTGGAGATACCCGGCGGCCCAGTGGGAGGTGGAGGTGGGGACGGTCGTCAGCCCCGCCTGGCGGGCGATGATGGTCACGTACTCCGCCCAGGAGATGGTGGCCCCCGGGCGGAAGGTGCCGTCAGGGAAGCCGGTGAGGGCGCCCGCGTCCGCCAGGGCAGTCACCGGAGCTTCATACCAGCTCCCCGGAGTTACGTCGGGAAAGTCCACAGCCCGGCCGGGGAGGACCAGCGTGGACAGCAGCAGGAACACGGCGAGAAAAAGCGCCCCGGTACGTTTCAAAAGAATGCCCCCTTGCGCCGGAAAGCCGGCGGTCTGCGCCCTGAAGCGGGCCTGATGGGGCCATTATACTACAAGAAGAAAAAAGAAGCAAAAAATTTTAAATTAACCGTTGACAACGGGGAGCATATCTGCTAAAATACCATTCGTTCGGTCGGTTCGATGCCTCGCGGAAACCATGCTCCGCCTCCACTTTGACGGCGTCCCGACCGTGAAAAGTGAAGACAAGATTCCCGCTTTTCGGGAGTTTTATGGGGGTATAGCTCAGCTGGGAGCCCGCTTCATAGCAAATGCACCCCCCGATTAAAAAGTTAATATGAAACCTCTC
>CANRFC010000030.1 GCA_947629795.1 uncultured Oscillospiraceae bacterium
AGTCAGAGTCTTCGGCTGTTCCGGGTCTTTTGCCCGGCAGCACTGGCTTCGCACAGGACAGTCGGAACAGCTTTCACCGCGGTACCAGGCGGTGGTCTTCAAAAATCCCCCGCATCATACGCTCCATCCGCTCACTGGGAAAGAGCAAGACAGAGAGCAGAACATTGGTGTCCAGCATGACCCTCATGCATTCTACTCCATCCGCTCCCGGCGAAGCTGAGCGACCATGGCGGCCATGTCATCCTCATCCTTCAGCCCCGCCTCCTCTGCGGCCCCGACAAATGCGGCCTGAGCTTTCCGCAGAGCTTCCATGGAGGAGTTCATCAGGATCACGCGGCCCGCCTCCTCCAGAAACAGGATCTTGTCACCCTCCTTGACCCCCAACTTCTTGCGAATATCAATGGGGATAGTGATCTGGCCTTTTGAAGTTACCTTTGCGACATCCATAGAGCATGCTCCTTTCGCGCATTATATCCCTTACTTTCCTTACTTATAGTATACACAACACGTCGCCAGATTGCAACTGCAAAATGAACAAAAGAAAATCGGCAAATCTCAAAAAGAGATTTGCCGATCTTCTTTTGGTGGAGACTACAGGACTCGAACCTGTGACCTCATGCGTGTGAAGCATGCGCTCTAACCAGCTGAGCTAAGCCTCCATATGAAATTGTTTGCCCTTGGGGCCCCCAAAAAGCGGTCCTCAGCTTTTTGGGGAAGCGAAGAAGGAACTCGCGGATGTGGAGCTTTCACCGAAGGTGGAAGCGGAACGGAGCGGGTTTCCCTTGGGGCCCCCACAAAGCGCCTGCCCCAGCTTTGTGGGGAAAGGAGGAAGGAGACCACGGAAGTGAAGCTTTCGGCGCAAGCCGGAAGCGGAACGTAGTGGGCTTCTTCCGACGTGGTGACCCGTACGGGATTCGAACCCATGTTACCGCCGTGAAAGGGCGGTGTCTTAACCGCTTGACCAACGGGCCATCTCATGCCAAGCACATCGCCGCTCGGAAGGGAAGAACTCCTCCATGGGGCGCCCGGCGCCCCATGGAGAATTGGTAGCGGCACCTGGATTTGAACCGGGGACCTTACGGGTATGAACCGTGCGCTCTAGCCAACTGAGCTATGCCGCCATAGAGCCTCTGCAAACAGGGCAAGAGTTAGTATAGCCGATTTCCCCTGAAATGTCAACAAAAAATTTGCAAAATCACTCTACTTTATAACCCACGCCCCACACCGTCTTGATGAACCTGGGGTGACCGCTGGGCTCCCCCAGCTTTTCCCGCAGGCGGCGGATGTGGACCATCACCGTGTTGTTCCGGTCCAGGTACTTCTCCCCCCACACGGTCTCGAAGAGCTCTTCTGCCGAAATGACCTTCCCCCGGTTGGAGCACAGCAGCCACAGGATGTCGAACTCAATGGGGGTCAGATTCAGAAGCTGGTCGTAGAGCCAGCACTGGTGGGTGGTCTTGTTGATGGTCAGACCGTTGATGCTCACCACATCCTCGTCGGTCTCCCGCTCCCCGTTGTTGTAACTGGTGTAGCGCCGGAGCTGGGCCTTCACCCGGGCCACCAGCTCCAGGGGACTGAAGGGCTTGGTCATATAGTCGTCGGCCCCCACGGTGAGGCCGGTGATCTTGTCGGTGTCCTCGGTCTTTGCGGTGAGCATGAGGATGGGGAACTGGTGCTCCCGCCGGATCTCGGCGCACAGGGTCAGCCCCGAGATGTCGGGCAGCATCACGTCCAGCACCGCCAGGTCGATCTTCTCGCTTCTGACCAGGGCCAGGGCGTCGGCGCCGGCGCCGCAGGTGAGGACCTGGAAGCCCTCGCCCCGGAGGTATACCGAGACCAAGTCGGCGATCTCCTCCTCGTCGTCCACCACCAGGATGCGCTCGTTCACGGGTCATTCCTCCCTATTTTTGCGGAAAATGATTAAAAACCGTCACTTTTGCAAGGTTCAGGCGGTCGGAACAGACAGGCCATTCCAATTGTGCGGGATCCTTTCTGATTATAGGAAAAAAGGGCGCATATCGTCAAGATATGCGCCTGATTTGTCACAAAAACTTTAGGAATCGGACACCGTCCAGGTCTCCAGGCCGGCAAAGACGTCGTGGGGAGCGGGCTGGAGGCCGGAAATCTGTCCCCATTGGGTGAGAACAGAGCCATTTTTAAAGCAAATGGGCAAAATCGGGGCCTTTTGGGCCAGGTCGGCATAGAGGGCCTTCCCCGCCGCCGTCCGGGCGGTGCCCCGGGCAGATCTCCAAACTTTCAGCAGGTCTTCGGTGGCATTATCCCGGAATTTTCCGTAATTCAGGGAACCTTCTGCGCTGATAAGGGCGGTGGGGTCAAAGTCGGCGGTCATGGTAATTTCTCCCAGATACAGGTCAAAATTGCCCGTCTCTACCCCCTCCAGATAGGTCTCGAAGGGCACCTTTTGAACCTCTACGCCCACTCCGAGGGACTCCAGGCAGCTCTCCAAAAATTGGGCCAGTCTCACCTTATAGGTGTTCTCCTGGTTCACCAGCAGCCGGAGGGTGAGGGAGGTCCGTCCCCGGTGGAGGAGTCCGTCCTCGGCCGGGGTCCAGCCGGCGTCTGCCAGGGTCCGGGCGGCCTGGGCCGGGTCGCTGAGGGTGGCGGCCAGGTCGGCGTCATAGCCGGCGGCGGCGGGGTGGATGGGCATGGCGGCGGCCACGGCGTGGTTCGCCAGGAGCCGCGCGGCAGCCTCCTCCCGGTCCAGGGCCAGGCCCACCGCCCGGCGCACCGCCTCCTCGGCACAGGGGCCCTTTTCCGTATTGCAGCCCAGGTAGAGGAGGGTGGAGGTGAGGTAGTCGGTGGCCTCCAGCCGCCCGGAGTAGCCCAGGGCGTCGGTGCCGGTGAGGTCGGTGTTCACCAGGGAGACCTCCCCGGCGTCAAAGGCATAGACCAGATCCTCCCCCGCGCCGATGGAGCGCAGGGGGATGATCTTCCGGGGCAGGCCGGTCTGCCGGGCCATCAGGCGCAGGTCCTCCCCCTCCCCGTCCAGGACATAGGGGCCGGTGCCCAGGGGGCGGGCCCCGTCCCCGGTCTCCTTGACGATGGGCACGTCCAGAAGGGCGGGCAGGGCCCCGTTGGGCTCGGTGAGGGTGACGGCCACCGCCCCCTCCTCCGCCGTGACCCTGGAGATGCCCGAGAGCCGGCCGGCATAGCGGGTGCTCTGCCGGGCCAGGTTCAGGGAGGCGGCCGCCTCCTTCCCGGTGAGGTCCGAGCCGTCTGAAAAGGTGACATCGACCAGCCGGAAGGTCCAGGTCAGCCCGTCCTCGCTGACGGTATAGCCGGCGCACAGGTCGTTCCGGGGGGTGAAACTGCCGTCCAGGGCGAAGAGCCCCCGGTAGAGCAGGGGGGCCAGGGTGAGGTTGGCCCGGTCGGCCCCGGTGATGGGATGGAAGCTCCCGGCGGCGTTGAAGGGCAGGGTGAAGGGCAGCGTCCGGGGCTCCGGTGTGGCGGTGGGCGCAGGAGTGGGCGTGGGCTCCGGCGTAGGGGTGGACGTGGGCTGGGGCTCCCCCTTGCAGCCCGTCAAAAGCAGCGCCAGGGCCAACAAGGCCCCGGCGGTCCGTGTTCCCCCCCTCACGGCAGGCAGATGAGGGCGGCCTGGCTCCCCCGCTCTCCCTTGGTGTAGCGGTGGGACCAGTATTTTTCAGGTTTACATAATGTGCAGTCGGGAGAGGTCTCGATGTGGCCTGCCAGCACCCCCGCCTTCTCCAGTTGGAGGGCGTTGAGCCCCTTCAGGTCCACGTGGAATTTCCCGTTGTCGTCGCTGGTCAGAAAGGGCAGGGCCGCCGCGCCCAGGGCGGTGGTCATGGCGTTGGGCACGTCCTCCCCGGTCTCGAAGCAGCACCGGGAGATGCCGGGGCCGATGGCCGCCCGGATGTCGGCGCTCTCGCAGCCGTAGCGGCTCACCATGGTCTCCACGGCCTGGACGGCGATCTTCCGGGCGGTGCCCCGCCAGCCGGCGTGGAAGTTGGCGATGACCCGGCGCACCGGGTCGTAGAGCAGCACGGTGAGACAGTCGGCGCCGAAGGAGACCAGAGTCACCCCCGGCACGTCGGTGACCAGGCCGTCGGCCTCGTAGTCCACCTTCCTGTCCAGGCCCTTTCCGGCGTCCGCCGAGGTGACCACCCGCAGGGTGTTCCCATGGACCTGGCAGGTGAAGACGAGCCGGTCGATGTCAACCCCCAGGGCCCGGCACACCCGGCGGTAGTTCTCCCGGACCTTGTCCGGGTCGTCCCCCCGGCCCAAGCCCAGGTTCAGGGAGTCGTAGATGCCCTCGGAGACCCCGCCGGCGCGGGTGGTGAAGCCGTGGCGGACCCCCAGCTCCTCCAGCTTCCGGGAGGTCTGGAAGGTCAGGCCGCTGATGCTCTTGTCGTAAAGCTCCATAGCGCTCCTCTCTTCGTTCACTCGCCCCGCCGGGTCAGGACCCACTTGAGGATCAGGCACACCAGGATCACGCCCACCGTCATGGCCCCCCGGACCAGGATGCTGGTATACCAGGGGGCGGACTGGACGGCGTAGAGCTCGGGGTAGACGGCGTGGTCCCGCCAGAGCCAGACGGCGTGGCCCAGCCAGGCCCCGAAGAAGGAGGCCATGACCACATTCAGGATCTGGGGCAGGTCCTTTTTGAACTGTCTCATCTTCCCGCCCCCCTCAGGACTCGGGGCCGCCCAGGTCGGGGTGGTACTCCTTGCAGGTGCACTTTTTCCACTTCTTGCCGCTGCCGCAGGGGCAGGGGTCGTTGCGGCCGATCTTCTCCCCCTTGCGGACCACGGGGCGCTTCTGGACGGTCTGGTCCCCGCCGCCGGAGGTGCCGGTGATCTTGGCCACGGGCTTGCGCTCCACCGCCGGCTGCTGCTGGGCGTTCTGCTGGATGCGGACGATGAAGAGGCGGCGGACGGTCTCCTCCTGGATGGCCGAGACCATCTCCTCGAACATGTCGTAGCCCTCCCGCTTGTACTCCACGATGGGGTCGGACTGGCCGTAGGCCCGCAGGCCGATGCCCCGGCGGAGCTCCTGCATGGCGTCGATGTGGTCCATCCAGTACTCGTCCACCACCCGCAGAAGGAGCACCCGCTCCAGCTCCCGCATGAGGGGAGAGCCCAGTTCCTTCTCCTTGGCCTGATAGCGGGACTGAGCCTTCTCCAGAAGGGCCGCGCTCAGCTCTTCGGCGCTCTTGCCGGCGAGCTCCTCGTCGGTATACTCCAGCTCGCCGGGGGCCAGGAAGACCCCACGGAAGTGGGCGGTGGCGGCGTGCCAGTCATCGGCGGTGAGGTGGCCCTGCTCTCCCATGTGGCCGTTCACGGCGGCCTCGATGCACTCGGAGATCATCTTCTGGACGCTGAGCTGCATGTCCTCGCCGTCCAGCACCTGCTGGCGCTCCTTGTAGATGACCTTGCGCTGGGTGTTCATCACGTCGTCGTACTCCAGGGTGGATTTCCGCACCTGGAAGTTCCGGGACTCCACCTGGCGCTGGGCCGACTCGATGGCGTTGGTGAGCATCTTCTGCTCGATGGGGGTGTCCTCGTCCACACCCAGTTTGTCCATCATGCCCATGACCCGCTCGGAGCCGAACAGGCGCATGATGTCGTCCTCCAGGGAGAGGAAGAACCGGGTCTCGCCGGGGTCGCCCTGACGGCCGGCACGGCCACGGAGCTGGTTGTCGATGCGGCGGGACTCGTGGCGCTCGGTGCCCACGATGAACAGGCCGCCGGCGGCCCGGACCTTGTCGGCCTCGGGCTGGATGGCCGCCTTGTACTTGGCCTCGGCCTCCTGGAAGGCCTTCCGGGCGTCCAGGATCTCCTGGTCGTCGGTGTCGGCAAAGCCGGTGGCCTCGGCGATGAGCTCGTCGGACATGCCCGCCTTGCGCAGGTCGGCCTTGGCCAGGAACTCGGCGTTGCCGCCCAGCATGATATCGGTACCACGGCCGGCCATGTTGGTGGCCACGGTGACGGCGCCGAACTGGCCCGCCTGGGCCACGATCTCGGCCTCCTTCTCGTGGTTCTTGGCGTTGAGGACGTTGTGCTTGATGCCCTGTCGCTTCAGCATCTCGGAGAGGAGTTCCGACTTCTCGATGGAGATGGTGCCCACCAGCACGGGCTGGCCCTTCTCATGGCACTCCTGGATCTGCCGGATCACCGCCCGGAACTTACCGGCCTCGGTCTTGTAGACCACGTCGTCGTGGTCGTCCCGCTGGATGGGCTTGTTGGTGGGGATCTCCACCACGTCCAGGGAGTAGGTGCCGTTGAACTCCTCCTCCTCGGTCATGGCGGTGCCCGTCATGCCGGAGAGCTTGCCGTAGAGCCGGAAGTAGTTCTGGAAGGTGATGGTGGCCAGGGTCTTGCTCTCCCGCTGGACCTGGACCCCCTCCTTGGCCTCGATGGCCTGGTGGAGGCCCTCGGAGTACCGCCGGCCGAACATGAGCCGACCGGTGAACTCGTCCACGATGATGATCTCGTTGTCCTTGACCACGTAGTCGATGTCCCGCTTCATCAGGCCCCGGGCCCGGATGGCCTGGTTAATGTGGTGGGCCAGGGTGGCGTTCTCCGGGTCGGAGAGGTTCTCCAGGTTGAAGGCCTTCTCCGCCTTGGCGATGCCCCGGGCGGTGAGGGTCACGGTCTTGGCCTTCTCGTCCACCACGTAGTCGGCGTCCAGGTCGGGGTCCTCCTCCTCTTTGGAGTCGGTCTTGGCGTAGACCTGGGCCTTCAGCCCGGCGGCGAAGTGGTCCACGATCTGGTAGAGCTGGGTGGACTGGTCCCCCTGGCCGGAGATGATCAGCGGCGTCCGGGCCTCGTCGATGAGGATGGAGTCCACCTCGTCCACGATGGCGAAGGCGTGGCCCCGCTGGACCTGGCCCTTGGCGAACATGGCCATGTTGTCCCGGAGGTAGTCGAAGCCGAACTCGTTGTTGGTGCCGTAGGTGATGTCGGCCTCGTAGTTCTTCTTGCGCTCCTCGGGGGGCACGTCGTGGATGATGAGGCCCACGGTGAGGCCCATGAAGCGGTAGAGCTTGCCCATCCACTCGCTGTCGCGCTTGGCCAGGTAGTCGTTCACCGTGACGATGTGGACCCCCTCGCCGGTGAGGGCGTTGAGGTAGGCGGGGAGGGTGGCCACCAGGGTCTTGCCTTCACCGGTGCGCATCTCGGCGATGCGGCCCTGGTGGAGGATGATGCCGCCGATGAGCTGCACCCGGAAGTGGCGCATGCCCAGCACCCGGCCGGCGGCCTCCCGGCAGGCGGCAAAGGCCTCGGGGAGGATGTCGTCCAGGGTCTCGCCGTTGGCAAGACGCTCCTTGAACTCGGGGGTCTTGGCCTGGAGCTGGGCGTCGGTGAGGGCCTTGTACTCCTCCTCCAGGGCGTCGATCTTGCGGACGATGGGCTCCAGCTTCTTGACCTCCTTCTCGGAGGTGGTGCCGAAAATTCGCTTCAAAAGATTAGCCATATCTCTGTATCACCTTTCGATGAGTGATTGTTGGGATGATATCAGTATAGACTATACCACATTTCCGGACAAGATAAAAGTAGAAATTGTAAATAAAAGGCCCCCCGGCCTTGGGCCGGGGGGCAAAAGAGAGGGAGGTGGGCAGATATCCGATCTGTCCGTTCTTTTTCCGCTTTTCGCTCAGCGCAGCAGCTCCGCCAGTTCCTCGGGGGCGGGGACATCGCTGACCGAGCTTCCGTAGTGGGCGTATGTCACGTTCCGCTCCGGGTCCACCACAAAGACGGCGGGGAGCTGGAGCTCGTTGCCCTCGTACTCGCCGTGCTTGAACCCTGCGGCGGTGGCCTTGGCAATTTTGCCCACCGTCTTGAGGTCGGCCATCTTGGCCATGGAGGGCGCGCAGGCGATCTCAAAGCGCTGGTAGAGGGCCTGGCCGGGGTCGCAGATGATGTCAAAGGGCAGCTCCCCAGGCTTTAACTGTGCGGCGATCTTTCCGGGGTCCGACTGGAGGACCACCAGCATCTGCCCGCCGGCGGCGGCGATCTTGTCGTGCCGGGCGGCAAAGCGGTGGATGTCATACTGGCACAGGGTACAGCCGTAGTAGCGCAGGAAGACCAGGGCGGTCTTGCCCGCGGTCCTCTTGGCTGTCTCCGCCAGGCTCCTGCCGGTCTCGAAGGGGGTGTCAAAGGTAAAGTCTGGCAGCTTTTGGCCCACAGAGAGTTTTGCCATGGTCATTCTCCTGTCTCAGGCGTTGAAGACGTACTTGTCCAGCCGCTGGAAAGCCTCCTCGACCCGGGAGCGGGGCAGGGCCAGATTCATGCGGATGTGGCAGGGGCCGTGGAACATCCGGCCGTCCTGGACCGCCACGCCCACATCCCAGCAGGCCTTCTCCAGCTCCTCGATGGTCTTTCCGTGCTTTTCGCACCACTTGGTGCAGTCCAGGAAAAGCATATAGGTACCTTCGGGCTTGGTGACCTCCACGCCCTCAAAATGTTCTTTGATGTAATCGCAAGCATAGTCCACATTTCCGGCCAGCACCTGGTTGAGCTCATCAGTCCATTCATGGCCTTCGGGCTTGTAGGCGCCGATGAGGGCGTACATGGACAGGAGGTTCGGTTCGTTGTAGTGGCACAGGGAAGACTCTTTGTCCATACGGTCCCTGAGCCACTTGTTGTAGACGATGTGGTAGGAACCCACCAGGCCGGCCAGGTTAAAGGTCTTGGAGGGCGCGTAGATTGCAGCGGTGTGCTCCCTTGCCCACGGGCTGACGCTCTGGGGGGGGATATGTTTGTAGCCGGGCCGGATGATATCCGACCAGATCTCATCTGAGACCACAAACACATCATGCTTTTCGCACAGCTCCATGAACTTCTCCACTTCCCACTTCTCCCAGACCCGTCCCGTGGGATTGTGAGGAGAGCAGAAAATGGCGGCGTGGATGTTCTGTTCCACGATCTTCTTCTCCATGTCTTCAAAGTCCATGCGATAAAGGCCCTTTTCGTCCTTTACCAGAGAAGAGTGGATCATATTGTAGCCATTGTTGGTCAAGCTCAGGGTAAAGCCGATGTATGTGGGGGAGTGGACCAACACATTGTCGCCCTTGGAGCACAGCACATTCAGCGCGGTAATAACTCCGCCGATGACCCCGTTTTCATAGTTGATATGATCCTTGGTCAGGCCAGTGACCCCATTTCGCTTCTCATGCCACTGAATGATGGAATCGAAGTACTCCTCTCTGAGCGAGAAGTATCCATAGTGGGTCTCTTTCGTCCGGGCAATAATAGCCTCGGGAATGGTGGGACAGGCCGGGAAGTTCATGTCGGCCACCCACATTGGAATGGCGTCAAAGCCCTCCTTGGGAGCATCGGGGGTAAAGCCTGGCATCGTTCCCAGATCGTCCAACGCTGAGGCGTCCTTACCATACCGCTCGATTATACTGGTAAAATCATATTTCATTGTTATCTGGTCCTTTCCTCCGCTTGGCTTCTGTTCTGTTTTTTCAAGTTCTTTTATGGTATCATATTTTTTCTGCGCTTCCAACAGTCAATTTCCCTTCAGCCACTCCACTGCATATCGCGCAGTGGCCAGAGTACCGATCTTCAGCACCCTCTCGTTGAGGTCAAAGTGGTCGTTGTGATGGGCGGCACCAAAGCCGGCCTCCAGGTTCTTGATGCCCAGGAAGGCAAACACGCCGGGCCACTTCTCCAACCACAGCCGGAAAGATTCTCCGGCATACCAAGGCTCGCAATGGACCATGGTCCCCTCGGGCAGGACCTCGGGCAAAGCTCGGGCGGCTACCTCGGCACAGGTGGGGTCGGTGACCGTAGGTCCGGCCAGAAAGTCGATCCAAGGGTCAAACTCCAATGTGCAGTTGTGGATAGCGGCGGTGTGCTCTGCCGTCTTTTTGAACAGATTGACCGCCTTTCTTCCCTCCTCTAAGTCAAAAAAGCGGAAGGTTCCTTGGATCTGGGCGGTCTCCGGAATGACGTTGGGAGCATCGCCGCCGTGGAACATAGTGATGCCCATGGTCACCGTCTTTCCGGCGGTGAGCTGCTGGGGGAAGGTCACCGAAAGGTTGTTTAGGAAGCTGGCCCCGCAGAACACCGGGTTGACGGCCAAATCGGGCCGGGAGCCGTGGCCGCTTTTGCCGTGGAAGGTCACCCCCACTCCTGCAGCGCCTGCCATCCGGGGGCCGGGATCCACGCTCATCTTGCCCTCCTCCAGCTCGGCGTAGACGTGGATGCCCCAGCAGCGGTCCACATGGTACTTCTCCAGCGCCGCCAGCAGCGCCACTACGCCGGAGTTGGGCTCCTCGCCCTCCTCAAAACAGAACAGGATGGTGCCGTTGAGCTGGTCCTTCACTTGGGTCAGCACCTGCATGGCCCCCAGCAGCATGGCGGTGTGGGCGTCGTGGCCGCAGGCGTGGCAGGTGTCGGGCTGCTCGGAGTGGCAGGTCCTCGCTCCCACCAGGTTGGTGTCGCACTCCGGCAGGGGCAGGGCGTCGATGTCAGCCCGCAGGGCCACTACCATGCCGGGGCGCCCGGTGTCCAGCTTTACGATGACGCTGGTGGTTGGCACCTCCTCATAGGGAAGGCCCAGCTTCTTGGCCTCTTCCAGAATGAAGGCGTGGGTCTTGTTCTCCTTCATGGCCACCTCGGCGAAGGTGTGGACCTTCCGGCGGCAGTCGATGATGTAAGACTCGTATTTATCTGCCAGTTGCCGGATCTCCTCATTCAGATTCATGGTGCCTTGACCTCCTTGTCAGATGTGAACTGTCCATTTTTCAAAGCAGGGTACCGCTTCTTCATCCGGCCCTCTTTTCGTTTATGCCAACTGCGCCGGCTGAAAACGACAAACGCCACTGCCATGGTCCCTACGACCAGGGCACCGCCAGGATCGCCCGCTACAAGCAGTTGGATCGCATTGACGGCATACAGCCCGGCCAGAGCTGCCAACAGAATAAACATGTGCTTACAGGCCGGTCCAGCCCATATTGCTCAGGACCACCAGTACGCCCCACTCGAAGACCATCAGCATGATGAGCAGGGGCAGTACCCACTTGAGCCACTTCTGGTAAGGCACCTTGGCCACGGCCAGAGCACCCATGGTCCAACCCAGGAAGGGGCTGATCATGTTGCAGAAGCCATCGCCGATCTGGAAGGCCTGCACGGCTACCTGCGGGGTAATATTCAGGTTTTCCGCCATGGGCTGCACAATGGGGATCAGCGTCGCAGCCTTGGCGTTGATGGAGGGAATAAAGAAGTTCAGGGCGGTGACGACCAGGGAAATGCCAACGGCCGCAAAGCCGGAACTCAGGTTCTTCAGGGGCATGCTGGCGTAGTAAGCGATGGTATCCAGAATGCATCCGTTCTTCATAACCATGGAAATAGCGCCGGCCATACCGATGATAAAGCAGATGAAGCCCATACCGCAGACGCCTTCCTGGAAGGTCGCGCCGATCTTGTTGATACTCATTCCCTTGATCAGGCCGCAGAGGATGGAAATCGGAATCATCACAGCGCACATGGCGCCCATGCCGAGCTCCATGTTCATTTCCAGGTAAATGGCAATCGGGAATTGAGCGAAGAAAAGAAGCGTGACGATCAGGTCCCTGGGATCCAGCTTCTTCTCCTCCAGAGAGCCCACGTCTCCCAGATCCGCCTGCCAGGCCAAATCGCCCATGATAGATTTCGTGGGATCCTTCTCCACTCGCTTGGCATAGATGATCAGGTAAATAGCACCGATCGCGGCACACATAAACAGGTTCAAAAGCCGGAAGTTAAAGCCAGAATAGACCGGCACATTCATCAGGCTCTGCGGAACGAAGGCATTAAGCGGGCTGGTGGAAAAGCCGATCATGGTTCCGGCAAATGCCACGCCGGCGCCCACGATGGGATCCAGCCGCAACTTCTTTGCAAACAGCACGCCGATAGGCACCACGGCGACCAATGCGTCATTTCCCGCGAAGCCGCCCAGCAGGGCCATCAGGAAAAACATGATCGGCAGCAGCACCGTGCTACCCTTATCCTGGAGTTTATACAGGCATACGTCGATCACATTGTCCAAAGCCTTGGTCTCCAGCGGAATGGTCACACAGCCGCCGATGGACAGCAGCACGGCCAGAAGCATGCTGGAGTTGGCAATTCCGTCATAAATGTAGAACAGCGCCTGGACTATATTTACGGGAGTGCGCTCCACCCGGACATATTCTCTTACTCCATTGGCCCCCTCCACAAATTGACCGGCGGGCAGGATGTAGGTCAGGATGGACATCAGCACCATCAGACCCAGCAGCAAGAACAGCAAGTGGGGCAGTTGAAATGCCTTTTTTTCTTTTGCTTTCGTTCCCATCTTGGATTTCCTCCTTTTCTCCGATAAGACAATTGAGGTATTAATTATATAAAAGCGGGCCCGCTTTTATCCGGTGAGTATCCCTTTGGTTCCGGTCCTGAAGGGACCGGAACCCAGCAGCCCATGGGCTGCTGGAGCACGTCATTTTTGCACCTTAATCATTAAGCATCTTAATAATACCATTTCAAGTCCGTTTGTCAACAAAAATTTTGTACATTTTAGATACTTCATCGTTTTGAACAAAATTCGTTTCCCGTTTTTTCACAAAATGACGACAAAAAAGGAGTCCAAGAGTTCTCTCCTGGGCCCCTTCGCTCTGTTTTCCTCCTGCCGGAGGTCTTATTGAAACCGCTCCCGGCTGCGCTCCACGTCTCCCTTGTACGCCAGGTTGAGCACCCGCTGCACCTTGATATGGGCAGAGAGCTCCTCCTCGGTGAGCCCCGCGAGCAGCTCGAAGGTCTTGTCCTGGCAGTCCTTGCTGAATTCCTGGTGGTCCCGGAAGACCTGCATCCCGCTCTCGGTGAGGGTGAGGTTGAACTGCCGGTTGTTGTCCCGGTTGCGGCTCTGCTCCACCCAGCCCTTCTCCTTGAGCTTGCGCACGATCTGGGAGCAGGCCGAGGCGGTCTTCTTCAAAATCGTGGCCAGCTCGGTGATGGTGATCCCCGGATAGGCGGCGATCATGTCGATGACGTGGCCCTCGGCCTGGTAGAGGATATTTTTCCCGTAATGATGGGGCAGGGAGTCGTACTCCACCATCAGGTCATAGGCCTCGTCCTGGCTTTTCCAGACCTCCTGCAGCAGCTCTTCCCGGCTGGGCATTCTGTCCACCCTCTTCTCTCTGTTTTTTCCCATTATACCGTTCCATTTCCTCCCGCGCAAGTGGAATTTTGTGTTTACCCCGGCGGCGGGGTATGATAAAATGAAGAAAATGAACTTATCCCCCTCGGCACGGCCCGTCCCGCCGGAAAGGAGCCCCCTATGCGCCGTTTTTCCCTGCCTCTCTCCGCCCTCGCCTTTTGCCTGCTGTGCGCCTGCTCCACCGTCCAGCAGCCCGCCGGTACCCCCCTTCCCTCCACCCAGCCCACCGGGACCGAGACCCCGGCGGCGGTCTCCGCCGCCCCCGCCCAGGCCCCGGCGCCGGAGTGGGGGGAGCAGGTCTATATGACCGCCTACGCCGTGGAGGGCCGCCAGAGCCCGGTCTTTGCCCCGGAGTACCGTCTGCCCAAGATCACCAACGCCGACGGCGTCCCCGCCTACGAGGCCATCAACGCCGCCTTCGCCGCCACCCTCTCTGACCTGTCAGCCACGGCGGCCGAGCTGTCGGGCTGGGCGGTGGACGACTACAAGGCCGCCCAGATCACCGGGGACACCTTCTACACCTACGTGGACACCGAGAGCTACGTCATCGCCTTTGAGAGCGGGGAGTACGTCAGCTTCCTGCGCACCCACACCAGCTCAGCAGGCACCCCCCTGCCCACCACCTTCCCCGTGGGCAGCACCTTTTCCCTCACCACCGGGGAGCAGCTCCGCTTTGCCGACCTGTTCACCTGCCCGGAGTCCGACGCCGCCGCGAGGGTTTTCTCCCTCCTCCTGGAGCAGAACGGCCAGGGAGCCTACATGGGCGCCCCTCTCCCGGAGGAGGAGCTCACCGAGAGCTTCCAGCCCGAGCAGTTCTACCTCACCGAGTCCGCCCTGGTCTTCTACTTCCCCCAGTCCGACGTGCCCTCGGCCATCGGCTCGCCCACCTTCGCCATCCCCTACGAGGAGCTGTCCGACATCCTCGCCCTATCCCTCTGACAGGAGGTATCACCATGGCCTCTTCCAACAGACACCGTCCCTCCAAAAGATCCTCTCCCCCCGGCCCGGGCGTCTTTACGATGGACATCACCGGCTACGGCGCCAACGGCGAGGGGGTGGGCCGTCTCCCCGACGGCATGGCCTGCTTCGTGGCCGGGGCTCTGGCCGGGGAGCGGTGCCGGGTGGCTCTGGACCACGTGGGCCGGTCCGCCGCCTGGGGACATGTGGAGGAAATTCTGGTCCCGGCCCAGGAGCGTGTGGAGCCGGACTGTCCATATTATGTCAACTGCGGAGGCTGCATGACCCGGCACATGAGCTACCCCTGTGAGCTGGAGTTCAAGCGGCAGAAGGTGGAGGACTGTCTTCGCCGCATCGGAGGCGTGGACCTCCCTGTTTCTGTAATTCATGGGGCAAAAAATACGGAACGTTATCGAAATAAGGTGCAATTCCCCATCTCTGCGGGGGCCATCGGCTTCTATCGCGGGGGCACCCACGCCGTCACCGATGTGGAGGACTGCCTGCTCCAGCCCCTGGCCTGCGCCCGGGCCCGGCAGGTCGTTCTGGATTTTATGTCAACCTATCAGGTGCCCGCCTACGAGGAAAAGACCGGCCGGGGGCTGCTGCGGCATCTGTATCTCCGCACCAACCGGGAGGGTCAGGTCCTGGTCTGTCTGCTGGTAAACGGGGATCTTCTGCCCCATGAAGCGGAGCTTGTACAGGGTCTCCGGGAGGCCGTTCCGGGCCTCCTGGGGGTGGTTTTGGGCGTGAACAAGCGCCGGGACAACGTGATCCTGGGTGAGAGCTACCGCACCCTCTGGGGGCAGGACTATCTCATGGACACCCTGCGGGGCTTTTCCTTCCGGCTGTCGGTGCCCTCCTTCTACCAGGTCAATGCCGACCAGGCCGAGGTGCTCTATGGCCGGGCCCTGGAGCTGGCTGCTCTCACCGGGAAGGAGACCGTGCTGGACCTCTACTGCGGCATCGGCACCATCACCCTGTGCCTGGCCCGGCAGGCCCGGCGGGTCCTGGGGGCCGAGGTGGTGCCCCAGGCCATTGAGGACGCCAGGGAGAACGCCGCGCGCAACGGGGTGGAGAACGCGGAGTTCTTCTGCGGCGATGCCGCCCAGGTGGCTGAGAAGCTGGCTGCCGAGGGCCTGCGGCCCCAGGTGGTGACGGTGGACCCGCCCCGGAAGGGACTGGCCGAGAGCGTGGTGGGCTCCATCGCTCGGATGGGGCCCGAAAGGGTGGTCTATGTCTCCTGCGACCCGGCCACCCTGGCCAGGGACGTGGCCCGGTTCGCCCGGTTGGGCTACCGGGCGGTGCGGGCCGAGGCCGTGGACCTCTTCCCAAGGACCAGCCATGTGGAGAGCGTGGTTTCTCTGGTCAGAACAAGTCCATCTGATCATCATCAGGGCTAAACCGGGTCCCTCCGGACCTGATGTTGCCCACTCTCTACCGGAAGAATGGAAAAGCAGCTTGCCCACCATCGAGGAAATAGAGAGATCCTCTTGAGGGAAGCAGGGTGTATTGAACGTATTGGCGGAAAACGTTATTGTCGAATTTTATATTTTATCAGTTATAACTTATAAATTTATGATTTTGCCATTGAGTTTCACTTGTATATATGATATGCTATGATCAGCCGCGGAAAGGGGGCTGAAATTTATGATCAAACGCGAATTATATATGAGCCGTATCCGTCCGTTTATCGGATCGGACCTTATCAAGGTCATGACCGGGATCCGCCGCTGCGGAAAATCGGTCATGCTGGAACTGATCAAGCAAGAACTCACAGGATCCGGTGTCAGTCCGGCACAGTTCATCTCCATCAACTTTGAAGATATGAGCTATTCCCATCTGCAAACCGCTCAGGCTCTGCACGACGAGATCACCAAGAGAGCCGCAGCAATGGAAGGCAAGATCTATTTGTTCTTTGATGAGATACAGGAGGTCAAAGACTGGGAAAAGTGTATCAACTCTTTCCGTGTTTCGCTGGATTGTGACATCTACATCACCGGCTCGAATGCAAAACTGTTGTCCGGTGAGCTTGCGACCTACTTGGGCGGTCGATATGTGGAGTTTGTGATCTATCCGTTTTCATTTGGAGAGTTCATGGAGTTGTACCGTTCGATCGCGCCCAATGAGACGATCCAGCAGTGTTTTCAAAAGTACCTGCTTGTCGGAGGTATGCCCTATCTCGCAAACCTCCGCTATGCAGATGCTCCGTCCGGACAATATCTCCACGATCTGTTCAACTCTGTCCAGCTCAAGGACATCGTGAAACGGAATAAGATCCGGGATGTCGATTTACTGGAACGGATCATTGCCTATGTGATCGCCAATGTGGGTACGACCTTCTCCGCAACTTCTCTTGCCAAGTTTCTGAAAAGCGAACAGCGCACCGTCGCTCCGGAAACGATACTGAACTATATCAAATACTGCTGCGAGGCTTACCTGTTCTATCAGGTGAAGCGTGAAGATCTGCAGGGAAAACAGGTCCTTGCCTCCAATGAAAAGTATTATATTGCCGATCACGGCATCCGTGAAGCTGTTTTCGGCGGCAATATGCGCGACATCAATCTCATTTTGGAAAATATCGTGTATCTTGAATTGCTGCGCCGGGGCTATGAAGTAACTGTTGGCAGAATGGGCGATAAGGAAATTGATTTTGTCTGCAACAAGCGCGGCGAAAAGCTGTATGTCCAGGTCACTTATCTGCTGGCATCGGAAGAAACGGTCAACCGTGAGTTTGGCGCATATGATAACATCCGCGACAACTTCCCGAAGTATGTTGTTTCTCTCGATGAGTTCGATATGAGCCGAAATGGTATCAAGCACCGAAATATCCGTGATTTCCTCTTGGCTGATGAATGGAACTGAATAAGCAGCCCAGCATCATGTCAATGGCGTGGCGCTGGGCTTCGATGTCAAGAATGATATCTTTGCCGGGAACGCGTGGTATTTTCGGAATTCGCTTGTCAGGGCAAACCGGGATCTGCCGGACAAACGGAAGCGCCGGCGGATAAGGGCGGGGAGGACTCCCCGAAGGAGGAACAGATATGGATCAGGCGGCGGTCTTGCTCTACGACCCCCAGGGGGTCTGGACGGAGGGGGTCAAAAAGCTGTGCGCCCAGCGCGCTCTGCGGTTCCGGCGGGTGGAGGACGGCGAGCTGGGGTGGACCCTGGCCCAGCTCGCCGGCGGGAAGCGTGCCGGCGCGGCCCCCACGCTGAGACCCCTGCCTGAGCCGGTGGTGGTCTACTGCAAGGTGGGCGGGGGCGGGTTGGACCAGCTCCTGGCCGGCCTTGCCCGGCTGGGGATGCCCCGGACGGTGCTCAAGGCCGTGCTCACCCCCACCAACGCCGGCTGGACCTTTGCCGCCCTCTACGGCGAGCTGGTGCGGGAGCGGCAGGCCATGCTTTAAAATTTTCCGCATTTTTCCACCGGCGGCAGGCCCTTTCCTCTTGCCTTGGGCGGAAAATTGGGATAGAATATATCAGTTCAGCAAACTTTTTGGAGGCGACGGCATGGACTATGACAAGCTCCTCTCTCTGGCCGCCGATCTGGGCTACGGCCTGCTGGAGAGCGGCGCCGAGATCTACCGGGTGGAGGAGTCCATCCAGCGGCTTTTGTGGGCCTACGGCGTGCAGGAGGCCCACCCCTTTGTCATTCCCAACTGCATCATCGTGTCCATGGTGACCCCCGAGGGGAGGTCCATGACCCAGGTGCGGCGGATGCCCTCCCACGGCACCGACATCGACCTGCTGGAGTGCTTCAACGACCTGTGTCGCCACCTGTGCGTGGAAAAGCCCGACCTGGATGAGGCCCGGGTCCGGCTGGAGGCGGCCCGGAAGGCCTGCCGGAGCTACTCTCTGCCCGCTATCCTGGCCTCCTACTTCATGGGCACCGCCGCCTTCGCCCTGTTTTTCAAGGGCTCCCTCCGGGACGGTCTGTGCGCCGGGATCTGCGGGGTGATCATCGGCCTGGTGGTGTCCGCCCTGGGGCGGCTGAACACCAACATGTTCCTCAAGACCCTCACGGGCTCGGCCCTGGGCTCCTTCGCCGCCCTGTTCATGACCTGGGCGGGGCTGGGGGAACACAGCGACTGCATCATCATCGGAGCCTTTATGTCCCTGGTGCCCGGCATCCTGTTCACCAACTCCTTCCGGGACGTGATGGCGGGAGACATGGTGGCCGGCCTGTCCCGGCTGGCCGATGCCCTGCTCACCGCCGTGGCTCTGGCCCTGGGTACCGCCTTCTCTCTGGGGCTGACCCGGCTGATCTGGGGGGTGTGAGAGGATGGATCTCTTTCTTCCCGTGCTCTACGCCTTCCTGGGCAGCGGCGGCTTTGCCATCCTCTACAACATCCACAACCTCTCCGGCGCCCTCATCTGCGCCTGCGGCGGGGCCCTGGGGTGGCTGACCTACCTCCTCACCGGGCCGGTACTCCACAGCGACATTGCCCAGACCCTGGCGGCAGCCATCGTCATCTCCATCTATGCCGAGATCATGTCCCGCATCCGCAAGTGCCCGGTGACCAGCTATCAGCTCCTGGCCCTGTTCCCCCTGGTGCCCGGGGCGGGCATCTACTACACCATGGAGTACGCCGTGAACGGGGACGTATCCGCCTTCCTGGACTCCTTCCTCCACACGGTGGGGGTGGCCGGGGCGCTGGCGGTGGGGGTGCTCATCGTGTCCTCCACGGTGCGCATCTGGCTGGGCCGGCGCCACCACGCGTGAGGGGGGCCGGACCGTGAAGGACTACCGCTGGCTCCTCTTTGACGCCGACAACACCCTTTTCGACTTCGACGCCGCCGAGGAGCACCTGCTCACACGCACCTTCCTCCACTTCGGAGTGGAGCCCTCCCGGGACCGGATGGACCGCTACCGGGCCATCAACGGGGCCATGTGGGCCGCCTTCAACCGGGGGGAGATCTCCCAGGAGGCCCTGGTGGTGGAGCGCTACCGCCGGTTTCTGGAGCAGGAGGGCATTGCCGGGGACCCGGCGGCATGGAACGACTACGGCCTGCACTGCCTGGCCCGGGATCCGGTGCTCCTGCCGGGAGCGGAGGAGCTGTGCCGGGCCCTGGCGGGACGGTACACCCTGGCCCTCATCACCAACGGGGTGGCCTTCGTCCAGCGGGAGCGGCTGGAACGCTCCCCCCTGCGGGACTTCTTCGGAGAGAGGGTCTACATTTCCGGGGAAATGGGCTGCCGGAAACCGGAAAAGGTCTACTTTGACCGGGTGCTCGCCCATCTGGGCGCCGCGGAGGAGAAGGAGCTGGTCCTGGTCATCGGGGACAGCCTCTCCAGCGACATCCAAGGAGCGGTGAACGCCGGGCTGGACTCGGTGTGGCTCTCCCCTGAAGAAGCCCGGGCCGGAGCGGTCCGGCCCACCTGGCAGGTCCCCTCTCTGGATCGGTTGGGAGCGCTGCTGGGGGTGTAAAAATTTGTTTATGATTTGATACCGAATTGAGATGCATTTTTCCCCTCTTTTCGATATCATGTTTCCTGCTCACGAAAGAAACGTCAAGGAGCTGATCCGTTTGCCGTCTCCCGCCTTCGATCCTTTTGATTACAATTCCCCCCGGCCCCGGACCTACCGGGGCCGCCGGAAGGGGCCGCCGGTGTGGCTGCTCGTCGCCCTGGGGGTCTGTCTGCTTTTTGTGGCGGTGTATCTCTTCACCCGGCTGGGACCGGGACAGGGCAGAGCCCTGGAGGCCCAGCCCACACCCACGCCCTCGGCGGAGCCTACCCCTACCCCCACGCCCACGCCTACGCCTACGCCCACACCGGAGCCTACGCCGGAGCCCACGCCCGAAGTGGACTGGACTCAGCCGGTGCCCCTGGGAGAGGTCCAGGAGATGAGCTGGTTTGAAGACGCGGTGTTCGTGGGAGACTCCCGCACGGCGGGGCTGCGGCTGTACAGCGGTATCAAGGGGGCCGATTTCCTGGACTACACCGGCCTTTCCATCTACGGGGTCATGAAGGAGAAAAAGGTCATCCGGGACGGGGAGGAGAAGATCTCCATTTTGGAGGCCCTGGCGAGGAAGCAGTACGCCAAGGTCTACATATCCCTGGGGGTCAACGAGCTGGGCTATTTTGACCCGGAGGGATATGCCGAGACCTACGGCCAGTTCATCGACAAGGTCCGGGAGCTCCAGCCTGACGCCGATATCTACGCTCAGGAGCTCATTCCGGTGAACACCCAGCAGTGCGCCGAACACAAGCAGGCCGACTATGTGAACAACGAGGGCGTGGCCAACTACAACGCCGCCCTGACCAAGCTGTGCACCGACAAGGAGATCTATTTTGTGAAGGTCTCCGAGGCCATCGTGGACGAGACCGGGGAGCCCCCCGCCGAGCTCACCGCCGACGGGGTCCACTTCCAAAAGCAGGGCTATGTGCAGTGGCGGGACTATCTGCTCTGCCACACCATGCCCCATCAGAACGAGAAAGAGAAAGAGGATTGAACATGAAAAAGACCCTCACCGCCCTTCTGGGGCTCACTCTGTGCCTGAGCCTTGCCGCCTGCGGCGGCAAGGAGGAGGCCAAGGACTTCACCGCCGCCGACGCCGATACCCTGCTGGGCACCCAGGGGGTGTTCACCGAGGCCCTCACCGAGATCGACAAGGAGACCGCCTGCGCCCTCTACGGCATCGACGAGGCCACGGTCACCGACTGCAAGATCTACGGCTCCACCGGAGCCACCGCCGAGGAGCTGGCCGTCTTCGTGCTGGACAGTGCCGAGCACGCCGACGAGGCGGTCACCGCTTTCGGCTACCGCATCGAGGACCGGAAGGAGGGGCTGAAGGACTACCTGCCCGACGAGGTGGGCAAGCTGGACCAGGCCGTGGTGGAGAAGCGGGGCAGCTCGGTGCTCTTCGTGGTCCCCGCCGACGCCAAGGGCGTCACGGACTTTTTGGGAGGTTGAGCATGAGCGCCCACATTTTGCCCCTGGTGCTCTCGGTAGCCCTGTGCGTGGGGGTGGGCAGCCAGACTGCCGTGTCCCTGAGCCAGACCCCCTCCCCTACCCTGCCCGACGTGGTGGACGCCCCCATCCGCTATGAGCTGCCGGTGCCCGAGAGCGAGAGCGTGGGCCGGGAGTGGTTTGAGGACGCGGTGATCCTGGGGGACTCCCGCACCGAGGGGCTGCTTCTTTACAGCGGCCTGAAGGTGGGTCTGGGGCTGAGCAAGGTGGGACTCAATGTCTCCACCGCCCTCAACAAGGCCAGCTACACCGTCAACGGCAAGACCCTCACCCTGGCCCAGGCCCTGGAGGGCGGGGAGTGGACCAAGGTCTACATCATGCTGGGGGTCAACGAGTGCGCCTGGATGAACAAGGACAAGTTCTACACCAACTACTGCGGCATTGTGGACGTAGTCCGGGAGAAGCTCCCCGACGCCCAGATCTACATACAGACCCTCCCGCCGGTCTCGGCGGCCCGCTCGGCGGGGTCGGGGCCCAACAACTCCTACGTGCGGACCTTCAATGAGCTCATCACCAAGCTGTGCATCGAGAAGGAGGTCTACCGGGTGGACGTGGCCGAGGTCTTTACCGACGAGAGCGGCAATCTCCCCGGGAAATACTCCAGCGACGGGCTCCACTTCAACAAAAACGCCCTGAATCTCTGGATCGAGTATCTGGAGACCCACACGGTACAGGAATAAGGCAAAAGGAAGGAGTGGCTGAGATGTGTCGCGCTATGGAAGAAATCGGCAACGAGATTTGGGCTGAAGCGTATGCAAAGGGCTACGCTGAGGGCCTTGCCGAGAGTGCAGCAGAATATGCCGAGAAATTTGCCAAGCTGTGCGATGCTCTCACCAAGGAAAATCGTCTTGATGACGTGTTTCGCGCCGCGAGCGACCAATCTTTTGCCGAGACTCTATTTGAGAAGTTCGGCATCTGATTTGTAATGATCCCATTTTCATAACTCACTTTTAACGCAAACAAGGCGAGAGGCCAACCCCTTTGGGCTGACCTCTCGTTTCTCTTTTATGAGCCTATTTTTCAACGAGCCCGGTTTTTGCCGCATTCAGCTCTGGTATTCAAACTCCAGATTGTAGAGACACAGGGTGTCGCCGTCCTGGATGCCCATCTCCTCCAGGCGCTTGTAGAGCCCGGACTCCCGGAGCTGGCGCTCGAACCAGTTCTTGGACTCGAAGTCGCCGAAGTTCACGTTGGCCATGAGCTGGCGCAGCCAGGGGCCGTCCACGAACCACTCGCCGTCCTCCACCTGGATATCCAGGTCCTCGGAGGTGTCGATCTCGGGGGGACGCTCCACGTAGGTGGGCTCGTAGACCGTGATGGGGGGCAGCTCCCGGAGCCGGTTGGCGGCAAAGAGCATCAGCTCCCGGGTGCCCTGGTGGGCGGCGGCGGAGAGCTCGAAGAAGGGCAGCCCCAGCTCCTCCACATGGGCCTTCAGGGCCTCCAGGCCGGCGCGGTCGGGGGCGATATCCACCTTGTTCCCCGCCACGATCATGGGCCTCTGGGCCAGCTCGGGGCTGTACTCCCTGAGTTCGGCGTTGATGGCCTCAAAGTCGGCCACCGGGTCCCGGCCCTCGGAGCCGGACACATCCACGATGTGGATGAGCAGGCGGCAGCGGTCGATGTGCCGGAGGAAGTCGTGGCCCAGGCCGGCCCCCTCGGCCGCTCCCTCGATGATGCCGGGGATGTCCGCCAGGACGAAGGAGAGACCGTCCTCCATGGGTACCACCCCCAGGTTGGGGGAGAGGGTGGTGAAGTGGTAGTTGGCGATCTTGGGCTGGGCCCGGGTGACCACGCTCAAAAGGGTGGACTTGCCCACATTGGGGAAGCCCACCAGGCCCACGTCGGCCAGGAGCTTGAGCTCCAGGGTCACGTCCCGCTCCTGGCCGGGCAGGCCGGCCTTGGCGAAGTGGGGGACCTGGCGGGTGGGGGTGGCGAAGTGCTGATTGCCCCAGCCCCCCTTGCCGCCCCTGCAGAGCACAAAGGTGTCCTGGCCTGCCATGTCGCAGATGATCTCCCCGGTGGCGGTGTCCCGGACCACGGTGCCCCGGGGCACCCGGATGGTCAGGCTCTCCCCGTCCCGGCCGGAGCAGCGCTTGGTCTGCCCCGGCTGGCCGTTGCCGGCCACGTATTTCCGCTTGTAGCGGAAGTCCATGAGGGTGGACATGTGCTCGTCCACCTGGAGGATCACGTCGCCCCCCCGGCCGCCGTCCCCGCCGTCGGGGCCGCCGGCGGCCACGTATTTCTCCCGGTGGAAGGCCACCGCGCCGCCCCCGCCGTCTCCGGAGCGCACGGTGATCCGGGCCTTGTCGATAAAGCTGTTGGCCATGAAAACGCCTCCTTACTCAGGCCGTTAGGACCCCATACATAAAATGCCGGGGTCAAGAACGCGGGCCGATGGGAACCCTACCCTCTCCTATAAAAACGCCCCGGACCTATTGTGTCCGGGGCGTTTTGGGGTCATTCGCTTACTCCGCAGCGACTTCCTCAATGGAAACCTGCTTGCGGTCCTTGCCCAGGCGGGAGAACTTCACACGCCCGCTGCGCAGAGCGAACAGGGTGTTGTCGCTGCCCATGCCCACGCCCTCGCCGGCGTGGATGTGGGTGCCCCGCTGGCGGACCAGGATGTTGCCGGCCAGCACGTACTGGCCGTCGCCCCGCTTGACGCCCAGGCGCTGGGCGTGGGAATCACGGCCGTTCTTGGTGGAGCCGCCGCCCTTCTTGTGGGCGAAGAACTGGAGACCGATATTCAGCATTGGTTACACCTCCATAACGATGATGTTGTCGGGATACTCCTCGTGCAGGCTGGACAGGTGCAGCATCAGGGCCGTGAGAAGGGCCTGACAGGTGCTGTGGTTGGTCTGTCCCAGACCGCCGGGGAGCTTGAGGGAGATGAGGGCCTTTTCCGGCTTGACCTTCACCGACGCCTCCAGCCCCAGCACGTCGTTGACGGCGCACTCGGTGAGCCGGACCGCGCTGGTGACGGCGGCGCAGAGGATGTCCTCTCCCTCATCGGCAAGGCCGCTGTGCCCTTCCACCTGGAAGCTCACGATGTCCTTGCCCTCACAATGAAAGGTCGCGGTGATCATCAGGCGTTGATCTTGCCGATGGTGACCTTGGTATAGGGCTGACGATGGCCCTGCTTGCGGCGATAGTTCTTCTTGGGCTTCATCTTGAAGACGATGATCTTCTTGCCCTTGCCGTTCTTCACGACCTCGGCGTCCACGCTGGCGCCCTCCACCACGGGGGTGCCGAAGGTGGCCTTGTCGCCGTCCAGGACGGCCAGGACCTTGTCGAACTTCACCTTGTCGCCGGCCTCCTGGGGCAGCTTCTCGATGAAGAGGGTGTCGCCCTCGGCCACCTTGTACTGCTTTCCGCCGGTCTCGATGATCGCTGTCATGTGCTTTTCAACTCCTTCAATACGGGCTCGCTCTCGGGGGCGGAGGATCGCTCCTCACTTCGGGCCCATTCAAAGCGGCTTTAGTAGTATATCAATCAAATCCTCAAAAGTCAAGGCTTTTCCCCGGTTTTGCAAATATTTTTGCCAAGAAAAGGGGCCTGCCCGCCGGCAGGCCCCACATTTTGTCCCTCTTTACTTTGCCATGCGGTAGATGTTGGCCATGTCCTCTCTTGTCAGGTGCTTCACCGCGCCCAGCTTGCCCCGGGTGGCGATGTCGCACTTCTCGGCCAGCTCCAGGATCTGCGCCTCGGTGGGCTCCACCCCCAGCTCCCGCAGGTTGGTGGGCATGCCGATGGCGCGGTAGAAGTCCTCCATGGCCTCGACGCCCTTCAGGGCGGTGGCGGTGGCGTCAGCCTGGGGCTCCACGCCCAGGACGTTCACGGCAAACTTGGCGAACCGGGCGGGATCCTCAGGCAGAACGTACCGGGCCCAGGAGCCCCAGATGGCGGCCAGGCCCGCGCCGTGGGCGACGTCGAACATTCCGCCTACCTCATGCTCCAGACGGTGGCAGGCCCAGTCTCCCCCGCCGGCACCGCAGCCGGTAAGGCCGTTGTGGCTGAGGCTGGAGGCCCACATCACGTTGGCCCGGGCCTCATAGTTGTTGGGGTCGGCAACCAGCTCCCTGGACGCGGCGATGACCGCGCGCATCAGGCCCTCGGCCAGGGCGTCGGTGAGGTCCATCACGTCAAAGTTGAAGTACCGCTCCATGGTGTGCATCAGGATGTCGGCGCAGCCGCAGGCGGTCTGGTAGGCGGGCAGGGTCATGGTCAGCTCCGGGTCCATGATGGCGAACTTGGGCCGGCAGTAGTCGGTGTTGCACCCCCGCTTGAGCCAGCCGTTCTCGTTGGTGATCACCGAGGAGTTGCTCATCTCGCTGCCGGCGGCGGCGATGGTGACGATGGCGCCGATGGGCATGCAGGCCGTGGGGGCGCGTTTGAAGTCGTAGAAGTCCCACACATCCCCATCGTTGGCCAGGCCGTAGCCGATGGCCTTGGCCGAGTCGATGACGCTGCCGCCGCCCACGGGCAGGAGGAGATCCACGCCCTCTTTCCTGCACAGCTCGATGCCCTCATACACCAGGCTCAGCCGGGGATTGGGCACCACGCCGCCCAGCTCCACGTGGGCGATCCCGGCGGCGTCCAGGGCGGCCTTCACCCGGTCCAGAAGACCGGTGCGCTTCACGCTGCCCCCGCCGTAGTGGATCAGGACCTTGCTGCCCCCGAACTGCTTGACCAGCTCGCCCGCCTTTTCCACCGTCCCCTTGCCGAAGACCACCTTGGTGGGGGTGTAGTACTCGAAATTCATCATCGCGGCATTTCCTCCTTGCGTTTTTTTGGGGGCCTGACGGGGTCAATTTTCCTCCCCGGCTTCCTCCTTTTGGTACTCCAGAATGTCGCCCGGGGTGCACTCCAGGGCCTCACAGATGGCGGCCAGGGTGGAAAAGCGCACCGCCGTGACCTTGTTGTTCTTGATCTTGGACAGGTTCACGTTGGAGATGCCCACCCGCTGGGCCAGCTCGCCCAGCGACATTTTCCGCTCCACCATCATCCGGTCCAGGCGGAGTATGATCCTTCCCATGGGGTTCCCTCCTTACACCAGGCCCTCGGTGTCGGCCTCCAGCTCCATGCCCCGGGCGAAAATACGGGACAGGCTGAGGACCACCAAGCCCACCAGCAGCTCGCCCATGTTCACGCGGACCTCGGTGACCCCGGGCCCCAGGAGCAGCCGGGCGATGATGCTCATCACCAGTCCCGCCGCGGGCACGGCGATGAGGAAATATCCGATCTCCCGGACCATGCGCACGTTGTCCGCGGTGAAGGGGGTGGAGCCCTCGGAGCCCTTGAGGATGCGATAGACATTGCGGAACACCATGGCCATCAGGGCCATCAGGACGGCGCCGCCGGAGAGAAACACCATCAGCGCCTTCAGGTCCAGCGCCCCGGTGAAGTCGGCCACCATGATCTCAAAGCCCCAGGCGGCCGCCGTCTCTCCCGGCTGGGCCGCCCCGACCACCGCCTTCTCCCCGAAGAGCAGGACCAGGACCAGTCCCACCAGCATCCCCACCGTACCGATCCACAGGGCGACCTCCACCAGCTTGGCCAACACCCGGGTGGCCTTATCCAGCTTACTTACCTGCATCTCTTTTTCCTCCTGTCTGGGGCGGGCGTCCCCGCCGAAAAATGCTCAGACCGGTCTTGATGAGGTGAGTATACCACCGGCGTTATCGTCTGTCAACTATTTTTTAATGTTTCTCGTTAATTTTTTAATGTTGCACATCTTTCCTCGGCCCATGGCTGCCCCGCTGGCAGCTATTTTGCTCCAATTAGTTGACAATAATTGAATTATGTCATCTATATTATGTCAACCGTCCAAAATACCACCCGGTGGCGCCGTCCTTCTTGCACAGGGCCCGGTCTGAGAGCCGGCGGACCACGCTGAGCCGGTCGCCGGGGGCCACGGGGAGCCGGTAGTCGGTGGAGTCCTCGCAGTGGACCCCCCTGTCGTCAAAGCGCAGATAGTCGGTGAGGACCTCCAGCTCCCGGCCGGTCTCCAGATGGCGGCACAGGGAGAGCTCCCGGCCCTCCTTCAGCACCTCCAGGGCGCTGCGGCCCCAGCGGATGTTCACCGGGTGGGCAGACGCCTCCTGGGGGTCCAGGGCAGTCATCACGGGGAAGCCGTCGTAGGCCACGTAGGAGAACTCTCCCCCGGGCTCATCCGGCAGGATGAGGGCGTTGAGCTGGCCGTCGGCCTTCAGGGTGCAGCCCCCGTCGATGGAGGCGATGTGCCGGTCATGGAGGAGGATGGGCTTGGCCGAGGGGATGTCCGGGCGGTAGAGGGTCACCGGCCAGTGGCCCACGATGACCCAGCGGCGGAAGGAATGGCCCTGACCCAGGAAGTCGTCATCCTTCATGCAGGAGAAGGCGTCCAGCTCCTCTAAGTTGTCCTCCCGGGGCACGCCGCCGTGGACAAAGAGGTAATCCTGGTTGACATAGATCTGTGGCAGATCCCGCAGAAAGTCCAGCTCCTCGGGGAATCTGGCCTGAATGGCCGCCCGGGCGGCGGGGTAGTCCGCCGGGTCCTCGATGGCCGCCCCCGCCAGGTGGGCCATCTTCACCAGGACACACCGCTCCCCCAGCCGCCGGAACCAGCCGGGGTAAAAGCTCTCGGGAATGTCCGGCCGGGCATCCACAAAGGCGGGGGTGATGTTGTCGCAGTTGCCCAGGATCGAGTACACAGTGTAATTTTTAGTCAGTTCTATAACGTACTGTAATGTCTCCAGGCTGCCCTCGCTGCGCTCCAGGATGTCGCCCAGGACAATGAGGATGTCCTCCCGGCCAAAGCCCGCCTTGCGCAGCAGGCCCTTCAAAAGCGGGAGGTTGCCGTGGATATCGCTGACCACCAGCACCCGCCGGCCTGGGGGGAGCTGGATGGGTCTCACTTTCGCCTTGATGTCGCTCACCTCTTCTTCCGGGCTTTATGATGCCCCTTCCTGCCCGTCTCTTCCGTCCTTTTTTCAGCTCCGGGCGGCCAGGAAGGCGGTCCAGCCGTCCTTTTCCAGGGTCTTTTGGACCTGCAGGCCGTTCCGCTCCAGGGCGGAGCGGACCTCGCCGGCGCGCTCCGAAATGACGCCCGAGCACAGGAACAGCCCGCCGGGGGTCAGGAACTCCCCGGCAAAGGCGGACAGGGGGATGATCACGTCGGCCACGATGTTGGCCAGCACCACCCGGTAGGGCCCGGTCCCGGAGAGCTCCTCCACCAGCTTTTTGTCGGAGAGTACGTCCCCCGCCCGGACGGTGTACCGGTCCCGGCCGATGCCGTTGAGGGCGGCGTTTTCATAGGCCACGTCCACCGCCTTGGGGTCGATGTCCACCCCCAGGGCCCGCTCCGCCCCCAAATTCAGGGCGGCGATGGACAAAATGCCGCTGCCGCAGCCCAGGTCCAGCACGGCGTCTCCGGGCTCTGCCACCTCCTCCAGAAGGGTCAGGCAGAGCTGGGTGGAGGCGTGGGACCCGGTGCCGAAGGTGAGGCCGGGGTTGAGATACACCGCCGTACGCCCGTCGGGCACTCCCTTCTCCCGCTCCCACTCCGGGACGATGGCCAGCTTTTGGCCCACCTCCATGACGTGGTAGTATTTCTGCCAGCCGTAGGCCCAGTCCTCCTCCCGGAGGGCGGTCACCGAGACCGGGTTGGAGATCCCCGCCAGGGCGGCGGCCATCTCCTCTCTGCCTTGGTCGGTGTCGGGGACGTAGAACTTGATCCGGGCAACCCCCCGCATCCGCTCCAGCAGGGCGTCGTCCACATAGTCCCAATACTGGCGGTTCTGCTCCAGAAACTGCTTGAAGTCGGCCTCGTCCTCCAGGACCAGGCCCTCGGCGCCGTTCATGGTGAGTTTGGCGGCCAGGTCGTCCAGCTCGGCGTCGGTGGTCTCCACCGTCACTTCCAGCCACTTGTCCATGGATATCCTCCTCAAAAGGCGAGCGGCGGGGCCTCCCCCGCCGCTCGCAGAAAGCTCTCTTGAATTGTACCCAAAAACCGCCCCGCTGTCAACGGTGCTCCCCGGTAAAGAAGAGGGCCACGCAGCCGCAGCCGGTGTGGGAGCCGATCACCGGGCCGATGAAGTTGTAGACCACGTCCTTCACGCCGTACTTTTCCTTCATCTTCTCCCCCACGTACTGGGCGTCAGGGAGGCAGTCGGCGTGGCTGATGAAGATGGTCTGCTCAGAGAGGTCAGTGCCCAGCTCCCCCGCCTTGTCCACCAGGGCGTCCAGGGAGGCCCTGCGGCCCCGGGCCTTGGCCATGTTGATAAGGTGGCCCTCGTCATCCATGTGCATCACGGGCTTGATCTGGAGCATGGTGCCCATGACGGCGGTGGCGGCCGAGACCCGCCCGCCCCGCTTCAGGTGCATCAGGTCGTCCACGGTGAACCAGTGGCACTGGTGGAAGCGGTACTCCTCCGCCCAAGCCTTCACCTCTTCGATGGTGGCGCCGTCGCGCTTTTTCCGGGCCGCGTGCCAGACAAAAAGCCCCTGGCCCAGGGAGGCCGAGAGGGTGTCCACCACGAAGAGCTTGCGCTCGGGATACTTGGGGGAGAGCTCTGCCGCCGCCAGATTGGCGGCCTGGCAGGTGGCGGACAGCCCGGAGGAAAAGGCCAGCACCAGCACGTCCTTCCCCGCCTGGAGCAGGGGCTCCAGCACCTCGATATACTCCGCCATGTTCACGGCGGCGGTGGTGCCCATCTCCCCGTCCCGGATGAGCTGGTAGAAGGTCTCGGGGGCCATCTCCCGGTTGTCGGGGTAGTTCTTGTAGGTCTTGCCCTGGATGGTGAAGCGCAGAGGCAGTACCTCCACCTCCATCTCCCGCACCAGCTCCGCCGAGAGGTCGGCGGAGGAATCGGTGACGATCACATACTCACTCATGCTTGTGCTCCCTCTCCTTCTTTTCCTTTTTCTCCTTTTTCCGCTTCTCCTTCTCACTCTCGGGGGCGGGGTCCCTGGCCCGGATGAGCTCGATGACCCGCTGGCAGGCCAGCTTGTGGGCGTAGCTGCCCAGGGCCAGAGTCCGGGCCAGCTCGGTGAGGTCGGCGCTGTCGGTGTCCAGCTCCCCGGCCACGTCCTTCAGGGCCAGGTCCAGGTCCCGGAGGAAGCCCTCATAGGTCTCCCTGGGGTCCTCCCCCTGGGCCAGCAGCCCCGCGTCCCGCACCGGCAGGACCTGCTTCATGGCGCAGATGGCGGTGAGGTAGGCCAGATGGGTGCGGTTGTACCGCTTGCCCTCGGCCCTGGGAAGCAGGCCGTCCTTGATATAGTTGTTCACCATGGCCGAGGTCAGCCGGTCCTCCTCGCCGTACTCGATGAGCTGACGGGGCATATAGCCGATGAGCTGGTCCATGTAGAGGCTCAGGTCGGGCAGGCTGTCCCAACCGGCGGGCCGCTGCCCCTCCAGGCGCTCCCTGAGTTCCTTGAGCTCCTCCAAGAAGGTCCCTCCCAAATATCATTTCGAATATCATATCACAAGTTCTGGGAGAAGTAAAGGGCTTTTCCCCGAACCAGCACGCTTCAGTGGACCAGGAGGAGCTCGGCCAGGAGCACCGTCAGGCAGCAGCACACCGAAACCGGGAACAGTCCCGCTCCCAGCCAGGCCAGCACCACCCCCACCACCAGGGCCAGGGCGCCGGCCACCGGGCTCTGGGTGGCCTCCACGATGGCGGGGAAGGTCATCACCGCCAGGGTCACGTAGGGCACGTAGTAGAGGAAGGAGCGCACGAACCGGTTCCGGATCTGCCCCCGGATGAGAGTCAGGGGCAGCACCCGCACGGCAAAGCTCACCGCCGCCATGACAGCGATGTAGATCCACACATTACCCGACATGGTCCTCTCCTCCTTCCTCTTCCTTGATGGGAAACAGGGCGGCGGCCCCCATGGACAAAATGAGAGTCAGCAGGATGACCCGGCTCCCCGCCGAGAGCTCCCGCACCAGGGGCAGGACCTCCGCCGCCAGGCTGGCGGCAAAGCCCAGGGCCACCAGGACCAGCACCACCCGGTCCTTCCGGGCCGGGGGAATGATGATGGCCAGGAACATGCCGTAAAGGGCCACGCTCAGGGCGCTCACCGCCCGCACCGGCAGGATGTTCCCCGCCGTGATGCCCAGGGCGGTGCCCAGGGCCCAGCAGGGAATGGCCACCAGCATGGCCCCGTAGGTGTATCGGGGCTCCAGGTGCCCCGGCCGGGCCATGGTGATACCGAAGATCTCGTCAGTGATACCGAAACCCACCCCGATGCGGTGAAAGAAGGGGGTGTCCGGGCCGAATTTCTGGCTCATGGCGCAGCTCATCAGCAGGTAGCGGGCGTTGGTGATGAGGATGGTCAACGCCATCTCCCAGTAGGGCGCGGCGGCGGCGATGAGGGTGATCCCGGCGTACTCTCCGGCCGAGGCGTGGTTGAGCACGCTGATGATGAAGCCCTGAAGGGCGGTGAGTCCCGCGTTCCGCCCGGCGATGCCCAGGGAAAAGGCCACGGCAAAGTATCCCGCGGCGATGGGCACCCCGTCCCGCATCCCCTCCAGAAACTCCCGGCCCGGCCGGCGCAAGGTCTGTTCCATTTCGAATCCTCTCCTTTGAGGGTCTTGAGTATGCCCATTTTAAACCAAATTTCACCCGGCGTAAAGTGTATAGCTGTAAAATATTGACGTTCCGCCCAAAATCCTGTACAATGGAAATGGTTTCCACAAGAGAACCAAATTTTTGACAGGAAAGGATGTTACGCATGGGCAAGTTCGTCATCAACACCACCGCCACCGGCTTCACTTTCCACCTGAAGGCCGCCAATGGGCAGACCATCGCCACCTCCGAGGTCTACACCACTGAGGCCGCCTGCAAAAAAGGCATTGAGAGCGTGAAGGTCAACGCTCCCGTTGCCGCCCTGGAGGACCAGACTGTGGAGGGCTTCGCCACGGAAAAGCACCCCAAGTTTGAGGTCTACACCGACAAGAAGGGCGAGACCCGCTTCCGCCTCACCGCCAAGAACGGCCAGACCGTGGCCGTGTCTGAGGGCTACGCCTCCCACGACTCCGCTCTGAACGGAGTGGAGAGCGTCCGCAAGAACGCCCCCGACGCCGCCGTAGAGGAGGGCAAGTAATGGACGTGAAGGCCAAGGTCGACGAGCTGGTCAACATGCTCAAGGCCGACCCCAAGCTGCTGGAGCAGTTCAAAGCAGACCCCGTCAAGGCCCTGGAGGGCCTCACCGGCATCGACCTGCCCGATGAGCAGATCAAGCCCGTGGTGGACGGCATCAAGGCCAAGCTCGCCCTGGGCGGCGCCAAGGACGCCCTGGGCAAACTGGGTGATCTGTTTGGGAAATAAGCGCTCCATAACCACAAAAGTTCTCCCCGGGCCAAAGCCCGGGGAGATTTTTTGTATTCAGTATCCTTGCATCGTCCTTGCTTACCAAAGTGCGCCGTAAAGCCCCTTTCTTTAAGCATGGGACGTGTCAAAGCAGCCTCTTCATATTTCTCCTGCTGTACTGGATACGCCGGACCTCCATCGTATCCCCGATCAGGACATAGAAAACGGAGAAGTTCCGGACCCGGATGCAGTAGTAGGGGTGTTCCCGCTCCCGTGCAGAGGGATATGACTCAAAGGCGTCAGCGCAAGACAGCCTCTCGTGGATCGCTGCCTCCACGTCATCCACCAGTCGCTCTGCGGCAATGGGATTTTTCAGCCGAAAGAGGATATAGTCCACGATCTCAGTGAACCTCACACGACTGAAGTCGCGTGCTTCTGGCGGCGTAACCGCCAAACTGCTGTCTGCGGATACAGGGACATCTTAGCTGTTCGACCGATGAACGGTCGATTGCCACAGTGCCTTAACTACAGACAGATGCGTGCTGTCTCCCTACGCTGCCATAGCCCCGTTAAGGGCAAGCAGCGTCGAAAGAGTAGCAGAGGTTCTACGCCCGGCTTCTGGAACTTTTGCCAGGAGCCGGGACCTTACCGTTGCCGGCAAGGGTTTTAGGATCTCACGGATGAAATACCTGGCGCCAATGTTATAGCTGGCGTTCAGGTCGCAGTTATACCGCTTCCCGCTGCTGAATGTTGCCCACTGCTTATTGTCCTTGTCGCGGGTAACAGCTCCGCTGCCATCGTAGGCGAGGCGGCTCGTACCCCAGGCGCAGATGCGCGAGACACGAATGCCGCAGCGGTGAGCTCGATGCTCTACCAATGCCTGGATATCGTTCTTGCGCCACATATGGATTTTTTGATTCCTGGTGCGGCAGCCCTTGAAGTCCAGGTGCTCAAAAACGATAACATCTGCGCATTGGACCGCCGCATAGGCGATAATGGCGTTGGCTACATAGATGGCGTGCTCCTTGTTGATGCGGGTCGCGTAAGCCCAGAGACTGTGGGCGCTTTTGGGGCCATTCTTGCGGGATGTACACTTGATACGGTTCAGCACATGGGTCAGATGGTCTTTTTCAGCCGGGAAGTCGATAAACTTCCTGTCAGCGACAGTTCCATCTGACCGCATGATAGTGCAAACTGCGTCGGTATTGATGCCGAGGTCTATAGCACAAATCTTTCGCTCATTAACAGGTGTTTTGATGAGAGATACATCCTCTTGAAATGCGAAGCG
Organism: uncultured Oscillospiraceae bacterium; assembly: GCA_947629795.1. GTDB lineage: Bacteria > Bacillota > Clostridia > Oscillospirales > Oscillospiraceae > Vermiculatibacterium. The sequence goes on from CANRFC010000030.1 coordinate 33,672, forward strand.
GAGATAATACTTCCCATAATGCTTTTCCAGGATAGGAGCAGATACCGCGACACCGGACCAGTGACGCTGCAGATAGCGCACGTCCGTTGGAAGCAAGTGGACCGTGGCCCATACCCAGTCATTGTTATGGAACAGCTTGAGCTTGACAACGCAGGGGTCATCTGTCTCCTTGAACATTTCCTTATGGTAAAACACCGGCATAGCGTTCCGGTCACACTGCAGTTTCGGTCGTTTGCACTTCCCGCCTCCGGCCTCCCAATTTCGCGTCAGGCTTTGGTAGCTGCTGATGGCTCCAAGTGCGGACTGAACAGCGGCGCGGCGGAGATAGCCCGGCATTTTGTAGAACCGCTTGTCAAACTCCGGGTATTTGGCAGGATGATTCTTCGTCCCGTGAATAAGCCCTTCCGCATAGTTGAACCGGCGCTTCACGCCATCAATCTCCTGAATGCTGTTCCATTCTTTGGACAACGCTCGAATCAAATAGCCGAGGGCTCCCCGATACTGGGTAACCGTTCCTGCAAAGATGCCATTCGCTTTTACAACTTCTACCTTGTAGCTTGATGTGATCTGCACAGGGAGTCCTCCTTTCATTCAGTCCTTTTGTTTCTGGTTCCTGATGTATTCCCGTACTTGCTGTTCCGACCTGTCGCTTACCGTGACGATGCAGTAAGATGGATCCCAAAGGTGCCCGCCCCAAAGTTCCGATTTTAGTTCCGGGTGTTTGAGAAACAGCCACCTGGCGGTATTGCCTTTGAAAATCTTTACCGCTTTTGGAATAAAAAACTGCGGAGAACAGGTGAGCAGTAGGTGAACGTGGTCAGGCATCACTTCCCATCTCTGAAATAGTACACCCAACTTGAGTGGCACATTCACCTAACATATTCTTGAGGTCAGTATCAATTCCACTGCATAAAACAGGCTTGCGATATTTGGTACACCAAACCAAATGATATTGCAGAGAATAAACATAGCCTCGACCATATGTTAAATCAGAACTTTTTGCAATTTCCACATTTAATCACCGCTGATAGTATACCATATGTTGTATAAAAATCAAGAGAACGCCTGCCTTACTCATGACTAAAGGCGCGAGAATGCGGCAGACAGTTTTCAAGTCGTTTTCAAAAAGCGGCAGAATGCGCAGATCAAATCGTTTTTCGCTCATGGATACACCTCCTGACCCGTCCGAAAACCTCGTCCCCGGAGCGGCGCTCGTCCGTCAGACTTGCTGCTTTGTCCGCCTCGTCCAAAGCAAGCTCCACATCATCCGTAAGAGCGGAGTACTGTTCCAGGCTGAGAACGACCATAGAGCCGTAGCCGTTTTTTGTCAGAATGACCGGCTCTCCCGTTTTCAGAACAGTATCTTCAATTTCCGGAAATTTGTTGCGCAGATCAGAAACAGGGCGAATATTCAGCATAGCAAAGCCCTCCTTTTGGTATAGCATTATTTTATCATAATTTTATCAGAATATCAACTTCTTCTTCAAAATGACAGCAAAAACATCCCCCTGCAGCTCGGTCTGAGCGCAGGGGGATGTTCTTGCTTGATCTATTGATATTGAACTTTTCTGTTCAGTATCCTTGCATCGTCCTTGCTTACTTGCGGGGGTTGGCGATGGCGGCCTGGGCGGCAGCCAGCCGGGCGATGGGCACCCGGAAGGGGGAGCAGGACACGTAGTCCAGGCCCACCTTGTGGCAGAACTCCACGCTGGAGGGGTCGCCGCCGTGCTCGCCGCAGATGCCCATGTGGATGTCGGGGCGGGTCTCGTGGCCCAGCTTCACGGCCATGGCCACCAGCTTGCCCACGCCGGTCTGGTCCAGACGGGCAAAGGGATCGGACTCGTAGATCTTCTTGTCGTAGTAGGCGCCCAGGAACTTGCCGGCGTCGTCACGGGAGAAGCCGAAGGTCATCTGGGTCAGGTCGTTGGTACCGAAGGAGAAGAACTCGGCCTCCTTGGCGATCTGGTCGGCGGTGAGGGCAGCACGGGGGATCTCGATCATGGTGCCCACCTTGTACTTCATGTTGGAGCCGGCGGCAGCGATGACCTCATCGGCGGTCTTGACCACCACGCTCTTGACGTAGGCCAGCTCCTTGACCTCGCCCACCAGGGGGATCATGATCTCGGGGACCATGGTCCAGTCGGGATGCTTGGCCTGGACGTTGAGGGCGGCCTTGATGACGGCCCGGGTCTGCATGGCGGCGATCTCGGGATAGGTCACGGCCAGGCGGCAGCCACGGTGGCCCATCATGGGGTTGAACTCGTGGAGGCCGGCGATGATGTTCTTGATGTCCTCCACGCTCTTGCCCATGTCCTTGGCCAGGTGCTCGATGTCGGCCTCCTCGGTGGGCACGAACTCGTGGAGAGGGGGATCCAGGAACCGGATGGTCACCGGGCAGCCCTCCATGGCCTCGTAGATGCCCTCGAAGTCGGACTGCTGCATGGGCTCCAGGACGGCCAGGGCGGCCTCCCGCTGCTCCACGGTGTCGGAGCAGATCATGCGGCGGATGGCGGGGATCCGGTCGGCGTCGAAGAACATGTGCTCGGTCCGGGTCAGGCCGATGCCCTGGGCGCCCAGCTCCCGGGCCTTGGCGGCGTCGGCGGGGGTGTCGGCGTTGGTGCGGACCTGGAGCTGGCGGTACTTGTCGGCCCAGCCCATGATCCGGCCGAACTCGCCGGCGATGGTGGCGTCCACAGTGGGGATGGCCCCATCATAGACGTTGCCGGTGGAGCCGTCCAGGCTCAGGAAATCGCCCTCGTGATAGGTCTTGCCGGCCACCTCGAACTTCTTGTTGGCCTCGTCCATCTTGATGTCGCCGCAGCCGGAGACGCAGCACTTGCCCATGCCCCGGGCCACCACGGCAGCGTGAGAGGTCATACCGCCGCGGACGGTGAGGATGCCCTGGGCGGCCTTCATGCCCTCGATGTCCTCGGGAGAGGTCTCCAGACGGACCAGGACCACCTTCTCGCCCCGGGCAGCCCACTCCTTGGCCTCCTCAGCGGAGAAGACGATCTTGCCGCAGGCGGCGCCGGGAGAGGCGGGCAGAGCCTTGGCGATGGGGGTGGCGGCCTTCAGGGCCTTGGCGTCGAACTGGGGATGGAGCAGGGTGTCCAGGTTGCGGGGGTCGATCATGGACACAGCCTTCTTCTCGTCGATCATGCCCTCGTCCACCAGGTCGCAGGCGATCTTCAGGGCAGCCTGGGCGGTGCGCTTGCCGTTGCGGCACTGGAGCATGTAGAGCTTGCCGTTCTCCACGGTGCACTCCATGTCCTGCATGTCGCGGTAGTGCTCC
>CANRFC010000031.1 GCA_947629795.1 uncultured Oscillospiraceae bacterium
ATTTTCCCGTCCTCGATGTCATCAATCATCCTTTGGAAACTTGGACGCTCGAAATTTGTCCCACTCCATCCGTCGTCTGCTGTTGTCAAGATAGGGACAAAGAATTTCTCGAATTTTTTTGAGAACACTCAAGATAAGCTGTACTCCCATAAGAAAGTATTTTACTTTCTTATGGTCTTTTGAAACATCTCATAGATTCCCAGGTCCACGTCACCATCCATGACCGTTTTAATTTGGATACCTCGCCCACGGAGCATCTGCCAATACCAAAACACCTTGCTCACGTTCCGTCCCAAACGGTCAAGTTCCAGAAGAAGGAGTACATCCACGGCTTCATCGTCCACAGCATCCAGGAAGTCCAGTAGCCCAGGACGGTCAAATGTCAAACCGCTGCCCTTATCGCTGGAGACACCGACGATTTGCAAGCCATGATCTCTCGCATAGTTTTCAAGAACGAGCTGCTGTCCTTCCAGCAGTTTTGCGCTGTCCGGCCCGCTATGTGCCACGCGACAATATATCCAAGTTCGTTTCAGTTCCATCATGATTCCTCCAAGCATTTTTCACAGCTAATGTCCAACCCAGCCCGAAGCTGTTCCAGCTCATCCGCGAAATTGAGTTTTACCTCCATCACATCGCCTGGGTAGATATTTACCTTATCCACAAGGCCAGTCAGCATATCCTCCGTCAGCTCGTCGATGTCGGCGTAGCAGATATATTTGGTTATGACCTCGGACCGCGTGGCGGTGCTTTCCACTGCTATGCGTTCCAACCTGTTCATTTCATCGGCTATCTCCCGTCCTCGTTCGGTAATAGCGCCTTTCTTTGCAAGGTATGTTTCGCGGGAAAGCTCGCCGCTCACAAACCCTTCATAGAGTTCCTGCAACCGGCTGTCCAGCCGGCTCTTTTCATTCTGCAAGGCAATCAGCTTTTTCCCGGCGTCCTTCTTCTCCCGCCTACCGCGTTCTTGGCGGACGGCGTTTATCCTTTCAAGCCGAACGGCCAGCCTTGCGTAGACGTGTACGGCTTCCAAGATCGCGTCAAGAATATCCGCTTCATCGACCCCGTGACCGTTGCAGTCGTACTCATCGGTAAAGGTATGCGTTGAACAGCGGTATCTCATTATGGTTCCGTTGGTCAGTTTGTCAGCCGACCGCCGCATGGCATGACCGCAAACGCCGCAAAAAACCTTTCTTTGCAAGGGGTGATAAGGGCGGGAGGAATACGGTTTGCTGGGCCTCATAGAAAGCACTTTCTGTACCGCGTCAAAAATCTCCTTTGTGATGATGGCGTCGTGCCGGTCCTCGCAGATGATCCAATCCTCTTTGCCCGCCGGCCTGCTGTCCCAATGCCCAATCTTCGTCCGCTCCCGTTTCCCGTAGATGACCGTGCCGATGTACCGTTCATCCCGGAGAATGATTCCAATATTACCGGAGGTCCAGAAATTATCCTCACAGACGCAGGGCCACTTCCGGGACACGCCGGTATCGTGCTTATACCGCATGGGCGTCATCACGCCCTCACGGTTCATGGCGAGGGCAATCTCCGCGCTGCTATGCCCGTCCAGCGTCATTTGGAATATCCTCCGTACCACCTCGGCGGCGGGCTCGTCTATGACGAGACGGTTCTTATCCGCTTCGTCTTTGGCGTACCCATAGGGCGCAAACGGACTGAGGAACAGTCCCTGTTCGGCCCGCTGTTTCTTGGCGGCCTTGACCTTTTGGGACAGCTCGCGGCTGTAAAGGTCGTAGATCAGTGTTTTGAAGGAAGTGTCCAGGCTGTCGATGTCGCCGGGGCGGGCGCTGTCAAAGCCGTCGTTGACGGAGATAAAACGCACACCCATAAAGGGAAAAACGCGGCTGATATAGTTTCCAACGGTCAGGTAGTCACGGCCAAAGCGGGAAAAATCTTTGACAACGATGCACTGTACCGTGCCGCGCCTGACCTGTTCCAGAAGCTCGACCATACCCGGACGCTCAAAGTTCTTGCCGCTCCAGCCATCGTCGCACAGCTCATCCAGCTCCGCGCCGCACAGGTCGGGATGGTTCCGCACAAAATCGGTCAGCAGCCATCTTTGATGCGCTATGCTGTTAGATTCGGTCTTGCCCTTTTCCTGTATATCCCTGTCCTCGCTGGACAGGCGCAGGTAGATGACTACTCTCATACGGCGGCCCTCCTGTCCACGAAATCGCATAGGGCCCTGTATTCATCCCTGTATTTGAAGATGATCTCCACACCGTCGTGTTCGTCGATGTAGACGCGCTCGATCAGGGCGGTGAGCATATCCCTCGTCAAAGCCTCGCAGGATTGGAAACGCACAAAGGTTTGGAGAAACAGGTTTTCGGATGTGTACTGCCTGCCGTCCATTTCCTCCCGTTCCAGCGCGGATATGACCTGCTGCGCGTCAGCCGCCTGCTGTTTATAGCGTTCTCTGAGGGATATGTACTCGGCCTCGTCCATCAGTCCCTCCACATAGTTCTGATAAAGGCTGTCATAGAGGGACTGGCACCGTTTAAGGGTCCGTTTTGCGTTCGTGATACGGCTGCGGGCCTGTTCGACCTCCCGGCAGAAGGCCGGGATCCGGTTGATCTCCCGGATCACAGCGTCCAGGTCCACAGCGAGCGCGACCTGCTTCCTGATCGCCTCCATCACGATCTCGGATAGCTTGTCCTCCCGGATGCCCTTTTTGGGGCAGGCCCTGGGGTCATCGGCATGGGTGGGGCAGATAAAGGTGTACCACAGCTTTTTGCCGTGGCTGACGTTCTTGTAGCGCACCAGAGGCCGCTTGCAGTCCGGGCAATAGACAAGCTGCTTGAAAATGTTGTCGCTGCCGACCATATCATCGAACTTTCCAAGCCGGCTATGGTATTCCTCCCGCCGTTCCCGCGCCAACTTCTGAACGGCATCGAAGGTCTGCCGGTCAATAATAGGGTCATGCGTATCACACACCACCGCCCACTCGGATTCCGGCATACGGACCTGTTTCATCCCGGCGTGGAAGGACTGACGTTTCCGGCCCTGCACCATATGACCGAGATATACGGGGTGAGAGAGCAAAGATTTCAATATCTGCGTGTGCCAGGGAACGCCCTTATATTTCTCCGTTTTGACCCGACCCGTTTCATAGAGGTAAGCGGACGGAGAGAGAATACCGGCATCGTTGAGCTTCCGGGCAATCTGCGCGATAGAGACACCCTCCGCTCTCCAAGCGAAGATCTGCCGTACCACCGGCGCGGTTTCCTCATTGATGATGAGCCTGTGGTTGTCATCGGGGTCTTTGCTGTAGCCGTAGGGAGCCCACGCCCCGATGAAGTCGCCGCGCTTCTGTTTCATGTGCAGCGCGGACGCGGACTTCTTTGAGATGTCCTTGCTGTAAGCCTCGTTGATGATGTTTTTCAGGGGAACGATATAGCCGTTCTCATTGCGCTCGGCGGTCAGCGTGTCGAAGTTGTCATTGACGGCGATGAAGCGCACGTTGAGGAACGGAAAAATACGCTCCAGGTAGTTACCGGTTTCCTTGTAGTTCCGACCAAAGCGGGACAGGTCTTTTACCGCGATGCAGTTGACCTCCCCGCGCCTGACCTTTTCCATCATGGCCTCAAACTGCGGACGGGCGAAGTTCGTACCCGTTTCGCCGTTATCGCACCACACGCCGGCAAGCTCCATATCCTCATGGCGGCTGATATAATCGACGAGCAGTTTTTTCTGTCCCTCGATGGTGTCCGCGCCCTTCTTGCCGCTGTCCTCTACGGACAGGCGGACATAGGCCGCCGTCCTGTATGTTGCTTTGACCTTTTCTGCCGCCGCCTCTGTTACCGGGGCGATGGGGTTGATCTTTCTCTTTGTCCTTGCCATTATACTGCCTCCCGGAGCTGTATCTGCCGTACAATATCCATCTGCCAGACAAATTCATCCTGCCAGCGGTATTTTATGACCACTGTGCTATCTTCATAGACCATGATCCTCTCGATCAGGTTGACGACCACAGCGCGGTCAAGCTCGGTGATGTTGCGATACCGCTTGAAGTTCTCCGTCCAGCTCGTATCCGTCGTGTTGGTCTGGATGGTCGTGAGCCGTTCCCGCAGGGCGTCCATCTGCTTTTCCGCTTCCGCGGCCCTGCCGGAAAAGCTCTGTTTCAGCCGGACATACTCGGTCTTGTCTATAATGCCGTCCGTCAGGTTTTCATAAAGCGACATGAGCAGCTTTTGGAGCTTTTCATATTCCGCTTTTTTACTCTCGATCTGGCGCTGGACCTTCATGGCCTCCGCCGTGCGGAGCGGGGCGGTGTCCGCGATGGACAGCGCCTCATCCAGATCGGCCACAGCGGTGATGTGAGCCCGCAAAAGCTCCAGCACGATCTCCTCCAGCGCTTCCGACCGGATGCGGTGGGGAGAGCAGCTTTTGTCCTGCTTGTTGGCGGAGCAGACGTAGTAGCTGTATTTCTTCCCTCCGGCGCTGACCGGCTTGCGTACCATGCCAGCGCCGCAGTCGCCGCAGAACACCATGCCGGAAAAGAGGGACACGGCAGTTTCGCCGGGACTGCGCCGGGTATCTCTGGAAAGCACCTTCTGTACCGTGTCAAAGTCCCTTTGGGAAACGATAGGTTCATGGTTGTGTTCCGTCACGATCCAGTCGCTCTCAGGCTTCTCCACCCGCTTATGCACCTTGTAGCTGGGGGTGGTGGCCCGCCCCTGGGTCAGTGTGCCGATATAGATCGGGTTTTTCAGCAGCCGGATGATGGACGCCGCCGACCAGGACGCCTTCTGATTCGTCTGCAAGGGGGTGGAGCATTTCATGCCGAGGGAGCGTTTATACTCCAGCGGAGAGAGGATCCCCTCCGCATTGAGCCTGTCGGCTATGTCCTGGGGGCTTTCACCGTCTATCTTCCATCTAAATATCATCCGCACCACTTCGGCGGCGTACTCGTCCACGACAAGACGGCTTTTGTCCTGCGGGTCTTTGAAATAGCCATAGGCGGCAAAAGCCCCTAAGAACTGTCCGCTTTTGCGCTTGATCTCAAGCTGAGAGCGGATCTTAATGGAGATGTCCCGGCAGTAAGCCTCGTTGATGAGGTTCTTGAAGGGGACAATGAGATCGTCGGAGGCGCTCTTTTCCCGGAAGCTGTCAAAGTTATCGTTGACGGCAATGAAGCGAACACCCATAAAGGGAAATATCTTTTCGATGTACTCTCCGGCGTCCAGATAATTCCTTCCAAAGCGCGAGAGGTCTTTTACTACGATGCAGTCGGTCTTTCCGGCCTTCACGTCCTCCATCATCTTTTTGAACGAAGGACGCTCGAAGGTCGAGCCGGACCATCCATCGTCGATCTGGACGGCATATTCCTGAATGTCGGGGTGCTGTTTCAGAAAGTCCCGGAGCAGGTTCCTCTGTCCGGCGATGCTGTTGGATTCCTCTTTATCCCCATCCTCGCGCGAGAGGCGGAGATATAAGGTGGCTTTCCATATCCTTGTGGTTTCAGTTGTTCGCATTTCGCGGCTCCTTTCTCGGTTTTCAAATCCAGACAGGAGCGGCGATCTGTCCCTGAACGCAGTTTAGCAGGAAACGCCAACTGAGTCGAGGATGTCAATCCGAAGCGCACCTGGCCCGGACGTAATCGGCCAGCCTCTGTTCCAGCGTGATGTCCGTATCCGAAAACTCGACCTTGACAACATATTTCCCGTGCCGGAACAGGTACGGGTTTTTGATCTGCCGGATGAAGTCACGCATCCGTTCTTCTTTTGGGAGCGAGGCGTCGATGTTCACGCTCCGAATATCCACCAGGGAATCCCTGTCGATGTGTTTCAAATCCATGTGCGTCCTCCTCAATTTTCAGCGGGATAGTTCATAGGAACCCCGTCTTTCTGCCGCGCGGACTTCTCTCACGCGGCCTGCGTACCGCCCGATCTCGTTTTTCCAAAGGGCAATGAGTTCTTTGGCCTTATCGGGTGTGCTGTCTTGCAGCTCGTCAAGCAGGTACTCGACTTTGGCGGAGTTCTGTATTGCCTCCATATATAAGGGGTGCCAGTCCTCGTCCTCCGGTTTGGGGGCATATTCCGCATCCCATTGCCGGAGCAGATGATAATAGCTGCACAGTATCCGGTAATTCTCGTCCTGATAGGTCTTTAGCCGCTGCATCAGCGACCTCCGGGGCTTCACCGGTCTTGCCCCGGATGGGCAGGCTCTCTCATGGGGGATGTTGAAGTCCGCCGCCAGCCGCTGGGCTGCTTCCCGTAAACCGACGCCAAACAGACGGGCGGCGAAGTCGATCACGTCGCCGTCCGCCCCGCACGAAAAGCAATGATAGCGTTCATCGACCTTCATGCTGGGGTGGCGGTCATTATGGAAAATGCAGCAGGCTTTCCCGGACCGATCCACCTTTATCCCGTAGTGTTCCGCCGCCTGCCTTGTGGTGACGGAACTTTTTACCGCCTCAAATAAATCCATATGCGCCTCCCTGTCCAGACATTCTCGCTGTCCATAGGCACAACAATAGGCTGAGGTCGATCAGCCCTGCCCATTCTCTGTCTTTGCAGCGTATGACCTCAGCCCATGACTTCTACCTATGAGCAAACTCAGTGAGAAGTGTTTTTGATAAGCCTGTTTTTTGTGCGCCGCATTTTCCTGCGGTATCCCGGCTTGTGCATCCGCGCCGCCAATCCCTCGCGCTCGATGTTGCGGAGGGCGAGGTAGGCGGTCATATCCCGGCAGCCGGACTTGTTGAACATATCTGCTTTGTTCATGTCGTACCTCCAGCTCAGAATTTGAGGGGCAGGGCGTTTGCCCTGCTGGTGCCGTTGTAGATGTTCCAGACCTCCAGAATGTACCTCTGCGGGACGGGGAGGGAATCGCCGGCAGCCCTGGCCTTGCGGTAGATGTGCATGGGGTCACAGCGCCGGCAGCGGCTGACCAGCCGTTTGGGGTCGTACTCATCGTGGTAGAGCTTGATGAACTCTGTCACGCCCAAAATGGTCTCGGCCCGGAGGGAGTCCTTGTGTCCGTCCCACGCGGCGGCAATGACGCGAAGCGCCTCGGTGTAGATTTCAGCGCCTGCGGACTGAAATTCCGCACGGGCGGCGGCCACACATCCGATCCGGTTCAGTCCTCTGGACTGATTGAAGGAAAGGGTCAGTCCGGCGCGCTCCGTGGCGTCCAGAAACGCGATGGCCTCCGTATCACCGGCAAAGACCTGTGCGCGGAGCTTTGTGCCGGGGTAAACCTTTGCGGAAATACCGGTCTGCTGGGCAAACAGAGCGGCTTCGTCCTCCGGCGTCAGGTCATAGTAGACCTTACAGCGGATATCCACATCACGACCGCCGTTGAGCATCTTTCTGGCCTCAATGGTGTGCTGGCCGTCAAACACATAGTATTTGCCGTCGCGGGCGCTGACCTTCGGCTCATTGGCGATGCACTCGTCAAAATGCGCGGCGATCTCCCGCGCACGGCGGCTGTTCAATCCCCGCTGATAGAGCTCCCGCGGGATGAGCAGCTTGGAGCTGTTGATGTCCTTCTCCTCATACTGAGATTTTTCGAGCTTCGCGGTCCCATTCATAATGCGTTCCTCCTTCAATGTGTAGAATGTATTGCTTCAGGTCTTGCAGGGTGGCAACGACCTGTGCGCGGTAGGGTTCATCGGTTATGAGCTGCGGCCAGTCGATAAAAGTGTTGTCAAAGTTTTGAAGTACCCGCGTGACCTTCCACTCAAACTCCTGCACGGCATCCTGAGCCGTCATGCGGGGTTCGTCTTCCTCGGGAGGTGTACCTGTGGTTTCTCTCAGCTCCCGGATGAGCCGTTTTCGTTCCTCCGGGGAAGCCCTGGCTATATCCCACATCATTTTCTGTGTGGGCTTGATCTTGCCGGAGAGGACCTCCTGACGGAAGCCGGGAGAGACTTCCTCGCCTGCGGTTGCCCCTCTGGAATACTGGCCAGCTCGCTTCACAAAACTCTCGCTGGTGTTCGTTTCTGCTGCAATTCGTTTCCTCGTTTTTCCCGATTCTGCTTTGTGGTCGCTTTGGCCACTTACAGACTTGTTGTGTTGATTGCCCCGAAATCCATCACTTGCTCCGTGTGCCATCTTTTCAGCCTCATACTGATCTCCGATAAGAAGCCGTTTCTGTGTGAGTGTGAGATTTCTGCGCCCAAGCTGATTTTTGCAGATCCAGGCGAGGACTTCATAGCGGTTGTTAAAGTCTTTTTCAATGACATCGAAACGGATGTGTGGATGTGCCCGCACGATCTTATAACGGTTGTGACCGTCTACGATCGTGCCGTTCCAGACAATAAGCGGCATCAGGACAACCCCCTCGGAAACGATGTTTTCCTCAAGCTGTTTGTACTCATCGTCTGTCAGCGGCGGTATTTGGCGCTCGAACTCAGGGTCAATTTGCAGAGTGGGATTGAACTCTCTTTTTTCTTTCACGGCGCTTCCACCTCCGTTGGCAGATAATCCTCCTCACTCAAATGGAGGCTCACCCGCAGGGCGGCGTCGATCTTCTCCATCTGCTCATCGGTGAGTTTTCCCACGCATTCCCACAGACGGCGTTTGTCCAGGGTGCGGAGGTTTTCGAGCTGGAAGGTGGAGGGGCGGGACAGGCCCTCCACATGGTCGAGGATCACATGGGTGGGCTGGCGCGGCTTCTTGCTGACGCGGCCGGTGGCCGATGTGACGATGACCGTGGGAGAGTAGATATTCCCATAGTCATTCTGGAGGATGAGCACGGGTCTGTAGCCGCCCTGCTCATGCCCGAATATGGGGTCCAGATCGGCGTAGTATATCTCGCCGCGATGGAACTCCGTGTTTTCAATATCCATCATCGTTTCACTCCTGTTTCTTTGGATATGTAACAGCAGCCGCCCGTCATTGAAAAGTGCGTTGTACCGGAACGGTTGCTGATGATTTCTTCTTTTATCTCGATTCCAATTTGTCCCCGACGCCCCGGAATCATGGGAGTTCATCAGGCGGCGGTCTGCGAAGCCGCTCCATAGGGATCTAACCTCCCCGCCTTCATTATGGCCGGGCCGCGAGTTACGGAAGTATCTTTGACCCTGTGCGCTGTCGTCGCCCGGACGGTAGCAGTCCGTCCTTCCCAGCGGGATGTATCGCTCGCTCATTCTGGGGACCCATGAAAGCAAATCTGCTTTCATGGGAGAGGAGGAGCAGCGTAGCGAGTGAGCTTTCAACTTTAGTTGGAAGCGAACGATACGCAGCTTGCTCCGACGAGGTCATGGCGCTCCGCGCTGTCTGGCTTTGCCTTCCGGCGTACACACAGGAACGTACCTGATGAGTGCGTATTCGGTTTTCAAAGTTCATTCGTTCTGTCAGCGGGTTCCCCCGGCTGATGATTTAAGTTTAGCGGAAATCCAAGGGCATTTTTACGTCCTCGCAGGGGTACTTACCGGCGATTTACTACCCCACTAAGGGGTAGTCAGAGCGTTTCCGCCATATTTTCAAGGCGCTGGGCCAGATCACGGAGCTGCGCCTGCATATCCGATGCCTGCCGTCTTCCTAAAATCAGGAAGTCGAGGCTCACATGGAAGAATAGAGCCAGCGCCACAAGAGTATCTACCGAAGCACCGCGTTCGCCAGATTCGAGTTTTTGCAGATGACGGGTGCTGGTGTTGATCTGCTCCGCCAACTGCTCCTGCGTCAGTTTCTTCGATTTGCGGAGCTGCTGAATCCTTTTTCCTGCTTCAATAGTGTCGTAGTACATGAAAAATCCTTTCCCTCGCAGGCGGGAAAGGACTTTTAACACCGTACAAGGTCTATCGGGCAGTAAAAAAGCGCCGCACAGGAGAAATGTATATGGTTGTCCCATATACATTCCAACCTTGTACGGCGCTTGGCAGTCTCCTCCGGCTGGCTGCCGGACTCTCTCCGCTTGCTCGATTAAAAGTTGTAGGGTTTTTAATATTCTGTTCTGCTATTCAGCTATCTCTGCTGTCGCTTGTAGTGGAACCCCTTGTAGGGCCTCCATCGCTTTACTGTTCGGAAGTATCCCAGGTTGACCGGGTATTCCTCTTTGCATTTTTTGCAGTAGACCATCTTGTGGCCGGTAACGTCTGAAAAAACGCGCTCCACAAGAAAACCGCAATAGGGGCAATGGATCTCCCTGAGTTGGAGCCCCGCGGATTCAGACCGGGAAAGCAGGAGCTTGTACCGGTTATCCGCGCTCAGGGGCGACTGACGAAATGCCCTGACCGCGCTCACGGGTACATCACCTCATTTCCAAGACCGATCTCCCATGTGATATATTCAGATACATCGTGCTGTTCAAGCATATTCAATTCCTTCAGCCGGATCAGAAACGCGGTATAGGACACGCCCATAGCGTCCGCCATCTTCCTGACCAGCAGCTTGTCCTCCAAGCGGAGCAGATTGTCTCCGTAGATAATTGTTCCTCCTAATAAATGTCTTGGCCGTATGGCTGCTTCCTGAACAGCTTGTGGGGCAACGTGCCGTGGAACAGGGCAGAGAGGAGCATAAAGACGTCGGCGCCGATCAGGAAGAGAAAGGACGGGATCAGCACCCGGGTATAGTGGTTTTTGCCGCAGATCCCCTTGCGGACCCGCCGGCCCATCAGAGCCAGCCCCCAGATCAGCCCGGCGCAAAAAAAACAGGGCAAAGAGGCTGCCCGAGTAGCAGTCCAACACCGCCAGTGGGGTCAACGTTCCGCTTTGGGCCATCATGACGACCTCCACCGTATGTAAAAGGGCAAAGAGGGGGAACGGCATACAAAGCCAGTACAGCATCACCCCGCCGCCGATGCCCAGGCCGCCGCCCCAGGTCACGCCTGTGCGCCGACACCAACCCTCGTAGAGCCGCAGGTGGAGCTCGTTCTGCCTGCCCTCCACAAAACCGTTGTTGGACAGGGCGTAGAGCTTGAAGCCCAACTTCTTCTCCCGGCAGACGGTTTCAGCCCGCTCCAGGAAGGGCAGCACATGGGAGGGCGCGCCGTCCACATAGAGTGGCGCGGAGATCACCACCGCCTCCGCCCAGGGGAGGGCTGCCAGCGCGGCGTCATAGTCCCCCGGCCCGTGGAGGGGCAGGGTCTTCACCTGGCACCCCAACAGGAAGGGCCGCAGGAGTGTGGAAAAGAGCTTGGATGCTCCGCCCCGGCGCTTGGGGCTGGCGTTCAGGATCAGTACCCTCATGCGCCCAGCACCTCCTTCACCTGCTCCGGCCCCTCCGCGAACAGCAGCCGCAGGGAGGGACAGCCCATGTTCACCTGGTTGGCCTGGGCCATGCGCTGCGCCGTCTCCCGCTCGAAGTCGGTCATAGGGCCGTAGAAACAGACCGTCAAGGCCGGGGCCCGGTGGTATCTCAGGATGTGGTGGAGCTTGCCGCCCCGATATGTAAAAAACGGAAGGCTCTGGGAGATGGAACGGTCCAGGGCCCGCTTGACCTCCGGAGAGAAGCCGCCGTAGCAGCACCGGGACGCCAGGATCAGCTCCCGGCTGTGGGCGATGGCCGCACCCAGGTGCTGCAAGCCGTCCTTCAGTACGCAAGTCCCCGGCGTCTTCAGCCAGCAGCCGAAGCACCCCTGACAGGGCGCTGCCTTGGCCTTGGCATCCACCACCAGCCAATCCTCCGGGAGAAGCCAGCCCTCCGGGCCAGGCAGATCGTGGATCAATATGACTTTGTTCCCGCTGCCGTCTCTTTGCGGCATGGTATCCACCCTCTTTTTTAGCTTTTTGACAAACGAAATGGCCCGAGCGCGGCAAGGCGTCAGAGTTCCAGGGTCTCCCCGCAGGAGAAATAAGACAGGTTCGGCATTTGCCGCGCCAGGTATTGAAACGCCTTTTTCCCTGTGCTGTGGCAGGTGTAAAACCGCGTGTCCCTGTACTCCCCCAGCGCATGTGCCATTTCATCCAGCAGGGCCTCCGGCGCGGCTTTCTTGGTAGCGGGGTCATAGAGGTGGGACCCGCCCACACATACCGCCGGCGGACGGCTTTTCACCCGGTCCATGATGTTGACCACCCCCGCGTGCCCGCACCCCATGATGAGAGCGGAACAGTCCTCCGTAATAAGCAGATCCTGCTCATGGGAGAGGATGACGGTATCGATTTCCGAAAGGTCGATCCCCAGCTTCCCGGCGTTGTCAAAGAGGGTGCCGTCCGGCCCCACGTCGAACAGGAGCTTGTGTTGTCGGGTCTCTATGCATGGCTCACTCTCCTCAACGGATCCGTCATCCGTCCTTTCATTGGTTCTTCTCATAAATGGCCTCCACCCTGTCCCGCACCTCCAGGAACACCTCTGCCAGAACGGGGTCAAAGTCCCGGCCGCTGCCCTCCTCAATGATCCGAAAGCACGCGTCCAGCGGCATGGCGTCCCGGTAGCACCGCTTGGCGGAAACGGCGTCAAACACGTCTGCAACGGCCATGATCCGGGCGCACAGAGGGATGTTCTCTCCTCGCAGGCCCTCCGGATAGCCGCTTCCGTCCCACCGCTCGTGGTGGTATCGGGCCACCAGATAGGCAAGGCGCTCATACTGCTCTTCATCCAAGTGCCCGAAGGTCTCCCGCACGATCTCTCCGCCCCGGACCGCGTGGGTCTTCATGACGGCATATTCCTCCTGCGTCAGTCGCCCCGGCTTTTGCAGGATATGGTCCGGAATGGCGATCTTCCCGATGTCGTGCATGGAGGCCGCCCGCTCCAGACAGCGCAGATAGTCCCGGGTCAGCACATCCCGGTAAAGCCCCCGTCGGCACAGTTCCTCCGAGAGCAGCTTCACATAGGCGGTGGTCCGCCGGATGTGTCCTCCGGTACTGCCATCCTTGTTCTCCACCAGAGTGCCGAAGCCCATGATCATCTCGCTGAGGTAGTGGTCCAGGCGGAGAAAGGCCGGGTCCTCCTCATTCATATACGCCCCCAGTACTGCGATGGTCGGGGCCAGACTGGTGACCAGGGCCTCCGGCTGGATGCTCTGCCACACCGTCACCGCCAGGATCACCGCAAAACAGGTGAAGCAGTTGATGCGCTTCCGGCTCTCAATGTGCCGGAACCGCCGGAAAAACACGGCCAGGGACACGGCGGTGCAAAGTCCCGCCATGGCAAAGCAGGTGTAGGCTGAGACCCCCATGGAGTAATTGGTGGTCCTCCCCACCCGGTACTCCAGGCCGGGGATACAGACGACCACCACGGCCAGTCCGGCCGCCAGGGGGAGGAACAGGAGCAGCCGGCCCCGTCGGGTCCGGGGCAGCGCGTCCGTAACGGACAGCATATAGAACAGCAGCAGGAACGCCATGGTGTCCAGGCATATCAAAAATCCCAGGTGCAGCAGCCGGTTGATCGTGGGCGGCACTGTGTCCAGATGGTTGACCGTCCAGGCCGTGGCGCCGTCAAAGAGGACGGTCACCGCCCCCAGCGCCAGCAGGCAGCCGAACAGGCCCGGTCTCTCCCCGTCCGGCACCCGCGCCCTCTCCCGCAGATAGATCAGTGCGATGTAGGACACGACCACAAAGCAGCCAAGCTGCAGCTTTATGTACGCCACCGTTTTCTCCTCCTCCGTCAAAAAAAGAGCGCAGAGCTGTCCGTCTTCCGGACGAGCTCTGCGTCTTAAGCGTCTGGCTCTCTCTATTCTTCCTTCATCCATCTGTTTTTGACCGCGGCACACATCCGGTCCTTCAGCTCCGGGTCTGAACCTCTGCCTCCCGGACCACTTCAGTTTGAAACTGCCTGATATTCACCAGGAAGTTCTTTTTGCATCTCGGACAATACATCAGATGGTGGAAGAGCACCGAATCCTCCCGCACGCGGGTCCGGGTGTTCCCTCCGCAGTCAGGGCAGGCAGCCCATCTCTCCTTCAGCCAATCAGGCGTCATATGCTCCTCCTTCCCTGTCCGTGGTCAATTCCCCATAGGACCGGC
Organism: uncultured Oscillospiraceae bacterium; assembly: GCA_947629795.1. Lineage (GTDB taxonomy): Bacteria > Bacillota > Clostridia > Oscillospirales > Oscillospiraceae > Vermiculatibacterium. Next base: position 13,862 of record CANRFC010000031.1, read on the forward strand.
CCAGCAGAGCCTCCACCCGCTCCGGCGCTACGCCCAGCCCCTTGAGGAATACAAAGCCCGTCTCCCGCACCATCCGGTGGATGGTCTCCCGGTCATCCCGGACGGCCTTTGCGGCGATGATGGTAGCTACGCCCTGGGTATACAGGATCATGGTGGTGATAAATCTGTCCGCCTCCTGAGGCGTGATCTGAAGCAGTTCAGCCAGATGGTTGCGGCTCTCCTCCGACCTGGGGATGGTCAAAAAACCGCCCTCGACCCTGCGCTCACTCTCGCCCATGTAGAGGAACCGATACAGATTCGGCTCATTGATGGCCAGGTCGATGGCTCCCCAGCCGGACTTTTCAAACGCCGCCAGGGCATTGCCACCTACATCGTAATACTTCTCAAAGGCATAGCGCTCCGCCGCCTTGATCAGCTCCTGCCGCAGTCCGCCCATGCTGCCGAACTGCCGGGAAATGGGCTGGGTGGAACAGCCCAGCCGATTGGCCACCGTCTTGATGGTCACGCCGGCGTTTCCTTTCTCGATCAACAGCTCCAGGGCCGCCCGGACGATATTTTCTTTCAGGATCTTGGGACTGCTGGGCATTTCTTCTCCCTCCCTCTTTTGATAAATCAATTTACAATAAATTATTTTATCAAAGTATAAAGGGAAACGCCCCCAATGTCAAGAGCCGGAGCGAATTTTCTCCCTGCCCCCACCCCGTGCCGGCCCCATATATTCGGTTTTGTTGACTTATGCGCCCTTTTGTTCTATACTTCTCTATGATAACCAACGTTGCGAAACGGAAAGGAGCCTTGATATGAAAAAGCGGATCCTGTCCCTGGCATTAGCCCTGACCCTGTGCCTGCCCCTCCTCCCCGCTTCGGCGGCAGCGTCCGCGACAGCGGAAGAGAGCAGCCAATCGGAGGCGTCTTCCAGCGGATCAGGCAGGTGAGTGCTCTGCTCCCTGTTTTGGCGTAGCGGTCTCTCCCCAGCGCCTCATCGGGTTGCCTTCCTCTCATCCCCTCTCGGCACAAAAGGCCCTTCCCTCTCTCGCTGGGCCGTCTTTTCCACCTCTCAAGAGACGCTCCACGAGATCTCAAGGGAATCCCCTATGAGGCGAAAAGAGCCGGGGTAGAAACGGCCGGATTTTCCCTCTCCTTGCCGAATTCGTGCTTTTCATTTCATCAAAGTTATGTTATTATTTGTGATGGTGTAAATAAATTGCCAAAGAAAAGGACTGTTGAAATGGAATTCTTGGAGCGGCTGGAGCAGCATGCGGGCCATCTTACAAACACAGAGAAAAAGATCTCCGAATTTGTCATGGCCAACCAAAGAGAGACCCTTCGCGCCAATATTGCAGAACTGGCAAAGCTCTCCGGAACCTCCCGCTCCGCGGTGCTCCGCTTTGCCCAAAAGCTGGGCTATTCCGGCTTTTCCGAGTTTCGTTACGATTTCTCCATCTTCGTCCACGCCGGACGGACCGCCCGCCGGGAGAGCACCGGCCAGATCCAGCTTCTGGCCTCCTATTATGAGGCCGCCATTAAGAAAATCGCGGACTATGTCAGTGAAAGCCAGCTTACCGAAATTGCCGAGCGGATCAGCCGGGCGGGACGGGTGAAGATCTTCGGGCTCAACCGGAACAGTTACAGCGCCCAGCAGCTGCGTCATCACCTGCACACCCTGAATTTCGATGCCGAGGCAGTGTGGGACACGGTGCTGGTGCGGGACCTGTCCGCCGCGGCCCGGCCGGGGGATGTACATATCTATTTCTCGGTCAACGGCGCCACTCCCATCGTCCGGGATGCCATCCAGTCCTCCGCCCAGCAGGGAGCTGATACCATCCTTATTACCATGCACAAGGGCAGCCCTATGGAGGCCTATGCCACCCATCTGGTCCTGCTTCCCTCCACCGCTCTGATCACCACCGACTATTTCCTGGACCAGCAGGCCATCAACTTCATTTTTATTGAGATCCTCATTGTCTATTTGGGGAAGGCCCTGGCTCTGGAGGAACGGGAACACCAGGAGGAATAACCTCCCTCCCGCAAAAAACGAGGACCGTGAAGCACATGCTTCACGGTCCTTTTTGCTCCATAAGGGTCCAAGAGGGGAGCCCGGACCCATTGATGGCAGCTTACTGCTTCTTGGTGCCCAGATAGAAGGCGATGTTGGCGCCCCGGTCCAGCTCAGGGACCATAAGGGGCTCCCGGCAGGTCATGATGGGAGTGACCCCGGGACCGTGGCCGGAGAGGTGGGAGTCGCCGTGGATGATCACGCCCACCGTGCCCGAGCCCCGCAGGTAGTCGGGGCCGTGGAAGCACTGATGGTCCTGGATGAACACCAGATCGCCGTAGCGCAGGTCGCCCAGGTGGAACTCCTCATAGCTGGCGGGGTCCCGGGTCATGATGTCATAGTCGCTGCCGAAGACCTCCATGGCGCCCAGACCGGAGCCCATGAGGTAGGCGGGGATGACGGCCGATACAGGGATGACCAGCTTGCCGTTCTCCTCCCGGATGCGCAGCTTGGCAAACAGGTCGGGGTCCACGCTCATCAGCTTGACCTGGGGATAGTCCACCAGCGCCAGGCCCTGGCCGTAAGCCTTGACCAGGATCTTGTCGTCGCACACCATCTTGTTCAGGGTCTCCTGAGAGAACCAGATCATCACGTGGTCGATGCCGCCGTGAGTGCCGGTGACAAAGCCCTTATCCCCGGCGGCCTTGCCGGTGACCACCTCGGCCACGTTCCCGATGCAGGACAGGTGGGTGTAAGCCCGGTTCTCGATGTCGTCGGCATTCTTGGAGCTGACGCCGGGCTCCACGTGGTCGCCCACCAGGCCCATGCAGCTGTCGCCGATCTCGATATCATAGGTGATGGCGCCGTGGGCGGGGGTGAAGCGGGCGCCGCCATCGCTGCCCACCCGGTAGACCTTCTGGGGAGTGAGCACCGGGTGATGGACCCGGCCCATCACGGACTGCTTAACGATCTTGTCCTGATTGGTCTTCAAACTCATAACAATGACTTCCTTTCTCAAAAATTGTTGCTGCGGTACCGCTCCAGCTTGGTCCGGTCCAGGCCGGAGACAAAGGCGGTGACCGCCTCCACACAGTGGAGGTAATCCTCTGCATCGATCATCAGGCTCCCGGTGTGAACGTTCCGGGCGCAGATACAGGCGGTAAGGGTAGGCACGGCCTGGGCGCTGAGGTTGATGGCGCCGGCGTCGGTGCCGCCCCGGGACTCGTGCATCTGATAGGGGATACCCTTTTCCCGAAGCAGAGCCAGATAATCCAGGAACATGGTACGGTTGGGGAGATAGGTGCCGTCGTTGAAGCGGACCATAATTCCCTGGCCGATGCCCCCGGTGGGCGGTTCAAAGCCCTCCACATCGTTGGCGGCAGTGCAGTCCAGCACAATGGCCAGGTCGGGCTCCACCAGGTTGGCGGCGGTCTTGGCGCCCCGCAGGCCCACTTCCTCCTGGACGTCGGCCCCCACATAGAGGTCAAAGGGAAGCTCCACGCCCTTGAGCGCCTGAAGCAGCTCCACACCCAGGATGCAGCCAAAGCGGTCATCCCAGGCCTTGGAGAGCAGCCTCTTGCCGCCGTTGAGCACCTCAAAGGGCCCGTCGATTACCACCTGGCAGCCCTCCAGGACTCCCTGGGCACGGGCATCGGCCTCGCTGGTAAATCCGAAGTCCAGATAGAGCAGCCCCAGGGGGATGCGGCTGGAGGTCACCCGCTCCCGGAGCATCTTCTGCGCCAGGCTGGAGACACAGCCCCGGAACTCCCTGCCCTCATCGGTGATCAGACGGAGCCGGGAGCCGGGCAGGACCTCATCATAGAGGCCGCCGATGACAGAGGCCTTGAGGAGGCCGTTGGGGCGGATCTGCCGCACCACCAGGCCCACCTCGTCGCTGTGGGCGGCCACCATGACCCGGAAGGGGTCGGGAGCGGAGGAGTGCTTTACGGCATAGATGGATCCGTTGTTGTCCCGCACGATCTCATCCGCCAGCGCTTCATAATGCCGGGCCAGGATACGGCAGACCTGCCGCTCCTGTCCGGAGACGCCGACAGCCTGGGTCAGTTCTTTCATCAGTGCCAGGGTTTCGTTGCTGCAAAGCATGAAATCGTCCTCACTTCTTTCAAATTTTGCCGAAGAAACGGTGCGCTGGCGCGAAGACACCAGCGCACCGCATTCCGGCGGGATTTAGTAGCTCAGGCCGTCAAAATAGGCGGAGTTGGTGGGATCGAACTTCAGCCCGGAAATGTTGGGGTTCATCAGACCGAGCTGGCTGGAGCCCAGCAGAGGAATGGTGTAGGCGTTATCGGCCACCAGATACTTCTCAGCCGCGTGGAGCTTCTCCATACGCGCAGCAGGATCGATCTGGGCGTTGGCGTCCTCGATCATGGCGTCATAGGTGGGGTCGTTGACCTGCTTGTAGCCCTGGTTGTAGGAGACCCAGCGCTCCAGGTAGTAGTAGGGATCCAGATAGTCGGCGCTGGTGGAGCCGGTAGCGATCTGATACTGACCGGCCTTACGGGCCTGGGCGTAGGCCTTCTGCTCGGCAGCGCTGAGCTCCACGTCCACGTAGATCTCCCGCCACATGGCCTGCAGGCACACGCAGATATCGGTGTTGGTGTTGGAGCTGATGTAGCTGATGGTGATGGGCAGACGGTTGTTCTCATTATAGCCGGCGGCCTCCATCAGGGACTTGGCCTGCTCCAGGTCGAAGGGAGCATAGGGCTCCTCAGCGTCGGCGTTGCTGCGGAAGTCGCCGCCGTCGGCGTCAGCCATGCCCTTGGGCACATAGCCGTAGAGGGGATAGCGGGTGCTGGTGGCACCGATGAAGGTGAGCAGCTGCTCCCGGTCGATGGCCATGGACAGAGCGCGGCGGACGTTGGCGTCAGCCAGGGCGGGGTTGGTCTCGCCGGTGCAGTTCATCCACAGGAAGGTGTTGCTCACCACGTCCAGGTTGAGCAGGGCGGGGTCGTCAGCATAGTTGACGGCCACATCGGCAGGCACAGAGAGGGCCAGGTCGATCTCGCCGGTCTGGAAAGCGGTCAGCTGAGCCTGGGGATCGGTGATGATCTTGGCGGTGAGGGTAGTGGTCTGGACGTCGTCAGCGTGGACATAGTACTCGTTCTTCACCATGACCACTTCTTCCTTGTCCCGGACGACCTCCAGCTTGAAGGGGCCGTTGGTGGGCACGGCGGGGTCGTTGGCCCAGGTGCTCTCATGCTCCACGGCGAATTCGCTGCGCAGGGGGAAGGCCACCACGTTGCTCAGCAGGCCCACGAAGTAGGGGCAGGGAGCAGCCAGGGTGATCTCCAGGGTGGAGTCGTCCAGGGCATGGATGGCCACGTCGGTCATGTCGGCCACGTCCATCATGTTCTCGTTGGCCTCGGCGCCGCCGGCCACGTTGCTGTAAAGCAGGTAGGCATAGGCGGAATCAGGGCCGTAGCCGATGCTCCGCTTCATGCCGAACTCATAGTCGGCAGCGGTGACGGGCTGGCCATCGCTCCAGGTGTTGCCGGCGGCCAGCTTGAAGGTGTAGGTCAGGCCGTCGTCGCTGACGGTGTAGCTCTCGCAGGCCAGGTTCTGGACGTTGCCGTTCTGGTCATAGCGGAACAGGGGGTAGTAGAGCTGGCCCAGCACGGCGCTGGTGTTGGAGTTCATGCAGATGGCGGGGTCCAGATAGTCGGGCTCGCTGGACAGGGCGTAGGTGAAGCTGTGCTCCTCGCTGGCGGGCTCCACAGGGGCGGAGGCCTCCGCGCTGGGGGCGGCGTCCTGGCTGGGAGCGGGGGTCTCGGACGAACCGCCGCCGCAGCTTGTCAGCAACAGCAGCAGGCTCAACCCGGCGGACAAGAGACGGGCATACTTTTTCATGTTGGTTTTCTCCTTTTCATTGATTTCTTATAGAAAACGGGTTAGCCGCCTTCTTCATAAAGGAAACAGGCCACCTGGCGGCCGTCCACCTCCACCGTGGGAGGCATAGCCTGGAAGCATTTCTCGGTGGCGTTGGGACAGCGGGTGGCAAAGGGACAGCAGGGCTTGGGATTGATGGGAGAGGGGATCTCCCCGCTCAGGGCGATGCGCCGGCGCTCCTTGGCCCGCCTGGGGTCGGGGATGGGGACGGCGGAGAGAAGGCCCCGGGTGTAGGGATGCAGAGGTTTGCTGTAGAGCAGGTGGCTGGGGCCGGTCTCCACGATGTGGCCCAGGTACATCACGCCGATGCGGTCAGAGATGTGCTTGACCATGGACAGGTCGTGGGCGATGAAGAGATAGGAGATGCCCATCTTCTTCTGGATCTCCTCCAGAAGGTTGATGACCTGGGCCTGGATGGACACGTCCAGGGCGGAGATGGGCTCGTCACAGACGATGAACTCGGGGTCCAGGGCCAGGGTCCGGGCGATGCCGATGCGCTGACGCTGTCCGCCGGAGAACTCGTGGGGATAGCGGCGGATGTGGTCGGGCTTGAGCCCCACGATCTGGAGCAGCTCCACCACCCGCTCCTCCCGCTCCTTGGCGGTGTGGAGGCCGTGGATATCCATGGGCTCCCGGACGATCTCGCCCACCGTCATCCGGGGATCCAGGGAGGCGTAGGGATCCTGGAAGATCATCTGGACCTGCTTGCGGAAGGCCTTTGTCCGGGCCCCTTCCAGGGTGGAGATGTCCTCCCCCTTGTAGAAGATCTTTCCGGAAGTGGGAGAGTAGATCTTGACGATGGTGCGGCCCAGGGTGCTCTTTCCGCAGCCCGACTCTCCCACCAGGCCGAAGGTCTCGCCGGGGAAGATCTGGAAGGAGACGTTGTCCACCGCCTTGACGATCTGCTTCTTGGCGAAAAGGCCCCGGGTCACGTCAAACCAGGTGCAGCAGTTCTCCACACGTAAGATAGCTTCACTCATCCGGCGGCGCCTCCCTTCTGGTTGAGCCAGCAGCGGCTGAAGTGGCTGTCGCTGAAAACGGTGGTCTCAGGCATGTAGTCCCGGCACACCCGCATGGCATTGGGGCAGCGGTCCAGGAAGGGGCAGCCCGCCGGGGGCTTGAGCAGGTCGGGGGGCGAGCCGGGGATGGGATGGAGCGGCTCGCTGAACTCGCTCTCGGGGTTAGTGACACACCCCAGAAGGCCCTTGGTATAGGGGTGGTTGGGGGAATAGAAGATATCCTCGGCGGATCCCTGCTCCACGATCTTGCCGCCGTACATGATGGCCACCCGGTCACAGGTCTGGGCCACCACGCCCAGATCGTGGGTGATGAGGATGACCGAGGAGCCGAACTCGTCCTTGATGGCCGAGATGAGCTCCAGGACCTGGGCCTGGATGGTCACATCCAGGGCGGTGGTGGGCTCGTCGGCGATGATGAGCTTGGGGTTGCAGGCCAGGGCCATGGCGATGATGATGCGCTGGCGCATGCCGCCGGAGAACTGGTGGGGATACTGCTTGATCCGCTTCTCCGGGGAGGGGATACCCACCTTGCCCATCAGCTCGATGGCCCGGTCCACGGCCTCTTTCCGGCTGAGCTTGGTGTGGTTCAGTATGGGCTCCACCAGCTGGGACTCGATACGCAGCACCGGGTTGAGGAAGGTCATGGGGTCCTGGAAGATCATGGCCATCTGGTTGCCCCGGACGGCGCACATCTTCTTCTCATACTCCTTCTCGCTGGAGAAGGCGGAGGGGGACAGATCCTCCCCGTCCAGAATGATCCTGCCGTCGGTGACGGTGCCGTTGCCCGCCAGCAGGCCCATGATGGAGAACATGGTCACGCTCTTTCCCGAGCCGGACTCTCCCACGATCCCCAGGATCTCCCCCTTCTCCACCGAGAAGGAGACGTCCCGCACCGCCCGGACGATACCCTGGTCGGTGGTAAATTGGGTGGAGAGGTGTTCTACACTTAAGACAGACATGGCGCTCACCTACCGTTTCTTGGGGTCCAGGGCCTCACCCAGACCATCCCCCAGGAAGTTGAGGGCCAGCATGGTAAAGCAGATGGACAGCACGGGCCAGACGATCTGGAGGGGATAGCTGTTGATGACCATGCGGGCCTCGTTGGCCAGGGTGCCCCAGCTGGACATGGGGGCCGAGATGCCGATGCCCACAAAGCCCAGGAAGGACTCCTGGAAGATGGCCGAGGGGACCATCATGGTCAGGGAGACGATGATGGGTCCGATGGAGTTGATGATCAGGTGCTTGAAGAGGATGCGGGAGCGGCTGGCGCCCATGACGAAGGCGGCCAGAGAGAACTCCTGCTCCTTCAGGGACATGACCTGGGTACGCACCAGCCGGGCCATGCCCACCCAGGAGGAGATACAGATGCCCAGCAGCACCGAGAACATGTTGCTGCCGAAGACCAGCATGATGAGGATGATGTACAGCAGGCTGGGGATGGAGTAGAGCATATCCACCACCCGCATCATGATCAGGTCCACCCGGCCCCCCAGGTACCCGGCCAGGCCGCCGTAGACCACGCCGATGACCAGATTGATGCCCGCCGCGGCAAAGCCCACGGACAGGGAGATCCGGGCGCCGTACATCACCCGCACAAAGATGTCCCGGCCGAACTTGTCAGTGCCGAACCAGTCCTGGAGAGAGGGCAGTTGGTTGAGGGAGGAGGGGTCCATCCCGTCGTAGGTGTAGGGCGAGAGGATGGGGACCAGGATGGCCAGCAGACACATCAGGAGGATGAAGCACAGGCTCACCAGGGCCAGCCTGTTCCGCCGGAAGTTCCGCCAGGCGTCCTGAAAGAAGGTGCGGGACTCCATGGCCACGAATTCCGCATTCTTCTCGGACTCGGGAAGCAGCTCAAAGGCGTCAGGGGGGAGCTGAAGGGGACGGTCGTGAGGCCGTACGGTCTGATCCATATCTCTGCTACCCCCTTTACTTGTCCAGCTTGATGCGGGGATCCACCCAGGCGGACACCACATCGGAGAGAAGGTTCATCACAATGACCAGGAAGCCCATGAAGATGGTCAGACCCATGATCAGGGTGTAATCCCGGTTGGTCACGCTGCCCACGAACTCCGAGCCGATGCCGGGAATGGAGAACAGGGTCTCCACCACAAAGCTGCCGGTGAGCAGATTGGCAATGAGGGGCCCGGCATAGGTCACCACCGGGAGCAGGGCGTTGCGCAGGCCGTGCTTGAGGACCACCACCCACTTGGCGGTGCCCTTGGACTTGGCCAGCACCATGTAGTCCTGCCGCATGACCTCCATCATGCTGGTGCGGGTGAGCCGGGAAATCATGGCCACCGGATGGAGGGAGACGGCGATGGTGGGCAGCACATAGTGCAGCGGCGTCTTCAGTCCGATGGTCGGGAATATCTCTAAGTAGACGCCGAAGACCAGCATGAGGAAGAGGGCCAGCAGGAAGTTGGGCACGCTGACGCCGATGGTGGACAGGAGCATCACAAAGTTATTGAGGGTCCTGCTCTTGGACAGGGCCGCCGTGATACCCAGCCCGATGCCCACCACCATGGAAAAGACAAAGGCGGTCAGACCCAGGCGCATGGTCACCGGGGCAGTGGTGGAGATGATGTCCACCACGCTCTTGCCCTTCTTGATCAGGGAGTCGCCCAGATCTCCGTGGGCCAGGCCCTTCATGTAGATCCCGAACTGCTCGGTCAGCGGCTTGTCCAGGCCGTACTTGGCCTCGAGCTGCGCATACTGCTTCTGCGCGGCAACAGACTCGTCGTCATTGATAAAGGGAGAGCCGGGTATGATCCGCATGAGAAAAAACGTGGCCGTGATCAGAAAGAGCATGGTCAGCAGGCCGATGAACACCCGTCTCGCGATATACTTCAGCATGGCTGCCCTCCTGTGTTTCATTTCGTTGAGAAAAAATCTCTAAAATTTTTTAATTTTGAAGCTTTGTCCCACTATGTGTGAAATTATACACGAGCCTTCGACAAAATGCAAGGTGAATTCTTGGAAATTTCTGTTCTGACGCGCATATTTTTCAATTCCGGAGAGAGCGCCCCCCTCTTCCCTCTCCCTCCGACCCCTGAAAACAGCGAAAGAGGCCGGCGTGGGGGAGATCCCCCCGCGCCGGCCCCCCCTTTGGGCCGATTTGATAAATTCAGATCAGATCTCCTGCAAATACTCATCCAGGGCCTGGATGGCCAGCTCCACCGTCTTGATGCAGCGCAGCCCGTCGTCCTTGCGGTAAATAGGCTTGAGCTGGGCGCAGTTGACGCCCACGTTGCCGGTGGCTTCCTCAAACTTCTTCACCAGGCCGGCGCACAGGGGGCCGAAGCCCGGGGTGGCGTGGGCGCGGCCCTCCACCTTCATCTTGCTCAGGGCCGCCATGGCGCCGCACAGGGCGCCGCAGACTCCCTCGCAGCCCATGCCGGCACCAAAACCGCTGACCAGCTTGACGTCCTCGTCGCTCAGGCCCAGCCCGTAGATCTCGTTGGCAGCGAGAAGGGTGCTCTCGGCACAGTTGTGGTCGGTCTCAATAAAGTACTTGTAGATGATGGCATACTTGTCCATATGTACCCCTCCTGTCTTTTTCTCCGGCGCCGATCAATACTCGTAATCGGCGGTGACGCTGCTGATGGAATGGGCGCCCAGGAAGGCCTTCACCACATCGCAGTGGTACGGGTCCTGGGCATAGGCCTGCAGGGCCTCCATGTCGTCCACGTCCGCCTGCAGGCACACGTCGCAGGACCGGTCGGAGTGGAGCAGGTCGATGTCGGCCCGCAGCCCCCGGAGCTGAGGCACCTTCCCCACCATAGACAGGATGATCTTCTGGGCCTCCGCGCACAGTTCCGGCGTGCTGTCCCTGAACTTGAACATGACGATATGTTTGACCATATTTTCCGCCTTCCTTTCTTATCTTGTGGCATATTATAAATCGACTGACTGTGGTTTGTCCAGCCCTATTATATCACTTGACAAATAAATGTAAAGTGTTATAATATATTTGATTTGTTAGATAAATCCTTAACATAACGGAGGTGTCTGTATGACGATACGGGAAATGCGGGTCTTCTACACGGTAGCCGAGTGTGGGAAGATGGTGGACGCCTCCGCCCAGCTCTATATCGCCCCCGCCTCGGTCAGCCAGACCATCGCCAACATCGAGGCGGAATTCGGTGTCAAGCTCTTCGAGCGGCTGAGCAAAAAGCTGTACATCACCGACGCCGGCTCCAAGCTGCTGGTCTATGTCAAGCACCTTCTGAACCTCTACGACGAGATGGAAAAGGCCATCAAGGCCGGGGACGACTCCCTGGCCGTGCGCATCTACTCGGTCAGCAGCGTGGCGGCCTACCGCCTGCCCTATACCCTCCAGACCTGCCAGAAGAAGTGCCCCGGCACCGACTTCCAGGTCACCGAGGGCAAGCCCAAGGAGATCGAGGAGGCCCTGCTGCAAAACAGCGCCGACGCGGGCATCATGGTGGGGAAGGTCCACAACAAGGACCTGATCTCCATTCCCGTGTGGAAGGACCGGGTGGTATTCATCTGCGGCGACGGCAGCCCCTTCTGCGGCCGCAAAAGGGTCTCCCCCGCCGAGCTGCAGGACGTCCCCTTCATCCTGTCGGAGCGGGGCCGCATCGCCCGGGACCTGCTGGACGAGGTGCTGAAAAAGCACGATATCGCCGTCCGCCGGCACTGGGAGTGCCGGAATTTCGACTCCATCGTCAACGCCGTGCGGATGAACTACGGCGTGTCCGTCATCTCCAAGATGTGGCTGGAGACTGATTTCAAGGACGCCAAGCTCAACAGCTTTGAGCTGGAGGGAGAGGACCTGTCCTACGACGTCTCCCTGGTCTATCACAAGGACAAGCACATCTTCCCGGCGCTGAACTGCTTTCTGTCGGCTTTTCAGGGGAAATGCTGAACCTGAGCCAAATAAGACAAACCCAAAAAGGAGAAATGCAAAATGGAAGAAATCGTCACAAAAGGCGCCCCTGCTGCCATCGGCCCCTACTCTCAGGGCATGACCCACGGCGGTCTGGTCTTCGCCTCCGGCCAGATCCACATTGACCCGGCCACCGGCGAGCTGGTCCAGGGCACCGTAGCGGAGAAGACCCTGCGCTGCATCATGAACGCCAAGGCCGTGCTGGAGGCCGGCGGCAGCGACCTGTCCAAGGTCATCAAGGCCACCGTGTTCCTCTCCGACATGTCCCTGTTCGGCGAGATGAATGCCGTCTACGAGCAGCACTTCTCCAAGCCCGCCCCCGCCCGCTCCTGCGTGGCCGTCAAGCAGCTCCCCAAGGGAGCCGACGTGGAGATCGAGCTCATCGCCTACCGTTAAAAGCTCCAACAAGTTCAAAAGGACGCCGGGCCTGGCCCGGCGTCCTTTTTGCGCTTTTTCAGATCAGAGGCCCTCGCCGGCTCAGCACCCCGCGTCGATCTCCCGCAGGACCTTCACGGCGGTGTCCACATTCTCCGAGGTGTTGAAGAAGTCGATGCCGATGCGGATGTAGCTGGGCATGATGGTCACGAACATGTTGTGCCTGTCCAGCACCTCCCGCACCAGGTCGGTCTTGCCCTGGGGGTAGTAGACGATGACCATGCCGGAGCGGCGCGCCTCGGGCCAGTCGGACAGGCCGATGCGCAGGTTCTTCAGCCCGGCGGCCTTCTCCCGCAGCTCGGCCTCCAGGGCCCGGATGCGCGCCTCGGTCTCCTCGGGGCCCACGGCCAGCAGGATGTTCAGGGCCTTGGACATGGCATAGATGCCGGCAAAGTTGAAGTTGCCCGCCTCGAACTTCCGGGCGTCGCCGTACCAGGGCAGCCCCTCGGTCTCCAGGAGCTGGGCGGGGGTGGGCTCGCTTGCCAGGCTCTCCTTGGAAGCGGTGGCGGGGGTGAGCTTCTTCTGGAGCTCGTGGGAGCAGAAGATGAACCCGTTGCCGTAGCTGCACAGCAGGGCCTTGTGGGAGCCGGTGGCGGCGTAGTCGATGTTCATGGCCTTCACGTCCACCTTCATCCGGCCCACAGACTGCATGATATCCACCGAGTAGATGATCCCCTTCTCCCGGCACAGCCGGCCGATGGCGGCCACGTCGGCGTGGAAGCCGGTCTCGAAGGCCACCGAGGAGATGGACACCACCCGGGTGCGCTCGTCGATCACGGCGGCGATGTCCTCGGGGGTAAAGCCGCCGTCGTGGCTCTTGACCACCTTCAGGCCCACACCCTTGCGCTCCAGGTTCTTCCACTGGTAGAGGTTGGCGAAGTTCTCCAGATCAGTGATGACCACATTGTCTCCCTCATGCCAGTCCAGGCTCTCCTGGAGCACGGCAATGCCCTGAGAGGTGTTGGGGGCGTAGGCCACCTCGTCGCTGTCGCAGTTGATGAGCTTGGCGATCTGGGCCCGGTTGGCGTTGATCATCTCATAGGCCTTGGCCCGGGCCTTCACCCCGTGGGCCTTGACGCAATCCTCCACGAACTCGGAATAGGCCCGCTGCACCGACACCGGGGGCAGGGACACCGAGCAGACGTTGAAATAGGTGATCTCCTCCAGGAAGGGGAACTCCCGGCGGACCAGTTCTTGCAGCTCCATATCCGTCATACCTTCACGACCTTTCTTGATTTTCCTCCCGGCACAGCTGCCGGAAAACGCCTCCGGTGACCCGCCGGAGCTCCGAGGGAGCCAGCTCCATCAGCAGCCCCAGCCGCCCGCCGTTGAGGCAGATCTTCTCCTTTTGCTCCATGCTCTTATCCAGGAACACCGGGTAGCCGCCGCGCATCCCCAAGGGGGTGCAGCAGCCCTTCACATACCCACCGGTGATCTCCGGCAGGGCCCCCTGAGGGGCCAGCCTGAGCCGGTTCTCCCCCACCATCTGGGCCACTCCCTCAAAGTCCAGGTTGGCCGGGGAGGGGATGACGCACACATAGGTCCGGTGCCCCGACCCCCGGCACACCAGGGTCTTGTACACCTCCCCGGCGGGAAAGCCGGTGAGCTCCGCGATCCTCGCGGCGGAGAGGGTCGGGTCGGCGGGATATCCATAGGTCTTGTACGCCGCCCCGGCGGCCTCCATGGCCAGCTGAGCGGGGGTCTTCCCGTCCACGGTCAGAACAGCCCGTCCATCTCGTGGAGGGCATCCAGGGCGGTGTTGATATCCTTGTCGTTGTTGTAGAAGTCCACGGTCAGGCGGAGATAGCTGTCCTTCACCGTGCCGTAGACCTTGTGCCTGGCCACGATCTCCTTGATCTCATCCACCTTGCCGGTGGGATAGTGGGCGATGAGGATGCCCGACCAGTTCTTCTCGGGCAGATCGGCCAGGCCGAAGTGGATGTGCTTCAGGTCCTCTCCCCCGGCGCGCATGGTCCGCTCCAGGTACCGCACCCGGCCCTCGATGTTGTCCATCCCCACGTCCAGCAGGAGCTTCAGGGCCTTGGACATGGCGTAGATGCCGTCGAAGTTGAAGTTGCCCGCCTCAAAGCGCCGGGCATCGGTATGCCAGGGCAAGGGGTCCATCTGGTACATCTCCCAGGCCGAGGGCTTGGCATTCATGCTCTCCTTGGAGGCGGTGTAGGGGGTCAGCCTGTCCTGGAGCTCGGGGGAGCAGTAGAAGAACCCGCTGCCGTAGGTGCACAGCAGGCCCTTGTGGGAGCCGGTGGCGGCAAAGTCCATGTGCATGGCCTGCACGTCGATGGGCAGCCGGCCGATGGACTGCATGATATCCACGGCGTAGATCACCCCGTGGCGGTGACACATCTCCCCGATCTCGGCCACGTCGGCGTTGAACCCCGACTCAAAGCCGATGGAGGTGATGCACACCAGCCGGGTGTGCTCATCGATGAGCTTCTCCACATCCTCCACCGTATAGGCCCCGTCGTGGCTGCGGATCATCCGCAGCTCCACGCCCTTGCGCTCCAGGTGCTTCCACTGATAGAGGTTGGCGTAGTTCTCCAGGTCGGAGATGATCACGTTGTCCCCGGGCTTCCAGTCCATGCCCACCTGGAGCACGGTGAGGCCGTAGGTGGTGTTGCAGGCGTACCCGATCTCGCTGGGCTCACAGTTGATAAGCTGGGCGGCCTGGGCCCGGTTGGCGTTAATCATGGCGTAGGAGCGCTCCCGGGTGTCCTCGCCGTGCTGGGAGACATACTCCCGGACAAATTCGGTGTAGGCGTTCTGCACCGACACCGGGGGCAGACACACCGAGCCGATCTCAAAAAAGGCGATGTCCTCTAAAAAGCCGAACTCACGACGGCGCAGTTCTTCCCAATCCATAGGGGATCACTCCTTAAAAATGTATTTCTGCGGTCTCAACGCTTCCGGGCCTCTTTGCCCGTCAGGACTATCATACCAGAGAAATGTCCCCGGTTCCAGTCCGAATTTTCACAGCAGGCCCCGCGCACGCAAGGCACGCGGAGCCCACTGAAAGGCTTTCGCCGGTTTTTAGGTCTTTTGAATCTTACTCGGCCTTCTGAGCCATGGTCATCTCCCGCTCCTTGCCGGTGTAGGCCACGATGACGGTGCCGGCCAGATCGCCCAGGCAGTTGCAGGTGGTCTGGGCCATCTCGTTGAAGGTGAACACGCCGGAGATCATGGCAACCACCTCAAGGGGCATATCGAAGGCGGTCATGAGGATGGCCAGGACCACCAGGCCGCCGCCGGGCATGCTGCTGCCGCCGGTGGTGATGATCAGGCCCAGGAGGATGACCCGGAAGAGCACGTCGGGGCTCAGAGGCACACCCACAGCCTGGGCGGCGAAGAGGAAGGCCACGCCCAGCATGATGGAAGTGCCGTCCTTGTTGATCTGGGCGCCCAGGGGAATGGTGAAGCTGTGGATGGCCTTGGGCACGTCCAGCTCGTCGGCGCAGCCCATGCTCACCGGAATGGTGGCCAGGCTGGAGCAGGAGGAGAACGCCGTGAGGATGGTGGGGATGGCGCTCTTGATGAACCGGATGGGATTCATCCGGGCCAGCACGGACACCAGAACGATGTAGACGACGATCATGACGGCCGCGCCGATGTAGATGGAGCCCACGAACTTGGCCAGGTTGCCGAACAGGGAGGCGCCATACTTGCCCACGGTGGAGGAGATCAGGCCGAACACACCGATGGGGGCGTAGAGCATCACCGCGCCGATGAACTTGGCGAACAGGCGGGACAGGCTGGTGAAGGTGCCCGAGAGGTGATCCTTATGCTCCTTGGGCAGGAACAGGATGACCAGGCCCACCATGGCGCTGAAGACCACGATCTTGTCCATCTGGCCCTTGGCCATGGCGTCAAAGATGTTGGTGGGGATCAGGCCGATGATGGTGTCGAAGATGCTGGGAACGGTGCCCACAGCGCCCTCATAGGTGCCCTCCAGCACCACGCCCACGCCGGGCTTGACCACGGAGCCGACCCCCAGGCCCACCGCCACGGCAAAGGCCGTGGTGGCCATGTAGTACAGCAGGATCTTGCCGCCCACGCGACCCGCCATCTTGGGGTCGTCCATGGAGGAGATGCCCGAGATCAGGTTACACATGACCAGAGGCACCGTGAGCATCTTCAGGAAATTGAGGAACAGGGTACCCAGGGGCTGCAGGGCGGTGGCCTTTTCCCCGAAGACAAAGCCCACGATGGCGCCCAGGATCAGCGCCGTCAGCATCTTTGTCAGGTGGGGAATACTCTTGTACATCGCCCACAAGCCTTTCTTCTTTTTCTCTTCTGCCATTTTAATTTTCTCCCCTCTTCTGTTTTTGTCAGATGTGTCAAAAATTGTCTCATCTGACTTCGTCATTATTTTAACATCTGTGCAATTGAATGTAAAATACTAACTTCTTACCATCATGGTAGTGAAACAATTAATATTTTCCTTATCCGCTCGATACTCCTCCTCTTCTCCGCTCCGGCAAAGCCTTGGGCCCCAAAGGAAAGCGCCGCCGGCCGCCGCCCCCGGAGGGAAAGCGGCAGAAGGGGCCCGGAACTTTTGCCCCATTCTTCATAAAAATTTCTCACTTCCCTCTTGCATTTTGCATCCTTTTGTGATAGCTTTTTTATAGCGAAGTTCATTTACGTGTTAATAGAATACCTCGCATATATTCTCTGAAAACATAATCATAGGGGGAATCGTTATGAAGCGTGTTCTGGTTGTGGGCGGTGTGGCCGGCGGGGCCTCGGTGGCTGCCCGTCTGCGTCGGCTGGACGAGTCGGCGGACATCACCATCTTCGAGCGGGGACCTCACGTCTCCTTCTCCAACTGCGCCCTGCCCTACTACCTGGGCGGCGACATCGAGGAGAGCTCTCAGCTGGTCCTCATGAGCCCGGAGAAGTTCAAAAAACAGTATAACATCGACGTGCGCACCGGCCAGGAGGTCCTCTCCATCGACCGCTCCGCCAAGACCGTCCAGGTGAAGAAGGTCGAGGACGGCAGCGTCTACACCGAGGGCTACGACATCCTGGTCCTCTCTCCCGGCGCCCGGCCCATCGTCCCCGCCTCCATCCAGGGCACCGACCTGCCCCACGTCTTCACCATCCGCAACGTGGTGGACATCGCCGCCCTGAAGGACTACGTGGTCAATCAGAACGTGGAGCGGGTGGCGGTCATCGGCGGCGGCTTCATCGGCCTGGAGGCCGCGGAGAACCTGCGCAAGCTGGGCAAGGAGGTCTCCCTGGTGGAGGCCGCCGACCAGATCATGGCCCCCCTGGACTACGACATGGTCCAGATGCTCCACAAGGAGCTGCTGGACAACGGCGTGGAACTGGTGGTGGGGGACGCCCTGTCCCAGATTTCCCCCGACCGCATCATCCTGGCCTCCGGCAGAGAGATCGCCGCCCAGGCCGTGGTCCTGGCCATCGGCGTGGCTCCCGAGAACGGCCTGGCCAAGGACGCCGGGCTGGAGCTGGGGGTCACCGGCGGCATCAAGGTCAACCACCACTACCAGACCTCCGACCCCGCCATCTACGCCGTGGGTGACGCCATCGAGGTCTACCACCGCCTGACCCACAAGCCCACCCGTCTGGCCCTGGCCGGCCCCGCCCAGCGCCAGGCCCGGGCCGCCGCCGACCACATGTGCGGCATTCCCCACAACAACCGGGGGGTCATCGGCTCCTGCGTGGTACGGGTCTTCGGGCTCAACGCCGCCGCCACCGGCCTGAATGAGAAGACCGCCCAGGCCGCCGGCATCCCCTACGACGTGGCCTACGTCATCCCCTCCGACCGGCCCAGCCTCATGCCCGGGGCCCATCCCATGCACTTCAAGCTCCTCTTCGAGGTCCCCACCGGCCGCATCCTGGGCGCCCAGGCCGTGGGCGCGGGCAGCGTGGACAAGCGCATCGACGTCATTGCCACCCTCATCTCCATGGGCGGCGACCTGGAGGATCTGAAAGAGGAGGAGCTGTGCTACTCTCCCCTGTTCGGCACCGCCAAGGACGTGGTGAACGTGGCCGCCCTGGTGGGTCTCAACCTGCTCTACGGCAAGTTCCGCCAGGTCTCCGTGTCCCAGGCCCGCTCCCTGGTGGAGTCCGGGGCCTACATCGTGGACGTCCGGGAGGAGCACGAGTTCCAGGCCGGGCACCTGAAGGGGGCGGTGAACATCCCCCTGTCCCAGTTCCGCCAGCGCATGGCCGAGATCCCCAAGGACCGGCCGGTCTACCTCCACTGCCGCACCAGCCAGCGCAGCTACAACGCCATCATGGCCCTTCAGCATGAGGGCTGGACCAACCTCTACAACATGGCCGGGTCCATCTCGGGCATCAGCCTTTACGAGTACTTCAACGACGTGACCCAGGGCCGGGAGCCCATTGTCACCGCTTACACCTTCCGCTGATTTTAGTACAGATGTTCCACGTGGAACACCGGCATTTCCGTACCACTTTCAGGGGGGCGCCCACCGGGCCGTGTCCGATAAGGAAGTACGGAAACAATGGACACAGGCAGACAGACAAGCGATAAAATGAAACGGCAGGGACCGGTTGAAAGGCTGGTCCCTGCTGTTTTTCTGTGCGCCGCCCGGCCCCAGCGCCGCAAAGCGCCGCCCTCTGAACAACAGAAAAGCCCTTAAAAATTTTAGAAAATGGGCTTTTTTTCAAATTTCAGCCGTAGTATAATATCCTTGCCAAACAGCCGGATATGTGCGCGCTTTTCTATGGATGAACTGCATCTTTTGCCCTTTTGTCAAAACGCAGTTCCCTTTTCTCTGTGCTTTTGCGGTTTCTCCGCAGTGTGCGCAGCAGGTCGCCCGGTGGCATGGAGACCGGCGCTTTTCGGCGCATGACTTCGTGCCACGCGCTTTTTCAGTGAGCAAAAGATAGGAGGAGTTGTGATGAAAAGAAGGTTCTTTCCCCTGGCTCTGACCCTGTGTCTGTGTTTTTCCTTGCTGCCTACCGCCCTGGCAGCGGAAATGGTGGAGGTAGCCCCGCCCGTATACACATCGGTCCGTCTGCCCCAAAAGGGCGGGCTTTTGGAGGTCCATGGCAGCGACGTCTTTTCCGCCGGCGTCCTGGACCTCAGGACCGGAAAAGAGGTCCTGGCGCCGACAAACAGCATCGTTGATATCCTGAACGAAAACCTGATCACGGTATGTCCGCGCAGTGTAGATGTCGGTCTGGTCAACAGAGCGGGAGAGGTCGTCCTTCCCGCAGGGCATTATTATATCAGAACGGCCACCGACAACGGCCGCGAGATGGTGCTTGCCGACAAAGGGTCGGATGGTCTCGTTGCCCGTACCGGTCAATATACGCTCTATAATGAAATGGGCCAGGCGGTCATTTCCATGGACGAATATGCGTCAATGGAGGATCCCTCCGAGGGTCTGGTCTGCGCCGGCAAGCGTGTAGAGGAAAAGGGCATGTATTGGAGTTCGAACGGCTTCCGGTATGGATATTTTGACGCCGCCACCGGGGAAGCAGTGATCCCCCTTCAATATCACAATGCCACCCGCTTCAGGGATGGGCTCGCTCTTGTCGTGGAAGGCATCCGGGACGATACCCCCCTCGCCCTTTTAACATACCACGCCTATGTCATCGACAAAACCGGGAAAAAAGTGGCGGAACTCCCGGAGGGGGAAGATTATTCGATCAAATCGATCAGCAATTTTTCCGAGGGTATCTTTGGGATCGAGGACTATGAAAATACCGACCAGGGTCTCTGCAAAAAATTCCGCCTTTTTGACGAGACCGGAAAAGAATTCGGGTCCATCCAGACCTATCTCCCGTACTCCGACACGGTAATCGGCGGCCTGCTCGAGGTTTCGGGCCCGGACGGCAGATCGGGCATGGTCAACGTCAGGACAGGACAAGTGGTGGTCCCCATGGAGTACGATTCTTGCACCGTGATGTGCATCAAGGCCGTTCCGGGGGCAAAATACCCGGTTGCGGAACGGATCATGGCCGTGGATCGGACAGCTGGGATCATCCGTTTCTATACGGGAGAGGGCGAGAAACTGCCCAACGAGTATGACAGCACTGGGAGCATGGGCGTGGAGACCTCCGAAGGACGGCTCTGGATCGTGTCCTCAAACGGAAAATGGGGCGCTGTTGACTCCCTCTGCCAAGAGGTCATCCCCTGCAAATATGACCGCGGCTTCACCTTTTCGGAGGATCGGGCCGTGGTGACGCTGAACGGCAGGCAGGGCGTCATCGACCCCACAGGAGCGGAGATCGCCGCCTGCAAATACGACTCCGTAGGGACCTTTTCGGAGGGCCTTGCGACGGTCAAGATAGAGGACAGCAATTATTTCGGGTATATCGACGCCGCCGGCAAGGAGGTATTTACCCTCGATACAGGCAAGTATTTCAGCGCAGCCTGGATCCCGACGATCTCCCGGTTTAGGGATGGATTGGCCGTGGTCAGTTATATGGGCCCTGACCAAAGCAATCACGTTGATATCATTGACCGGACCGGGGCCGTGGTGGTGCCCGATGAACGTATGCCCTACCACAACAATGTGGATAACTTGGGAGACGGTTACTTTACAGGCAGCGTCGTGTCTCCGGACGGCAGATCCATGTGGGGTGTGAGCCGCCTTCAGGATACTGTTGTCCTCACCGCCTACGCCTCCACCCAAAGCGTAGAGGTGGACGGCACCCCGGTGGAGTTCCAGATGTACGCCCTGAAGGACGAAAACGGCTATC
>CANRFC010000032.1 GCA_947629795.1 uncultured Oscillospiraceae bacterium
CTGCTCCCCGGTCAGGCCTACACCCCCAACGGCTCGGAGATGAAGACCCCCTTCAGCGGCGACCGGACCTATCAGCCCGCCCCGTCCCCCACCAGGGTGGGCGGCGTGGAGACCGCCCTGGAGGCCATCTTCCTCACCGATGACAGCGGCGGCGGCTACACCTATTACAAGCTCCGGGACCTGGGCGCCGCCCTGGGCTTCACCGTGGACTGGACGCCGGAGCGGGGGGTCTACATCGAGACGAAATAAGCCCCGGCGAAAGGCGCAGGATCAAGCGGCGGGGGGATCACCGCCAATGCCCCTCAGTCAGCAGCCAGAGAACATTGACGGGAACGAAAAAAGGCAGTACACAGCGAAGCGAAAGCGAGCTGTGTACTGCCTTTTTCGGTATGATGGGAAAACAGAAACGCGGATTGGAAGATCCGCTTGAAAGAGCTTTTCGAAAAGGGGAGATCATAGCGCTGATATGCAGCAGAGCACAGGCCGCCTGCCCATTCACACCGGGGAAGAAAGGCTCCGGATCGTGTCTTTCCGTGTGCTTTTGACTGCGTTGGGACCCATTACATCCTCCCTGTAGTTTGGGGTGCCGGGACATCTCTCTGCCTGCAAGGGTCATTTTGCTGACCGCAGTCCGCATAATGACCGCACAAGATCGTACTTTTGTCAGGCCCTTTTTTGAAATATTGCAAAAGCATCCCCCCACTGCTCAAGCTCTGCGTGTAGGGGGATACGTATGCCTATTGCCGACATCGATCCTTGAATATGGACAGCCGGGGCAATCGGAGGGAGGGCAAAGGGAGCTCTCCGGGGCCGGGTCAGCGGATGAGCTTTTCCAGGGCCTCCTCGGGGTCGTGGGGACAGAGCCGGCGCAGGCGCTCCAGCAGGCGGGCCTTGGACTGGGCGGGGGACCGGCCGTAGGCGGCCCGGGTGACCTCCTCCCCCAGCACCGCCTCGGTCACCGCGTACCGAGCGATGCCCCAGCCGTAGGCCCTGCCCTGTTTGTCCAGGGCGTAGTCAAAGCTGTGGACGGTGACATAGGTGCTCATCTGGAGCCGGGTGATGGCGGCGTCGAAGCCCTTCATGCCCCCCTTGTCAAAACCCGCCAGGCGCTTCAGGTCCCTGGACAGGGTGGGCCCCTCCCCCAGGAGCACGTCCATGATGCACTTCTCCCGGTAGCCGGCCTTGCCGTCCTCGTACCGGGCGTCGAAGTCGTAGCCCTCCCGGCGGTAGTTGGCCAGGTCGGGATACCACTCCCGGCTCACCAGCCCCGCCTTGCCCCGGAAGAGCTTGCCGTAGGCCACCCGCCCCCGGCGGGCCGCCTCCATGCGCCACTCCCAGGGGCCCTCCACTCCCTCCCGGAACCAATATTCCGGCGGGGTCAGGGCCTCGATGGAGAGCTCCACGCCGCAGTCAAAGAAGGGCAGCAGGCCGCAGCGGAGGGCGGTCTCCTCCAGCTCCCGGGCGTTGTGGATCGCCGGTCCGGTCATGGCCCGCGCCCCCGTCAGGCCGGTCTCCCGGCGGGAAGGTGGGCCTCCAGCCAGGCCAGGACGTGGTTAAAGACCTCATCCTTGTTGGTCTCGTTGAGCATCTCATGGCGGCCGCCGGGGTAGAGCCTGACCGCCACGTCCTTCATGCCTGCCTCTTTGAACCAGCCGGCCACCTTCTTCACGCCCTTCCCCATGGCCCCCACGGGGTCGGAATCCCCGGCGAAGAAGTAGACGGGGGTGTCCTTGTCCATCCTCTGCAGGTTGGCCCGGGCGCCCACGCACTGAAGGCCCTGCATCATGGCGTGGTTCATCCCCGCCTTGGTGGGGAAATTGCACAGGGGGTCGGCCAGATAGGCGTCCACCACCTTCTCGTCCCGGCAGATCCAGTCGGCGGAGGTACGGGTGGGCTTGAAATGGTCGTTGTAGGCCCCGATGGACAGCTTGTAGAAGAGCTTGTTGACCTTGTGGGGGTCGCCTATCCCGGTGAGGAGCTTGCCGGCGGCCACGGTGAGGGGGCTCTCCTGCCCGGTGCCGGACAGGACGCACCCGGTGAGCTCCCCGGGGTAGTCGATGAGGAAGGTCCGGGCCACAAAGGAGCCCATGGAGTGGCCCAGGAGGAAGTAAGGCAGGTCTGGCCAGGTCTCCTTGACCTTGAGCTGTAAGGCCCGCACGTCGTGGACCAGGTCCCACCAGTCGGTGAAATAGCCGTACTCCGAGGGGTCCTTGGCGGTCTTGCCGTGGCCCAGGTGGTCGTTGCCGCACACGGCAAAGCCGTGGCCGGTGAGGAAGCGGGCAAAGGGGTCGTAGCGCAGAGCATACTCACAGATGCCGTGGACCAGCTGGACCACGGCCCGGGGCTCCCCCTCCGGGAGCCAGAGCACGGCGTGGACCTGATGGACCCCGTCGGAGGAGGGGTAGGTGAATTCCTGTCTGTCCGTCATAGTGATCGTCTCCTGTTTTCTCAGTTTCGGGCCCAGTCCCGGCTGCGGCCCACGGCCTTGTGCCAGCCGGCGAGGAGCCTTTCCCGCCGGGAGGCGTCCATCTGGGGTCGGAAGATCTGGTCACACTTCCACAGGCCCTTGATCTCCTCCCGGTCCCTCCACACGCCCACCGCCAGGCCGGCCAGGTAGGCCGCCCCCAGGGCGGTGGTCTCCCGGATGGCGGGGCGGTGGACCGGGCGGTCCATGATGTCGGCCTGGAACTGCATGAGGAATTGGTCCCGGCTGGCCCCGCCGTCGGCCTTGAGCTGGGTGAGGGGGACGCCGGTGTCGCTCTCCATGGCGCGGAGCAGGTCGGTGACCTGGTAGGCGATGGACTCCTGGGCGGCCCGGATGATGTGCTCCCGCTTGGTGCCCCGGGTGACGCCCAGGATGGCCCCCCGGGCGTACATGTCCCACCAGGGGGCCCCCAGGCCGGTGAAGGCGGGGACCAGGTAGACCCCGCCGCTGTCGGGGACCTTCCGGGCGTAGTATTCCGCGTCCCGGCTCTCGTCAAAAAAGCGCAGCTCGTCCCGGAGCCACTGGATCACCGCTCCGCCCACAAAGACGCTGCCCTCCAGGGCGTACTCCACCCGGTCTCCCAGGCCCACGGCGATGGTGGTGAGAAGGCCGTTTTTGCTCTCGCAAGGGGTCTCCCCGGTGTTCATGAGCAGGAAGCAGCCGGTGCCGTAGGTGTTCTTGGCGTCCCCGGGGGCAAAGCAGGTCTGGCCGAAGAGGGCGGCCTGCTGGTCCCCGGCGATGCCGGCGATGGGGACCTTCACCCCCTGGATCTGGGTGTAGCCGTAGACCTGGCTGGAGGAGCACACGGCGGGGAGCATCTCGGGGGGGATGTCCAGGGCCTTCAGGAGGGTCTCGTCCCAGCAGAGGTTGTGGATGTCGTAGAGCATGGTGCGGGAGGCGTTGGTGCAGTCGGTGATGTGGACGGCGCCGCCGGTGAGCTTCCAGAGCAGCCAGGTGTCCACCGTGCCGAAGAGGAGCTTCCCCGCGCGGGCCCGGTCCCGGGCCCCCTCCACGTGGTCCAGGATCCACTTGATCTTGGTGGCGGAGAAGTAGGCGTCGGGGATGAGCCCGGTGGTCTTTTTGATGTGCTCTCCCAGGCCATCGGCGACCAGCTTGTCCACCATGTCCGCCGTGCGGCGGCACTGCCAGACGATGGCGTTGTACACCGGCCGGCCGGTGTCGGCGTCCCAGACCACGGTGGTCTCCCGCTGGTTGGTGATGCCGATGGCGGCGATGTCCTTGGGGGAGACTCCGGTCTGGGCGATGACCTCCATCATCACGGCGTACTGGCTGGACCAGATCTCCATGGGGTCGTGCTCCACCCAGCCCTCTTGGGGGTAGAACTGGGTGAATTCCTTCTGGCTCAGGCCCACGATGTTCTGCTCGTTGTCGAAGAGGATGGCCCGGGAGCTGGTGGTGCCCTGATCCAGGGCCAGGATATACTTTCCCATGTGAAAACCTCCTATGGAAGGGATCTATCTCCGCGCTCCCCGGCGCGCCAGGCGGCGATCTCGGCCAGGAAGGGCTTGGCATACTTCCGCGCTTTGGCCTCTCCCACGCCGGAGACCTGCAGGAACTCCTCCGGGGTGGCGGGCCGGCGGGCGGCCATGTCGGTGAGGGTGGCGTTGGAGAACACCACGTAGGCCGGGACGCTCTCCTTCTGGGCCAGTTGGAAGCGCAGGGCGCGAAGGGCCTGGAAGAGCCCGTCGTCCACCGGCCCGGGCATGGCTTTGGCCCCCTTCCGCGCCGAGGCCGTCCGCTCCGCCGCCGTGGGCCGGCGCTGACGGAGGGTCACCCGCCGGCCGTGGAAGAGGACTTCCGACGCCCGCTCGGTCAGGCGCAGGACGGGGTATTCCTCCCCCTGGAGGGTCAGGAAACCCTCCTCCAGGAGATGGTCGATCTCGGCCCGGAGCTGGATTCGGTCCACGTCCTGCATGATGCCGTAGGTGGGCAGCTTGTCCAGGCCCAGCCGGAGGATGCGCTGCTCCCGGCTGCCCCGGAGCATCTGCATAACGGCGGTGATCCCCAGGCCGGAGCGGTACTTCTTCTCCACCCGGGCCACGCCGGAGAGGATCTTCTGGGCCTCCAGGGTGATATCCCGCTCCTCCATCTCCCCGGCGCAGTTGCCGCACCGGCCGCAGTGGGCGGGGGCCTCCTCGCCGAAGTAGCCCAGCAGGTAGGCGCGCAGGCATTTTGTGGTCTTGCAGTAGCCCACCATGCGCTCCAGCCGCTCCAGGTCCTGCTCCCGCACCCGGGCCCGGGCCTCTGGGGTAAGGGCCTGGTTCTCCTCGCCGTTTTCGATGAGGAAGCGGGCGGTGCGCACGTCATTGGGGGAAAAGAGGAGCACACAGCGGGCCCCGGCGCCGTCCCGGCCGGCCCGGCCGGCCTCCTGGTAGTAGCTCTCGATGTTTTTCGGCATATTGTAGTGGACCACGAAGCTCACGTTGGACTTGTCGATGCCCATGCCGAAGGCGTTGGTGGCCACCATGACCTGGGCCCGGTCGTAGACGAAGTCGTCCTGGTTTTTCCGCCGCTCCTCGTCGCTCAGGCCCGCGTGGTAGCGGGTGGCGGCGATCCCTGACCCGATGAGCTGCTCGCACACCATCTCCACTCCCTTCCGGGTGGCACAGTAGACGATGCCGCTCTGCCCCCTCTGTCGGGCCAGTAAGGCCCGGAGATAGGCGATCTTGCTCTTGGGGCGGGCCACCTCGAAGAAGAGGTTGGGACGGTCAAAGCCGGTGGTGACGCACAGCGGGGAACGCAGGTCCAGAAGGGTCCCGATGTCCGCCTTCACCTTGTCGGTGGCAGTGGCGGTGAAGGCCCCCACCACCGGCCGCCGGGGCAGGCCCGCCACGAACCCGGCGATGTCCAGATAGCTGGGGCGGAAGTCCTGCCCCCACTGGGAAACGCAGTGGGCCTCGTCCACTGCCACCAGGGAGATCTCTGCGCTCCGGGCAAACCGGAGGAAGGCCGGACTGGTCAGCCGCTCGGGGGCCACGTAGATCAGCCGGTAGGCCCCCGCCGCGGCCCGGCGCAGGGCCTCCTGCTGCTGGGCCGGGGTGAGGGAGGAGTTGAGATAGGCCGCCGGGAGCCCCGCCTGGGTCAGGGCGGCCACCTGGTCCTTCATCAGGGAGATGAGGGGGGAGACCACCACCGTCAGCCCCGGCAGCAGCAGGGCCGGGAGCTGGTAGCATATCGACTTCCCCGCTCCCGTGGGCATGACGCCCAGCACGTCCCGGCCTGAGAGGAGGGCGTCGATGAGCTCCTCCTGGCCCCGGCGGAAGTTTTCGTGTCCGAAATGCCGCTTGAGCAGGCTCTTTTTGTCCACGCTGCACCCCCCTTTCCGGCGCCCAGGGGCCCGGTCCGGACCCCCGTGGGGCACATTTCTGTCTTCCAGTTTAGCCAATCTTTAGTCTGTTGTCAACCTTGCGGCTCCAAATGGGGGCGGGGCGATTTTTGTTGACGGGTCCGCCCTTTTCATAGTATATTGGGGACACAGAGAAATGCGGCTGCAGAAAGAGGGGTACGTCATGAGCCTTACCGCCGCGGATGTCTTGTCCCTGCCCTCCCTCCGGGGCGCGGAGGTCCTGGCCGGCCGGGGCGGGCTGGGCAGGGTGGTGGCCTCTGTCTCGGTGCTGGAGTATACCTCCCCCACCGCCCTGCAGCAGGACTTTTTCCGGAGCAACGAGTTCTACGGCAGCGAGCTGGTCATCACCGCCTTTGCCGGGATCGCCGGGGATGTGGAGGCCCAATGCGCCAACCTCCGCCGTCTGGCCCAGGCCGGAGAGGTGGGGCTCATCCTCTACTACGTGGGGGTGCTGATGAAAGAGGTCTCCCCCCAGCTCATCGCCCTGGCGGATGAGCTGGATTTCCCCCTGATCTGCATGCCCCGGGGGCGGCTGGATCTGCAGTACAGCGAGGTCATCGGGGATGTGATGCGGGCCATCTTCCGGGACCAGGAGGAGAACACCGCCATCAACACCGAGCTGCTCAACCAGATCTCCACCCTGCCTGACCACCTGCGGACGGTGGACACCGTGCTGCGGATGCTCTCCGACCGGCTCCACCTCTCCCTTCTCCTTCTGGGGGCCAAAAACACCGTGCTCAGCGCGGCGTCGTGGCCCCGGACCATTGTGGATGAGCTCACCGCCGCCGTGGGCACCCTCCCCCTCCCCCAGCCGGAGAAGGACCCGGCCTGGGGGGAGATCCGGGACGCGCTGTGGGTGAGCCGCCTGCCCATCAGCGCCGGAGGCAATTCCCTGGAGCTGCTTCTCTTTTCCGCCGGCGGGAAGGCACCCTCCCCCGCCGCGGCCGCCCAGGCGGGTGAGATGGTCCAGCTGGCGGTGAATCTCTGGGGCGGCGGGCAGGAGCAGGTGGCGGTCACCGAGCTGGTGCGGGCCATCCTCATGGACGAGCCCATGAAGATGCGCCGGCTGGCCGAGATCTTCCGCATCGACGTGGCCTCCATCCACACCATGTGGATCATCCACCCCCTGGACAACGGGGGCAGGGACCGGCTCCACACCGCCATCCAGCCCGTCCGGGACCTGGTGGCGGGATATGCCTCCACCATGCTGTGCGACCTCTATGAGGGGGATCTGTTCCTCTTCATGGACAACCCCGCCTCCTTCGCCGAGGGAGAGCGGCTTTGCGAGGCGCTGGAAGAAATGCTGCTTGAGCTGGGGCTGCAGACCGTCATCACCTGCTGCAACGCCCAGTCCAATACCTCGGAGGTCCGGGCCGCCTTTTTGTCCAATCGGCAAAACTTGGAGCTGGCCCGGCGTCTGTTCCCCCACCGCCGCCGCTACTCTCTGGATGAGATCGACTTTGCCGGCTCCTGCGGCGCCGTCCTCTCCGCCGGGGAGACCGCTCTGGCTCAGGCTGCCGCCCCCCTGGAGCCCCTGCGGGAGATCAAGGACGGCGGCGAGCTCCTGCACACCCTGGTGGTACACCTGCTGGACTGCGGCGGGAGCGTCACCAGGACGGCCAAGGCCCTCTACCTCCACCCCAACACCATCAAGTACCGGCTGCGGCGGGTGAGCGACCTGCTGGGCCGGCCCATCGACCGGATGCCCGCCTCCATCAGCCTCTACCGGGCCGTGGCCCTCAAGCGCCTGCTGGAGGATTGAGGGAAATTTCCCGGCGTTCTCATTGTCCGATTGGACAATAAGAACGCCGTTTTTTTATTTTTTCCGCCAGTGCAATCTTCCGCAAAAATGACTATACTACCAGCTATACCGGATGGGCGGTGACGGCCGCTCCATCCGGCATTTCGCAAAAGGGAGGAATCCACATGAATGAAACATCCACCGGCTTTGAAGTCAAACAGGAACAGCGCCAAAGCTGGGTCTCCATCGCTCTGGTGTGGGCGGGCGGCATGATCTGCGTGCCCTGCCTGATGGTGGGCGGGGTGCTGTCGGGCAGCGGGCTGTCCATCCCCCAGATCCTGGCCTCCATCCTCTTGGGCTACGGGCTCATCTGCGCCTACATGATCTGCATCGGCATGGCTGCCTGCGACACCGGCCTGCCCGTCTCGGTCATGGCGGAGGGGGCTCTGGGCAAGCAGGGCGCCCGGTACATCATCAGCCTGCTGCTGGCCTTTGCCTGCATCGGCTGGTTCGGCATCCAGTCGGCCACCTGCGGGCAGGCTTTCGCCTCCATGCTGGCGGGGATGATGGGCACCGAGGCCAGCCCCCTCATGGTGGCGCTGAGCTCCATCGTCTGGGGCATCATCATGCTCATCACCGCCTGCGCCGGGTTCAAGGGGCTGAAGTGGCTCAACTACATCGCCGTGCCCCTGTTGGTCATCGTATGTCTCTACGGCCTGGTCATGGGCTTTGCCCAGAATGACGGCATGGCCAAGATCTCCGCCTATGACCCGGCCCAGTCCGCCGGGCTGGTCTTCGGCATCTCCATGGTGGTGGCCTCCTTCGCCCTGGGCGGGGTCATCTCCGGGGACTACTGCCGCTTCGCCCGGTGCCGGGCGGACGTGGTCAAGTCCTCCCTCGTGGGGGTCATCCCCGCGGGGCTGTTCATGCTCCTCATGGGCGCTCTGCTCAGCCTGGTCACCGGGCAGTACGACATCTCGGCCATCCTGGCCGGTGTGGGCGTGCCGGTCATCGGCCTGGTGGCCCTGGTGGGCGCCACCTGGACCACCAACGTCACCAACGCCTACTCCGGCGGTCTGGCCCTGGCGAATCTGCTGGGCATGGACGAGAGCAAATTCACCGTCACCACCGGCGTGGCCGGGGCGGCGGGCACCCTTCTGGCGGCGGTGGGCCTGCTGGGGAAGTTCTCCGCCTTCCTCAATCTGATGTCCGGCCTGATCCCCCCGCTGGCGGGAGTGCTCATCGCCGAGTACTGGCTGGTGTACAGGGGCGACAAGGCGCGCTTCCGGCTGCGCAAGGGCTTTTACGCCCCCGGCGTCATCTCCTTCCTGGTGGGGGCCCTGGCGGCCTGCATCACCGGCGGCACCTTCGCCAACTTCCCGGCCCTGGCCGCCGTTCCCTTCCTGAACGTGCCCTTCTTCGTGGGGCCCATCAACGGCATCGTCCTGTCCCTGGTCCTCCATGCCCTGCTGTCCAAGGTCATGGGCAGCAAAACGTAAAGTCGTTTTCCCCACCCGTTGGGGCGGCCGCGGCCGCCCCAACGGATCTTCTCTGTCTGTTCCAAGGCGGCACGGCCGCCATCAAATCAAAAAGGAGTGTTCCTATGCGTAAGATCGGCATACCCGAGATCGAGGACATTGCCCTGGGCGCGTCCCTGCTGGGCGCCGGCGGCGGCGGCGACCCCTATGTGGGCAAGCTGGTAGCCATCGGCGCGGTGCGGGAGTGCGGCGAGGTCACCATGCTGGACCCGGAGGAGGTCCCTGACGACGCCCTGGTGGTCCCCATCGCCATGATGGGCGCCCCCACCATCCTGGGAGAAAAGGCGGTGGGCGCCGGGGAGTACCAGTCCATCTACAAGACGGTCTCCAGCTTCTACGGCAAGCCCATCTTTGCCCTGATGCCCATTGAGGCCGGCGGGGTCAACTCCATGCTCCCCATCGCCGCGGCGGCCCGGCTGGGCCTGCCCCTGGTGGACGTGGACGGCATGGGCCGGGCCTTCCCCGAGCTGCAGATGGTCACCTTCACCATCGGCGGCGGCTCGGCCACCCCCATGGCCCTGGTGGACGAGAAGGGCAACTCCTGCATCTTCAACACCATCACCAACAAATGGACCGAGGACCTGGCCCGGGCGGTGACCATGGCCTGCGGCGGGTCGGTGTCGGTGTCCCTCTTCGCCATGGAGGGGGCCTTCATGAAGAAGTACGGCGTGCGAGGCATCGTCACCCGCAGCCAGATGCTGGGCTCGGCCATCCGCCGGGTGAAGGAGAGCGAGGCAGGGACCCCGGAGGAAAAATTCCTGGAGATCACCGAGGGGTTCCGCCTTTTCAAGGGCAAGATCACCGATGTGCTCCGGGAGGTCCGGGGGGCCTTCAACTTCGGCAAGGTGGTGCTGGACGGCATCGGGGAGGACAAGGGCCGCAGCGCCTGCGTCACCTTCCAGAACGAGAACCTCACCGCCGAGGTGGACGGTGAGATCCTGGCCACCGTCCCCGACCTCATCTGCCTGGTGGACACCGAGACCTTCACCCCCATCCCCACCGACGCTCTGAAGTACGGCAAGCGGGTGCTGGTGGTGGGGCTGAAGTGCTTCCCCCTGTGGCGCACCCCCGAGGGCCTGGAGCTGGTGGGGCCCCGGTATTTCGGCGTGGACACCGACTACATTCCGCTGGAAGAGCGGTGCAAGGGAGGGCGTAAGTGATGTATAAGCTGGGTATTGACGTGGGCGGCACCAACACCGACGCCGTCATCATTGACGAAGACCTGAAGGTGGTGGCCTCGGTGAAGAGCCACACCACCCCCGATGCCTACGACGGCATCCTCAACGCCATCCGGGCGGTGCTGGAGACCTCCGGGGTGGACCGCAGCCAGATCGGCCAGGCCATGCTGGGCACCACCCAGTGCACCAACGCCATCGTGGAACGCAAGCACCTCTCCCCCATCGGCGTGCTCCGTCTGGGCGCTCCCGCCACGGTGGGCATCCCGCCCATGGTGGACTGGGCGGAGGATCTGAAAAAGATCGCGGTGAAGACCGCCGTCATCGGCGGCGGCTTTGAGTACGACGGCAAGGAGCTCGCCCCCTTCGACGAGGAGGCCGCCCGGGCCTTCTTCCTGGAGCTGAAGGAGAAGGGGGTCAGGTCGGTGGCCATCTCCTGCGTATTCTCCACCGTGCGCAACGACCACGAGCTGGCCGCCGCCAAGCTGTGCCGGGAGGTCATGGGGGAGGACGTCCACGTGTCCGTCTCCAGCGAGATCGGCTCCATGGGCCTTATTGAGCGGGAGAACGCCACCATCCTCAACGCCGCCCTCTACCAGGTGGCCCAGTCCTTCACCGAGGGCTTTGCCAAGTCTCTGGCCGACGAGGGCATCACCAATGCCGACATCTACCTCTCCCAGAACGACGGCACCCTGATGACCATGGACTACGCCCGGCGCTATCCCATCCTCACCATCGCCTGCGGCCCCACCAACTCCATCCGGGGGGCCAGTTACCTCAGCAAGCTGAAAAATGCCATCGTCATCGACGTTGGGGGCACCACCACCGACCTGGGGGTCATCCAGAACGGCTTCCCCAGGGAGTCCGGCGTGGCGGTGACCATCGGCGGGGTGCGCACCAACTTCCGCATGCCCGATGTCATCTCCATCGGCCTGGGCGGCGGCTCCATCGTGCGCCAGCGCCCCGACGGGAGCGTCACCGTGGGGCCCGATTCGGTGGGCTATGAGATCACCGAAAAGGCCCTGTGCTTCGGCGGCAAGGTGTGCACCGCCACCGACATCGCCGTCCGCCTGGGTATGAGCGGCCTGGGGGATAAGACCCGGGTGGCCCATCTCACCGAGGACTTCGCCCAAAAGGCCATGGAGGCCATCCTGGCCCTGGTGGAGGACGCGGTGGACGCCATGAAGGTCTCCGCCGATGATGTGGATGTGATCCTGGTGGGCGGCGGCTCCATCGTCCTGCCCGCCAAACTCTCCGGGGCCAGGACCCTGGCCAAGCCCGCCGAGGGTGGGGTGGCCAACGCCATCGGCTCAGCCATCTCCAAGGTCTCGGGCACCTACGAACAGCTCATCGACTTCAGCGCGCACCCCCGGGACGAGGCCCTGGCCCAGGCCAAGAAGGAGGCCGCCGCTCTGGCGGTGGAGGCGGGGGCCATTCCCGAGACGGTAGAGATCATCGACGTGGAGGACGTGCCCCTGGCCTACTACCCCGGCAACACCAGCCGGGTGAAGATCAAGGCCGCCGGCGACCTGAGCAGAAAAGGCTGACCTTCCGCATCTTGCCTTTTTGCCGCTCCTTCGCTATAATTGTGACAGAGTCAAAACAGCGAAAGGACGGTGTCCCCATGAGCGGCATTTACGAGACCATCCGACAAAAGGCCCTGGATCTGGAGCCCCAGATGCGCGCGGTGCGTCAGGATCTCCACACCTACGCGGAGTCGGGCTGGTTCGAGGTCCGCACCACCTCCATCATCGCGGACCGGCTGACCAGGCTGGGGTATCAGGTCCTCACCGGAGCCGACGTGTGCCTGGCCGGATCCCGGATGGGCCTTCCCCCCCAGGAGGCCCTGGACCGGCACTACGCCCTGGCCCTGGAGCAGGGGGCCATCCAGCCCTATGCGGAGCGGGCCAAGGACGGCTTCACCGGCGCCATCGGCATTTTGAAGTGCGGGGAGGGGCCCACCATCGCCCTGCGCTTCGACATCGACGCCCTGGGCGTCTTTGAAGAGAAGGGGAGCTCCCACCGGCCCAGCGCCGAGGGCTTCTGCTCAGTGAACGACGGGATGATGCATGCCTGCGGCCACGACAGCCACGCCGCCATGGGCCTGGCGGTGGCCGAGATCCTCATGTCCCTGAAGTCCCAGCTCCGGGGCACGGTGAAGCTCATCTTCCAGCCCGCCGAGGAGGGGCTCCGGGGGGCCAAACCCATTGTGGACCACGGACATCTGGACGATGTGGACTTCGTCATCGGCAACCACATCCGGCAGCGGGAGGGGGACTATCAGATCGGCCTGAACACCGGCGGGTCCCTGGCCTCCACCAAGCTGGACATCTCCTTTTCCGGCAAGGCGGCCCACGCCGGCGCCGTCCCCGAGAAGGGCAACAACGCCATGCTGGCGGCGGCCACCGCCGTGCTCAACCTCAACGCCATCCCCCGAACCAGCCAGGGGGTCACCCGGGTGAACGTGGGCATCCTCCAGGCGGGCTCCGGGCGGAACGTGATCCCCGACCGGGCCAGGATGGAGGTGGAGGTCCGGGGCGCCACCTCCGAAGCCAACGAGTACATGGAGCAGTACGCCCGGCGCATTGTCCAGGCCGCCGCGGAAATGCACGGGTGCACCTGCAAGGTCCGGGTGGTGGGCTCGGCCCCCTCGCTGTACAGCGACGCGCCCATGAACGACCGGTGCCTGCGGGTGTGTACGGAAAAGCTGGGCCTGCGGGCCACGCCCCCCGCCTCCGGCAACGGCGCCAGCGAGGACTTTGCCTGGATGGTGGATGCGGTGCGCAGCCACGGCGGCCAGGGGCTCCGGTTCCTCACCATGACCGAGACCGGCGGCGCCCCTCACAGCACCACCTTCGACATCCGGGAGGAAGACCTCCCCTGCGGCGTGATGACCTTCTGCGCCCTGGTCTGCGACTGCATGGGGATCGACTGACCGGGCGCCTCCCCCCTCCCCGCGGGGCAGACCTTGCCGGCGGCAGCGAGAACGCCGAAAGATCCGTCAGCCTGTGAAGGGCCGGGAGTCCACCGACGTGGACTCCCGGCCCTTTGTGCTTGATCAGAGCGGGTCCCCTGCCCGTGAGGGGCCCGTTTCTATTGGGGCGTTCCGGCCTGAAAGAAGGCGAGGATCTCCTCCACGCTCACCGGCGTGAATCGGTTCGCGTCCACCCCCACGTCGTACCGCCGCAGGCCCCGGTCCCGGGCGAGCAGGTTGACCTCCGGCCTGCCGTGGCGGTGGCCGTGGAGGTGGTAGGCCCCCCGGAAGAACTGGTCCCACTCCTCGATGGGGTAGTGGAACAGGACGAACCGCTGGCCCCGGCAGTCCAGCACGTGGTAGTCCTTGACCCATTGGAACAGGCTCCGGTCAAAGTCCGGCTGGTCCACAAACTTGTCGTGATTGCCGCGGATCAGGTACTTGCGGCCCTTCAGCTGCCCCAGGGCCGCCATCGCCAGGGCCGCGCCCTTCATGGTCACATCCCCCAGGATATAGACCTCGTCCGACGCCTCTACCCGGCGGTTCCAGTTCTCCACCAGGGCCTTGTTCATCTCTTCGGCGCCGGAAAAGGGGCGGCCGGTCATGGTGATGATCTTCTCATGATAGAAGTGAAGATCCGATGTAAAATAAATCATCCTTTTTCCCTCCAAACGGGTTTTTCTGTCCATTGGCCTGTGGCCCCTGCCGTTCCGGGAAACGGCAGGGCGGCGTTTCAGTCCGTTTTATGGGACTGTTCCTTTGGTATCATAAAGATACCCTGAAAAGGCGATCATGATGAGGAGGTAAAATCTATGAAGTTCCCCATTGGTTTCCAGCCGGAAGGGGTCCAGCAGGACACCCCTGCCCCGCCCGCTGCGGTCCGGGAAGCGGCCCCGGCGAAGGAGTCCGTGGTGCTGGTCCGCTTCCCCGCCTGCCGCATCCCCCTCTCCTACTACAACGACCGGTTTGACCTCCGGCCCGGGGACATCGTGTTCGTGGAGGGCAAGTACGAGGGCGTGGCCGGCCGGGTGGAGAAGGTCAGCACCAGCTTCAAGATCAGGCTGGAGGACTACAAGAAGGTGGTCGGCGTGGCGGACACCAGGGTGCGCGGCGCCTTCCGCCAGGCCGGCGGGCATCTCATCACCTTTGACCGGGCAGTGCTGCCCTACCGCCAGGCCCTGAGCTGGTTCAGGCCCGTCCCTGAGGAGGACGGCTTCTATGTCAACTACGAAGATGCCGGATTCCCTCTGAAGGAGCTGGGCGCCTGGCCCTTCTCTCCCGAGATCATGGAGCGCGGCGTGGATCACTACAGCGAGAACAAGGTGGTCTATCTCTGCCTGGACGGCACCAAGGGCAGGGCTCTGGTGGAGGGCAGCCATATCTATGAGGTAGAATTCACCCTTACGGAGGGCCGGATCAGCGACCTGGTCTGTGACTGTCCCTGCGGGTACCACTGCAAGCATGAGGCCGCCGCGCTGCTGCAGCTCCGGGAGACCCTTGCCGTCATTGCCGGACGGTACTCCGACATCCTGCGGGAGAGCCTGTACTTCGCCGCCGTGTCCAAGCCCGTGTTCTTCTCCTTCGCCATGGATGGGGACGCCGATGTGACCCTCACCCTCTCCTGACCGGGGAGCGCCGGGCAGGCGCTCTGTGTGACGGTTTGATTACAAATGGCTGGAAAGGGTTGCCTTTTTCGCCGCCATCGGTTATTTTATACTCATCCGCACAGCGGAAATGACTCTTGAATGGAGGCGACAACCATGCCCTCGATCCGGTTTCCCGTGATCGACCCGGAGGCCACCGGCGCCAATATCCTGCGGCTGCGCCGGGAGCGGGGATTCACCGTCCGGGATCTTCAGCAATACTTCGGCTTTGAGGAGCCCCAGGCCATCTACAAGTGGCAGCGGGGACAGAGCCTTCCCAGCGTGGACAACCTCTACGCCCTGAGCGTTCTGTTCGGCGTGCCCATGAACGACATCCTGGTCTCATCCGGGCAGTCCCTCTATATAACCGCTTATGAGCAGCAGGCCGTGGCCTGCTGCTCTGCTTTTATATCCCCTTGGGCACAGCGGGCATGGCAGAATTTCGAGGCTGCTTAGACCCTTATCCGTCCCGGGAAAAGGCGGGGCTCTGCTCCAAAAAGGAGCCGACCCACCTCTCCCGGGGCGACTTGTATTCTATGAGAGGAGCGGACCTGCGGTCCGGCTCAGAGGGGGAGGCGTAAGTTGGGTCCGGCAGAGGTCGATGGGGGGAACGGAGGTAGGGACGGCACGGCGCGGAACACTGGAGGAAGGGTCTGGCGTACTTTTATCCTGTGTTTTCTTCACAGAAGGCATTTTCCAGATGCTCTTTCCATTTGACACTCCCCATGCCTAAAGCCGGGGGATTCTCGGTTCAGCGACCATTGCCTTCACCATGAGAGGTCTTACGCGGTCTCCCCGAGCGTTAGGTTCGGGCGTGTCCCGCCCTACCACATGGACTGGCTACACCAACAGGCGCAGCCCTTCGTTCAGAATGTTCTTCGCGGCGTTGATATCCCTGTCGTGGACGACCCCGCAGCTTGGGCAGGTCCACTCCCGGACGGAGAGGTCTTTGGTTCCGGGCCACTGAGTGCCGCAAGCAGAGCAAAGCTGGCTGGACGGGAAAAATCGGTCAACAGTGACTACCTGTTTCCCGTACCATTTCGCCTTGTATTCCAACTGCCGCCGGAACTCGCTCCAGCTTGCATCAGAGACAGCCCTTGCCAGCTTGCGGTCCTTCACCATGTTCTTGGGAACCAGGTCCTCAATGCAGATGATATCATTTTCCCGCACCAACTTTGTGGACAGCTTATGCAGCATGTCATTCCGCTGGTTGGCGATGTGCTCGTGGAGCCTTGCCACCTGCACCCGTGCTTTCTCCCTGCGTTTGCTCCCCTTTGTTTTTCGGGAGAGCTGCCGCTGGAGCCTTGCGAGCTTCTTCTGGCTTTTGGACAGATACTTGTGGTTGGGGTACTCCGTTCCGTCGGAGGCAACGGCAAACGCCTTCAAACCCAAATCAAGACCAACTACTTCTCCGGTAGAGGGCAGAGGCTCCATCTCAACGTCGGTGCAGCACAGAGCGACAAAGTATTTCCCACTGGGGTTCTGTCTGATTGTGGCGGACAGAATGCGGCCCTTGACTTCTTTGGAAATGCGGCATTTCACGAGGCCCAGCTTGGGAAGTTGCACCGCCTTATCCAGCACTTTGATATTTGTGCCAACGCACTTGCTCTTGTAGCTCTTTCGGTGGTCGCGCTTGCTCTTGAACCGTGGATAGCCCGGCTTCCCGCCCTGTTTCACCCGATGGAAGAAATTCTTGTAGGCTGCGTCCAGCGCCTGCAAAGACGCTTGCAGAGAAGTGGCGTCCACCTCTTTCAGCCATTCCAATTCTCTCTTGAGAAGTGTCAGCTCCTTGTCCTGCTGGAACCGCGTAGGGGCTTTCCCGGTTTCTTTGTACAACTCCATCCGCTGCGCGAGAAAATGATTGAACACAAACCGGCAGCAACCGAAAGTGCGCTGTATCAAATTTTCCTGCGCCTTTGTTGGGTAGATGCGAAATTTATAACTATATTCCACACAATCACCAGGTCTATTGTAACATATCGTGGAAATTACTGCAATATATACAGGGGGTGGTGCGCCTTATATCCCCATGCCTAAAGGCAGGGGCTTTACGGCACACTTTGGTAAGCCGTGGGACAATGCGCAGCGTTATAATTCATCTGCGCCTGAACCGGCCGTCACAGTCTCTCCATTCTGCCACGCCCGCCATGCCCAGGCGGGCATGGCGGGGGCGGGGACTCAGGAGACGGCGGTCTCCTCCCACTTCCGGATAAAGGCGGCGACGATCTCGTCAAAGCTGTCGTTGACGTCGAAGGGAGGCTGATAGGCCACCTGTGTGTTGACCAGGCACCGGTCCAGGGCGGCGGAGACCTCGTCGGCCCTGCGGCTGAGCTCAGCGGCCATCCCCCTGACCTTGTCCCGATCAAAGTCGATGGTGGTGACCACCCTGGCGTCGCACCGGTAGGTCACCTGGTTGCCGTCGCTGTTGAACCGGTAGCCCGTGCCGCCGCCGGGTATGACCTTCTCGCCGGACCGGCAGGCGGTCATCTGCCGGAGGGTGGCGGCCATCTGCTGCCGGACCCTGTTGAGCCCCACCTGGCTGTCCATGTCGATGTCCAGCCCCGCCTTGGCGCCGCGGATGGCGGCGGAGAGCTTCTCCCGCTCGGCGAGCATGGCCATGAGGAAGGCCGCCAGGGCGGTGGCCTGGCCGGCATAGTCGCTGGGGCAGAGCTCCTCCACCTCAACGTCCTTTTCCTCCGGAGAGACCTGGCTGCGCAGGTGGGTGGTCCTGACCTTCAGGATGTTGCGCCGGTCCTGAAGGATCCCGCAGGCCTCATCCATCAGGCTCTCCAGCTTGTTCTGAAAACGGAACGCGTCTTTGAGGTCCATGCCCTCACTCCTCTCTGTTTGATCGGCTATACTTTACCACCCCGGGGCCCGTTTGTCATTCAACTGCTGGTTTGATTTTTTTCAGAAGACGGCTTTGGCCCGGACGCATGGAAAATGCGTCCGGGCCAGATCGCGCTTGGAATTCCGGTCCTCTTTGCGGCCGCGCAGGACAGCAGGGGCGGACCGCCGGCAGGGTCTTCCTTCCGGCGCAGCCCCTTCCGACTATCCCAGGGACCAGGCCTGACTCTCGGTCTGGAGCCGCACCATCCGGGCGAAGGCCCCGTTTTGGGCCATCAGCTCCGCCGGGGCGCCCGTCTCGACCACGGTGCCGCGGTCCAGGACCACGATCCGGTCGGCGTTTTCCACGGTGCGCATGCGGTGGGCGATGATGAGCACCGTCTTGTCCTTCACCAGCCGGGAGATGGCCTGCTGGATCTCGGTCTCGTTCTCGGCGTCCAGGGAGGCGGTGGCCTCATCCAGGAGGATGATGGGGGCGTCCTTCAGCAGGGCCCGGGCGATGGAGATGCGCTGGCGCTCGCCGCCGGAGAGGGTGGAGCCGTTTTCCCCGATCATGGTCTGGTAGCCCTGGGGCAGTTTGGCGATGAACTCTCCGCACATGGCCGCCTTGGCCGCCTCCATGACCTCCGCGTCGGTGGCGTCCTTGCGTCCGATGCGGATGTTCTCCATGACCGTGTTGTTGAACAGAGTCACGTCCTGAAATACGATGGAGAAGGCGGTGAGCAGCTTCTCCGGGTCCACGGTCTTCACATCCACGCCGCCTACGGTGACGGTCCCCCGGTCCGCGTCCCAGAACCGGGCGGCCAATTTGGCGGCGGTGGACTTGCCGCCTCCGCTGGGGCCGATGAGGGCGGTGACCTGACTCTGGCGGGCGGTGAAGGAGACGTCCTTCAGCACGGTCTCGCCGCTGTTGTAGGTGAAGCCCACGTGGTCAAAGACCACGTCGTAGCCCTTGGGAGCGAACGATCCCCCGCCGCCCTGTTCGGCGCAGTGATCGATCTCGTTCATGCGGTCGATGTTCACCTGCAGGGAGTTCATGGCCGCCAGGTTTTGCAGGGAGAAGGACAGGGGCTCATAGAGCCGGGAGACCGCCAGCAGGAACAGGGCGAAGAGGGGCAGGGAGAGTTCCCCGCTGACAAGGCGCATGCTCCCCACCAGGGCTGTGGAGGCCATGCCCAGCTTCAGGATCATCTGGGCCGGGACCACAAACATGGCGGCGCCCAGTTCACTCTTTATCATTCGGCCTTCCAGCGCATCTATTTTTTTGTTCAAACCGTCGAGATATGCCTGCTCCGCTTTGTTGCTCTTCAAATCGCGGACGGTCTCCAGACATTCCTGCACGCCGTCTGCAACGGAAACCAGCGCGGCGCTTTGCTTGCGGGTGAAATAGTTCTGCGTCTTCTTGGAGACCCCCACGATCACCAGCGCCACAGGCAGGACCCACAGGGCGGCCAGGGCCATCTGCCCATCGTAACAGAGCAGGCCGACCGCCACCAAGCAGGTGGAGAGGATGGAGCCGTAGAACTGGGGGACATAGTGGGAGAACATCTGCTCGGCGGTCTGCACGTCTCCCAGGATGGTGTTGGTCAGGTCGGCCAGGTCCTTTTGTCCGAAGAAGGACAGGGGCAGCCGCCGCAGCTTCTCCGCCAGGCGGATGCGGCACTCTCCGGACTCCCGGTACGTGGAAAAATAGGTGGCGTTATACTTCCAGAACTCGGTCAGGAGCACCAGGGCCAGGGCCCCGGCGATGCCCAGGCCGTAAAAGGCGTATCCCCGAAGGGCTCCGCCGCCGCTGAGGAAGTCGCAGACCAGGGCGTAGAGCAGTCCCACCGGGAGCATGAGGGCCAGGTCCGCCACCCCGCAGGCAATGGTTGCCTTGACCAGCCCCTTGGCGCCCTCCTCTGAGAGGGCAAAGCGTTTCATCAGTGTCTCGATCATTTCGCCCCACCTACCTTCCAGGTCACAGAGGTCTGATAGTCCTGCCACATCCTGGCATAGAGCCCGCCCTGCTCCACCAGGGCGTCGTGGGTGCCGCTCTCCTCCACACGGCCCTCCCGCAGGACAAAGATGCGGTCGGCCCGCCTGACGGTGGTCAGACGGTGGGCGATCATGATGACCGTCCTGCCCTGAGAGAGCCGCTCAAAGGCCCGCTGCACCAGGGCTTCATTCTCTGGGTCGGCAAAAGCCGTGGCCTCGTCCAAAATGAGGATGGGGGCGCTTTTCAGCATCACCCGGGCGATGGCGA
This sequence comes from uncultured Oscillospiraceae bacterium, assembly GCA_947629795.1. Classification (GTDB taxonomy): domain Bacteria; phylum Bacillota; class Clostridia; order Oscillospirales; family Oscillospiraceae; genus Vermiculatibacterium. Next base: position 20,016 of record CANRFC010000032.1, read on the forward strand.
TGCGCTGCTGCTCGCCGCCGGAAAGGTAGACGCCTTTGGTGCCAATGACGGTATCAATTCCATTGGGCAGCTTGGCAAGGATGTCGTCACACTGGGCTTCATGCAGGACCCGCTCCACCTCCTGCCGGGAGGCGTCAGGCCGGGCCAGGCGCACGTTCTCCAGAATGGAGGTCTTGAGCAGGCGGCTGTCCTGAAAGACATAGGCCACAGTGTCCGCCAGGGTCTCCTGGGAGAGCTCCTTTACGTTGACGCCGCCGATGGAGATGGCGCCGCCGGTCACATCCCAGAACCGGGAGATGAGCCCCGCCACAGTGGTCTTACCCCCGCCGGAGGGACCCACCAGGGCCACTGTCTCCCCCGCCCCGACCCGGATCTTCACACCCTTCAGGGCATCCTCTGCAGCATTCCGGTAGCGGAAGGTCACGTTGTCCAGCGTGACCGAGTTGTCCGCCGGGACCTTGCCCTTATCGGGTCCGCTCAACGGTTCCTCATCCAGGATGGAGTGGATACGCGTCAGCGCATCGTCCACCACCATGCCGTTCTCGCTCATGTACATGACCTTGGACATAGCAGTAGCGATGATGGGCGTGAAGAGCACGTAAAAAAGGAAGTTCAGCAGCACCGGCCGGGCCACCGGACCGTCCCCGGTGAGGATCAGGGCCAGGACGATGAGGAAGGCAAAGGCGCTGTTGATGAACACCGTGTAGACCATCATGGGGCCCCGGCACTTTTTGCAGTAGCCCACGCAGTACTTGTAGTAGTTGTCGATGGTGGCCTTGAAGCGCTTGAAGGTGTGGACGCTCTGGCCGAAGGTCTTGACCACCGGCACCCCCCGGACGTACTCCACCGCCTCGTTGTTCATGTCCGCCAGGGCATCGTTGTAGTCCTTCATATCCTTCGCCATACCGGGGCCGGCCATTTGGAACATAGCGGCAAAGCCCAGGGCAATGGGGATCAGGCTCACCAGGCCGAACCGCCAGTCAAAGAGAAAGAGCATGACCACCATGCAGATGGGGGTGGCAACGGCCGCCGCCATATCCGGAAGCTGGTGGGCCAGATAGGTCTCGGTGGCGGCGCTGGAGTCGTTGACGATGCGGCGGATCTTTCCGCTGCCCATTTCCCCGATGAAGCCCAGAGGCAGCCGGGCGATGTGGGCCATCAGCGTCTTGCGGAGATTTGCCGCGATGCGAAAGGCTGACAGGTGGGAGCACATCAGGCCGCCGATGTAGACCAGGATGGACACCACCGCAAAGGCCACCGCCAGGGCGCCGTTGCGGATGACCCCGGTGGCCTGGGCATAATCGGGAGCCACTTCAAGTACTTCCCGGATGATATAAAAGAGAAATACGAAGGGGAACAGGGCCAGCACGGCGCTGATGATGCTCAGCAGGAGGGACAGGTACGTCAGATACCGGTACCCCCCGGCGTGACCCATGAGCTGGGACAGGTTGGATGGTTTTTTCAACGCGGAGACCTCCTTTGTCAAATTTGGCCGATCAGACCGCCACCGTGAGCTGTGCAACGCCCATTCCGCCGGCATACCGCCGCTTATAGGCCGCCGTACAGGCGCGGTAGCTGGAAAAACGGCGGCGGGCCTGGGCGGGGTCCCCGTAGCTTTTCCAGCAGCCGCAGCAGGTGTAGTTCCTGCCCTGATTCTCCATGAAGCCCCGCACATCCTCCAGGGGATAGCCCAGAAAGACGCCGATCTCGTGGGGAAAATCCCGGCAGGTCCGCAGACGCACTCCAAGCTGCCGGAGAAGTCCCCCGCTCCCCTGGGACACATCGTAACCCAAAGCACGGAGGAAGGCCCGGACCTCCGGCTGCCCCAGCTCCCGCTCCAGGGCCCGGGGCCGGTAGAGATACAGGAGATAATCGTTGTTCTCCCTGCTCCCCCGCAGCACGGTCAGGCACAGTCCGCAGCGGGCAAACCACGCCCGCCACAGCTTCATCTGAAGGGCGAACTGCCGGACATTCTCCGGGAAAAAGCGGTACAGGCTGGCCGTCTTGAGCCCCGCCAGCGTGGGGGCACAGTGTTCCACCAGGGATTCCTCCAGAGACACGGCGATCCCTCTCTTTTCAAAAAAATTAGTTAGTTATAGCTAACTCCTGTGGAGATAAGAGGCGCTCCCTCATGGCGCGGGAGCGCCCGATCCTTTTGGTGTTGGGCAACACAAAATGGCTTTGGCTGAGGAGTCTTTTTTGAGTTAGCTATAACTAACTGATAAGATAATACCAGATGCCGGACCCGTTGTCAAGCCCCGTTTCAAACTTTTCCCGGCCTTTCCTGTCATTCCGCCCGGAACTCCACATGGAGCATGAAGCTCATGTGGAAGGTCCGCATGACCCGGTTGAACAGCCGGGTCACCGGGGTCTTACGGTAACCGCCCTTCAGGTAACCGTCGGCATAGTCCTTTTCGGTGACGTTGACAATGCGCTCCGACCAGCTCTCCAGCTCCTCCTTGGGGCGCTCCAGAGAGAAATAGGACCCGGCCCTCTCCCCGGCCAGCCTGACCTCGGCGCTCACTCCCCTCAGGCCCAGGGCGTTCACCCCGTCGAAGGCGAGCATGCCGCCGGGGAACCGCTCCGCCATGGCGCAAAAAAGGCGGCGGACCTGCTCCTTTTGGAAGTAGTAGAACAGCCCGCCGGCGGTGAACACGATGCCCTCGGCAGGGTCAAAGTCAATTTTGTCGAACCAGGAGAGATCGTTCAGATCGCAGACCACATTGTGCTCCTTCTCCCCCCTGGGGATGTGCTGCTCCCGCAGGGCGATGACGTCGGCCATGTCCAGGCAATACCAGGGATTCGTATCGTTTCCCATCTGCCGCCGCAGGCAGGAGAGCCCCGCCCCCAGCTCCACCACGGCGGCTCCGGGGTGGAGCCTGAGATATTCGTTGATCTCCCAGGCCAGATCATACTGGCGGATGACACAGTTCATCCACATATACTGCAGGCGGTAGAGCCCATTTTGAGCGAGGTCCTCTCCCAGTTCCCGGACGATGCGCTCCGCGTCCCGGTCCGGAAACAGGTCGGGGTATTTCCGCGCGGCGATCATCCGTCCCCGCAGAGGCATACAGAGGGTGTGCTGGACGGTATGTTTTTTCAGCTCAGACATAAGGCACCTCTCTACCACCTGGAAACGAATTCCAGGGTCTTTTCCAACGAGTCCATCCGGGCTTTGCGGCCCGGCTCCCTGTTCCTTCCCCGGTCCCCCCGGAAGAACTTCGCCATGGGCAGCTCCATGGGGACAAACAGGTGGCTTCCATAGTCGTAGCTCAGGTGCTGACAGGGATAGGAGAAGTTCTTCTCCTTCAGGCGCTTCATGATCTCCTCCGCCGCCGGCTCCGAGGGCCACATGGTGTCCAGCTTGGAGGAGATGAGCAGGATGGGGCCGGTGATATGCTCCGCCCGGATGACCGCATCAGGGACGGGGCCTTTCACCATAGGAAGATACAGGTCGAACATGGTGACCTCCCGGGCCTTCAGGCTCTTCCAAAGGATGGCGCCGTAGGGGGTCTTCTCATACCCGAAGGGGGTGTAGGGCACCTCCCGACCGTGAAAGCTCCAGGAGCTTCCCGGCATCAGCTCGATGCCCTTCCCCTTGGCAAAGCCCTGGCACACGGTGCTCATGGGGGCCACCGCCGCCACGGCGTTGACCAGCCCCGGCAGCAGGCTCCCTGCCAGCAGGGCCAGCTCCGCCCCCTTGGAGATGCCCCACAGGCCCACCTTTTCATAGCCCATCTCATGGAGCCGCCCGGCCGCCGCCTCCAGGGGGTCGATGGGCACCCGGAAGAACCGGTCGGGCAGGCCCTCCTCCATCACATAGGCCAGAGCCAGAGCGGTCAGGCCCCGCTCCTGAAAGACCGCCGCCAGGGCCCGGGCCAGTTCAAAGTTCCCGTCACTGCCGCCGAAACAGATGAGCACCCTGCCCGGATATCCGTCCTGCCGGGGGCAGAACAGTTCGGCGTGGAAGCCGTCGGTCTTCATGCGGAATGTCTCATTCATTGCAGTTTCCTCACTTTCGGGAGTCGGCCGGAGCGGGCCTTTTCCTCGGTGTCCTCCGACTCGTCATAGGCGTCATAGGGAGCGCTTGGGTCGTGGGGCTTTTGCCGGACAAAGGCGCTGCACACCCTGTCCCGGTGGGCGAAGGCAAAGTCCAGGTCGTTGGTCCATCCGGTGTGGCCGGTGATGATGACAGGGCTCAGGCCGCGCTGACGCAGCTTATCCTCCAAGGCGGCCAGGGACCGGACAGCCACCCCGTTGCTCTCGGCCAGCATGTTGATGAAGCTGTACCCGCCGTCCGGGCCCAGCCAGAGGGTGTCTCCGGTGAACAGGTAGGCGTCGTCGATGAGGTAGACCATGTGGCCCCAGGTGTGACCGGGGACCAGGAAGCACTCGATCCTGATGCCCCCGATGTCGATGAGCTGCCCATCCCGCAAAAGCACCTTGGAATTGTCGATGAGGACCTGGGGCAGCTTGTAGAGGCCGAAAATCACCCGGCGGCGTTTCTCTCCGGTGAGGTAGCGGTCCTCCTCCCGGCCTATGTAGAGGGTGGCCTCCCGGAACAGTCCGCCGCTGTCCCGCTCCACCGCCCCCACATGGTCGGTGTCCTGGTGGGTGATGAGGATGTGCCGGATGGCGGCGGGGTCCAGGTCCAGCCAGCCCATCTTCTCCCGAAGCCGGCCGTAATTATAGCCCGCGTCAAGCATGACGGTGACGCCGTTTTTCGTATAGAAGAAGATGTTGGCCACGAACTCCCGGACACAGCTCACCCGCTCGTCAATGTGTCCCGTGTTCAGCGGCTTGAAGATCTCCTTGCCCCGGAAGAACCGGGACATGGTCTTTTCCTGAAATTCCGACGCCTGTTTTGACATATTGCCACCCTTTCTCTCAAAAGATCCATACCACCAGTGCCGCCACCGCGGCGGCGCCCACAATCCAGACCAGCGTCAGCTTCCCCCGCTTTTTCAGCACCTGGGGCCAGGTCTGTACAAAGGGGATATCCTCCGTGCCGGGGAGCACCCAAAACCTGCTGTGTCCCACCCAGAGCCGGTCGATGACAACGCCGTCATACCAGTTCATCCCCTCCAGGAGCAGGAGCGACTGGAGGTACGCGGTCTTGAAGTCCCGTACGCCGTTCCAGGCCCCGATGATCAGCAGCAGGACGGCGAGCATCATAAGTGGAAAGAGGGTCAGGAACCGCCTGTGCTTCCGCGCCACATCCGCCCGGTCTGCCAAACCGATCGCAAAGGCCCGCTCCTGCACAGGCTTGGGATAGAAGTACAGGGCGTTGACCGCCTTGCCCCCGGTGAAAAGGTACACCAGCGCGGTGAACAGGGCGAAGAAAAGGCAAAGTTGGATAATCAGGAGCATGTTTTCTCCCTTTCAAGGTCACAACAGCGTGCAGACCCACGCCAGCAGCAGGGACACAAAGGGGAACAGCACGATCCGGGTCAACTGTCCCTTCCGGTTGAAGCCAAACTGGTGGTACCCGGCGCAGCCCTCGGTCTCCGGGTAGTAGTGCTGGAAAAAGCGGGATCTTGTCAGCAGAAGCCAATCGAAACACACGATGTCAAAGGCCTTCAGCAGATACAGCATAGCCAGAAATCTTCCGAAGAACTGCCAGAAGCCGTAGCTATGGCGTATTCCATCCCACCCGGCGTAGACAAAGGTCCCCCCGAAGGCCAGCACGCACAGCGCCAGGCAGCACCAGCCCAGAGCGTGGGCTCCGGGGAACCGCTCCGGGTGGTCCCGCACCGCCGCCTGGATATCCTTGGGGGCGGTGGTGAAGAGCTTTTTGGACTGCACCAGGGCCACCGCCGCCCAGAGCATCAAAAACAGCGCCGCCATCAGGGTCAATGATAAGATGAGAGTAGCTTTCATTTGATCTCTCCATTCACCACTCCAAAATGCTGCGGGTCAGCTTTTCGTCAATGTCGATCCGGGTCTGTCTGCACTCCCCGGGGTACTCCCGTCCTGCCCGGAACATCAGACGGATCAGCAGCTCCGAGCCCACCGGGAGCATGGTCTTCAGCATGGACTGGGGAAAGACGAAGTGGGTGCCGTGGTCATAGAGCAGGGCCTCCGCCCGGCATCGGTGGGGCAGTGCGTTCAGCCGGGAGAGCATCCGGCGGATGTATTTGCAGGTGTCCCACAGCACGTCGTCCTCCGCGCCCACGAAGATGACCTTGCCCCTGATGTCCTCCACCTTGATGGTTTCCGCTTCCTGAATGGGGTGGAGCCGCTCGGAGGCGTCAAACATGGGCCGGCTTGCGATCCGGTCGCCGCCGGCCTTGCCGTCTGCCATCATCTGCTGCCAGTATTGGGGATGGCGGTAGGCGTAGGGCAGATAGGGCAAGCTCTTCCCCTGCCAGGACAGGCTGGAGCCGTCGGAGGGCCACTCCCCGGCCCCGTCCCGGTCCCCCCGGTAAAAGCCCTCCATGATGAAGTCCGGCGGGGTGAGGGCAATGGTCAGGGTGAGGTCCGGGAAGAGGGACGCCGCCGCCAGGGCCACCATGCCCGTGGTGGAGGCCCCACGATACCCAGTTTTTCGTTCCCCCAGGCCTTCAGGACCTCAACGGCCCTCCCGACCCGTTCCAGGGGATAGTCGTGGTGTCCGTAGTCCTTCTTCCCCGGAGACATGGCCATCACGCTGCAGCCCCGCTTGTGCAGCCACTTCACCCCGGAGATCACCATGCGGTCCTCCGAGGAGTCCCCAAGCATGGCGATAAACGCCTTTTTGACGGGGGTAGCGTTCGGGTAGAAGACCCCGTAGAAGCCGTCTTTTTCGGGGGTAAAGTATTGTTTTTGCATCCCCTCACCCTCCCCCTCGCCGCTCCCGGTCCCAGCGGGAGCCCTTGCGGCAGATGTAAAAATCGCACTCCTCCCCGCCGGAGGCCAGGGTCTGGGTCCGGTAGAGCCGGCCGCCCATCCAGTCAAAGGAGAGGGTGTCCACGGCGCACATATAGGGTACCAGATGGGAAAGCCCCTCCTGCTTTCCCAAGGCACACAGGCCGCACCGGCGGTAGAGGATGGTGTACTCGTCCGCGTCCCGGCCCAGGATGACCGCCGCCTTCCAGTTGAACGCACCGCCCGGCCCGGCGTTGGCCCGCACCGCATCGGCTGCCCGCTTTTTCTGGGCTTTCAGGGTAAACGCGCTCTTTGCTTTGCCGGTAAAGGACGCCTTCACCAGAGGTGCGTTCATGCTGGCTTCCACCATGCCGCCGAAGCGCTCCTCGCTCACGGCCCCCTCAGCCGCCTCGTAAAAGGACAGCCACAGCATCCCGGCGGCCAGGCAGATCCGCAGGGAGTTCTCCTTCAGAGAGCCGATATCCGGTGTCCGACCGATCATCTGCCGGTAGGTCTCCCCCGCCCCTCGCTTCAGGCCGGAAATGTTCCAGTCCGGTTCCGTCTCTCTCAGATATCCCAGCGCCGCCGGCGCCATGGCAAGCCATATCACGGTCTCACAAGCAGAACGTCTCACCTTCTCTCCCCCTTCACGCAGGCAAAGCAGGCCATGGCCTTCACGGTCGCCAAAGACACCCGGGCGTACATTTCCTCCAGGCGCCGCCACAGGCTCTCCGCGGTCTCATAGGGCGGGGTAAAGAAGCCCTTGGGGGTGTAGAGCTTGTCCACGAACCAGTCGGTGCGGCGGTCCTCACCCTTGATGTAGAAACAGCCGCAGAAGGTCCCGCCGGGCCTCAATACCCGATAAGTCTCCCCATAGGCCGCCTCCTTGTCCGGGAAGGCATGGAAGCCGTTGAGGGAGAGAACGATGTCAAAGCTGCCGTCCGCAAAGGGCAGCGCTCCCACGTCCCCCCGGACCAACCGCACGTTGTCCGGGGCGCGGCGCCGGGCCCGCTCCATCATGTCCGGGGAGTAGTCCAGGCAGGTGACGTCGGCCCGGGGCAGGGTCCGGTAGACGGGCATGGTCAGCACCCCGGTGCCCACCGGCACCTCCAGGAGCGTCCCGGAAAAGCCCTCCGGGATGCCGGACAGGGCCTTTTCCAGATACGCCTGGTTTTCCTCCTTGCCCATGCCCCACACCAGGCGGCACACCGCCTTGCCCGGCAGGGTGGAGCAGGTGATCATGCCGTCATAGAAGGTGGCCTCCCCACCCAGGGCTCTGTAGGCATTTTTGACCTCATCGCGGCGGCCCACGGCGTCATCCCCTCTTCTGATAATGGCAGTCGCAGCACGGCCCGCCCCCGGCCAGGGTGTACTCCCGGGTGAACTGGGTCCCGGACTGCTGCGCCATCTCGTAGTCGTAGGTACACATGGCCGGGACGTATTCGCCCAGCCGCAGGGTACCCAACAGGTGCAAAATACCGCAGGCCGTAAAATTGGCGGTGTAGCTGGTCAGGTCCGGCCCCGGCTCGTAGGTAAAGCACCAGGTGTAGGGATTGGCCGCAGAACGGTCCACGCTGTCCCGGGCCTGACGGGCCAGTTTCGCCTGGGCCTTGGCGGTATAGCTGTTCCGCTTCAAAAACCGCTTCATAACAGCGTTGTCCGTCATGGCGTGGTGATAATAATCCGCCACCGCCGCCACCGGAGGCCGCTTGGGCAGCTCCAGCAGGACCGCCGCAAGCATGGACGCGCTGAGGATATTCACCAAAAAGCGGTCGCCCCGCTCGAATTCCGGGATGGGGGCCAGGATCTCCCGGTAGCGTCTGTGGGCCTTCTCCATCAAGGGCTCCGCCGGGGTATCGGTGAGCCGGGGAAGCTCCCTGGTGAAGGAGTCCCGGAACACCGCCCACATCAGCCGGGGCATCACACCGTACCGCATGTCCGCCTACCTGCCAAAGCCGAGCAGCCCTTTTTTCACATAGGGCCCGCACACAGCGTCCAGCACCCGGTAGCCCATGGGCTCGATGGCGGAGCGGAGCTGCTCCACGCTGATGTTCTCCTCCGCCAGGATGACGGTCTCTCCCCTCTTGTGGGAGGACGTGACCTTCTTCACCGGAAACGCCCGCCGCACTGCGTCGTTGACGTGGCTCTCGCACATCCCGCAGGCCATCCCCTCCACCTTTACCGTGATCTGGACCATTGTGATCATCCTTTCCATATTAAAGTTAGTCATTACTAACTATTGAATAGTCTACCACGTTTCCGCCATTTGTCAATGCCATTTTCACTCTTTGTCCCGAACCGCTCCCCTCTCCGGGGCATACCATGATTCGGAGGTGTCAGCCAATGGAATGCAGAAAAACGAGTCCCTATGAGCCGGCCAGGGCCGGAGAGAGCGCAGCTCCCTTCCCGCCCCAGCATCAGGACCGCCTGCCCGGCCTGGAGTATGTCATGGACCCTCGGCCCGTGTCCGAGTGTGGCAGGACCTGCCGGAAGCTGGAGGGCAAGACCGCCCTCATCACCGGCGGCGACAGCGGCATCGGCCGGGCGGTGGCCTATGACTTTGTGAAGGCGGGAGCCGAGGTGGCCCTGGTCTATTACGACGAGGATACCGACGCCGACGAGACCGCCCAGCGGATCAAGCAGTTGGGCGGGCGCTGCCTGCTGCTCCGGGGAGATCTGAAGGACCCGGACTTCGCCAAGAGCTGCGTGGAGCGGACCGTGGCCTGCTTCGGCAAGCTGGACATCCTGGTGAACAACCACGGGGTGCAGATCATCCGCCACAGCATCCTGGATATCCCTCCCGAGCAGCTTACATTTATCTTTCAGAACAATTTCTTCTCCTTTGTCTATCTCATCCAGGCCGCCCTGCCCCACCTCAGACGGGGCAGCGCCATCATCAACACCGCCTCGGTCACCGCCTACCAGGGCCACAAGGACCTCATGGATTACAGCGCCACCAAGGGGGCTATCGTGGCCCTCACCCGCTCCCTCTCCCTTTCCCTGGCCCAACAGGGCATCCGGGTCAACGCCGTGGCTCCCGGCCCCATCTGGACCCCCCTCATCCCCTCCTCCTTTTCCGCCGAGGAGGTGCGCACCTTTGGGGTGAAGACCTCCCAGGTCCCCATGCTCCGGGCGGGGCAGCCCTGTGAGGTCTCCCCCTGTTACGTCTTCCTGGCCTCGGAGGACTCCAGCTACATGACCGGCCAGGTCCTCCACCCCAACGGCGGCACCATCGTGGGCGGGTGAGCTGACCGCCCAAACCGTCCCCGCTCCTGCGGCGGGACCTGTCCGGCTCCATGCTCCGGTGCCCTCTTCGGGAAGGGGGCTTTGGGGGACAAAACAATAAGCCCGGATCACTGAGTCGACTGCTCATCATTACCCATCTCCGCCCACCCGCAGATCCGGCAGAAGGCTGCACGGGGCGGACTGCTTTCGGCAGCCCATTTGCAATGCGCCCCTTTCTTTTGCAATGGTGATGATTGGCTTCTCTCGCCCCTTTTCGCTTTTTCGCCACTCCCACAGGTCTCAGGACACACAAAGAAAGTGCCAAATTTGCACTTTGGAAGCTATATACGCTCTTTCATAAGGTGTGGCCTTCCGCCACAATGAGAGAAGCAGAAAGAAGAGCAGCGCCTTTTGGATGGCTACCACGCAGGTCAAACCATTCCTCAGTTGGCAACCGCCCACGGCAGAACTCGGGGGCCATTGGTGTCAAGATCACAACGGCTGGGGGTAATTCCTCAGCGAGAAGGCAATGGATAACAGTGCTGCTTTGCTCAATCATTCGTTATGTGACAGGGCGACAAAAATCTAATGAAGTCAGGCAAAAGCGGCGCAGGGATCCATCCTGCGCCGCTCTCATTTAAGCCATTTGGCCGTGTCAGTTCAGCTCACCTTTTACCACCCAACGGCCATTGCGCTTGCCGTTTTCCCGGGTAAGGATGCCCTTCTCTTGAAGCCTTACCGTCATGCTCTTGACCGTCCGGGGAGATTTGCCAATTTTCCGAGCCAGCTCTTGCTGGGTGATGGACGGCTGCACGGCCACCGCCCGCAGGAGCGCCAGCTCCTCCAAAGTGCAATCCAAAGTGCAATTTTTGTACTTTGGAACTTCCGCTGGCTGGTAATTGATATGCAGGAATCGATTTTTCAGAGGATGGTCAGCGCCCAGCAGAAGGTTCTCAAAGAAGTGCTCCAGGTAGACCGGATCAGCATGTACGCCGGTACTCAAATTTGTGTAGTTGGCCCGGACCAAGGCGTTGCGAAAGTACCAGGAGTGCTGGGCAAACAGGTCGTTTTTCGCATCAAAGCCCAAGAATCGCAGATATTTGATGGCAAATACGGCAGTAGTCCGGGTGTTGCCCTCGCCAAAGGGATGGATCTGCCAGACGCCGGAAATGAAACCGGTCAGGTGGCGGATAGAATCGGGCAGCGAGAGCCCAGCGTAGGAAAAGGCTTTCTCCTGATTGAAGTCGTACTCCAAGGTGGCCTTGAGGCTGTCCGCCGAGGCGTAGAGCACCGTGCCACCGTTCAGGACCCATTCTTTCTTGGTGATGTTGTAGTCCCGCAACCTACCGGCATGGGAGAAAACGCCGGTGAACAGGCGCTTGTGGATAGAGATGAACTCCGCCGGAGACAGCTGAAAAGCACGTTCGGCCAGGACCTCCACGATCCGGGCAGAGACCTTGTCAGCCTCCTCGGCATCGACCTCTATGCTCTTGCGGACAGCCTGTTCCTCATAATAACTGTCAATGCGCCGCTTGGCAGTGGCAATGTCGATGTCGCCGTCAATGTGGGCCTTGGCTGTCTCCAGCAGGTAGTCGGAGGTCTTCAGTCCGTCCACATCCTGCAACCCGATGGCGGTCTGCCAAGCCAGACTCTTTTCCGCCTGCTCCGGCTCACCCTCTCGAATATAGGTTTCTAAGCTCTCCTGCCACGGCTCGGTCTGGTGGTTCTGCTCACGATGCTCCACCCGGCTCATCTCCTTCCTTTTGGAACTTTGTGCGGAATTTTGTTACAACGATCAGTAAAATTGCTCGGAAAATGTTACACGGCTCTGGCTTGGTCATTTCCAGCAAGACCTTCGATACAGCTATCGCAATGCCAGCATAATAATACAAGGTGCACTATTGCGGTTGGCGTGCCAGCTTTTCCTTCCGGATAAGTAGTAATTCTGAAATAGCAACGGAAACTCCGCAGTGAGGGCGAGCAACCGTCTTCGTGCGTACAATTCCTCCGCATTTCTGATAGGTAATGAGTTCCACAACTATTGCCCTTTCTTCTAATTGCTTTGCAGGCGTTAAAGGAACTCATAGTAGCTGCATTGACACACCCCATCCTGTATCTGCTGGCTGATCTTAGCTTTTGCGATATCTCCAGCATACTTCTCTACAAGATTCCAAACACCTTGTACGGTGATGCTTGCAACCTTGGATATGGCATATAGGTTTACATTTTGGGAAAAAAGATTGAGGATTGCCGAAATGCGGATAGCTTCGACGGCAAAGGAATGCTTACCCTCAGGAACAGCATAGCCGGATTTTTGGAGGGCGTAGTATAGCTGATTATTGAACGTTTCGCCCTTAAACTTTTCACTTCCCACAATCTGCGCAAAGATGGAACTTGTTGTCTCTAAAGGTTTGCTCCGCCTCATCTCGTGCGTAATGGACCTGGACAACGCTATGGGGAGCTCAATGTCAACACCGTTAACACGCATCTCTCTGTAATCAAAAGAGAAATTCTCCCGGGAAAGATTTGCCAACACTGTGCGCTTGGCTGGAGCCACAAGCATAAGTTTGCAGAATATAGCCAGAGCAGGGTACTCGTCAGGCTGAGAATTGAAGTATTCCAATAAATTACAAATATCCTCATTAAGAAGATAGTCCTTTGGCCGCGCCTCAATTAGATTATACCGGTCGATCATGGTTTGACGGAAAACGTTCCAATCCTTTATCAAATGAAAAATATTATCGCCCTTATAGTTTTTATCAAGAAATGTATAAAAACTTTTTAGGGCATTAAGATGATTGTCCAATGAGTTGACGGAACATATCGACCCACGCCTATGGTAATAACCCACGCATTCTTCAACGTCCTCCCTTACTATTGACTTCAGGCTATCCGCTTTTGTGCCGCCGAGTCCTTCAATATAGGCAACGAACTTCCTAACATGGTTCTCAGTAGAATATGCCAATGTTTTGCTGGAGGTGAAGAATTCATCCATGCACTGCGATAAATAGCTCATCAAACCGCCCCATAAAAGAATTTCTTTAATTGTATCACGAGAATCAGGAAAAGTCAACCAATCTTTAACATAGCATGCATAAAAATAGAGCAGTCACTTTATTTTTTCACATTTTACATAAAAAGTTGAAAAAATTTTTGACTTTATCTGGAACCATTGGGACACAAGGCGTTGCGGGAATGACCATTTCCCCTCACCAGCGAATATTCCCCCTAAAGAAAGGGTATAATTAGGAGAAAGCAAGTGCACCATCTTGACTTTCCCCTAAAGCAGAGGTAAAATTATGGGAAAAGAAAGGGGGCTAGGGGAATGAGAGAGTTCAACTATGACCGTCTGGGAGAGCAGGTATGGGACGGTGAGGTGTTGTCGCTTGTTGCTCAGATCCACGAGTGCAAGGGCCGGCAGGAGATGTTTCTGGCTCAAAAGCCAGCTGTACTGGAAAAGCTGGTGGAGATCGCCAAAGTGCAGAGCACTGAGGCATCCAACAAAATTGAGGGCATCGTGACTACCTCCACACGGGTACGGCAGCTCTGCGAGGAAAAGACTACTCCCCGCAACCGGGATGAGGAGGAGATTATCGGCTATCGGGATGTTCTGGCCACCATTCATGAGAGCTATGAATATATCCCTATCACCAGCAACTACATCCTTCAGCTTCACCAAATGCTCTACCGCTACTCTGGCCGGAGCATTGGGGGACGGTTCAAAAATGTGCAGAACTATATCAGCGAAACCCGGCCCGATGGCACCACCTTCACCCGGTTCACCCCTCTGGAGCCCTATGAAACGCCGAGGGCGGTGGAGACTCTATGTGCGACCTTCAACAAAGCAATAGACGATGGCAGGGTCGATCCTCTGCTCCTGATCCCCATTTTTATCAACGATTTCCTTTGTATTCACCCCTTCAACGATGGAAACGGACGAATGGGTCGGCTGCTTACCACTCTTCTGCTCTACCGCAGCGGCTATGTGGTGGGTCGGTATGTGAGCCTGGAGGCCAAGATCGAACGCAACAAAGGCGCCTACTACGATGTGCTCCAGGTTGCATCCCAAAACTGGCACGAGGGGCAAAATGACCCCTTGCCCTTTGTGAAATATATCCTGGGCACCGTCCTGGCCGCCTATCGGGACTTTGAGGATCGGGTGGCACTTGTGGGCGAAAAACTCCCTTCCATCGAGTTAGTTCGCCGGGCGGTACAGAGGAAGATTGGCAAGTTTGCCAAGAGCGAGATCATGGAATTATGCCCCTCCATCAGTATAGCCTCGGTGGAAAACGCCCTGCGCAAGCTGGTGAAGGAGGGTGCGCTGACTCGCCACGGCACCGGGCGAACCACTTTCTACACTAGGAACGACTAAACCAGGGCCCGTTGCAAAATGAGTAAAAAAAGAGACGAGAGGTCAGCCCAAAGGGGTTGGCCTCTCGCCCTGTTTGCGGT